>DFXY01000043.1 GCA_002381945.1 Bacteriovoracaceae bacterium UBA4096
GTGTGATCGGCAATGGTAAAATTCATTAACGCCTAATCAATTCCGGAATACTTGTGAAAAGGTCCTGGGTGTAAGTCACCATGGTTTCCATCATCCAGGGACTGAAGATAACCAGCGCCACGATGATCACAAGGATCTTTGGTATAAATGATAAAGTTTGTTCATTAATCTGAGTCACTGCCTGAAATATCGAAACAAGAATACCCACTACCAGTGCACCAATGAGCATAGGTGCCGCTAGCAAAAGAGTGACCTTAATCGCCTGGTTAACCACTTCAACGGCAAATTCATTTTCCACTTGAAGACTCCCTAAGTATTAAATGATCTGAGGATTGCACCTGTCACCAGCTGCCAGCCATCGACCAATACAAAAAGTAACAGTTTAAAAGGCATGGAAACCAGCATTGGAGGAAGCATCATCATCCCCATTGCCATCAATACTGATGCCACCACCATATCCAGTACAATAAACGGAATATAAAGCAGAAACCCGATTTGGAAGGCCGTTTTAAGTTCTGAAATAATAAAGGCCGGAATCAAATAATGAGTGGGCACAGCTTTAATATCCGCTGGGGCCGCAGCATTGGTTACATCATAAAAAAGACCGATATCGGCCTTCCTCACATGCTTTTCCATGAAAGCGCGTAAATCAGTTTCTAAACCTGTGATCGCCTGAGTGGCATCAATTTGTTTAGCTTGATATGGCTTAATCGTGTTCTCATAAATTGATTTTCCAGTCGGCATCATGACAAAAACCGAAAGGAACAAGGCAAAGCCAATCAAAAGCTGATTGGGTGGCATGTTCTGGGTCCCAAGTGCCTGTCTCATAAATGAGAGAACAACTACGATACGAGTAAAAGAAGTACAAAGAATAATAATTGCTGGAGCGAGGGTAAGGATCGTAAAGAGGAGAAGGACTTCAAGTGTGTCGACAAGATTTGTTCCTTGGCCAAAGTTTACGGCCACCCCCGGAAGGTTGGCCTGTTGTGAAAAAGCGGACTGGGACGCAATCAGCGCAAGAAGAGCGAGAGAAAACTGAGAGAATCTTTTCATTAGTTAAACTCAATCGGCTTAAGCTTCTTGGCCTTCTTCTTTAACTCATCAGAAAACTTAACGATATCCTTGGCAGATAGGGCAGCAATTCCCTTCTCTTCCGGTACAGGAGTTGATTCATTAATATTTTCTTTTATTTTAAACTCTGGAGCAGTTGATGAATTCTCAGCTGTTCCCAAATTTAAATCAAAGTTAGTTCCTGTTACAAACTTTTCACCCTCTTTGATCAGACCGGTTGTATCCGTCATTTCTGACAGAAACGTCAGTCCGCTTTCAGAGTTGGCCACCAGAAAGATCTGATTATGGGCCTTAACAACCATAAGTGAACGCTTTGGTGCCACATAAGTCGTACTTAAAACCTGAATCAATTGTGTGTTATTTAAAAAGCCCAGTTTCCCACGGTTAAAGACACCTTTTTTCAGAAGCTGAACCACTCCATAAAATAGACCCAAGACCATTGCTAAGAAAACCCCAAACTTAACAGCGTATCCGGCAAATGAGAAATTATCATTAGTCGGAATTTCAGTTCGGGCAATCGCCGCCTGATTCACTTTAACTTCGTCTTTTTTAATTTCATTAGGCTTTGGAATATCAGTATCACGGCGGGCAGTTTTGGCTGTTTCCTCTTTTACCAGATTATTAAGATAATCCTCGTTTAGAGTTTCTTTTGCTACTGTACTCTTTTCTATCTTGGCCAAAACTTTATTGTCAGTTTTCTTAGGAGTTGTTGGTTTCGTCGGAATAACCGGTTTGACACTTTCTACCCGGGCAACAGTTCCTCTAGGGAAAATGACTTCAATGTTTTTATTCTTCCAGCCAAGATTCACACCTTCAGCTTTAACTTCATAGGGCAGAACGATTTTGATAACGGCCTTACCATTTAAAACATTCGCAGAAAGTTGAGCACCACTTACATTCCTATAAATACCATTAAAGGCTTCAGCGTCACTGAGTGTAACTTCAATTGTCTTACCAGTGACTTTATAATCAGGAAGTTCGCCTGAGCGGCCTTCCAGGGCTATATTAAAATATCCATTTGAACCGTTGGTTTTCAGATCGAGAGACGTCACTTTGACACCGGCCTGGGCACTTAATGATGCCAGAGTCAAAAGAGTGAGAGTAATGAGCTTCCTATTCATAGAGTAATCCTTCCTGGTTTACTACCGAAAATCCAACAGTTACTTAAGCGATTCAATACGTTCAAGAGGACTAATAATATCTGTGAGTCGGATTCCGAATTTCTCGTTCACCACCACAACTTCCCCTCTTGCAACCAGCTTGCCATTTACCAGAACCTCTAAAGGTTCACCGGCCAGCTTATCAAGTTCCAGAACAGATCCCTGACCTAATTGTAATAGATCTTTAATAATCACTTTGGCCCTTCCAAGTTCCACACTTACCTTGAGTGGAATATCCAGGATAAAGTCAAGGTTCTGAACCTTAAGCTTATTAAGAGCATCATCACCCGCTTTAATCTGGTCCGCGAGTTCGCGAATAGCATCTTTGTTGTTCTCTGACATTTCTGATGACGTCATGTTCTTGTCCTTTATGTGATTCTACGGGTGACTTGAACAGCGCGGTTGCCCTTGTATACGCCGATCAAACATTTTAGTTTTTTTGCATCTTCAATCTCTAGATCCAGTTCGCCGGAAACTTCCTGGGACAAAGGAATGATATCTCCGACCTGAAGGCCGATAAGATCTCCAATTGTCATTTCTGTTTCACCCAGTTTTACGACTGCTGTTGCATGGGCATGTTGAACATGCTCCTGCATTGAACGAGTCCAGAGAGTATCCACAACATCATTATCAGTCTGATAACTTGATGAAAGTTTTTGTTTAATCGGTTCGATGGTTGAGTAAGGGATAACCACCATGATGGTACCTGAAGCAGATTCAAACTCTACTTCAAAGGTAGTCGTAATAATTACGTCGGAAGGAGGAACCACACCCACGAACTGTGGGTTAATTTCAGTACGGACATATTGAGCATCAATTCTGTGAACTGGCGCCCAAGCTTCTTCCAGATCATTAATGGCCATATCCATTACACGTCTCATGAAAGAAAGTTCAATCGAGGTAAATTCTTTTCCTTCAATCTTAGTGAATGGACGATCTGTTCCACCGAAGTATGAATCAATGATCGCATAGGCAAGTTTTGATTCAAATACGATCAGAGCAGGGCCACGTAATTCGTTAAAACGCATGATACACATGCAAGAAGGGATCGGAAGAGTATTTACAAATTCACCAAACTTTAAAAGATCGGTAGAAATCATTGAGATCGTAGAGATTTTTCGTAGGGAGTTTGAGAGAGACACACGAAACTGACGAATAAACCGCTCGTAAATGATTTCAAGAATCGGCATTCGGCCGCGGATAACACGGTCCTGGTTAGTCAGGTCATAAGGCTGGATATTGGCATCGTTCTCTTCGACTTCACCAAATCCATCCATTCCACCAGAATCACCGGAAGAACCTGAATCTCCATCATCGTTGACGGCATTTAATAATGCGTCTACTTCGTCTTGGCTCAGTACTTGGGCCATGATTTCCCCTCCTGGGACTTAAACTAAGAAGCGTCCTGCTAGTTAGTTGATTTGGAAGCTGATGTAGTAAATATCTTCCACTTTTCCATCAATCAAAAATGAATTGATAGAAGCTTTAATCTCTTCTTTTAAAAAACTCTTACCTTCTTTTTTAAGAAGGTCTTCAGGTCTTTTGGTATTTAGAATACTGATGATGGTGTCGCGAATCTGGGGTTTTCTCGCAACAAATTCTGCATTCTGAGCATCGTCACTCATTTTTAAAACAGCATCGAGACGAACATAGCGGCGTGGACCATCTCCTTGGGCCAGATTCACTGTAAAGTTATCAAGCGTAAGTAGATTATCCTGCTTTACCGTCTCTACTTTTTTCTGTTCGCCAGCTGCATCTTCCGATGCACCTGAGGAAGAGTTGCTTTCTTTCAGGAGTGTTGTGAGTTCCGGACGCTTGGATTCCATATCCATGAAACGCCATTGGAAATAAGCGACTGTGCCCATTGCAACGATGTTCACAATCATAAGGATTGTGAGTAAGGGGTTTTTAGAGGAGGGTGGAACCTGTCCTGGATTATTTTCTTCAGCCATTGTTACCTTTAAGAAAAATGCCCAATCCTTGGGCTTAGTCAAAATTATAACTTCCAATGGCATTTGAATCAAGGATTGCCCCCGGGATCGGGTACAATTTGCCGTTTTCGACGAATCCACCGTCATTGCGGTGACTTTCGGCAAATTCTGCCTCCAAAATGGCCAACAAAATTACTCGGATCAATCTAGTCTGACCTCAGGGCCTCAATAGGATGAAGCTTCGAAGCTGATCTGGCGGGGTAAACGCCAAAAATTAAACCGATGATAAGTGAGAATACAAAAGAAATTACAATACTCATGGGTGAGATTGCCGTCGCCCAACCAGTCAGGGTATTCAATAATATGGCGAGGAATCCACCGGTCAGGATGCCGGCAATACCGCCAACAATTCCCACAACAACTGATTCAACCAAAAACTGATAAAGAATATCTTTGCGGGTGGCCCCGATTGCTTTTCGAAGGCCGATTTCCTTAGTTCTTTCAGTGACGGATACCAACATGATATTCATTATTCCGATTCCACCAACCAGAAGTGATACAGCAGCTATAACAGTCAGGAGCATTGTCATTGTCTGACTGCTCGAAGAGATCGCTTTTTGAATATCGGCCATGTTATGTATTCTAAAAGCTTCTTCTTTTTGAGATTCTGGAATTTTATGTCTGGTATTTATAAAATCTAAAACTTCATCCTCTACTCCAGACATATCAGTATTCTCATCTACCTGTAGATCAATTGAATCAACTGTCGTTTTTCCCAAAAGCCTTTTCATTCCAGTCTGGAGAGGTACCATAATAATATCATCCTGGTCTCGCCAGCCAGTGGCACCTTTCTCGGGCAGGATCCCGATCACCAAAAAATTATTTTTATTAATTTTAATAGTTTCACCAATCGCAGGTTTTCCGCCAAATAATTCTCTGTGAAGAGTGGCACCAATAACTGCAACGCGAGCCCGCTTCCGGTTCTCCTCTTCAGTAAAAAAACGTCCCTCCTGAGGTTGATAGGACCTTAAGTCCTTATACTCAGGAATCACACCCATAATCTGGGTATTCCAGTTTTTGTTTTTAAAAGAGGCCTGTCCCCTTCCATCAACATTGGGTGCTGAAGCCACAATTTGTGGAAAACGCGCTTTAATGGCAGCAGCGTCTTCCGGATAAAGAAGCGCGGTGGCCCCGGCTTCCAGGGCGGATCCACTTGATCTCATCGCCCCAGTTCTCAGTACCAAAATGTTGGCACCAAGGGAGGATAATTGAGATTCAATTGCTTTTTGTGCCCCTTTACCAATGGCCAGCATAGTCACCACTGATGCCACACCGATTAAAACTCCCAATACAGAAAGGAAGGTTCGGATTTTATTTGAGAGTAACTGCTTGAGTCCCTGTCTAAAGTGTTCGTTTAAGGTAAGGCCTGCGTGTTTTTTTTCTAAAGCTAATCCTGGTTGAAAATCCTTCTGATGAATAGGTCTGTTTCTTTTATCAGAAAGGATTCTTCCGTCTCGCATGCGTACGATTCGTTTACATTTTTCACCAATTTCATCTTCATGGGTGACCATGACTATAGTCATCCCCTGATCATTTAATTTTTTCAGGATGGAGATAACCTGCTCTTCACTTTGAGAATCAAGATTCCCAGTTGGCTCATCTGCCAAAATCAATCTAGGATTATTAACCAGAGCACGGGCTATCGCCACTCGTTGCTGTTGACCACCTGACATCTCCCGGGGCAAGTGATGAGACCGATCTAACAGACCCACGCCTTCTAGATATGGAAGGGATTTTTCTTTATCGATTTTTCCTTCAGAATAAAGCAAGGGTAAGGCAACGTTTTCTGAAGCAGTAAAAAAGCTTAAAAGATTAAACTGCTGAAATATAAAACCTAATTCATGTCTGCGAAAGTAAGCTAACTGATCTTCATTTAAAGTTGATATATCCTGATCACCGAATGCATACTGACCACTGGTGGCAATATCCAGACAACCAATAAGATTTAAGAGTGTCGATTTTCCGGAGCCAGAAGGACCCATAATGGCGACAAAGTCTCCTTCTTCAATGACCAGGGAGACATCATCCAACACTTTGAGAGTGTTATCTCCCATCTGATAGACTTTATCAATATGATCAAGCCTGATCAATGGCTTCATTTCTTTTTACTCCTACGCGAAGGCATAAAAGGATTTGTTGATTTATTTGCACCAAAAGTTTTTGTCTTGTCTTCGATCAAGACGATATCATTTTCTTGAAGACCTGAAATGATTTCGATTTTTTTTCCATCATCACTGCCTGTTTCAATTTCTTGAAGAGAGTATTTATCAGCGTTTTTTAAACGGACACGACTGCCCTCCTGATCAGTGATAAGTGCAGTCATGGGTAAAGTTAAAACGTTCTCTTTTCTTGAAATTTCTATATCCACATTTGCCGTCATCCCACTTCTCATAAAATCAGGGATCTCATCCGGTAAAACATCCACGGCATAAGTCGTTACATTATTCAAAACCGTCGCGTCGTAAGCGACGTGAACAACTTTCCCAGAGAAGGGTTTATTCGGGTAAGCGTCGAGGGTCACTTGGGCAGATTGACCTACTTTGATTTGAGCAATATCAGTTTCATCAACCTGGGTCTTAACCGTCAGTCGGTCGGCCATGGTAAATATCGAATCCACATTGGTAAAACTCTGGCCCGCTTCAACGTTTCTTAAAATAATAGTTCCATCAATAGGTGCTATGACAGGCGTCGCCTTGTAAAGATCTTCCCATTTTTTTATTTCAGCAGCTCCTTGGGTTCTGACCGAATCCAATAAAGCAGCTCTTTCAGTGGAACTGATCCAGGCGAGAATCTTTCCTTTTTTAACTTCCTCGCCTTCCTTAATCAGGACTGATTCAATTCTTCCAGCAATAGGCGGTTTGATTTCAAGACGGTTTTGAGGGCTTACAGTGGCAGAGGCTTGAATTTTTAATATCAATTCACCTTTTTTTACCGTGATTTCTTTCATCACGACTTCTTCCTCGGCACTTCGAAAATAATAAACAGCAACACCCGCAACTAGTATTAAGATGAAACCAATCCATAGAAGGTTTTTATTTTTGATGTTCAAGGGATGGATCCTTTTCCTAAAATATTTTCCCAACTGGCATACCTTATAACCCGATCTTTCTTACTTTGAAGAAGATTCATTTGTCGCGTGATTAGTTCACTTTCAATAATGTCCCAATCTTCAAAACTTATGAGACCGTTATTATATTTTTTTCGCGCAATCTCCGCACGAATTGAAGCTGCAGCTTCAAATTTTAAATCGATTGAATATTTAATATCACTTTGCTTGGCGAGATTAAGTGCATCCCTTAACCGTGGGATTAGACTCAAATGTGTTGAGCGTTTACGAGATTCTGAGGCATAACTGCTTTCGACAGAGGATCTGTATGTTCCGAGATCTTTAAATCCATCAAAGATAGGAATCGTCAAAGTCAGCGCCATGGACCATCTTTCTCTTTCCGGGAAATAGGTATCTCCCTGGCGGTTTACCTGACTGGTAAAATTCAAATCTGGTAAAAAAGCCGAACGGGAAATTTTAATTTCTTGCTCGGCCACCATCTGGGTGGCGTGGGCCTGATTATAAGCTGGCGTTTGAGTGGCGAGATCTTCAAAATCATCACGCTTGATTTTTAAAGGTATCAAAGGAACTTCACCGCTGACTGTAATCTCATCCAAATGCTCTTTGTTCATGAGTGTCTTGAGAGTGACCTGGGCCACCTTGATTCCATCCCGGGCACGGGTTAAGTCTAATTCTGCTTGGGCCAAATAAGCATCCGCTAAAAGAACAGATCCTTTATTTTCCCTGCCATTATCGTATCTGACTGAGACCAGTTTGAGGTTACTTTCACGACGATCAAGAATATTCCGGGAAAGATCCACCAGCTCCTGAGCGTAGATCAGATTAGCGAAAGCTTCCTTTAAAGAAGAACTCACCGATGCCTTAGCGATGATGTAACTCCAGAACTTATTTTTAGTTAACCATGAGGCCTGATTGATTCTTGCCTGATCCTCAAGGCCGTTAAATATGTTCTGGTTGAAATTCAGTGCTGCCAGATAATTGGTATTAATATTATTACCAGTATTCACAACGACACCATTGGTGACAACACCACCCGATCCATTATTGGTGGATCCAGTTCTGGTGGCCGAAGTTGAAGCGGATAAGTTTGGAAGGTAAAGTCCCCATGCTGAGCTTTCAGTCTGTTTTGCCGCCAACCATTCACGCTGTGAGGCTTCCAGTTCTGGATTGCCTTGAATTGTAAATGTTAAGACTTCATCCCAGGATAGTGAAACGGCAAAACCAGATCCTGCTAATAAGACACTGCTAAGGTAGAGATATTTCAATAATTGCATTTTTCCATTATAAGGTTCAAACCGACATCATGAAAGCTTAAGCAGCATTGTGCAAAAAAAAAGGCCCAGCAAAGCTGGGCCTAATGAAAATTCAATATGAGATATTTCTTAAAGACTAATTTTTCCGCGTTTTTTTAGCTCTTCAATAATCCCATCAAAGTGGCTTGCAGGATAAGCACCTTTAACTGGAATACCATTTAAAAGGAAACCAGGAGTTCCTTGAAAACCAAATTTAGCGGCTTCTGCCATGTCTGCATCAATACGCTTTTGAACAGCTTCTGACTTGATATCATTTTCAAGTTTCTTCATATCAACTTTTAAATCTTTCGCAATAGACTTCAAGAAAGCTTCGCCATTTTGAAGTTTACGTTGATCGTTATAAATACGGTCATGGAATTCCCAGGCCTTCTTAGGATCTTGCAAACGAATGGCTTCATAGTACTGAGAAGCAGGCATCGCCTGTGGATGGAAACTAAGAGGAAGATGCTTATAAACAAAACGGATTTTTCCGTCATACTTTTTCATAAGTTCTGTAACAGTATTGTAACCACGAGCACAGAATGGACATTCAAAATCAGAATATTCAACTAATGTGATCGGAGCATCTTTGTTACCGCGGAAACTTTCATCAGGGCGAATTTCGGCCTGAAGTGGGTTATTGAAACTTTCTTCGAGAGCTTTCTTCTCTTCATCTTCACGTCTTTTGCCTTCGCCTTCCTGAGCGGCCTTGACAGCATTATTTAAAGCATCGATGAATTTATTTGGATTCGCTTCAATGGCTTCAGTAATAATATCCGGATTCTCTTTAAGCATCTTTTTAAGATCGTCTTTTGACGTACAAGCAGTTGCAAGAATCAATGCAGCTGCAAGAAAAATCATTCTTTTCATGTCATTCCTTTTCTACCATTAGGTTAGTTTTCAGTAATAAATTATCATAAATTGGAATTCTTGGCCTTGTTCTTACTTAAATTCTTTTCAATATAGTCTAAGTATTTGTTCAATTTCCTGGTGTAATCCCGAACATAGGCAAAACCCACCAGATGTACCCGACTAGAATGGTTTCCTTTCATGAAAGCACGCATCGTAGAAAAAATACCAAATGCTGCTCCCGAAACTTTAGCATAAAGATGAAGTCCTAAAAGAATGTAGCTAAAGGCCAGGAGGATAATAGTTAGCCACACAATATCATCCAGAATAAACATCTGCTGTCCAAAAAATTGTCCCACTGCCTTGGATTCTGGTAAAGAAGTGGTGGCCAGTTCAATCATCGACATATAAATCGAGGAAGCATTCTCAATAATAAATAGCCCGCTGGTCAGAGAGACTATGACCAGCAGGATTCCAAAATGCAGCATGAATATCTTGTCAAATACAGGCTTATGAATCCTTGAATATTGAGGTGGAATACTATTTGAAATTATTTCATTTTTCTTACGGGATTCTCTTAAAAACTCAAAGAAGAATTCTGAGAAACGGGTTAAGAGATTATAGGTACTGAATTCCTCTACCCGGTAAACTGCATTCGGGTTTTCAATGACCGCTTCACAGTATTCAGAGATGATTCTAAATGGTCTGAGTATCAACCACCCGGCATAGGCACCGATAAAAAACAAAAAGATGTGAAAACTAAACAAGAGAGTGGCATTTTCCAGAGCTTCTTGAATTACAAAATCATAAAAGAAGCTTTCGTCGCTTAGTTCAATAAAACCATGGGCCTGAAAAAAAGCATGATTTAGACGAATGACTTCAAATAAAAAGGAGTAAACAATCAGCGTCACTCCAAAAGAGATACTGGAAATCTTTAAACCCACGATGGCAATGAACCGGCTGTCTTCAGTTTTGAAGACCCTTTTGAGTTGAGAAATAGGATAAGTCACAATTTTTGGTCGCACCCCTCTTATCATAAAGGATTTCTAAACTCTTAAAACTAGGCAGTTTTAGGCTTTAAACCTGAGCTATACCTGACTATTTAGTACCGTTTCTAAAAAAAGCTAAAGTCACAAGGGGGTAGTAACCGATAGGAGACGAGAATCGTCTAAGACGAAGGAGTCTTATCATGAAATCTATAGGCCTAGGACTATTACACCTCACTCTCTTAACCATGCTGATTGCCTGTGGTAAGGAAAATGAGTCTGGGAAGAAAGATTCCTGGAATTATAATAATCCTTATACCAGTCCATATGGCGTGAATTATACCAATATAAATTCACCCTATTCTTATGGAAATTTAAAAGTGGCCGATGTCATGAACCAGAATCCCTGTCGAAGCAGTACAGGACAATTCAATAATCAGCGAATTCAAATTCAGATTCCATTAACTCAATTCCCTACCGTGATTCCGGCAGGTGATATTTATGTTGGTGTGACTTCTTATGGTGACGTTGCAGTTTTGGCGGGTCAGGCCACAGGACAACCTCCACTTTTTGTAGGTTATATGTGTCAACGTTCATTTGCACCAAATGGTCAGGGACAACTTCTGGGTGTTAAAATCGGATCATACTCACGTTGTAGCTTCAAGCCTATTACTGCAGCGACAGTTATGTTCCCGGGAGGGGCCACTGCTGAGTTTAGATGGATGGATGGCGGATCTTCACAAGGAACCCGTTTTCCTGCTCCACTCTGCCTCTAATTTTAAAATTTAATTAAGTGTTTTAGAGAACCCACATCTTGTATGTGGGTTTTTTATTTTTGGGCCTTAATGAAGGCCAGAACACCGGAGGAGATAGCTTTGGCCATCTCATTTAAGAATTTCTCTTCCCGAACTTTTTTTAATTCTTTGTGATTTGAAACAAAGCCCACTTCCACTAAAAGTCCCGGACGCTTAGAGAGCGCCAGCACATAGAAAAGACCAGGCTTAATCCCTCTATCATCGATTTTATGACGTTTTATAATTGGTCTTACATGTTCATGAACCGCTCCGGCGAGCTGCTTAGAATGAGTCACCGTTTGCTGAACCACCAGATCAACCAGAATCTGATTTACAATTAACTCTTCACCTTGAAGATTTAAGTTTTCCGCACGCTCAACTTTAGTGGCGGCAACATTGGAGTTATTGTCGAGGTAATAAAGTTCAAAGCCATGGCTTCTGGAATTGGGAGAAGAATTGAAATGGATGGATAAGAATAAATCAGCTTTTACCAGATCGGCCAGATCAGCACGTTCCTGCAAGCTGACAGTCCGGTCAACACTTCGGGTTAAGTACGCTGAGGTGCTTTTACTTAGTTCGTCTTTAATCTTTTTAGACAAGCGGAGGGACAATTCCTTCTCATAAACTTTCTTTCTTTTATTGCCATCCAGATGTCCAATCGCCCCAACTTCTTCTCCACCATGTCCAGGATCAATTAATACAACTTTGGCAAAACAAGGAAGACTGAGAAAAATAAAAAGTAAGATAATTGAGCGCATGATTAATAAGCTTTTTTCATTTTGTGACGTGGGAAATAATGGGACAGAATCTGACGATAGTTATAACCACGTTTGGCAAGCTCCAGAGCTCCCAATTGACAAAGACCTACTCCATGTCCGTAACCTTGTCCTTTCACATGGACCTCTTCATTATTCATTGTCATAACAAAATTATTGGAAGGCAATAATTCACGGCCGGCCAGATTCCTAAGATAAGATTTTTTAATGATATGCAGTCGATCACCTACATAAAGTCTTAGCTCGGAATTTTCAGTTGAGTCCGGCATTAACCTTATATCACTTCCAACTGTCTGATCAGCGTAATAACGTTTCAAAACTTTATCCACCATAGTTGTTAGCTTCTCGCCTTTCATATGATGTTTCCAGTCTTTCATTCCGGTTTTATTGCAAAATGTGCAATTTACCGAACGGTAACCTTCTTCAACTCCACCCCAAACCTGATCTGGCCTTAGAGTTTTACCACCGCATTTAGAATGAAAAAAAACAGGAGCAATTTTCCCGGAAGGTCCAACTAAAATCTCTCCATGAGTTTCTCGTGCAGCTTTCATCGTGTTGGCAGTAACATCCATGAATGTCCCTGAAACTTGATCTTTTTCTGAAGATTCCAGATGATAAAGTTTATCCTCAGCTTCAATACCCTGACCTTTTCTAATTCTGTCATAAGCATAAGTTCGGGCAGCAACAGCTTGGGCCTTTAAAGCTTCCACTGGCCAGGTTCCATTCATCTCTTTAGAAAGCAAGGTCGTAAGATAAGCTTCCATGGGAATTAAATTCACCAGATCACAACTCTCCATTCCAGGATTGGTTAGAAGCTGCAATTCACCGTTATATTTATTTTTGCCCCAAGAGATTAGTCCGGTAGGGGAACTTAAGGAGGCTACCAATAAAGGGCTTTTGGGGAAGTTTTTCCGGGCATTGCTACTGGGCCTGCAGTCAAAAGAGATACTCTTTCTTCCGCGATACTGCTCGGACTTGTTTTGTGTATGAATCGTTTTCTGGAGATCAATTCCCTCAACTATAATTTTTTTTAGTGATTTAGCGATCAGAACTTTGACCGAAGGTACAGCTGCCATAACTGGCGCTGCCATGAAAATTGAAAGAACCAAACATCCTGTCTTTAGCATTAATTCCCTTATCCTTGGAAATTAAAAAATTATCCTCCATCATTTAACCACAATTTAGCGGAATTTATGGGAGTTTTTTCAGATGCTTCATTATTTTCTGCATATCGGCCCAGGCGGTTTTTTTCATATTCTGATTGGTTTCAATGATACTGGGATGAAAAAGAGGTACGACTTGAAAATTACCTCTCTCTCCCATTCGACGATTGAAAAACTGGCCATGCACGAGAGATAACCGATCATTATTCTTAAGTATTCTATGAGTCGCTTTCGCGCCTAAGGTAATGATGACTTCTGGTTGATAGAATGCTGCTATTTCCATGACATCTTTTGCGAAATCCATTTCATTTTCCCCTTCAACGGGATAAATCAGAATCTCGGAAGGCCCTAGTTTCATGGCACGAATCATCCGCTCAAATAATTCAGCAGTCTTAAGAGGAAAGCCTGCCAGTAGCTCGTCGATCAAACCCGATTTAAGTTCAGGAGATACCTCTTCCCATGAGCGAAAAGTTTCCGACACAAACAAAACTTTAACAACCTTAGGGCGCTTTCCATTTAAAATAATCTCCAGGAGTCTTGGATCCAGCTTTAAATGAGTTTTCAGATTTTCAGCTGTTTCAAAGTGCTCAAGATCATCCCACCCCGGTTCTGATCGGACATGAAGTTCTCCACCATCAAGCTTAATAATATTGGTCTGCAGTTCAGTTGTTTTCTCCTGAGCAAAGCGTTCCAGTGACTCGATAACCTGAACTTTCTCAGAGTAAGTTTCTTTGGAAGGGGTCTTCATCAAGGTTGATTTAACGGCATCTTTTTTGATCCAGGGAGTTTCTCCCATCAAGGCCTCACCAAAAGTTTTTGGCGTTCCAGGGTTCCTTAGACTCAATAATTTTTGCTTAAAAATGGCATCCATACCCTTTTTCTAACATGAAGAGGCCCTTCTTTCCTAGTGATAAAAATCTTTTAAACTCACAAATCCTTTAAGCCGAAAAGTAGTAGGTAAGTGAGGAGAAACATATGTCTGATGTAGATTTTAAATTTGAGAGTTTTGAAGAATATTTTGGTGGGGCGGAACAAGTAAAGAAAACCATAGATGAATGTAAAGTCTGCGGTTCTAAGCTTCTTTTATCCCATATGCCGGATTACAAAAATCTTCTGGTACAGGAAACAGCCCGCTGTATGGATTGCGGTTGCGGAAACCGCAGAGTAATTCATATCCTGAACTAATTTTCAGAAACATCTGAATCCTCATGTAAATGCGTCCAAAGCGCTTTTGCCTGAGGATTTTTTATTCCAAAATAATTCATTAAATCATTCACGGTATAGGCCTTAAGTTCAGCTCTAGACATTGATAAACTCGTCAGTATTTTCTTTTTTGATTCTTCACCCAATCCCTTCACATCATCCAGCCAGGTTGCCAAGACTCTCTTTGATTCAGCTTTATGGTGAAGTTTTCTGGAGAAACGATGGGCCTCATCACGCATGGATACAATGATTTTAAATAATGGCGGGCATTTAGTTAAAATGTAGGGATTAGTTCTGCCAGGTATAATCAGACGCTCTTCAGACCGGTCAACCTCAACAGATTTAAAATCCGTCAAATCTCGGCTTTTTGCAATTCCCACGACACAAATTTCGACATTGAGTTCTTTTAAGACGGCAGTAACCGTATTAACCTGGGCCACTCCACCGTCGATGACTAAGACATCAGGCAGATCGCCATTATCCAGNNGTTTCCAGATGATAATACCGGTATTTCTTTTTATTCGGTTTCCCCTCTTCAAACACCACTTGTGAAGCCGTTGGTGATAGACCCTGCCAGATCGCCACATCATAACATTCAAGCACACGCGGACGTTCTTTCATGTTCAAAAGATCTTTAAGTTTATGCAGCCCCATATAGACACTATCCGCATTAGCAATACGTATTCGCTGGGACTCTTCAGCGTGCTTCCGGCACATTTCAATTAAGGGATAATACTTTTTGGAAAGTCCCAAAACCTTCATCTCTCCGAAGGTATTCAAAGCGATGCTGACATCTTGAATTTCTTCTTCCTCAAAATCCAATACCAATATATCCGGATTCATCTCTTCAGGATCAGAGTAATACTGAACAATCTTCTGCAAAATTTCATCGCTCAATTCTTCGATCAACTCCCCTTTCACAAAATGGAAATTCTTCTGTCCTAAAAGTAAACCGGAACGAATCATGTACAAGGAGATATCCACTTCCTCATCACCATTCCAGTAAGACCAGACATCAATATTCTTATCGCTCTGAATGCTTTCAACTTTTTGGTCATAACTTTTTTGAAGAAAATCATCCAGAAGTTGAATATGATCACGGATGATACCGGCCATTTCAAATTCTTCTCCCTCTGCATACTGAAGCATCTTCTCCTGAAGTTTTTGAATGGTTCTTCTGGCCTTAATGGGCCCTTGAAAAAAGCTCACAGCACTTTGCAAATCATTCTCATATTCGGCCGCTGAACGCAGCCCTACACATGGAGCACTACATTGTCTCATCTGATATAATAGGCAGGGAGTTTTCCTGGATTTGAATTCACTCAAGCTACAGTCTCTTAAACCAAATGATTTAGTTAACACCCGCATGATCATGGAGATATTAGACCCCGGAGGATAAGGACCAAATAACTCCTTCCCCTTGCTTCTCTTAGGTCGTCTGACGTATTCCAGTCGAGGAAAAGGCTCATTCCAATTAACCTGAAGATAAGGGTAAGATTTGTCATCCCGCAGCCGGATATTATATTTAGGTGAATGTTCTTTAATCAGATTATTTTCTAAAACGTAAGACTCAGCGTCAGAGCGCGTAATGATAAAATCAAAATGATCAACATGACTGACCATGTAATCAGTCTTGTATCCTTTCACTGACTTATTAAAATAAGAGGTTACTCGCGCTTTAAGTTTTTTGGCCTTACCCACATAAATCACCCGACCATTTTTATCTTTCATTAGATAGCAACCAGGTTGCTGTGGCAGGGAGTTAGCTTTCTCGAGTAATTCTTCAGTCTTCTTCATAGAGGAGTTCACTTTACGTAACGATGTGCAATGGGCTACAATAGATGGGTTGTCGTTACTCTCTGATCTGATTCTAAATCAAAAGGAAAAATATGTCCCAGTTAACGGTAGGCAAGGATGTGCTTTCATACTGCACGAAATGTAAACTAAACCTTGGTCATACCATCGTTGCTATGAAAGATTCCAAGCATATTGCTAAGGTAAAATGCAATACCTGCAATACAATGCAGGCATATAAAGATCCTTCAGTATCTTCTAAGCAAAATAAAACACGAACTCGTAAAACAGCATCCGCTCCTTCTAAGGCCATTTCTGTTTCCGATCTGTGGATGGAGAAAATGTCGAGTACCAAGAAGAAATCTACTCCATACGCTATTGATGGAAAATTCCATCAGGGTGATATCATCGATCATCTTAAGTTTGGTCCGGGTATCGTAGAAAAAGTGGTGGATGATAAAATTGAAGTCATCTTCCGACATGAAATAAAAACACTGGTTCATAACAAACCATAAAAAAAAGGGAGCTTAAAGCTCCCTTTTTTATTTCTACACGTAAGTCTCGTACAAAATAATTAGTACATTCCGAAACTTCCGCCAATTCCAATTCCTACTTGTCCACTGAGGCCGATACCTAGATTAGATGGGTACATTCCAGCTTGAGTGTTGTAGCCACCATTGTAACCACCAAGTCCACCCATACCCATCTGGTAAGAGGCACCTTGCTGTTGCATCATACGGTCATAGTTAGCTGCTTGCTGACTTCCTGCCAGATCACCACCGAAACCACCACCAGCATATCCGCCAGCATAGCCTCCTGGGTATCCACCAGTGTATCCGCCACCATATCCACCACCAACTTGACCACCACCCATGTATCCGCCAGGATATCCACCGACACCACCACCGACGCCACCTGCATAACCAGGGTATCCGCCGCCGATTCCACCACCGATTGAAATACCACCGACCATGCCGCCGCCAGGATAACCGCCGATTCCGCCACCGACACCACCGGCATAACCAGGGTATCCGCCGATTCCGCCACCGACACCACCAGCATAACCAGGGTATCCGCCGATTCCTCCACCGACACCACCAGCATAACCAGGGTATCCGCCGATTCCTCCACCGATTGAAATACCACCGACCATACCGCCGCCTGGATAACCACCACCGTAACCGCCTCCACCATATGGATTATAGCCACCGTAAGGTCCCATCATCCCACCAATAAAGCCGGGAGTATAACCAGCGCCGTAGTATCCACCAAGGCCTGGATTTTGAAGACCAGCATAACCACCCAATTGGAACCCATTACAGTTCATTTGAGATTGTTGAGCTGGAGTTAGGCCTGGTAATTCATTCGAAGATAGATACTGCAAATAATTCGCTTGATTCAATCGACACTGCTCAAAGCCTGCTTCTGCAGCTCCGGCCCATGCCTCATTTGATCTTTGATAGGCCTTAGCACCTACATAGGCCGAACCAAACTGCGCCAGTGGCGGAGCAATGGCACCTACTATTTCTGCAATTCCAGAAAGAGTACTTTGCTGACGAGATCCAACTCCGCAATTCACACAATTTTGAGTGTCATAACGGGCCGAGATTTCATTGTATTCGCTACCCATACAAAGTGATGGATTTCCACTTGAAGAGCAAAGGAAGCGCTTGTTAGCTTGCATCCATGCACTACACTTATCGATATCTTTTTGTTTTGTAGAGTGACAGTAAGCAGGAAGTTGAACTCCTCCGCCAACTGATCCGCCAATGCCAATGCTTCCACCGACACCAGCTCCGCTACCACCAACGGCCCCGCCTACAGCGCCACCACCGATGACAAGTGTTCCACCGCTGCCGCTACCAGCACCGCCAGTTACAAGAGTCGTTCCGGTAGGACAAGAGGTCCCGTTAACATTAACAATGTTACCTTTGCCATCTTTACAGACAATCACACCAGTTTTAACAGTCACACCTCTTCCGAGATCTACACTGACATCACCGATGACTTTACCATCTTTACCGACCGGTAAAAATTCACGCTTAACTCGATAAACACCTGGATACTTCAAGAGACACTCAACACAGGACTTTCTTTCGAAGCCTGATTTCTTTTGAGTCCAAAGAGTTTTCCAATCACGCTTAGGTTTACATTCATTATAGCAAAGACTTCCTGGCAAAATTCGACCTTCGCCTTCAAGTTCTTCGCAGTAATAAGCATCACCAGAACCGGAACCTGAGCCAGAAGTCGCTCCACCGGCCGAACCCGAACCAGAAGTTGCGCCACCGGCCGAACCTGAACCAGAAGCTGCGCCACCGGCCGAACCTGAACCAGAAGCTGCTCCACCAGTTGAACCAGAACCAGAAGTTGATCCTGAACCAGATGAGTTACCAGAACCGGCAGTATCGAAGTTCCCATCTACAACAGATTTTTTCACACAAACCCGTTTAGTGGCCTCAACGTTGGCCTCAGGACCTTTATCGCCTTCCTTTAGCTCATATTTGTCAGAGTTGGTTTTTTTACAGACGACTTGTCTGCAGTAATTCTCCCCTTCTTCCACCATGCTTCCCATGGAGTAAGAACCACCTTTGGAGCGACAGAATTCAACCGCCTCATCCGTGAAGGTGTCAGCAAATGCTCCCGTTAGAGGAAACATTAAGCCCAAGAAAAGAGGGATAAACTTATTCATAGTGTCCTACCCAATATTGATCTCCCTACCCGGGGAGAATTCTAATTAACATGATAACACTTGATCAGAATGGGACTATGTTAGGCAAAATTGTCCAACCTAGGGGCCCACGACGTTTCACTATCGGAAGAAATCAGAAGAAACTTTAGCTTTACCTATGCTATAGTCTCGGGCAGTTATGGATATTTTTTCGAACCATATATTTGACTGGCTAATGCTCCTGGGGGTTCTGGGAGCCGCTTTTTATACCTTAAAAGTTATCGGACAAGAAAAGACCACCTTTAAGGAAGAGTCTTATGAGGTTCAATTTGGCAACCTCTCCCTTGATATTCCCAGCTGGTGGACCTTAGTTGAGCAGAACAATACACAACTGCGTTTTGAGCGGACTGACACTAAGTACGAATGGTACGCCCTTTATACCTACATTCCCGATCATCAGGGAAAAAGCATGCCTGACCTTCTGGAAGACAAACTGAATTTGGAAAAAATTGAATTTGATATGGATGTGGTGTTTGAAACTGATTCAAGGGTGGCATTTAGAGATCCCAAGATTCAGGAGTATTTTCAGGAAATGATCAGGGTTGAAGGAAAAGGTTCTAAAAATGAAGTGGACCGGATTTATTACGATATTTATTTAATGAGAGGACTAGATGACTCTGGTTATTTTATCTTTGAAAGTAAGAGTTCAGTTTTAAACGGAGCACTTGAAGGCCCCTATTTTGAAGAGAGCCTTGCCTGCTTAAGTTTCATCCGTGAATCCCAAGCAGGAAAAGCTTAATTACGCTTAGGCGCAAATCCGCGAATTTTATCAATAGTAAAATCAATCAACTCTTCATCAGAGGCAAAAACGTCTTCGATCAGATCATTTGAAAGAAGAAAGTTTTTTACACGGATAGCGATATTATGGAGAGATTCCATAAGATAAAGCCCACCAATGTTCTCGCCATTGAATGACTTGATGATTTCTTTGCGAGCGTGATTGAACATTTCTGTTTCAGTAATGTCGCCAGGGATATCTTCGCCGAATTTTTCTTCAACTTCTTCAATCGCCTGCTCTTTAATGTTCTCGTCAGTCGCAAAACTTACACCATACTCAGTAGCAAGTGCTTCAATCAATTCAGCACGGCAGTCAGCAGCAAACTCGATCATCTCAGCTTGTTTGAGATGGTTAATCGTGTATGTGGACAGCGCTTTAAGCGTTTCAAAATCAGTTTTCATCAAAACTTCCTTAAATAGGTATTTCAATAACAGGATAACTAAAAAGGCCTTGTGATACAAGATAAAGCGTTGATTTATTTTACTTTCGCTTTAACTTTTTTGAGATTTTCTCTAGAAGTGCGTTGACGGCGCTCCGCTCTCCCATCAGCAGTAAGAATGTTAGGTATAGAGTAGCAATTGCGAGTATTTGAAGTCCTAAATATAAACATTTAACCAATAATGGTTGAGATAAGAAATCTACTTTAAGCAAGGTTTCCGCTATGATGGCGGATCCGAGCGTTGCTCCAACCACCTTAAAAATACGTTTGGAAAAGAAAAATCCCCAGGAAAGATTCAGGTCTTTCTTTAAAACCCAACTTTGAAAGGCAGAATTCACTAAGACTGAAAGGGTGGTTCCCAAGGCCAGGATTTTAAATCCAAAGAAAGGAGTCAGGAGTAAACAAAAAGCAATATTAAAAGCAATTGAGAATACAGAGGCCAGAACAGGAATTTTTTGACGATCAAGAGCGTAAAAAGTAGGAACCCAAATTTTATAAATTCCATAAAATGGCAGACCCAGGGCATACATTCTTAAGGCCTCGGCCGTCATGAGAGTGCTTTCCCTGGAAAACCTCCCCCGCTCAAAAATCAGATTCACAATTTCCTCGGATAAACAAAAGAGAATCACCAGCGCGGGCATGACCGTTAAAAAAGAAAGATAGTAACTCTGCTGTAAGGATGCCTTGGCACCCGCAATATCTTTTTTCTTCCAGGCCTCAGAGAAGTGAACCAGATTGGAATTACCAATTGAAACCGAAAGTATCCCCACGGGAAGCTGAAATAATCTAAAACTATAATTAAGCCATGAAGTCGCCCCAATAATTGGAGTGGCGAGAATAGTGGTAATCAATAAGTTCACCTGAGTCGCTGCAAAACCAATGAGTCCTGGACCTAAAAGTTTAAAAACTTTTGTTGAGCGCGGAGTCCAGAACTTTTTAGGCCACAGGGGTTTGAATCCTTTGCGCCAAATCAGTGGTAGCTGCACAATCGCCTGCATGAACCCGCCTAACATCGCCCCAATACCGAGAGAGTAAATCGGATGATACCCCATTTTATGAAGGACCCCTGAAAGTCCAATCATAGAAAGAATACTCATCACATTATAAGAAGCAGGGGCCAGTGCCGGCACAAAAAATATCTTCAGAGAATTAAGGGCCCCCATGAATAGAGCCGCCAGGGAAACAAAGGTTAAAAAAGGGGCCATGATTCGGGTCAGATTAACTGTGATTTGAAATTTCTCAGGGTCTTTAATGAAAGCAGGAGCAAAAAGTGAAATCAACTCAGGAGCAAAGATCATGGTCGCAAGACAGATAGTACCGGTAATAAAAAAAAGCATCCAGAATAAGGCCCATAAAAGCTCGCGGGATTCATTTTGTGACTCTTGATTGGCCTCAACAAAGGTCGGGACGAAAGCAGAAGAAAAAGCGCCTTCAGCAAATAGATCACGAAGTAAATTTGGAATCCGGTAGGCCACCAGGAATGCATCGGTCACTCCGGAAGCACCAAAATAAGCTGCCATCACCTGTTCTCTGACAAGCCCCAGAATACGAGAACAGAAAGTAGCAATGGCCATTTTAATACTGGAACGAATAACCGACATAATACTCCTATGCAGGGTAGTTTCGCTCGAAGAAGAATTTTTGGAAACACAAACATTCAAAGTTTTTCACTCAGGATTTGGTCCTATTTCGCCCCTACCACCCATAGGGGCAAGTCCTCAGAACTTCAGAAACAGTTGAGCAAGTCCCTTTTTGACTCTACTTCACTCTGTCTTTCTCTCTAAAAGAGATGAGTTGATGTTAGTGAAATTCTCGTTACAATCGTAGGGGCATAAGGAATCCTTAAGATAAGCAGGATGCGAGAAAGGTCATCCGGATCTCTAGGATGGGGACGCTGTGGATGACCTTCCAAACACACACACGGAATTAGATCGACAAGATGTCGTATCTTTCGCGAGAGCAAGGAGGTCCCTTATGTTTCTGGCCATCGCAGTGGAATCAAAACAGCACCCCAAAAATCAGAATGATTATCGAGTCTGGTATCTGGAGATCGACTCAAGCGGGCAAGTGGTCGGAGTCGGTGTCAAGACCAAACATGAAATGGTGGAGAACCTTTTCGATAATTATAGGAAGACTGGAAAATCCAACTGGCGCGCCTTTCAAAAAGGGCATGAGAAATCAACACCAGTAGAAATTTTTGATTTTGTTTCGATGAACATGCATGAAAACACTCATTTCGGTAACTTGCCTTCTCTGAGTGAATTCCAGACTGTTCTCGACACATTGCAAAGTCGTTTAGAACTCAGATCGATAGCCTAAACATTATTCCTCCCAGGTGTGTTTAGGCCTTTCCCGGGGGAGAAATGGAAACATTTCTCCCTCTTTTTATTTGAAATCGGCCAGAGTATAGTGCTGCTTCCTCCCAAGAAAAAGAAAGGCTTATCACTATGCAAACTATGGCGATTATTGGTGCTCAATGGGGCGATGAAGGTAAAGGTAAAATTACTGATCTTCTGGCCGAAAAATGCGACATGGTTGTTCGCTATCAAGGTGGACACAATGCCGGTCACACTATTTGGGTGAATGGCCAAAAAACAGTTCTTCACGTTATCCCAAGCGGAGTTCTGCATTCCCACTGCCTCTCTGTCATCGGACATGGTGTGGTGCTTGAACCGGAAAACTTTCTCAAGGAACTTGCCACCATCAAAGGTGTAACCAACGTGACTCCTGAGAATTTAAAACTCTCCTCAGCTGCCACTGTTATCACCAGCTACCACAAGCTCTTAGATGCTGCCCGTGAGTCTCAAGGTCCGGAAAAAATCGGGACTACTGGTAAAGGCATCGGTCCGGCTTACGAAGATAAAGTCAGCCGTCGAGCTATTAAAGTTAAAGATCTTCTCGATAAAGACACTCTGGTTCGCCGCCTCTCCAGTGGTTACGCGGAAAAGGCCATCTTGTTTAAGCATCTTTACCAAATTGAAATTCCTGCCATTGAAGAAGAAGTGGAACGTCTGTACCGCTTCGGTGAATCACTTAAACCTTTTGTCACTGACACCTTCAGTTTAATTGATGAAAAACTTTCTCAAGGTAAGCGTGTCCTTTATGAGGGCGCTCAGGGAATCCTTCTGGATATTGACTACGGTACATATCCATATGTCACTTCTTCCTCCACTGCCGGAGCTGGTATTTATACAGGTGCTGGCATTCCGGGTAAAAAGCTCGAGGAAGTTATTGGTGTTGCGAAGGCCTACACCACTCGAGTTGGAGAAGGTCCTTTTCCAACTGAACTCTTTGATGAAATGGGTGAAGAGATTCAGATTAAGGGCAAAGAAATTGGAGCAACCACTGGTCGCAAGCGCCGCTGTGGTTGGTTAGATATCCCTCTTCTGCGCTACTCGGTAAAATGCTCACAGCTAACTTCAATCGCTCTGACTAAACTAGATATCTTGAGCAACTTAAGAGAGCTCAAAGTTTGTTACGCCTATGAAGTAAACGGTAAAGTGGTTGATTGCGCTTATCCTGGAATCAATCTCTACAATGCTAAACCGCTTTATAAAGAGTTCAAACCTTTCACAGATGACTTTGCTGGTGGAAAATCTTCCGCTGAGTTTGAAGCTTATTTAAGCTTCATACAAGATGCCTTGGGTATCCCAGTGGGTATCTACGCTTATGGACCTGATCGAAGTCAGGTAATCTTCCTTCAAAAATACAGCTAAGCAAATCTTACCTTCTTCGTATGTCTTCAACCTTAAGACATAATGAAGAAGGTAGGATTTTATGAACGTATTAAAACTTAGTTTTCTCTTTCTTATATCGCTTTCAAATGGCGCTTTCGCAGCTAATTGTGAAACCTTCCAGGGTTATCAATTAAAAGAAAAGCTTTGTTGGAATCAATCAATCCGCGGCTGGATCACAGCTTCTTGTCTGGATGAAGGTCAAACCTGTCAGGCGAAAAAACTTTTCTTATCGAAAATCAAGATGCCTACTCGCCCATTAGGCATCAATGGCCAAAATCCCGCAGCACTGATTTGTCATCAATTGAAATTAGAAGTTCTCATTCTGAAAGATTCTCACAATCAAGAACAATCATTTTGCAGGTTTAAAGATCAGTCGATGATAGATGCCAATGCCATAGAGAGAAATGTTAAATGAAAATGTTCATTCTTCTTTTTATCTTTACGGTGACTTCGAGTTGGGCACAAAATAACTGCACTCCTTTAAACCTCATCACCCAAAAAGATTCGCCTTTTAATAAAATCCCGGTCTTTGATCAGGATGGTCTGGGAATTTGTTATTCTTACACTGCTTCTCAGTTAATAGATTATCAACTCATGAAGAAAGGAAACAAGGACAGGATTGTTCATCCTTTATGGGGAGCACTGAAATTTGCCGATTCTGCGAAACAGGAAAGCATTTCTTCCGGAACCACTTATTATGCCATTAAGGCCATTCAAGATGCTGGAAATTGCCACTTAAAATCCTTTGATGAGGCCATCAGTACCTGGACAAAAAAAACCAATGCTTCTGAATCTGAAATCATGGGACTGGTCGAGAAGCTGGCCCCTAAACTTGGACTCTTAAATACCAAGGTTCATCAGGATGTTGTTGATGAGATGATTGCAGCAGCGATTGAAGAGCATTCGCCTTATTGTTCAACTAATATCAGCTGGAATCAATTAATGCCTGAACTCAGGTCCTTAAGCTTACTCAGTTCGCGAAAGCTTCTTAGCAATCTGGTCCTGCCTGTTTGTAATAAGCCTTCTCGCATTTCCATTACCAATCCTCGGTTTAACTTACCGGCCCAGGATGAACAGTGGGTTCCAGCGATAGATTCTAAGCTCGATGAACTCAATGCACCTATTGCTGTCTCGTATTGTGCCCGAGGGCTTTATGATGAGAGCTATGATGGTGTGAACCGGAAAACTGCTACTACTCCACTAGGAGTTAAACCTGATTGCTCAAACCACGAATCCATCATTGCCGGAAAAAAACAAATTAACGGCAAATGCCATTTTCTTCTTCGCAATTCATGGGGAAGCGGATTTCATTCATCCAATACAGACCGTAAGTGCCTTTGTAAAAGTCGTAAGACGGGTAAGTTTTTGGATGATTGCCAGGAAGAGCTTCACAATGATGGGGACAATATCGTTGAGGCCTGCTGGATCAGTGAGGATGTGTTCTCCAAAAATGCCTTTGGTCTGACTTTTCTCGATAAAAAATAGAACCCCTTAGAATCTTGAGAAAGCCTTAGTTTAAGCGGAGTAAATGGGTAAAAAATCTTGGTTTAGTCCGAAAAAAAATAACATTTTTCCTATTTTTGTGTTTGACAAAATTCTTCAGAAACAATAATTTGTAGACCTTCGATTCTAAAGTGGTCTCTTAGCTCAGTTGGTTAGAGCATCTCCCTTTTAAGGAGAGGGTCCTGCGTTCAAGTCGCAGAGAGATCACCATTTTTTTGAAAACATTTTGAGCAAAATCCGGTTACGCTCCCATCGTCTAGCCCGGTCTAGGACATCGCCTTTTCACGGCGGTAACAGGGGTTCGAATCCCCTTGGGAGTACCAAATTTATAAGAAGCCTCTGGAAACAGAGGCTTTTTTTTTGTCCTGCACGCATTTGCACGTAATCTGCACGCATTCATCCAAAAAAGTTAAAAGAAAGACTCTTGGTTTAAGAAAGTTTCAACTGCTACAATAGCCCGTTTATTCTCTTCCCTATCCAAATGAGCGTAATGCTGAACAAGCCTTGAATCTTTGTGTCCTGTCACGGCCTGGGCCGAATCTAAGCTACCTGTCACAAGCCTAGTTAAGGTTGCCATTGAATGCCTTAAAATGTGTGTTCCGCTAAAGCGGTCACTTAATCCGGCCTTCTCAAGTGCCCAATTGTAATTATACTGGATTTGCCTATAAGTCAGAGGAGTACCATTCTCATGGAAAACGAATGGAGAAATTGAGGTGTCTTTCCTGACCCTCTCTTCTAAGACTTTAATCAGTTCAGTGCATAAGTGTACTTCCCTGATTTCTCCGTTTTTAGGAGTGCTTTTTAAGTGATCAAACTTTTTGGTTCGCTTGTCCCATACAGCAACATCCTTAATGATTAATCGTCCAGTCACGAAATCCAAACTTCTTTTTTGAAGACCAGCTATTTCCTGCACCCTTCCCGCCGTTAAAAGCTGGGTAAGAGCAAAGTCGTACCAGAAAGGCCTCGCCTTTAAAGCTTCAAGAAAAAGTTTAAGCTCACCGGAAGTCATTTTCTTCTCTTTTGGAGCTTCCTTTTTGACTATCCCTAAAAGCTTATGCTTTCGAGTCACTGGATTTGAAAAAGTATGATCAATCTCTTCTCTGTACCAATTGAATATGGCCTTCAGGAGTTTAATTTCATGGTCGAAAGTCTTACGCCTTGAAGTTTGAAACTTGAGAGCAACTTCCTTTTTGGCCAAAATATGTTTACTGATAACATTAGGAGTAATGGACTTTAGTTCGTAATCCCAAAGCTCATTAAAAAACTTTGCTGAAAGTAATCTGTTCTCCTGAGAAGATTTCTCTAAAGTTGGTAAATGTTCGGCCTTATACTTTTCCCAAACATCTCTAAAGGTCATTACTTTTAATTCTGGCTCCTCAAGAAATTCAGAAAAAGAAGAGAGAGCATGAGAGTTTCTCCATGCTAGCGCATCTGGAAGCGAACTAAAACTTTTGGATAATCGCTTATTATCGATAGAGATACTAACGAGGTACTTTCCAGTTTTTAGATCCTTCCTGACTCCAGGATAACTTCTAAGTGTCTTGTAACGTTTATTTGTAAGCTGTGTTTTCATCTAAATCCCCTGTCTTTGATCCAATCAAGAATCTCGGATGGAATAAAGTACAGCCTTCCTCTCTTTCCCTTTTTATAAAAGGGTATCATCTTCTGTGAGCAGAGATTATAGATATGCCCAATTGAACAATCTAAAAACAATGCAACATCTTTTATTTGCCATATATGAATGAGAAAGAGCTTACTGCGAGTAGTAACATCATCTGAGTATAATCTCAAATCCACTTCATTAACTTTATTATTCCCACTCATACAAACCTCTAACCATTTAAAACTAAATCAAAAGATTGAACCCCTCCCCTATGAGGGGAAAGGTTCAATCGACAAAATCCGGAGAAACCAGAAGAATTTCGACAAAGCCGCGGCCACCGAAGCAGTATTTTTCAAATTCAGAAAAACTCATGCAAGAAGTGATTTGCCCTACCTCATCAGGTTCAATATAAAACACACACGATTTACTTACCTTGAAAACTGAAATCACATGTTCGGGAGGAAAGACCAAAACCGGATTATGATAAGAAGATTTACAAAAAAGTAATTGATAAAAATCTTTCCTCTCATCAGAAGTAAATTTAATCAAACTCGTTCGGAGACCAAAATAAAGAAGAACTTCTTGGATCTCTGTAACATGTAAGCCTTCTTTTTCAATTCGTGATTTCGACTTCATCCTTCTTGCATGCAAAATGATCCTTTCAGGTGTAGTTTTGATCCCCATACTGGAAAGTACATAAAAGATACTCGAAGGAGCACATGCCCACCATTTATCAGGTTTTTTGCAATAGTAGGTTTGTTTAATACCTGAATGAAGAGATAAACTTCGGCTTTTTCTCATTTACTCTTCTTCCTCATCCTCTTCAGATTCTTCTTCTTCTTCTTCTTCTTCTTCAGAAGTTTCAGAAATGTACTCATCTTCAAAAGTCTCATGGAAATTTCTTTCCAATACTTCCATCGGGGCCAACATCAATCCTCTCAAAATTTCTTGAATACTGCCCTGATGGTTAATCTGAAGATTCTCATCAAGATCTTCATTAACATTCAAAACAAATGTTTTTAAAGTTTTTCTTGTTGAGACAGCCAACAACTCCTCTTTCAAGTGAGTTTTATTTTCGAAATGCATAAGCACCTCCTTTTATAAAAATTCGCACAAAGAAACTTTGAGCGTTTCTTTAGTTTCAGCTAATTTTCATTTCATTCAACTAATAAATTCGACAGTAATTTTACCTAACACTCATTTCGCTCAAACTTATTAGGCAATACTTCCTAAAAGTTCAAAACTGAACAAGCAATTTCAAGAACTAATAAATTGAACGAGAGTGGCAAAAATCGCGATAAAATATTTCCTTACATCGTTATTTCTCAAGAAATTCAGAGAAGAAATGTTTAGGCAGTTTTGCCTATGAACGAATGAATTTTAATTGTTAAAAAAAAGAAACTGATCGTATTATCAAATTTAAATGCAGTAAAATAAAAACCACAAACTACCCATGCAATGTCCACAAAAGTCGATAGATGGTCCATGCATGGGCCCACTATCAAACCCATGCATTTTAAAAGAAAATTATTTGAAATAGACTTTGAGACCGAGATTAAAGAAAGTATTTGAATAACTCATATCTGATTTGAAACCACTAACTCTTTCTGACTCATCCTTAAGTTTAAAGGTTCTTTTCCCTAGATACTCATAACCGCCCGTAAGACCAACTCCGATATTGTTTGTGAAAAGAAATTCAAAACCAACTTCTACAAGAGCTGAAAGCCCACTTGATTCAAGTTTAAGTGGCTTGCCTTCTCCCCCATCAAACTCAGAGCTAATATGATTTAATCCAAGATACCCTGCCAATATTGGCTTGAACTTGTACTCAGGCCAAAAAATTAGTTTCTGGCCAATCAAGAAACTAACAAACGTATCCTTGAATTCGAAGTCCGCTTCCATAGGTACTCCATCAACCGTGACTGGAGCTGTTTCCTGTTTACTACCTTTAAAGGACTTGATTTTAAATGCAAGAAATCTCCCCTCATCCATTTTCCAACCGCCCCCTAATGCGATAGAACTTTTTGCTTTGTAAGAACTCTTTTCAGGTTTTCCAAAGTCATAAACATTACCTTCAAATGTTCCATCCAAGTCATCATAAGGAAATATCTGGTTCTTATCTGATATCTTCACTGAACCTGCATCTAGCTCGACATAATACTTGTTTTCATTGAATTGCATTCCTTCGGAAACAGTTCGGTTGCTGGCCGCTCTATTTAAATAACTGTAATCCTCTACTTCAGGTTCCGAGTCTACAAGATCTTCAAATTCTCCTCTCGATACGCTTACAGGGTCTAAACAGGAAGTTAAAGTTACGTAGATCTGATTCTTCATTTTAAAGACACTATATCGACCATTCTTTTTGTGAGGGGTCGCAAAGATCCTGATCTTTTGAAATTTCTTAGGATCTACATTCTTAAATTTTTTGTTATTATATGACTTAACAAAACACTTCTTCTCATTACTTAAGACATAATAGTCTTCATCTGAGGCCAAAGCGGATATTGGTAATGCTAGAATTAAAACTAAGAACAAATTAATTATATATTTCATCTTTTCTCCCGAGTTCGAGCGACAGTCCCTTTTAATTGAAAGCAATCTTTTCCGAATAATTTTTGCTCTCTCAAAATGTCAAAGTTCATAAAGAAATCGGCTTTATATTTTTTATGTGCGCCAAGTAACAGCGAATCGATGTAACCTTGACTGGATTTTTTTGAGGAATTAGGACAATACTTAAGATCGACTTCTTTTAATAAAACTAGCTCTTTATTGAATAGTAGATATTCATGCTTCATTGAAATGGCATGACCCGACATCAGTCTTGAGGTTGAGCATGAGGAAAGAAAGCATAAAGTGATTAGAATAGTTTTCATCGTCCGCCTCTCCCTTTGACTACAAAGCATTCTTTTCCATAAAAGAAAGCATCAAAAGTTTTTTTTTCAATACTCAGATTGGATATGCTTTTTATTTCTCCACCACGGCTGGCATTCACAAATGCTTTATATACGGTTGGAGGTGGAATGAGATTGTGGCCAAAAAGCTTGTACGTACAATCCTCAGCTTCTAAAACTTCTGATTTATGTGACTGAGACATATTTGGTGAAAAATGAATGGATTTGATTTTCTTGGCCAAGGGTCGGCTAGAACACCCCATAAGGAAGATAAGTAAAGTTAAGCACCACTTCATGTGATTCAGCCCTCTCTATTAATAAAAGTAATATCTATCAATAGTACCCTTAAAGGACCCCTTATCAAGTCCAAAAGTAACCTATTGGGGCACTGTCGCCCTTTTTTAAAGATGCTACAAATTAATGGTGGAAAAAATAAGAACAATTCTCTTGAGAAATATGAAGCAAGCTCGCAAAAATATTGGGTTTAACCAAGAAGAGCTTGCTGAAAAATCCGGTCTATCACTAGGTATGATTAAAAATATCGAGCGTGGCAAAAAGTGGCCTTCTCCTGCGTCAATTGAGGCAATTGCGAAGGCTTTAAAGGTTCCTGTAAGTGCACTTTTTGATGAAGATGAAAATAAAGTATCCTTAGAAGATGTATTGAACTTATTGGCCAAATCTTACGGGTATAACATTAAGAAAAAAAGTTAAGAAAAGCCAAACCTTACAATTTAATTTTTCCTTTCAACATTTACAGCTTCTTTTTGAACAGTATTCTCACAATCTTTTCCCGCTCACCTTTTTCTCCATGCTCCCCTTTGAGCCCTTACAAACCTCGAGGACCTTGAAAAATCTTTAAAAGATGTGGGTAGCTCTCGATTCCTGCTAAGTGCAAGCAAGATCAGTCTGAACATGAGAATCTTTTTCAAAAAAATAAATTTGAAGAATCCAAAAAGCTCAAAATAAAGGTATTTCCATAACAGCCCTTAATCCTTTCCATGGCTTTAACATTGTCTATCATCTCTATTAGTCTAAAAAAATTAATTTTTCTTATCTGAAGATATTTTTAAAGGTCTAATTCCTATTCCTTTTTTATTAATATCTATGCGGTTATTAAGAGCCTACATTTCAAAAATTCGCTGAACCTATCTTAACCATATCTAGATTAGGAACTGGGACAATGATCGAACTCCATCATCTTGCCCAGTCTCTCTGACAGCTTCTTGTAATTAAAATAAACCATAAGGAGGGATATCTACTTAACGTAGAACTTTTGTCGGTTAATTACCTCTATATAACTTAATTTTTCTGAATAATTGGCTAAGCAATGAAAAATTAAGGTTATTTAATTTTAGTAAGACACTTATAAGCCGAAATATATTTGAATCAATATTTAAAAAGGCTATGTATGATTGAAAAAATTAAACTTCATGGGATTGCCACATATCCCGAACAGGAACAAACATTAGAAAGTCTAGCCGAATTTAATTACATATATGGCTCAAATGGCTCAGGTAAAACAACTATTTCAAGAGTCATTGCAGATATTAACAAATACAACGACAAAGCATCATTGCACTGGAAGAATAATCACCCTTTAAAGACTTTGGTTTATAACTCAGACTTCATAGAAAACAATCTAAAGCAATCTGAAAAAGTTAGAGGCGTATTTACCTTAGGTGAATTAAGCGGCGAAATCGTAAACAAGATCAATGACCTTAAAGAGAAAGAAAAAAAACTTGTTGCAGATAAAGGAAAAAGGATTCAAACGCTTGGAGAAAAAGAAGACAAATTCAAGAAAATTATATCAACGGCAAAATATAAAGAGCTTCAAGAACTAGAGGAATCATTCATAGAAACTTGCTGGAAACAAAAAAGTAAATATGATGCCGACTTTAAAGATGCTTTTACAGGCGCAAGAAATAATAAGAACAGTTTCCAGGAAAAAGTTTTAACAGAAAATTCTAAAAATTCTTCAACTCTTCAAACCCTTGAATATCTTAAGTCTCAAGCAAAGATTCTTTTTGGTCAGCAACCTGTGAATCGTCCACTCTCTGCAAATCCTGTTAGGGAAGAAACTATTGAAGAAATTAAAGAGTTGGAGTCGAACTCAATTTTAGCAAAGAAAATTATCGGCGCAACTGATGTAGACATTTCAGGAGTAATAAACAGTCTTGGAATAAGCGACTGGGTGAAAGAAGGAATTTCACATTTTAAAGCCCTTGATCAAAATCGTTGTCCTTTTTGTCAACAAGATGCCCCCTTAGAACTGGCCTCAAAGTTTGAGCTTTATTTCAATAAAACTTTTGAAGAAGACATAGGCAAAGTAAAAAAAACTCTCAACAATTATGAAATTAAAATGACGACACTTCATAATGCTATTGAAAACTTCATATTGGCTCATGATGACAGTAATGAAATAAAAGATATTGAGCAAAACAACCTCCTTTTGAAATCTAAAATCGAGACCAATCTATTGAAACTCAAAGGCAAAGAATCTCAACCAAGCAGTGTGGTATTACTGGAAGATACTAGTAGCATTCTTTCGACAATACTTGGGAACGGCACAAAGATCAGAGACGAAGTCACAAAGCACAACAATCTCGTAGCAAATTTTGCAAAAGAAAAAGGAAAACTTACAGGAGAGGTTTGGAAATTTATTCTCGAAACAGAGTTAAAGTCGGAAATTGAAAAGTTCCAAAAAGATAAGACTGCGATTAATGCAGCCATTCAATCGATAAACAATCAAATATTGGATATAGAAAAAGAAATTCGTAAGACCAAGGGAGAAATTGCAGAGTTTGAAAAGAACAGTAAAAGTATTGAACCTACCGTTACCGAAATCAATAAGATTCTGGATAAATTTGGCTTCGCTGGATTTAAGCTTCAGACCTCATCGATTGAAAAATTGCATTATACGATTGTCAGACCAGATGGGTCTACCGTTGGAAATACCTTAAGTGAAGGAGAGAAAACATTCATCGCTTTTTTATACTTCTTTCATCTTTTAAACGGGAGTCAAGATGAGAATGATGGCGGCATAAACTCTGATAGAGTTGTCGCCATAGATGACCCTATCTCTAGTCTAGATAGTAACATTTTATTTATTGTGAGTAGTCTAATCCGAGAAATCATTGAAAAAATTCGCAACAAGAAGGTCTTCGTAAAACAAGTTTTTATCCTAACCCACAACATCTATTTTCACAAAGAAGTCACCTACAACGGAATGAGAAGCAGAAACAAAGATAGAGCCTTAAAAGAAGAAACCTTTTGGATTATAAAGAAAATAAACAATTCAACAGTCATCGAATCACATAGCACGAATCCAATAAAAACCTCTTACGAGCTTCTTTGGAAGCAAGTACAGACAGAGGTTAAGTGTTCACTAACGATTCAAAATACTCTGAGAAGGATATTAGAGAATTACTTTAAGATTATGGGTAATATAGACCTTCAAGAACTCTCCCCTAAATTTGGAGGTAATGAGCAGTTTATCTGTAAGTCGTTACTTTCTTGGCTCAACGATGGCTCTCACTATTCTCCGGAAGACTTATATATTTCCAGTGATGCTGCAACAATTGAAATGTACTTGAATGTTTTCAAGCAAATATTTGAAAAGACTAATCATCTCGCTCATTACGAAATGATGATGGGCGAAGCTGCTTAGTCTTTGTGTAAACATGATGAATGTGACAGATTAAACCCCTATTTAGGATGAATTTGTATGACAGTAAAACCAGATGACATGAAAGCTATATTGATGAAGGTTCTTGATGAAGATTCAAGCTTTTCATTTGAAATGAAGGTACTTCAAGAACTTCGTACATGGAAATTTTATTGTGAACACTCTGGTGTATACACTGATCCCATCACAAAGCTAAATAGAGAGTTTGATATTAGGGCCTGGTTGGAACCTAGAAATGGCTGGCATATCTGCCTAGGGGTTGAATGCAAAAATATCTCTGCCGAAGCACCTCTTGTTATTCATTCAACCTCTTTGCAGCTCAACGAAAAAACACACTCATTGATAATTAACCACTCATGTATTTCTAGCTACAAAGCCTGGAAAAAGAGAAGAGAAGGATCCAATTTCATTGCTCCATTGATACATCCTATTCAAGCCTCTGAGCGGGCTTTTAATTTCCAGGTAACTCACAGGGTAAAAGATGGAGGAAATGTTTTCCCCAGTCTTTATTCCACGTTTAGCTATGTCGGACGGAGCATGGACAAGTTAAAGATAAGAGGCAAGGCAACTGATAAGAGCTATTACTTTGACGACAGCGAAATATATGCAAAGTTCAGCCAAGCGCAAAACTCTATCGTCGATTTAATTGAGAGCTCCTATTGTGATGAGTATGAAGATATGGCCCATCAGTTTTTTGTGCTTCCAATCTTGGTGGTGCCAGATGGAACATTATGGGAGCAGAAATATTTAGAAGACGGTCAAAGACATGGAGTGCCAGAACCAGTAGAACGAATTCCTTTTTATGTGAATAAAACTTATCAGAAAGAATTGCACCAACAAACGCCCGAATTCTTTCTTCGTTTTGTAGAAGTTGTTACCTCTTCTGGATTGCAGAATTTGCTGAAACAAATGCTCGTTAAGGATGATGGCTTTGATTATACAGTATTTTTACCCAATGATGATCTAGCTGCAGCCGTTAAAAAAGCAAAAAGCACAGATTAAGTGCTCGATAACTCCCGAACTTGGTTGACTATTAGATGCATTACAAGAAATCAGATCGACATATTGTCAAATAACTAATACCAATACGAAGCCATCCAACTTTTATTTAGGGTTCTGAAAACTCTTTCCTGTCTAGCCACGCCCAATCCCGAAGTGGCAGCATTGCTAATTTATATCCATCATAGGGATCATTATCTAATACTTTCAAAAAACTAAACTGAGCTTTGATTTTTAAGTCTCCTCTATTCGTAATAACAAACTTTGACATTTTTCCATCCGGCCTTTGGCGAACGGATGATTCATTCACTGTCGGCCTAGATACATTTATACCTTTTAGCCGAGTCTCTGTATATTCGTAGAATGAACACCCTAATTTCTTCGCATCTTTAAAATACAAGCAAGTTTCAGCCTTCACGGCTTGTAATCTATTGATCCAAAGGATATCTTTGCTATTCTTTAACTTGTGACTAAATCCACCTTGTGAAATACACTTGTATGTTACAGAATCATAAAGAATCACAAGATGCCTAGGTGACACGGGAAGAAAAATAATTAATCCTTTAAGTGCAACTCCTGTAGCAGAAAAAGGATATTCGCTGAATTTAGGATGTCGTTCAGCCCAATAGTTATACATAAGGATTGGATGATCAGAAATAATGAAATCAACATCCGTATCATTTTCAAGAAGTTTAATGTCTAAATCCGTTAAGACCTTAATTTCTTCAGCTGCTCTTTTTAATAAAAAGGCCGTTGGCTCAGTTGGTTTGATAGTCACTTTATCGAGATTGATTCCATTTAATTTTGCATCTTCTTTCAAAATGGATTTTGCAAAATTGTCCGCCATAGAGTTGAAATCATTTATAGCCCTCATCGTTCTATTTTCTTGAAAGGTAATAAATCGATAAATTAGATATTTTTCTTGAATCGACAATCTACTTCCCTTCCCTGAAATAAGTTTTTCAAAAACGGGAGCTGTTTCACCCTCTATTTCTGCTAAAAGATTTTCGATAGTCCCATCTTTTCCATATAGATAGTTCTCATAGCATTGTTCTTTAAAACCTGCCTTCTCAACAAGTTTTTCGGCGGTAAATGAATACATACCAAGTGTTTTACGATCAGTTGAAAAATTTTTCAGAAGCATTCGAGGAACGTAATGCTGCCTTTTCTTCTTTGGACTCAATGAAATTCCTGTGATAATAAAAAGGAATTATTTAAAATTTTGAAAAGAAGTCTTTCGCATCCGAACTCTCTTCAGCAATAAGTTCATATAAACTCTCAAACTTAGTAAAGGGGATGTAATTCTCATCCAGTTTAAAAACCATCACATAAGGATCAACAATCCGTTTTTTCTTCAGAATGAGTAGTTCAAAATAGATCTTGTCGTATGCAATCTCAAAGTCTTCATCAAAAGTTTGATAAGCTTTGACAAGGAAAACGATCTTCTGATCCTCAAACATGCAAGTAAAGCTTCTGTGGATATGTTGAGGGTTTATGGTGAAGGTTGCCCATTCTCCCGTAGGCGTAATATCCCATTCAATTTTCCCCTCTTGGGTCTCCTCGAAAAGCTTGTTAAAGAAATTTGATATTTTTTTTGAATTACTCATGGATTCATTTCCCACCATTTCTGGTATTTAGTTTTCACTATAGCCAGATGCCTGGCCACTGTAGCTTTATTCGCCTCCATATTTTTTATTTCTCTAATTTTATTTAAATGCCACTTGGCCATAAAATGCCATTTTGAAACATAATATTTTTCAAATATCTCGAGAAAATCTAGAAGTTCTTGCTGCTTCATTTCCGTAAAGGAGATTGATCCCGTCGAAAGTTTCAAAAAGCCTCCTAGGCTCTTGTAAATTTGCTTATGAATATGGTTATTAATCAAATTCTTCTTAATCTGGACTTGCTCGTATGCAACATAAAGCGTTAAGGCTAAGCCTAAAATGCTCGCTACTGAGCCCCAATAGCCCACTTGATCTCCTTCCATTCTAACCTCTATAAACCTTTCTAATTTTGGAGTAATAAATACCGCTTAAGAGTGTAATTCGCATCTAAATTCATTAATGAAGAGTTATTTGCTAGCACAGATATGGAAAATTCTGAAAAAAACATGAAATAATATGAAATGAAGAGGAAGCCTAAGTACCTTTAAACCATCCAAGTATCTGAATTGATTATGTTAATAAAATGCTACCACTGACCTGTATCAAATTTATAAGAGGCCTCTGGAAACAGAGGCTTTTTTTTGTCCTGCACGCATTCATCCAAAAAAGTTAAAAGAAAGACTCTTGGTTTAAGAAAGTTTCAACTGCCAGAATGGCCCGTTTATTTTCTTCCATATTCAGGTGAGCGTAATGCTGAACAAGCCTTGAATTCTTGTGTCCTGTCACGGCCTGGGCCGAATCTAAGCTACTTGTAAACTGATCACACAGGACCTCTGCCCATAAGTCCGAAGATAACCAATCTCATGAATAAAGAATGGAGCAATTGAAGTGACATTCCGAACTCTTCATTTAATTCAATGAGAAGGTTTTCTAAAACATTCTGGGAAGGAGATTCTTGAGCTTCAAGAATTGTGGCAAAAAATTAAGAATAATTAAGTATGTAACATCTTCAATTTTAATTGTTTTAAAGATTCTTCTCAACTAAGTTCCATCCAAATTCAATCATAGGAGAACAAAGTGTTTAAAATTTTCGCTGCTCTATTAATTTCGGTATCATTTAATTCATTTGCACAAGAGTCCGATCTTTGCATCAGTCTTTATAACTCTGGTACAAAACTTATTAATGATGCAAATGCAAATATGAAGAAAGCAAATCAATTAGCAGTAGAAGCTAATGAACAAACTCAACACTCAAAAGAATGTGAAAAACTGGGAGAAGCCAACACATCTCGGCATTATGCTATCCAGTGGATGGACAAGGGCCACAGAGCTCTTGAAGAAGCTTCAAATTCTTGTAGATACTCAGATACTATTAACTCAATCAATAGTTATATGAAATTTGTTGAAAATAATATCATGATCCAAGTTCGAGCAAATGAAGAACTTATTGAAGTAATGAAATCACGAGGATGTATCTAGATTTCAGTCTTAAACGATAGATAAGCATAGAGCTGTATTGCTCTGTCTTATCTATCGAGTATAGATTCTCCAGCTATTACTGGTACTGACCCTAATCCTTCTTTTAATTAAATTCTTTGCCAGCCCAACTCGTGAAACACCCTCATTCAGAAAAATCATCCTCCGCCCTAAGCCCAGGATTCGTCATAAGTTCATCAATCATTTCATCACTGACATTTTCAGAAAAAAAGATTCTTAGTTTCTGTTGAACTTCATTTGGAATATGAGGATGAATGAATATAAAACTCAATACGACCTTGCATCTTAACTCAGAAGAAAATGCAATCAATTATTGTGACCTTTCAATAAAACTATTTAAAGAAAAATTAACATTCATTTTCCTCATAGGAATTCATATTTCGAAATATCGAATTCGAGCAGTGAAAACTGTTATTCCTTAAGAAAAATTTAGAGTTTTGCGGAATAAATTGCCTTCAAGAAATTAAGTCAGGCGGAAGTGGTTAAGGATTTAACATCAAACTTTCAACATGAATAATTTGGTTAAAGTACTTGTGGAACTTTTCTGGAGACTCTTGATGGCACCTATAAAAAATTCGTTGATGTTTATAATTATGGCCTCACTAATACTCGTGTCCTGCTTTAAGGTACCCAACTTGGGAATGAATTCTTCAAAAGGAGTCGACTCCTCTAAAGAGAATAGTGAAAGAGATGAAGGTTCAGAAACTATAAATCAGATGAACTCCACGTTGAATGATGGAGGTGCCTACCAACTCACAATGAACGATCTAGATACGCTCAAGGTACAAGGGGCAATTTCGGATAGTGAATATGAGGAACTACGTTCCCTCATGGCCGCGAATTAAGGGAGAAATGACAATGAAACTTCAACACATCTTCCTTTTTATCGTTCTTATCTTTTCAAATGTCCTTTGGGCCAATGACTATAATGAGTCCAATAAGAAGGGCTTTAAAATTACTCCCTCATTTCCGGCTTCAGATAAATTACCTCTTAAATCAGGAGATACGACTGTCCTTAAAGGTACTCTATGTGCAGTCAAAGCACGTAAGTTTCAAAAGACAGCAAAGTGCTACGAAATTGATCCTGATCAAGTGGAAGTTAAGGCATATTTCCCGGATGCTACGAATGAGGTATCGAGTTCGCTTCAAATAAACAAAGGCAATAACGAATGGTACTATTCTCTTACGACTCCGAAATTATCAGGAGATGAGGCAAATACTTTTACTCTTGTAGTAGGAAAGGTAAGACCAGAAAGTTCAAAGCTGTTAGAAATCCAGGCCAAACTCGCAAAAAGAATTCAGTATATCGAACAAAAAATTGAATCTTTTGAAGCGAAGAAAAATACCAAGACCATAACCTACCTTAAGCACTACCTCATTAATTTAAAGAGCGTTCAAGGCAAAATTAACAATGTCCTTGAAGAAGATCCAGGCATCCTGGCCAGATTTGTTTATCCGCTTCAAGTTGACAATAATTCGGCTGGACCACTTTATTACTCCTCTATCTTTGGCGGATATAAATTTTCAATTGAGTCGCCCTTGTCCCCTGTTATTGAGGGAGAAGCAACAAAGGCGACGGCCAGAATTGTTAATCTCGCATCAGACAACTTATGGTTTCCTAATTTTAAAGAGCATGACGAAGATGATAGAAAAAAAGAGAGTGATCACAAACATCGTTATTTTGTGCTTGAACTTTCTTATCAAGGGAAAGAAATTCAGCGGATAGAGCAATTTGAACTCCCATTCGGAGAAAGTAAAAGTTTTGAAATTGATGCCAATAACCTTCACCCCTTCAGAGATAATTCTCTTAAACTCTCACTTAGCCGTGTTAAAGAGAGCAACCATAACAGAAACCTTTTCACTGAGCTATGGGGGGAGATCGGAACAATAATTCCGGTGGCAGAAGATAAGGTTCCTCCTAAATGGGCGTCCATCCTGCCCGAAGAGGATTTGAAATATGTGGTTAAATTTCCACCAATAAGTGGAATTATTTCTGATTCCTTTGGAAGAATTAATAAAGAGTCACTAAAACTAAAAATTTCTGCAACTTTCGAGGATGGGACGAAGCAGGTTTTTGACAAATCTGATAAACTTGCAATTTCTTCATTGGATAATGGAGCGAGCTATAAAGTAGATGCCTTACTTACAGAGTTTAGTGAGGGCTCATATGATATTGAGCTTTATGGCACAGACAAAGCAGGTAATGCAGCCTTGCCTAACCCCGTAATCCGTTCATTTGCCTTTGATAAAACTCCGCCAGAACTTGCCTTCTTAAATCCCGATAATATTTTCACAAGTAATAATAAATATGTCTTTAAGGCTTCGGTCATAGACCATTCTGAGACTACCACCAAAATCTTTCAAAATGGTGTTCTCATAGCAACAACTGCTGATAAAAACATTACTTTAGATGTAACCTTGAATAAGGGAACCAATAGCTTCCGATTGGAATCAGTGGATGCGGCCGGGAACGTTGCAACGCCAATAGAACTTAAAAGCATTGTTCTTGATTTCACGCCTCCTACAATCGCTCTTAATAACCTTGATAACCAGATACTAGGCAAAGCTAGCTATACCCTAAATGTAACCGTTACAGATCAATCCGGGACTACCAATAAGATCATTCAAAATGGAGTTGTTGTTTATACTACAACTCAAAAGATCTTTAACTTTGTGGCCACACTGAAGGAAGGACTTAATAGTTTTGAAGTTCAATCAGTAGATGATGCAGGTAACATAGCAACACCAGCACAACTCAGCTCAATTACACTTGATACTATCGCCCCAGTGCTTGCCCTTAATCAACAAAGCAGTAATTTAATCACAAATAACGCAAACTTCGTGGTTAGTGGCTCAATCACTGACAGTTCTGAAACTGAATATTCAATTTTCTTAAATGGATTATTTATTAGGAACTCCTCCGAAAAGAACTTCTCATATACTGTCACGTTGAAGGAAGGGAAGAATACTATTGAAGTAAGGGCCAAAGACCAAGTGGGTAATGAAGCAATATCAGTTGTTATTAATAATATTACCCTTGATACGATTCCTCCTACTCTTAATATTCTAGCTCCAGCAGATAGTTCTGTATTAAAAGGAATTGACCTTCTGGCCAAGGCCATTTCAAATGAGCAATTACAGAATGCTCAAATCAATGGCGAAAATACGACATTAGATTCAGACAAGCTCCAGTTTGAAAGGGTCTTAAGTATAGAGCAAGATGGGAGCACAAATATTGTATTTAGAGCAACTGATCTTGCAGGAAACTCCTCTGAAGCAATTCGCAATGTCACTATTGATAATACTTCTCCAGAAATTATCATTCTTAGTCGTCACGGATTTGATACAACCGAAACTAACTATCTCTTCAAACTCAATATTAATGAACTTCATAATGTCCAAACTCAGGTCTTTTTTAATGGTGTTCTTCTTTCTGAAGGCACATTTAAAATTTTTGAACAGTCATTAACTTTAAAAGAGGGAACAAATTCTTTTCTCATAAAGGTCGTAGATCAAGCAGGAAACTCTTCCGAATATCAAAGCCGAGACATTATAGTTGACAGCATAGCTCCGATTATCTCATCAACTACCCAGCAAAACATTCTGACAAATAATAAAAGCTTCAATATTAATGCGACTTTTGAGGACATTTCAACCGTTCGTTTTGAATTGTTCCATGATGGACTATTAGTTTTCTTTGATTATGAAAAAAATCTAAATCAGCTTGTGACACTAAATGAAGGATTAAATAATTTTTTCATTAAGGCCCATGATTTGGCAGGAAATCAGGCCCAGGACCTACACATTTCTAACATTACTTTGGATACTATCAAGCCACAGATAAGTTCGCCTAACACCGACAGTTTTCTTACGAATAAAAAGACCTTGAATATACAGGCCACTATAATAGACGTTCATATTGGTGAAACAGTCATCCTTCAAAATGACGTTGAGGTATTAAAAACAACAGGTTCCAACATCTCATTCACAGCGACACTAAATGAGGGCAAAAATGAATTTATTATTAAATCAGTAGATTTGGCAAAGAACGAATCAAATCCATTTATTCTTCGCAATATAACACTCAACAGCTCTAGGCCGGTCATTGCTTCTACAAATAAAGGGAATATAGTTCAGACAGAACCTCTATTTGTTTTGAATGCCCGAATTACTGATGATCTGGAAACAACCACTGTCATAAAGCATAACAATAATGAGGTTTTACAGACTGCTGACAAGAATATTTCCTCAAATATTCTTCTAACAAGCGGTTCAAATAATTTTGAAATTATTTCTACGGATGCTGCAGGAAACGTATCAGAAACATTTACTCTTTCTGGCATCAACATGGACGATATTGCACCATTAATTTCTTCAAATATTCAAAGCGATCAATTAACTAATCAGAAAAACTTTACTCTACAGGCCATTATTGAAGATGTATCCAACGTAGATGCAAAAGTCTTCCATAATGGAAATCTCATTTATACTGGGGATAGTAAGGTACTGGGCTTCCCTGTCACACTTTCAGAAGGACAAAATTCTTTTGAAATCAAAGTCTCTGATCTGGCAGGAAACCAAGCCGAGCCTTTTATCATCAAAAACATTGTCCTTGATACAGTAAAACCAGTTATTACTTCGAACTCTGCCCACGACTTTCGTACAAAAGATCCTCTCTATTTCGTTAGCGCAAGTGCTTATGATACTTCAAGTTTAAATTTCAAATTATTACTTAACGGCCAGGAAATCTACTCGGCACCTAGTTCTTATCTTCAACACCTCATAACACTCGTTGAAGGGACGAATCGACTTGAATTTATTGCCATAGACGCAGCAGGAAATTTGAGTGAATCATTTAAAGTTGAAAATATAGTCCTCGACACACTTCCTCCTGTCATAAATCTTGCTACTGCCGGAGAGGAAGCCCAGTCAGAAACGATATATACCTTAAATGGAACCATTACCGATCAATCAACCTATAGCTACCAAATATTTCAAAATGGTGCCCTCATTACTGAAGGCACTCAAAGCCCCTTCAGTATAACGACTAATCTCGCCACTGGAAAAAACACATTTAAGATTGTTGCGACAGATGAACTAAAAAACACCAGCAATAAAGACATTAACATCTATCTGGATACGGCTGCGCCAATCATTGAGATTGCATCCATCCCAACACTTACGAAGAACAAATTTTTCACTCTCAAAGTAAATATTCAGGACGAATCAGACACCTCAACACAAATATTTCAAAATCAAACTCTTATTGAAACAAGTTCACTAAAAGAGATTGTTAAGAGTATGACTTTATTAGAGGGACCCAATCATTTCTCACTGCGATCCTCTGACTCTAAAGGAAATCAACTTGACCCTGAAAAAAGTTTCATAATTACTTTAGATTCCTCTGCCCCTTTCATTAGTTTCTCGCCAAGCAATGGTTATCGATTCAATTTAACCAACAATCCTAACCAAAATCTTGTTATTCGGATTCAGGATGCAAGCACTATCGACTTCCAAAGATTAAGGGTGAAATTAAATGGAGATCTTCTAAGCTCAGATCTTTACTCAATAAATCAGCAATCGAAAGAAGTTTCCATATTAATGTCAAATCCTGACCTCCCTGTCCTTCTGGAGAAAGAAAATATATTCAGTATAGAAATCGCCGACGAACTTCAGAATATCGCGATTGCTTCCTCAAAATATAAAGTAATAAATGATGAAGAGAATGATGGCAGACCCATAATTAACTTCAATCCAGCGGGAGGTGTGGTCGTTGCCCCACTCGCGTCTATTGATGTTGGCTTCAGCTCAAATACAGGAATTGATTACTCGAGCTTAGTTATTACGATTGATGGCAATACCGTTCCTAGCAATCAACTTACAGTCGATCAAAATCACTCAAAAATTAGTATTAATCTCAGTAACGTTAATCAATCACCAGATAAATTCGGTTTACTCATACAAGTAACTGTTTCCGACTTACTGCAGAAAAGCAGCTATGCAGCTGCCGGTATTAATTTCTTTAATGATAATACTACTTTAATGGCAGAAATTGTAACAGATGATGCCTATGGAGGTAGCTTCGGAGGAGGAACATACGAAGCCCACATGTGTGTACCACTATTGTCTGGGAAAGCAAAATGTTGGGGTAATAATCAGTACGGCCAACTAGGTATTCTAGTACCACCTTATCAAGTTGGTAACGAACGTAACTTAGCACAATCTTCCAATGTAGACCTGGGAGAAAAAATTATGAAAATAAGGTCTGCAGGTTTTAGAACTTGTGCACTCGTTGAATCAGGAAAAGTTTACTGCTGGGGTGAAAACACTTCTGGAGAATTGGGTTATGGCAATACTCTTGAAGTTGGAAAAACAATCTTACCAAAGACCATGGGTCCATTATCGATTGGTGAAAAAGTAAAAGACATTACTGTCAGCCAACGTTCTATCTGCGTTTTACTTGAATCATCGCGAGTTAAATGTTGGGGAACTGGATATGGTGATGCTTCAGGTTATGGGCAAACTTTTACTTGGACGAAAGACAAAAAACCAATAAACATTCCCTATCTTAATGTAGGTGGACTGGTAAAAAGTATTACATCAGGCCTTTCTCATATCTGTGCTTTATTAGAAAATGGTGAAGTCCGTTGCTGGGGTGGTAATTACCGAGGGCAATTAGGATATGGCCATATGAATCTTATTGGTGACAATGAGGTTCCTTCGGATGCTGGAAGTGTCCCTTTAGGAGAAAAAGCAGTTCAAATTTCTTTGGGATATGAACATAGCTGTGCACTCCTAGAGTCAGGAGGTCTAAAATGCTGGGGCTTTAACGATAGCGCACAACTTGGTTACAATCATACAAGTAACGTTGGTGACTATAGGCCAATAGACAATCTCGGTTCCATTAATTTTGAATTACCTTCTGTTCAAGTTTCATTAGGGTATAAACATTCTTGCGCCTTATTTCCAAATCACAAAATTAAATGCTGGGGACTTAACTTCAATGGACAGCTTGGACTTGGAAAGAATGATTGGACCGTCAAAAACACTTCTGCTCTTCCCTATGTTGATGTCGGTGGAGACGTAAAATCGGTTCATGTTGTTGATAATCGGACTTGTGTCACACTGATGAGTAATCAGCTTAAGTGTTGGGGGGATAATAGATCGTCACTTCTCGGACAGGCTCAAGTCATATATCTTGGTGATGATGAATCCATTACTGCTGAAGCCCCGATCGTTCCTGGAGCCCCTGTCATTCATTTAACTGCCGGTCACCATAGTACTTGTGCAGTGGATTCATCTGGGAAGGCAAGATGTTGGGGAGAAAATAAGAATCAAAAATTAAGTCCAAGTACAGATAAATATATTGGTGACAAAGAACCGGTAACAACTCTTGAACCCATCAACACGAATTTCAATATTTCTAAATTGTCTGATGGTGGTTATGAACACATCTGTGCTTTGACTACGACCCAAAATGTTAGATGTTGGGGTTATAATACCTATGGCGCTTTAGGTGCTGGTACAACGTATTACGTTGCTATTTCTGACGCTCAAGATCTCTTGGGTCCAGGAGAAAAGGCTATTCAAGTCGAAACTTCGGACAATTATTCATGTGCCCTCTTAGTCGGTGGGAAAGTTAGATGTTGGGGAGATAACACCTATGGAAAACTTGGCTTAGGTCATAAACAAAATATTAATTATGCTTCCTCCTCTTCAACCAACGTATCAATCGGTGAGACAGTCATACAAATTTCCACAGGATGGGGTCATGTTTGTGCACTGACTAGCACTGGTAAAGTAAAGTGTTGGGGTCGCAACGGTACCAATGAATTGGGACAGGGGACTTATGACGATGTAGGGGATAATGAACTTCCTAGTACTATCCCCTTTATAAGTCTAGGGGGCAAGGCCAAATACATATCTGCTGGATCTGGAAATACATGTGCGATTCTCGAAAATGGAAATTTTAGATGTTGGGGAAAAAATCAGCGAGGAGAAACTGGCTATCCACAAGAGGACATGACGTACTTTGGTAGTCCATCCTCCAGACCGGAACTAAATTTAGGATTTGCAGCGAGAGAAATAGTCTCGAGAAATACTTACACTTGCGGTTTAATGAGTAATGGTAAAATGAAATGCTGGGGCGGATCTAAAGGCTTCTTAAAAGATCAAGTGCCTCTTCCAATTCCTGAAAACATAACCAAAATCAGCGCAAGTGATGAACACACCTGTGCTCTATTAAACAACGCTAGTATAAGATGTTGGGGATCAAATGAGTATGCTGCTTTAGGATACCCTATCGTAAAAAACATGGGAATAGACGAAGTACCTTCAGCAATATCTCCCATTAGCTTAGGTGACGGAGTCCTCTTTCTAGGATCAGACAATAATGTCAACTTGATCGCCCATTATGAGTCAAATATCTATTATGGGCAGGGGCCATTAGAAGTCACCTTTAATGCTATAACCTCATCATCAGTTGCAGGACAAATTACTTCTTATCAATGGGATTTTGGGGATAACTCACCAATACAACTCACCCAATCCCCGATAACCTCATACGTATATAATTCTCAAGGGGTATTTACCGCTAAACTTACAATCACTGATGAAGCAGGAAATAGTGCTTCCTACTCGCAATACATAACAGTACTCGGAGAAAATATTCTCCCTACTGCCAAACTAGCAGCAAATATAACAACAGGGACAACACCACTCAATGTAACCTTTAGTGGGTCAGAATCATTTGATCCTGCTGGATCGATAATAAACTATCAGTTCATTTTTGGAGATGGTAAGAAGTTAAATACTTCAAACTCAACCGCAGCCCACATTTTTTACAATCCGGGACATTATTCTGCCAAAGTGATAGTCACCGACAACAATGGTGGTAAAACAACAAGTGAAGCCATTCTAATTTCCATACCGGCACATCCTAGCGCACCAATCATTAGTTCATCTGCTAGCGGACACATAAGAACAGGTAATGAAATCTACAACATCAATGCAACCGTCCTAGACGATGAGGATGTAACACTAAAAGTTCTTCAAAATGGACAGATTATCTTTACGGGACAAACTAAATCATTCAATGATGATGTAACTCTTGCTCAAGGAACCAATTATTTTGAAATTCAGGCCGTAGATGAAAATGGCCATGCTGCCATTCCCCTGATTATTGGCTATATCGTTTTAGACACCAATGTCCCGGTTGTTGCATCAACCATTAAAAGCAACACATACACAAATCAAGTGCCGTTTTCATTTAACGTCCAAGTTACAGATGATACCAGAACTACAACAAAGGTATTTTTAAATGGCAACTTGGTTACCACATCTCTTAGTGAAAGTTTTCTCATAGATCTAAGTCTGATCGAAGGAAGTAATAAGATTGAGGTTATATCGACAGATGAATTTGGAATGACATCCTCACCTCTGATTATTAGTAATCTTATTCTTGATACTAAAGCACCAATTTTGGCAAACATAAAACCAGCCGCAAACTCCTTTATATCTAAGAATAGCGTTGAAGTATCTGCAACCTCGAATGAAGTCTTAAGAGAGGCCAGTGTTAATGGTTTGGCCCTAAATCTATCATCAGACAAAACCATATTTACGGGAACACTAGTACCTTCAAACGAAGGTGATTTTAACATCACAATTTCAGCGAAGGATCTTGCAGGCAACGAAAAAAGAGAATCATTTAAAGTGACTGTCGACACCCATCCACCCCTGCTCACACATTCAAATACCTCTGGCTATCTGAGCAGCGACTCATCTTACACGATAAATGCAACCGTAAACGACATCAGTGGCACAACAACTGAAATTTACCAAAACGGTAAAAAGGTTTATACAACAACAGATTCAGAGATTAGTTATAATGCAACATTAAATGAAGGTTCAAACACATTTGTCATAAAATCTTTTGATACTTTTGGCAATGAAGTAAACCCAGCTTATATCGGTGACATTAACCTCGATAAGACGGCTCCGCAAATTGTATCCTATATGAGGTCTGATCTATTTACTAACAAATCATCATTCCCTATTGAACTAAGTATTCTTGAACCACAGGAAGCAACAACAAAAGTTTTCAAAAATGGCATAGAAATCATTTCAACAATAATGAAAAACATTTCAACGACGACTCCATTACAACCGGGGAACAACAATTTTGAGATTAGATCTGTTGATGGCAGTGGTAATGTTAGTGTCCCTTTATCAGTTGAAAACATCTACCTAGATCAAGTTGCTCCTGTTTTAACATTGCACAACCTTCCACAAGAGCATGAAAAAGTCATTATCTCTCAAGGTACAAGCACTACCTTGAGTTACAATAAACCAATCAACACGCTGGTTGCTCAAAGCACCCTTAACTTACAAGGGGATGTCTCAGATGAGATTGGAGTGAATACTAAGTTTGTACTCAATGGAAGATTATATAAAACTATCAGCAATAAGAACTTTTCAGAAACAATCGTTCTAACTGAGGGAGTCAACACTATTGAGATGATACCAGAAGATGAAGCGGGCAATATTGGAGCCGCCGTTCGACGTGGAGTTAATCTGGACACTCAAGCACCAATTCTCACAAGTACTTTATCAGGAACGAAGAATGTCTTTGACTCTACTTTTGTAATTGATTTAAAGGTCCAGGATTTGGATCAAACGACGACAGAAGTTTTTGTAAATGGCAATGGAGTGTATCTCACTTCAAGTAAAGAATTTAATCTCCCTGTACAATTGAAACCTGGTGAAAATATCATCACTGCCATCAGCAAAGACTCTTTGGGACATACGTCTGCACCATTTGAAATAATTCGTCTTATCTATGATGATAGTGCACCTATCATTAACCTTGCCACGAATGGAAATATTTATACCAATATCCCACAATTCACTTTTATTGCAGAAATTATTGATATCTCGGATGTTAAAAGTACGATTCGAGTCAATGATCAACTTGCTCACATAGTAGCTGATAAAAACATAAGTGTACCTTTAACTCTTATCGAAGGAAGAAACAGCATAAGCATTGAGACAAGTGAAGTTGAATCAAGCAGAAGGTCAATTAAACTGATCGATAATGTTATACTCGACACTGTCCCTCCAGTCATAAGCACAAGCAGTCTTCAAAATATAACGACGAATGACAGTTTATTTAAACTTAGTATCGCTATTCAAGACTCAATTGGCACGAATGCGGAAATCTATCTTAATAACAGGCTTACATATAGGTCAGGTGATAAGAGCTTCGTGGCACCAATAATACTGGTCCCTGGGAGAAATGATATCCGAATTGAAGCAAAAGATCTTGCCGGGAACTTAGCAATCCCAGTTGAGCTTCAAAACATTCATTATCAAACAAGAAGTAATATTGCCACATCCATTGGAGTTGGTGGAGGAAAGAATTCTGTAACCGATTCAAGCTCTAGCATTTATGGCGCTATGGTGGATATCGGACCAGGCGCGGTAAATGAAAATGTTGAACTTGCAGTAAACGTTGCCCAAGTTTCTGACTTACCTAGTATTGCAGGCGCTCCAACACCTGACCCGATAGGACCGATTCTTAATATCTCAGTTTCTAAAACGGTCAGCGCTAAGAAGACGTTTAATAATGAAGTTGTAGTAGGTATTCCATTCTCTCCGATGCTGGCATTGAATAAAAATATTAACACCGCCAATATCTTTATTGTTCGCTATGATTCAGTACATGGAGTCGTGGAAAACATTCATCCATTCAAAATAGATTTTACGAAAGGTATTGCCTACGGCTACACCAACTCCTTTAGTCACTTCTTTGTTTCAAGTGGAAGAGAATATCCTAAGATGGCCCTGGAGTTTCCACAAAATTGCAGGAAGTTAGAACTTGGATATTCTTGTGATCTTGAAGATCAAGACTTCAACCTATCTGGAGCCTTTAGACTAAGAGGTTTAATAACTGAGTCGGATTTACAGATCATCTGTGATGAATGCTCAACATCGGTAACTGAAAATAAGTCCTTTATTAATGAGGCTAACGAAGAATTTATTGCTTTCACTCTGACAGGTGGTTCAAGTTCAACGACTGATTCATTACGACTAACCTTTAAGGTTGGCAATTTGATTGCAAAAGAGAAAATTACAATTAATTATGCAGTTACTCCACAGATCCCTATAGAAAGTATCCTCTTAAGTAATTGCTATGAGCCAGGTGCAGTATGTAAAGAATTAGGAACAGGTGCAATAGCCTTTAGTAATGATGGATCCCAGGCAGTTGACTCAGCATTAAATATTAGCTTAGGTAATATTTTTAGACCAAACAGATTTAAACTTAAGAATTTCATTACTAAACATGATGGAATTCTTTACTGGATTGAACCAAAAAATCACCTACCGACTTATAGGATCCAGGACCTTGCTAGCTATAGGCTTAGTGACTTTACATTACGCCGGAAGAATCTTGATGGCACAATATCGACAGTTGATACTTTTGCCATTGCTATGGATTCAGCTGAGATGCTTTTTAATGAATGGGAGTATAACTTTAATCTCCAGGTTCTAGACCAACAGGCACTTTTCACCTTGGATTCAAGCAATCATCTCTACGATGTCAGTACAGACACTATCGCCCTCGGCAATAGAGCAAAATTAATTTCCATGGACAAAACGACACTGACAAAAACGTATTTGGAAGAGAGTGCTGGATTTGTACTTAATGAAATTAAAGAGGTTAAGGCATCTAATTCTAATATCTTCGTAATAGCTACGAGCTTTAACAATCTTTATGATGCTCATTACAAAGAGGGTCTTTTTAAATACGACTTACTCTCTAACAGCTGGGACTACCTCACTAAGAATCTTATCAATTCTGAATCCTTTGGAACCCGCAGAGACCCTAGCTTCAGTGTGGATAGCAACAATATCTCTGAATTTGATGGAAGAAATCTGGCCAATATCAACCTTCGCAATGGTGATATCTATTTCATAGATGCCGGACATAACTGTCTTCGTCGTTTTGATGGAAGTAGTACCATATCAACTATTGCAGGAATGTGTAACGCTGAGTCTGTCTTCAAAGGATCACGCATAGATTACGCTAAGGCCAATCCTACTCAAATGTTACTTGGGGACCTAAAGTCGGCCGAGATCGATAACAATGGTAATATCTATCTCTCTCAAAACATTCAAGGGAACATGGAGCTAACCCTTATAGCAGCAGATACGAACTTAATGAAGGGAGCAATTAAGGAAACAAGCACTAATCGTCTTCCTGCAAGCACTAAAGCTCTTCGAATGGACTCTGTTAAAGTCGCACTAGATGAACTTGAGGACTCTAAAATTAGAATCGACAATGGTAACAATTTGTATTTCTACAATAATTCCTGTGTTTATAATGTTGTAGATCCATATGAATACCTTTTCTATCAGTTGCCATTTGAAGAAAGTAATTTAGATCTTGCACTGAATGATTCTACTTTATCCAACATTATCCTAGATACGCAAAAAAGGGATGGTCTCTTTAGTTTTGATCACTCTACTGACAACGTAAGCAAGAATCTTTCAGACACATTGGATGCACTAAAGTTTCTTGCCAAAAACGGCTCTTCAAATCCTGATGCTCTCAATAAGGCTCAATATTGGGTATCGAATCAAAGTTTTAATGACACTAAGAATGCCGCCAACCAACTTGAGGCCTTGGCCCTTCTGGCAAAACAAAATAGAAGTGTCACACTAACACCAGAAATAAAGGCCAGTCTTTCTAAATTTCTAAAAGGGTTCCGTCCACATTTTGGTGGATGGGGCTCGACAGAGAACCACATCATCAATAATGATGATACCGCAGCTGCTATTAGAGCAATCTCTTTTATCTTTAATCAAATTCCATTAGGAAGTGTAGACTCGCCTATTTATCTCTCTGATTTCATCATTCCACTTAGAGAAATGATTAATGAGCAATTCCCTTCAACTTCAGGACTATTCGGAGGAGGATTTGGACCGACTAACAATCAAAATATGCCTACTCTTCATATCACTCTTGGTGTTATTGATGGATTATTGGAATATAAAAGACTTAATTCCACTGACAACAAAATCATAGCATGGAATAGAAAGAGTGACTTCCAGCTTCTCGCCTTCTCAGAGATTCCAGCAGCAGTATTGCGGTCACTTATATATTTAAGAACTTACAGAAAAGTCGATGGATCTTTTGGGGATTTGAAAACTACGGTCAAAGTCCTTAATACATTCAGCGATATTGTAAAAGGTGGGATAACTACTGATCCAACAGTTTTGGAATCTTTAAAAACTGATATCATGAAAGGTATCGCATATATTAAAACTCAAGACATTACTAAAGCTACAGCAACAGAACTTGCAAGTCTGAGCGCTATAGACAATCTTTCTGATCTAGGCAAGGCCATAGTTTTGGCACCTAATGAGACTCCGCTCACTAAGGAAGCCTCGAGAATTCCTGCGAATGTTGATACCCAATTGTTTGGAAAAGGAACAGATGGTGTCCTCTCCGTCATTGGAAACTTCAACCTGAACCAACTTGCAAGCGGTGATAGGAAACATGCAGATGCTGCCAATGCCAAGGTTACAAGTGTAATCAAAAAATATGTTTATGTTGAAGCAATTGACGAGGGCGCCCTCGTTAAAGACGATGAAGTGCTTATTATCAATCTTCAGGGTACAGAGGCAGGAAGTTATAAATTCGCGAGGATAAATAATATCTTTTATAATGAAAGTCCAATGCTTATCGAACTTGATCATGACATCGTTGCTGATGGTTTCCTTTCTGGTCCTAATGATAAGATTATGATCCAGCGTGTACCTAACTATTCAGCGATATCAAAATTAAATCCAATTACGCTAAAAGCTGATCCGTTTAATGGTGACGTTGGTGGCGTGGTTGCTTTCCGTGTCCAAGGAGAATTGCCAGAAAATGTATCAATTGATGTCTCAGGACTTGGATTCAGAGGTGGAGTCAATAATGGATCAACTTCTAACCCTGGAGAGGGTCAGTTAGGCTTTCCAGAAAGTCCATATTTTGATCAATCAAAGTCTTGTGGTGGTGGCAAGCCGATCGAAGGCTTCTTTGTTGGAGGAGGCGGTGCTTATGCTACAGCAGGAAGTTTTACTGCAGTAGCTCCTCTACCAGCGAATTCAGGAAATGTCTTTGGATCGGTTGAGCTTGCAAAAATTTCCCTTGGTTGCGGTGGAGGAAGCGGTCTTACCAATAATACAGATGTCGCCGCCCATGGTGGCACTGGAGGAGGTATTGTTCTGGTGCATGCTAGTAAGATTACCTTCAATACCAATTACATTAAATTAAATGGGATTAGTGGAACAAAAGGCAGTGATGAGCAGAACATCACCCATGGAGCAGGTGGCGGCTCTGGTGGTTCAGTCGTTCTTAACATCAAAGAGCTCGTACTCCTAGGAGACAAAAATGTAAGCGCTTCAGGAGGCACTGGAACCAAAGGTGCTAACGATAACATAGGTCAGAATGGTGGAGAAGGTCGTATCAGTGTAAATACAAAAATCCTGAACGGGGCATCAGTTACCAATGAGCAAAAAAATCATTTAAAACAAAAGCTTTCAAATGAATTGCCTTATATCGGAGTTTGGAAATGGCAATAAATAAGAAGAGAACCTATACGTTGAATGAAGGGCAACCCATGAAAAAGATTCAAGTGGTCATGTTAATTATAATTTCTGCTGTAGCAGGGATAACCATTTATTACTCTGCTAAATCGGGACCTAATTTGAGTACACTTAAGTATGAGCTTCCTGCTGATATGAAAGATCTAGCCAAAGAGAAAGAGTATTTTAACAATGATCAAAAGAAAAAGGTTACAGAGCTCCTTTCCTCCACGGTTAAAGTCACAAAGGGGACTCGGATAGGCCTAAGTATGCAAAACAGTCTTGCATCCTTACGCTCTGAACTTGAGAGCCTTAAAAATCCTAATACTGATTTCAAGCAAGCTTATACCAATCTAGAAGCAATTAAATTTGAAATTAAAATTTATCAAGAGCAGATGGAGAAACTTGGCAAGGCAGAAATAGACTATTCGGACTCTTATGAATACCTCAAGGAAATACAAAAAAATATAGCTAACATAACTTCAAACAGAGATATAAAAAACCCTTCAGATTCAACCCTTAATAACTTCATCGGGGTACTACCTGAGTCAATTCAAAACATTGGACAAATATCTCCTCCCCCAAGCATTCCCAAACTCGACTTTCCAGAAGACAAAACTTCATATATCGGTTTAGAAATTATTGAAGAAGCACATGCGGAACTTCCATTCGGTTGTCAAACGGCCTATCAGGCAACGGCAGTAAATGAGAATCCTCTTCTTTCATCTTATCTAAATATAAATGATCCATTAATAAAGCCAAATTCAAGAATTCTAGATCTTGCAAGAAAACTTGGTACACCAAAAGCGATGTTTGAATATGTACGGGACAACGTTAAATATTATCCCACAGTTGGATTCACACAAGATGCTGAAACAATTCTGAGTACAAAAGTTGCGAACCCTTACGATAAATCAACGCTACTAATTTCATTACTAAGATCAGCTGGAATTCCTGCGAGATATGTAATTGGGGAAGCATGGGTATCATCTTCTACATTACAGAGGATTTGGGACGTGGAAAATTATAGCGCCGTTTGGACTTATTACGTCTCAATGCTACGACAGCGTTACAATGAAAACATTAATACAAATCCCGGAAAACTCTATCGTCGAATAAATGGTGAAACTTACTTCCTTATCCCTCATACATGGGTAGAAGCTTTTACCAATTTAAGAGTGAATGATGAAAAAAGATGGATTCAACTTGATCCTGGCTTTACGCTCCATGAAGAAAACAACAAACACGAATCCATAAATTCACTATACAATCTATCAAATAGTCTTGGCCGAAAGATTTTCAGTCTAGAAGACTTTTTATTCAAACCTGATCCTTTCAGCGGGAAATTTGTCAAAACAGAAACCGCAGATCTATATGCCTTAAGAAACATTAATGCCATTGTTTCATATTCAAAAGATAATAATTATAACTGGGACAATAGGCTTTCGACTCTCTTTACGAGTACACGACCTGAAATCAAGAAAGACATTGTTTACGGTTCTTTCGGAGAAGAATTTTGCATATTTTCCAAGCCTGCGATTCCCGAAACAAAATATTCTCCAAAACTCAAATTTGGTTTTGCTGGTTCTTCTTATCTGATGCCATTAATCAAAATTGCTTCCAAAAAGCTAGTCTTTCGCTATCGTGGTTATACAACAACAGATAAATCAAATCTAAATTTATTGGCTGATGGCAAATTTTCAGGAAATATTTCTAACATCAGAGTTATTGGGCAAATTTATATAAATAATGAACTCATTTTTGAAGCTCCGACTCCTGTTATTTTTAACTCTGTTGGTGGGCTAAAAATTGAAAATATTGATACTATTGGCATGGAGCCAGTTAATCCACCAGATGCATGGGGACCATTAGCAGGCAACGTCCTCGCCTATCACAATACTTTAACTCCTGAATCACAAGAAGTTTTTGATGGATATATGCAGTCATTTTTAAACGAAATAAATCACATAAATGTAGATTTATTGGATTATGAAAATAAAAGCAGGCTAGTTGGAGATCTATTAGCGACAGGCCTGATTCGTCTTAAAATTAAACAAGAAATTCACCTCAAGAATCTAGGTAACATCTTGAATGCTAAAATACTTACTCCTAACAAACACTGCTGGATGTTTTCTGGATTTACTCCAATTACTTTTAAAGATCGGATTTATGGCTTCTCCCCAAATCGGCCAACACTGTCACTATGGGGCGGAGGTGGATGGTTTAGTCGTTCTCGGCATCAAGAAAGTGAAGTTGACTTATTTAATGCGAGTGCCTTTAATAGCCAACAAGAACATATGATAATGGAAAATCATTTTAATGTTCCTGGTGCTTCTACAGTTTCCATACTTCAGACCGCATCACAGCAAGGCATTCCCATCATTAAAGGTACCTACAATCAAAACAATTACGAAAGTATTATTGGCCAACTATCAGGATATTCAACCTGGTTTCTAGAATGGCTGCGAAATGAAATGAGAAAGTCACAGGGTTTAGTCTATATTCCAAAGACACCTGTGATTTCAAATGGGATTAAGTACGCGGTAGTGTATGGCCCGATGGGATGGAGAATAGGTACTGAGAATGGGGGTTCTGGGGGCATAGCCGCAGGAGACACAGCAAGTGGCTTCTATGAAAGTGATGCTAGCAACAGTCTCATCTCTTCCGGACATCCCGACGCTGCAGCAATTGCAAGTTCCCCAAAGCAACTCGGCGAAATTTTAAATGGTCGAACCAGTGCCCAATGTCCTGAATCAGTAGGTGCACCAGTAAATCTTAACAACGGTGGAATGTGGCACAAGTTTAATGACATTGGCTCTATGGGCAATGGACCCGGTCTTAAAGCATCCTTTGTCCGAACCTACTTGGCCTTGAAAAGTAATGATTTTGGGCCATTAGGATATGGTTGGACTCACAATCTGCATCTTTATTTAAAAACTTTCGACGGCAATGCTCTCAATATTAATCAAAATCAAGATATATTTTTTGTGGATGGGGATGGAAACCAAAGGCTGATCACATATTCCTCAAACCGATTCGTCTCACTCCCCTATCACAATATTACTTATGCCAAAGCAGGTGGTAATTTTGTACTGACTGACAGAGACTTCAATGTAATGACCTTTCACGGTTCTGGCATTCTCATTGGGAAAATTCGAGATATTCGTGATCGCAACGGAAATACTCTTACCTTTAACTACAATTCTTCCTCGCGCCTAAGTGAAGTGCGCGATACCGATGGCAAGACATTAAACTTTAGTTATCTGAGTGGACGCATAAATAAAGTAACTGACTTCACAGGACGATCGGTTTCCTTCTCATATGATGCTCAAAATGATCTTGTTGAATCAACCGATCTTCTTGGCAATAAAACGACCTACAATTACTATAGTGGCCTTACACCGGTAGAACTTAACCACAATCTCAAGAGCTTTAAGAACGAGAAAGGTGAAGGTGTTGAATATTTCTACTATAAAAATGACAAGGTCTTTCGCCATATAGAACCGGAAGGCAAGGTCACGACTTTCCTCTACAACACTTACAATAATGAAACAATCGTCATCACCGGCAACGAGGAGCGAACCGTCTATAGGTACGACGTATTCGGTAATGTGGTGAGCATTGAAAATCCTGACCACACCATCAGAGACTTTAAGTACGATCTGTACAAAAATAAAACCTATGAAAAAGATGAAAATGACTTTGTCACAAAATACAAATCAGACAATCGCGGGAATATCACTGAGATCATACCTCCAGCACCTTTTGGAAAGACCATTATCGCCTATGATCCAAATTTTAATGTTCCTACTCAAGTGACAGATGGCAAAGGCAATAAAACTATTTACAGTGTTGACCCTGAGAATGGCAACGTTCTCGCAATCAAGCAATATCCAGGAGGGAGCAAAGAACTTATCACTCAAATTGTATATAACGAGCGCGGTGAACTAATCTCTCTCATTGATCCTAAGCAAAACGCTATCACCGTCGATAGAGTGATAAATGCAGACAAGAGTCAACTGATCACTATCACGAACGCTGAAGGTGGTACCATGACCAGAGAGATTGATCCTCTTGGACGAGTGGTGAGTTCGAACGATTTAAATGGCATTGAAACCACTTTTGAATACAATAATCTAGGCCTTCTTGTGAGTAACTCTACTCCACTGGCCTCCATTCATCAGACCTTCAAATATGACAAATCAAATAACCTCAGTGGCGTGGTCCGAGAGATTGAAGGCAAGGCCCTTTCATCAATCTACAAACACGACGGCCTAGGAAATATCATCGAAGCCACCAATGAGCGTGGCGAAACCTACAGAATAAGTTATACGCAGTCCGGTTGTGGCTGCGCCGAAGAAGCGAGACCCAAGCAGATCATTGATCCCAAAGGAGGAGTCACTAAATTCGAGCACGACTGGCGCGGAAACGTAACTCACAAGATAGATCCAATGGGAATTAAGACCAAGCTGGGACATGACCCTAGAGGTAATCTTGCTAATGTGACTGTCTTCAACACAGATGAGAGCATAAGTTCACAGATCAATTTCGTCTACGATGCTCTCAATACCTTAAAAGAAAAATCAGAAGTTGTTGGCTACGCTACAGTCCTTAACCGAAACACCTTCAAAAGCTCTGATCCTGTTAAAGATATGATTGTAAAAACAATCTATAATTTTGATCCTGCTGGAAATTTGTCAGAAAAGATCATTACTCGTCCAGCAACGGGCGAAGTTGCCAAGACTAGCTACAACTACAATGGACTTAACTTACTCACTGTAGTGAATTCTACTGGATACAAGCACAATGTCTCAAAGGCCTTGAGTTATGATGATAACTCAAACTTAACTGGGTTAACTCAGAACAAAACGAAAATAACAATCCAATATGATCAGTTTAATAGACCTATCGTAGCCCAGACTCATGCAGACCCTTCAGCTATTGTAAAACAGCCGTCCTCCACATTAAACTATACCTATACTCTAGGAGGACAAATCAAAAGCATTAAGAACGCCGCAGGTATAGAGCTTGTGGGTTATGAACTAGATGCCCTCTTTCACCCAAGCCTTGTTCGCTCGGGCAAGTACTCCATTAATGTGGACTACGACTCCCTAGGAAGAAAAAAGCGCATCTCCTATCCTAACAAACTGGAGACCGTATTTGCTTTCGACGATCTTCAGCGTCTTACAGAGATCAATACCCCTGATGTGGGCTTTAGGTCCTATCAGTATGATGAACTGAGTAATATTTCTCGAGTGAAGGCAGAGTCCGGTCAGTTTGACTATGCCTATGACCGCAACTCTTCCTTGATTGGTGCTTACTATCGAGGATCAGAGGCGCTTAAAGATGAGAAGTTTGTATGGGATGCTTCCGGCAATCGTCTTAATGGTTCTAAAGGTCCAGTCACAAATTCCAATCGACCCCGCCCTATTGTTATCAACAACGGTCTTTTTGAAGATGCCGAACCAATGGGCGAACAGGTAGGTCGCTTCAGTTTCATCTACGACATGCATGGAAATGTCGTGAAGAAGTTTAATAATCAGGAGAACATTTACTATCTCTTCGAGTATGATGCCGATAACAAGCTGGTTTACGCTGAGAAATACAAGAACGATGCCCTTGTTATGAAAGCAAGGTACACCTTCGATGGTCTCGGCAGAAGAATTGAAAAAGAAGTCACTGAAGGGAGTATTACAAATCGCAAAAGCTATATCTACAATGGAGACAATATTCTTTTAGAATATAACACTTCAGGTGCTTCCCCCATTGAAGTTGCCAAATACATTGGCACAGGTGAGATCGATGACAACTTAATGTCCATTAAGAATGGCAAACCGTACTTCTATCATAAAGACCATCTAGGTAGCATCGTTGCGATAACAAATGATGCGGGTGAAGCGGTCCAGAGGAATAGCTACTCTTCATTTGGTAAGATTCTCTCGATCAAAGACAAAAACAGAAAAGAGATTGGACTTGAAGGAGCAGTTGAAAAGAGCTTCGCTTATACAGGAAGGGAATGGGATAAAGAAATCGGCTTCTATTATTACCGCAACCGAAGTTATGATCCACAAACTGGACGTTTTATTCAGAAAGACCCTATTGGATTAACAGCGGGGGATTCTAACTTATATCGGTCAGTTAAAAATAATCCATTAAATTTCTCAGATCCCTTAGGATTAAAAGAAACTAATCCTTCTGACGGGGCGGTTGTCCTAAATACGGATGAAGGGATTGAAATGTTAATAAATTCTTATGTACAAGAAGCCATGAAAAATCTTGTTATAGGGCAGAACATTTATCAGGTCGCTCATGGAAATGCACAAAGTTATCGAAATATAGCCTCTGACAATAGCTTGGCCCTATCAGCAGCTGAACACTATTTGTATACAAGGGGAGAAGTGTTGTCAGGTGGTTACCCTGAAGCATTTGGTCAAATTGTCTCAACATCACTATACACTCCAGGAAAATTTGTTTTAGAAAATACTCCCAACACACTACTACCAGGCTTATTACTTAATTATAAAACATCCTCAAGCCCTGCAAGTTTAACTCAGATGAAATATGGATATAAAGGTGTAATAGATGGAATTCAATGTAAATAAAAATAAGTTTTTATTAATGAACTATAGGTATTTAATTGTTTGTATTGTTTTATTTTTGTTGGCAGGTATCCCTGTACTTTTCGGAGAATTAACTTGGTTTAGTTTATTCTTTTTTATTTTAGGCCTAGGAAATTATTTGAGGTTGGAAATTGCAAGAAAAGCAACACTGTTTACTCTTATTCTAATGAGTGGTTTTATCATTTTTATTTTCTTCCCTCCTTTTACAGAAAACGAATTGATTTTAAGCGATTACAGCGAATTCATAAGAATGACCATATTGTTCTTGGTCGAGTTGGTGATAATTGGTTTCATGTTATTTTTAAAATCTAGGTACAATTAGAGAATTTGCATAAAAAAACGGGGAATGTGGCTGCATCCACGACTATCCGAAATGGCAAGGCGTTCTTCTACCACAAGGATCACTTGGGTAGTGTAGTTGCTATTACCAATGATGCAGGGGAAGTGACTCAGAAGAATCAGTACTCCTCATTTGGCAAGATTCTTTCGATTAAAAACAATGATCGCCAAGAGATCGGAATCGAAGAAGCAATTGAAAAGAGCTTTGCTTATACTGGAAGAGAGTGGGATGAAGAGATTGCTCTCTACTACTACCGAGCAAGACATTACGATCCAATCGAGGGAAGATTTATGCAGAAGGATCCGATTGGACTAGACGCGGGAGACCCGAATGTTTATCGATACGTACAAAACAATACAATAAACTTTGCTGATCCTCTTGGTCTACTATCCTTTGAAAATAATTTGGCAAGAAGACGACTTTCGAATAGTGGAAACTCAATTGCAAAGTCTCTAACCGCTCTAGCATTAGGCGGCGTCTTTGCTAAAAGATACGGTACAGTTACCATTTTGGAAGCGTTAAGATATCGATTATCTATTGCAACCTTAGGAGGTAGTGTTGGTTTACGGTGGGATCAGTTGCTGCAACAACAGCACTGAATTCCTTGTTTATTGGAGCTTCTTTTGAGCTTGGCCAAGAAGCAGGGAATATTGCAGGAGCTCTATTAGATACGCTCGTCGATGATTTGCAAGGTGGGCCAGAAATTGATTCATCTCTTTCAAAGTCATTGAATTTTTTAGGATTTGGATCAGGGCAACCCAATGCACCTAAATCAGCAATAGGAGTTTAATATGGGATATAAATGGAAGCTAATCACTGCTCTTAGTTTTTTTATTGTAACTTGGACTAGTGTGTTCCTCATAAAATCATTCGATAATTTTTCTGAAGTATATTCTTCTTTTGTTGATTACGGATTCCAAAACCTCTCATATTTAAAGAGATATCTTTTAGATGCATCTCTAATTTTAATATTTGGAGTTATTATCCCTGCATTCTTTATTTCTCAGATAAAATGCAAAAAGTGTGGCTATCGATTTTTATTTGACATCTACAATAAGAAACCAAATCCTGATGGCATTTCAGAAATTCGAAATTTAAAGAGTTGCCCCAAATGTGATTCCGAAATTCGTTGGTAATTATGTATAATTCCTTACGACCTCTTGATGATTCAAGTATTGGTCAACGCTCACATTTTGCTCGCACTTAGATGAAAAAATATGGAATAACATGAAATAAAATGAAGATAGAAAGAAAGGCCAAGTACCTTAAACCATTCAAGTTCTTGAATAGATTGTGTTTGTAAAATCCCAAGCATCGAATCCCCTTGGGAGTACCAAATTTATAAGAAGCCTCTGGAAACAGAGGCTTTTTTTTTGTCACTTAAATTTCATTTTTAGTTAATCGGCCTGTTTGAAGATCTGTATTTCTGGCCTGAACATACACTACATATAAATGTCGATCTTTGGGATTCTCACAATAAAACACGGAATTGCCCAGGATGACGAGTTTTGAAAAAAACAGATTACTTTCAAGAATAGCTCCGGCCAGAGGATTCTGAGAAAGCATAGACTCGACTTGATCAATTATTTCATTAACTGTTTCAATTGCAAGGTCAACATTGAAGTTCTCTGCAATATGCTCTCTGATACTATCCAAGTCTTGTTCGGACTTGGGTGTCCACTTAACCATACTTTGCTCTTAGCTTTTTTTCTTTCTCTTTCATTTTGATTTTAAGATCATTCGTTGAAATACCTTCTCCACGCATCGCTTGAGCATACCCAATTGCTAAGTTCTTATGCAGCTCAATCTCTCTTTCCATTTCCTCAATTTTCGAAAGAGAAATTAATGCCACTGCATTTCCACTCTTGTGAGTGATTATCTGAGACTCACCTGATAAAACTTCATCAAATGTTTCGAACAAACTACTTCTTAGCTCAGTAATCGTTTTGCGTTTAAGTGGTTTCGTCATAATTCCCCTCTCTATCATGCTTGCAATGTACATCAAAACGTACACATGGGCAACTTACTTAACTAACACTGTGATATTAGGTTTATTTCATGTATGGTCTCATAATTTGCGTGGCTTTCTATTTCTCACTAAGCCCTTATATGCTAAAACAACCCATCTATTAAACTTCCTAGTCAGCTGAAGCCTGGTGAAATTCCAGCACTGTCCCGCAACGGTAAAGTCCGATCGCCCTAGGATTCCAACACGAGGTATGTATGTCACTTGATTCTAGAATTGCTAATTCCCGCACCCGAGTTTTTAAGACAGTATTTCCAGGCGATACAAACCACTATGACACTCTTTTTGGCGGCACTGCACTTCAGTGGATGGATGAAGCGGCTTTCATTGCGGCCACTCGGTTCACACGAGAAAAGATGGTGACTGTCAGTAGCGATAAAGTGAATTTCAAAATACCCATCCTGAGTGGCAGTATCGTGGAGTTAGATGCCCAAGTCGTAAGAGTGGGAAACACAAGCCTCGAAATTAATGTCGATGTTTATAGAGAAGATATGTACTCAGAAAGTCGAGTACTTGCCTTACATGGAAGCTTCGTGTTTGTATCAATCAATAAATCAAAAAAAGAAGTTTGAAATCTCTTAGGGTTTAAGATGTTAAATAGTATTGAAGAGAATCCAGTTTGGGATAAAGAGAAAGAACTGATTATCAAAGAGCAGTCATTCACTTCATTTCATTTTGCTTCTATACCAAATATTGGTGACCCTCTAGAAGATCAAATTTGGATACGATTTCATCAGGATGACAGGCTGATAGGTTTTGGATGGATAGATACGCATGAAGATCGGAAAGGCGAAATTTCATTAGCGATTGAAGAGTCAATGCGAGGGAATAATTTTGCCACATCAATTATAAGATCTCTTGAGAAGGAATGTGAAAGCCTGAACTTAAAACCTTATGGAATCATTCAACCTGAGAATCCGTCTAAAGAGCAGATACTCAAGATAATGCTGGAATGTCACTATTGTATCAATGGAGTATCTTGCGAGAGACAAGTTACTCATGCCAGGACACTATGGAACAATTCATTAACAGTGGAACTGAACAAAACATAATTATTTATTTAGCGGTGCCGACGTTGAAAGCAATAGCGCAGCATCTGCAGGTCAAGATTTCTTATGAAATTCATGCAAGCCCCTTGAAATACGATCCCCTCTCACCCCTGTTTTACATCCAGAGATTTATTCGGTAACTAGGTCGCACTCAGGAGTTCTGTTTATGATGAGAATGTGCGCTTATTTGCTTCTTCTAATCGTTTTAAGCTGTGGCAAGGCCCCAAAAGAGCCTACCTTTCATACCGATGCCTCAGGCAATCCCATCGTGACACCGGAAGCGATTGTTGGAAAGAGCAAGGCCGAAATTCTCAAGTTAAAATATAACGATCAAATCTCCCTCAAATGTCAGGTGGAAGTGAATTCGAAACTGGTTGACCAGTTCGTATGGGATATTCCCCATGAGATGTCTTTGCTCAAGATTTTGAAATACAAAGTTAATGAGAAGGAAATTTCATTTCTCGTTAGAATCAGTGCCCCGGTGGAATTTAAAGACCGGGTTTCCTATACTGATGAAAATCTGGTCGAATACCATATGGAGTATTCGCCTGTGATGAGCATCCTTTTTCAAAGGGCCAGCAAAAAAATTCTGCAAAATGGTTCAGTTCATGACCTGAGTAAGTATCAAGAGAAAACGCTCTTTGAGAACGTTGAAGATATTGTTCATCAAACTGCTTTTGAAGAAGTTAAATGCACACTTGCAACTCAGCCGCGGGCCGGCTTTGAACATCAGTGGATGATTGTTAAATAATTGCTTTTAACCCGTAGTCAGCATCCCACAAGCAATTCCAGTTACCGTTTCTCGTAAGAGGACATGATCGTTTCTCTCCAGGGCGAGCTTCTGAATCACATTAAGTGGATGAATCATACTGGAGCGAAAATAAATACTCTCACCTAACCATGGTCTAAACCACGTAAAGTCTTTTTGGCCGGTTATATCTTTAAAGAAAACAACACTGAGTTCAAATTCTTGAGTAATCCTTTCTCTCCATAAGTTTTTCTCTTCTGGCCCAAGCCCTGAATGCTCCAAATGAAAGTTCCATACACCCATCTCAACCTTGGCCAGTGTGAAGCCCAGATTTTTAATATATGACTGCATTAAGGGTGAACCTTGATAATAGCTCTCGACCCGTTTTTTATCGTTCTGAGAAAGTCCGGCCCATGCTTTGCCTGTTCCCCACCAGATTGGCAGAAGAAGCCGGGTTTGGGTCCAACATAGGATCCAGGGAATGGCCCTCAGGCCAAAAGTTCCCTTGGTCGAGCGTTTGGCGGGTCTTGAGCCAATTTTAAGTAGGTTCAAATAATCATAGGGAGTGGCAAGGGTGGTGAGTTTTTGAAAACCAGGATCATGTACCAGCTCCCGATAGGAGCTTTGAATACTGCCAGAGAACGATTTCATTTCAGGATGATCTTTCCATTTTTTGGGTTTGAACTCCTGATAACCCTCAACCACTTTCCCCACTTGAGAGCGCATGATCAGCGGGTTGTTAAAATTTCGCTGAACCATCTCACCTTGGATGGTGACCTTAAAAATATTTAAGGCAGTTTGTGGCCACCAGGCAATCTGCTCGAGAACGGTTCCTCCGCCTCGACTGGTACTGCCCCCTGAACCGTGAAAAAAGACTGGGATGAGTTTTTTCTTTAAGAGAAATGTTTCCAGTTCAAACAGTGCTTTTTCAATCATCAGACGGGCCGGCAATACCCCATTCTCTTTACTGGAATCCGAATAACCAACCATGACTTCAAAACGTTTGCCCCATTTTTCCTTATGCTCTTTTTGAAAGGGATAAACCTTAAAAGACTCTTCCAGAATACTCGGTCCATTTAAAAGTCCCTGTTCGTTTTCAAATAAAGGAATGATTGGAATAAGTAAGGAGCCCAGAATTCGACGAGTGATAGTCGTTGCGGCCAACATATCCTCGGGCGTCTGGCACATACTGATCACAAATCCCCTCACATACCATTTTGGCTCAAGACCCTGCGAGACGGATTTTAAAGTCGCCAGCATCTTTAAAATAGGTTCACTCTTAACCGTGAGGGCGTTTTTTATTTTTTCACTGTCTTCCCGAATTTCCAAAGGCAGCACCAGCGCTGGAAAAAACCAGATCAGTTTTTCGATATCAGTGATAAAAGGCGCCATCAGCTGATGCTTATCACTCACCTTTCTGAGATTCTCCAAACTTTTTTTAAGCTTAACCACCCTTTTCCCGTCGCCAGAAGAGACTTTCTTCAAAGCATGTAGGGCCTCTTTAAAATGAGAGAGTTCTTTTTTTATGAACTGCCCTTCCTCTATCAGGATGATTTCTTCTTGAAACTTTTTTAATTCGTGTTGGATAAAACTTAGAAGTTTTTGACGGGATAAATTGAAACTTTCCAGCATAGTCGAGCTTCCCACCTTGGGATGGCCATCTTTATCTCCACCAACCCAGGTTCTGAAACTGATATTGAGTCCTTTCTTATTAAGATTTATTTGCTCTCTAAGAATGGCCGGATCCAACACGGTATGAAACACCTGTTCCATTTCATCCCGCACCTCAGGTCTTCGGTTATTGGCCAGGTTTAAACGCACCGAGATTTTCAGAAAATAATAAAGCCGCTCCCGAATCGATTCAAAGTCCTCTTCGAGTGATTCTATTAAAAGTTCTTCAATGGATCCCATAAGCTTCAAAAACTTCTGACTTCGGGATTCAGTTGGATGGCTCGTAAAGACATAAATGATGGCCTCGGGCCGAACCTTGGCCTTGATTTTATAATGGCCTAAGCGATAAGAACGATAAGCCGCTTCACAAGAATTAATCAACTCCAGCATGAGAGAGAAGGCCTTGGCCTTATGATGAAGATCTTCGCTGGAATTTTTACTTAGCTTCTTGTAAACCTGCTCCAGCGCCTTCTGAACCACTGCAGGTTCTTTCCCTCTGACCTTCTTCATTTCTTGTCTTAAAGCTTCTATCTCCAGATATAATCTTTTCCCATGCACTTCTCTTAAGGCTTCACCGAGAAGCTTAACGGACTGGGAGACAAGTTGTTTCAAGTCAGATTGAATAAGCATTTTAATCCCGGCCTTCAATCAGCTCAATTTTGTATCCATTCGGGTCTTCAATAAAAGCAATAACAGTTGTTCCATGCTTCATAGGACCTGGTTCTCTGACAACCTTGTACCCCATTGACCTGACTTTTTCACAAGTTGCTTTGATGTCCGGAGTTCCCAGAGCAATATGACCAAAAGCATTTCCCAGCTCATAAGAATGTTTTCCATAATTAAAAGTCAGCTCGATACATGGATCATTTTTGCTAGTGCCATAACTTAAAAAAACGAGAGTAAACTCTCCCTCAGGATAATCATTTCTAGAGATCACATTCATTCCTAGGGCCTTGGTATAAAAATCCACTGATTCATCTAAATTATTAACTCTGATCATGGTGTGTAGGTATTTCATTTATCTATCTCCTAAAAAAATTAATCCAAGCCTATATCCTGAAAACCCATATCGGCCAGACATTGATTCACTAAGCGCTGCTCCAAACACAATGCGGCGGTAAATTGTCAGCATTATAACATGGTCAAAAAGAGCAATCTTGGAGAATATTTAAAGCTAAGTTCGTATAGAGGAGTTTTATGTTTGAACTAACAGTCGCAAATCTAACTTCCCTGGTGACATTGACTGCCATGGAAACCGTTCTGGGAATCGATAATATTATTTTCATTGCCATCCTTGTGGCCCGACTGCCTGCCGAATCGCAGGCCAGAACCAGAAACATTGGTCTATTTTTAGCTCTCTTCATCAGAATTATTTTACTTTTCTCAATCAGTTGGATCATGACTTTAAAAGAGCCTCTGTTCGAGGTCTTTAATCATGCTTTCTCCGGACGTGATTTAATTCTTCTGATCGGTGGTCTCTTCCTTTTAGGAAAAGCAACTTTTGAAATTCATCATAAGGTCGAAGGCGATCCGCAGATTCATTTGCATGAAGCTGAGCATATGAACAAAAAGAAAAAGGCCAGTGTCGGTATGATGTTGGCGCAAATTCTGGTATTGGACATTGTTTTCTCACTCGATTCAGTCATCACCGCTGTAGGGATGGCCAATCAGGTTTCCATCATGGTGGCCGCCATGATTATTTCCATGATCATCATGCTGGTCTCTGCCGGTAGGATCAGCTCATTCGTGGAAAGGCATCCAACGATTAAAATCCTTGCTCTTTCATTCCTACTCTTAATTGGTGTGATGCTGGTAGCTGAAGGCATGGGGGCCCATGTATCCAAAGGGTATATCTACTTTGCGATGGCCTTCTCTCTTACGGTAGAGCTTTTGAATATGCGCTACCGTAAGAAGAGCACTGTTACTGGTACTCTTTAGGAAATAAATCAGCGTTTAGATATCTTAAGACTTGAAGGACTTTGGCCAGATGAAGGTTTTCATCTCCACCTTCAAGTCTTTTCAAAAAGGCCAGGCCTACTCCAGAGCTTTTTGCCAGCTGCTCCTGAGTGACTCCCCGATCCTTTCTTCTTTTACGAATAAAATAAGCAACGGTTCCTAGTTCTCTTTCAATTTCAGCATTACTTCTCCGGACAACTTCCATGTCGCCTCCCTTTCCTATTAATTCTAATGCTAAAAGCATTTTGCGCAAGCATCTAGAAAAGGGCCGGGATCTGATACTAAAAGTTAAAGACTCAACTTCTTTTAGTATTGAATATGAGCTTTAATCAGCAAACTCCGAGAACTCAGCGGTCTCTGAAGCTTCCAGGGGACGCTCTTCCGGTTCAATCAAGGCCGAATAGTCGACGATTTGATCCTTAGGTATTTTACGTTTTTTATAGAAATCCGGAACTGGTGTCGCGGAAGCCACTTTTCTGGATTCAAAAGATTCCGCAAAGGCCAATAAGGCCGCATCTTTCTTTTTCTTCAAAATGCCCAAGGCAGTTAGACCCCTTCCATCTTTAAGATTAAAATCGGCTTTTTGCTCTTTCCAATAAGAAAGCATTGGAAGGCAATCATTCTGAGCGGCCAGAGTCAACGGCGTAGAACCATCTTTAGCTTTAAGGTTCCAGTTCAATTGCCCTTTTTCATGAAGGATGGCCGTCAGCTTATGTGAACAGGCCGCACTCGCAATATGCAGGAGAGACCATTCTTTTTTTCCATAGGTAAATTTAAAATCTGGTTTTTCCAGGGCAAGTTGATTCAGAAGTTCCGGATTATTCTTGGCAATGGCCAGTGTCATAATATCAAATTCTTTGCCCTTGGTTTGTTTGACGTAAGGAATCTTTTTGGACTGAACATGCTTCATGAAAGTGACCCTGTCAAAATAGGCCATACCTTCAGCGATGGTATAGATTTGACCATCAATCAATGGAAGCGAATCATGCAGCTTACCGCCAGCTGAAATAAAGCTTTCAAATGCTTTTTGATCATTCTTAATCAGTGCAAGCAAGGCTTCATCACTTAAGTTTCTTTCTTCAACCTGGACGGTTTTAGGATTGGCCAGAAGCCATACAGCTGAGACAGTAACAACGGCCAATAGACATGCAGCCGAGATAATGGCCTGTTTATTTTTCACAAGATCCCCCCATGGAAGTAGTGCTAAACGCGTTCATTCTACGCCGTTTCCAAGAGAAGAAAGAAAATAATGAAGAAACCGCATGAATCCAAAGGTTTGTTAAAAAAGATGAACAAAGATGCCTAGAAAGTCTGCCATCAAGAATTGGCAGATAAGAATATTCAGTTACAATAATTCAATGAGATATACTCTCGCCTTGCTTTTTCTCCTATCAACTAATTCAGTCTTTTCTTCTCCCGCGGAAGAACGGGAAGAAGGTGGCATTCCCATTCTGGAGACGGCTCAGGAGTTATTTGGTGTCCGTGCCAATCAAGTTGCCAACCGCCTGGACTCCTTTTTCGCTACCGAGCGTGCCGATGATGAATTTGGACGAAGTCGGATACGTATTCGTTCCCAATTTAAACTTAGAGAACGGGCCATCTCAGATCTGGATAATCAGTACCGGATTAACCTGCGCCTTCCGCATCTTGAACAAAAATTTAAATATGAATATTACCAGGATGAAAAAGATAAAACTGAAGACGAAGAAAAGGAAAAAAAAGAAAAGAATCGGATTAAATCAAGTTGGCTCTTTAACGCTGATATGGGAGTGAGTGCTGCCATTCCCCCAAAGCTGATTACCCGCGCCCGGGTAAGAAAATCTTTTACGACGGGAACATTTATTCATCGTTTCGCAGAACAATTAACCTACATTACAGATGAAAGTGGATTGGTGGAAGAGACCAATTTTGATTCGGATCACGTCTTCAGCGATACATTGGTTTTTCGTTTCATTAATAATAAACGCTGGCAGGTTCTTCAAAAAGATTTCGAAACCAACCATGGGCCAACTCTGCTTCATCAAGTAAGCGAGGATGAAGCCCTAGGCTACTCGACTACTCTCCATTCAGTCATAGATAACGGAATTTGGTTTGTAGATAATTATCAGATAGCAGTCGATTTCCGGAGAAATCTTTATAAGCAATGGATCTACTTAGATGTCATTACCGGCCTGGATTTCCCTAAGGTCTGGTCCTTTCGAAGAACACCTTTCATTACTTTCCAGCTTGAAGTCTTATTTGGTGGTTAAGTAAAAAAAAAGGCCACCCGAAGGTGGCCTTAAGTATCAGTCTTAAAGAAGAGCGATTAGAGGAGCGATGAGGAGTGAAACTACCGACATCACCTTGATGAGAATCGCAATACCTGGGCCTGAAGTATCCTTGAACGGATCTCCGACCATATCACCAACCACAGCAGCTTTATGAGTGTCAGTTCCCTTCTTCTCACCAGCTAAGTGACCTTTCTCAATGTATTTTTTAGCGTTATCCCAAGCACCACCTGCGTTCGCCATGAATAGCGACATAGTAGCACCAACTGCAAGAGATCCGGCCAATAGACCAGCAAGTGAAGCCGGGCCCATGAAGAATCCAACAAGTACTGGAGCAAGAATTGCAATCATACCTGGAAGAATCATTTCTCTTAGAGCAGCAGTAGTAGCGATATCCACGATCTTCTTCGGCTCAGGCTCTGCCTTAAGCTCCATTAGACCTGGAATTTCTCTGAACTGACGACCAATTTCTACCACGATAGCACCAGCAGCTTTACCTACAGCAAGCATTGTTGTTGAACCAACAAGGAATGGCAGAATAGAACCAAGAAGAATACCGATGAGAATTTTTGGATCAGTTAAAACCAACTCAACAGCGCCTAGACCACTGATTGAACGAACATGGTTAATTTCAATGTTGAAAGCTGAGAAGAGTGCCAGCACGGTAAGAATCGCTGAACCAATAGCGTAACCCTTACCGATAGCCGCAGTTGTGTTACCAACCATATCAAGCTCATCGGTGATGGCACGAACTTCAGGTCCTAGACCTGACATCTCGGAAATACCACCGGCATTATCTGAGATCGGGCCGTAAGCATCAACAGTCATAACAACCGCTGTACCACCAAGCATACCAACCGCAGAAAGCGCAATACCATAAAGACCTAAGTATTTATTAGCAAGGAAGGCCACAACAGCAACTACGATCATAGGAATCGCCACTGATTCCATTCCTACTGCCAAACCTTGAATCACGTTTGTGCCGGCACCAGTTCTTGCTGATTCAGCAATTCGAGCAACTGGTGTTGAAGACGTATAGTAGTCAGTTACCAGACCGATAATTGTACCGCCGATAGCACCGAAAGTAAGAATCGCTGTCACTGCCTGAGTAATATCAAGCGAGGCCATGATGATATAAGAAGCAATTGCCAGAGCAATTGGAGGAAGAATCAAAGCGCCACGAAGAACTTTAGCTGGATCAAAATTTTTCATTGCACGAGCAGCAAAGATACAAAGAATTGAAACTGCCAGACCTACAGCTGAAAGAACCAGTGGAAGTCCAACGGCAACCATTTTATTGATTGAAGCGTCTACATTCGCCATAAGAACCGGAAGTTCAGATGATGTAATTGCAATTGCCATAGCAGCTACAATCGCAGCAACCATAGATTCATAAATATCTGCACCCATACCTGCTACGTCACCAACGTTATCACCGACGTTATCAGCAATAACACCTGGGTTACGAGGATCATCTTCAGGAATATTTTCAATTACTTTACCAGCAATATCCGAACCAACGTCAGCGGCCTTAGTATAGATACCACCACCGATACGAGCAAAAAGAGCAATCGATGAAGCACCCACTGCAAAAGAGTGAAGAACCGTAGAAAGAACTTTATCGCCTTCTTTTTCAAAGATCAGATAAAGAACACCAAGTCCGATAGCTCCCAGACCGGCCACGGAAAGACCCATAACCGCACCACCATCAAGAGCAGTCAGAAGTGCCAAAGGTCTAGAACCTGTACGGGCAGCTTGAGTTGTTTTTACGTTAGCGTAAGTCGCGGCCTTCATACCGATGAAACCAGCAAGAAGAGAAAGGAAAGCGCCCAGAATGAAAGATCCGGCAGCAAGACCTCCTAAACCATAACCAATAAGAGCAGCAACAACCACACCATAAATGGCGAGAACTTTGTACTGTCTGAACAAGAAGGCCATAGCACCTTCACGGATATAACCCGCGATACGCTCCATTGTGTCTGTTCCTCTTCCAAGTCGCATAACTTGAAAATAGAAATAGGCAGCGATAACCAACCCAACAACGCCAAAGATCACAGGCGTTTTAATCCACATCAACCAAGATTCCATCATGCTGATCTCCCTAAAAAGTAGCCAAAAAAAATGTATAGAGTTTTGTACTAAATCTGACCTTTTTAGTAAATCTGAAATGACTCAAAAAAAAATAATTATATATACTGCATCAACTCAATCATCCCAAACACTTGACGTAATTTGCTCACTGCCATAATGTGCCTTTTTATGACACGACCAAATAGACGTGAGCTATTGATTAAGAAGATGGAGGACCTTGAGGCCCAGGAAATGGGTTGCCGAGGATGTAAAGGAACCTGTTGTACCTTTGAGGCCAACTCCATGATGCTGACTCCACTGGAAGCGCTGGAACTCATCACTTATCTGAAAGAAAATCACCTATTGGTTGATGAATTAAAAAACAAGTTTCAGAAAAATGTTTCCGATTATCGGCTTGAACCTAAATACCTTAATGGACGCCGTTCTTATTTACGCAAGACCTATACTTGTCCCTTTTTTGGATTTATTGAACTGGGCTGTCCACTCCCAAGAGAAATTAAGCCTTATGGTTGTCTGGCATTTGACTCTCATCATCCGACTCTTAAGGCCGGAGAACACTGCTTTTCAGAAAAAGAAGTTTTGATTGAAAGGGAAAAACTTCATCCGGAAGAAGTGGAGATGAATCATCAAATCCGAGAAGAATTTAAGCTCGATTGGGAAAAGTCACCTATCCCCTTAGCTCTTCTTGCTCTCTGGGATAAAATTTAAGGAATCTTGGTCGCAAGCGCTTTGATTTCTTCTGAAACCTTGGCATCAGAAATGGGCAGAAATATTTTCCATTCAACTATTTGCGAAGTGGTTCTTTTCCAGCAAAGTGCTCTTACAGCGGGCAAGAGTTCATCATTTTCAGCACAGCTCTTAAAGAATTTGAGCGTCTCTTCTCTTCGCTTCGGATTAACCTGAGCGGCTTCATGCAAGCGACCTATCAAAATGCCACCTTCTTTTACCATCATGGGGGTATGGTGAACTTCTTCATCGGTCAGATCTTTTAAATCTGAAACCTTCGGTAGCGCCTTCATTTTTCCAGAAAGTTCTTCTTCCAGTTTATTCGTTTTAACGCCTTCCTCTGGAGTAATTTCAGGTTCAGTTTCAACTTTTGTTAGAATTTCTTTATTCTGATTGACCTTAACTGTTTGAACATCTTCTTCAACTTTAGTCTCAGTAGCTGATCTATCGTTTATAAAAATCATCACCCCGATAATCAGGGTGATGATAATGAGTAGTAATAGCTTTTGGTTCTTCATTATTTCTCTAGAGATTTATTCATTAGTTTAATTGATTTCTTCAAGGCCAATTCACTATATTTACCTTCAGGCGTTGGATCTAGCGGAAGATTTACCGGTTTGACATCTTTCAGGGCCTCAAGTTCTACACTGAGAAGATCTAATTTTGTTTTTAGCTTTTTAATTTCAGCTTCAAATATTTCTCTGATTTCAGGAACAGTTGACCCAATCATCATGCCTTCATAGGTCTCTATCAATTCGCCGTAAGTTTTGATTTCTGACTCAAGTACAGCTCTTTTTGAACTTAAGTTGAAATCAACTACGCGGCTAAAACCATCTGCCACACCGGCCGAGAGGGCGGCCAGTTCTGGGACACTACAAGAGGTACAATTTTGCAGAAGATTTCTTTCTGCCACTGCTCCCAATGAATAAGAGCCATTGCTTGAAGTTTCACAAGCAGCGTGACCTTCATAAGCATGACCTGATGGACAAATGTCATGAGTGAATCCAGTATGAGCGCTATTACCATCACTATGACGGGCCTCATGGAAAAGTGTTCCCAATCTTGAAACTGAGTTCGCAGGAGCATTCAGATCTTTATTCAAACGGAATCTTTCCAGAAAGAGACCTTTACCTACTTGCAGAATTCCTACACGTGATGATTTAGCGTAAACTTTGTCACCATCAAGCTTAAGACCAAATAAAAGATCTTCCTTTTTCCCAACCAGATATAAGGCCGTCCCAATATTAGACATGATCGTGGTAACTTCTTCTTTTCCAGAAACTTCTTTGAAAGCATCAGGTAGCGGTGTTTTAGGAAAGCTATGGAAAAGCCAGACAGCGATGTTTTCTTCATTTAGCTCAAAGCCTTCACCGATAACGTGCTTGACTCGATTCACCAGCCAGTTGTGCATATTAGCTCCATCAGCAACTGGCAGACCACTCATGGCCAGAAATTCAGGATCAGACTTGGTGACAGGATTTTGATAAAGATAACTAATATCAATTTTTAGTGCATCTACCTGTTCCTGAGGAACGGATGAATGAAATGAGATTCCCCCAAAGTCCTGGGCCGCAAAAGCGCTAGACATGGTAAGGGCGAGAGTTAGAACTGCTAGGGTTTTCATATAGTCTCCTGGATAGTGGAGAAGAAATAACACAGAACGTCATTTACTGACAGATTTAATGTTGACCCATAAAAAGGTTACAGGGCTAGCGCCGCTGATCGACTACCAACCCAATTTTTCCAGTTCGGGGATTTCGAGGGATTTCCCCAGAGGCCACCGCTTTGATCACCACATCCTTCTTAAACTCTTGAAATTTAAGGGTGTCTTTGAGGTCACGTGAACGCTGATAGATATCAATCAGCAGCATTTCCACATCGACCTCAGAATGAGATTTTTCATAAGTAATCTGGAGCTTTTCCCGGACTAAATTGGCCTCACGGCCCTCGGTAATAGTTATTTGAAAGGTCAGAATACCTTTGTCATTCATAACAGATTCAACATCGCTGGTAAGTAAACGGCAGGACCAGATTTGAATCACGTTATCGATTCTTCCTAGAAGCTTGAAGCGTTTATCTTCACTTCCGCACTGACATTTTTCGATCCATTCAATCCTGTCGCCTGTGCGATAATTTTTTACACCCATGCTCTCACGGGCCAGACTGGTGACAATGGCCTCATCTTCCAGAATATTTAATTCAATTAAATCACTGAAGACATGATGTTCACCTGGGCCGCAAGAAGAGCACTGATAACCAATAACTCCGGCATCAACGGAAGCGTAACCAGCAGAAGCAAAAACTTTTGTTCCCCAAACATTTTCCAGATAACCCCGACGGATTTCAGAAAGCGCCTCTCCGGCATAAAAGACCATAGGAATTTCTAACTTTTCACCGCTAGACTCTATGTACTCCGCATTCATTACAAGCATTGAAGGAATACCCATGATTACCTGAGGTTTGAATTTCTTCAGATAAAGCAGGATATTGTCACTGGAGCAAATTCCTCCTATGGGTAACTGAATTGCGCCAATTTTTTCCAATGCCTTTTCAACACATAAAAAAGAAGACCAGAGATTTCCTGCCACAAACAGATTGGCGACGGTCATCCCGGGACGAACTCCATGACGGATGAAATTTTCGGCCAGCATATCACTCATATAATCAAATTCTTCATAACTAAAATGAATGAACTTCGGCTCTCCAGTGGTTCCTCCTGAAGAGAAAATATATCCTCTGGGATGAGGAGTATTTTCAAAGTGCGACCTCAAAATGGTTGAATTACTGACTGTCTGAATTTCTTCTCCATAATCCTGAGTTCTTCTTTCATCACCAATGAAATGAACTAATTCTCTTAAAACAAAACGCCCATCATGAGGTGCTCCTTCCATGCCCCAGGTAATGGTACCCAAAGGAGCAAAACGTTTAAGTCCGGTCATAGCGAGAGTCTCAAGATAAGTTTCCCGTTCATTATCTCCAAGAAGATAAGAACAGGATTGGAGATAGTATGAAAATGGTTCTAAGACTGAGTAAAGTTCAGTCAGGTCTTTGTAGCGCTTAATAATAAGCGAACGATGAAGCGGAGAAGGTTTTAAGAGTTTATTATTCTCCAAATGAAGCAGAAACTCAGGACCAGAGCTCACTCTACCGCCATCCATTAATTCTGAATAATAACCCCGATACTTTTCTTTAAGAATCTCTGTCGCCTCATCTTCAGATATGGCCCCACGGATGGGAGCTTCTTGAAAAGCTTTTTCCAATTCCTGCAATAATTCACTCTCGATAATTCCTTCTTGCAAATAGAGATTTTGAGGAGAAGCACAGGCCGACTGATCCCAGGGAACAATATCTGAAACAATCTTTTGAGCGACTTTTTTTAAATTCTTATTGAAAAGGCCTTGCTGGGAAATCACTTGCAGAGAAATCTTTGGTCCAAAATCCAAAAACTTGATCCGAGAAGGTAAATCCTTTTTATAAGAAGAGATCATCTCTTCTCCACCCCAGGCGATGATGGTATGGACTTTGGATTTAATAAAATTTTCTGCCTGAAGATCTCCACCTTTCCAGTGAAGAATGGCAAATTTATCTGATAACACTTTATCCTTATCAAAATCCTTTAATTTTTCAGCAAAAAATGTGGGAAAGAATTTATTCTGACTACTCACTTTGACCACTGAAAGATTCTTGGTTAAAAAACCCATGATAAGAGAATCAATGCAGCTTAAAAAAACATTGCCTGCCGTCACGTGGAGGATAATCCCCTGAGGAACTGCCCTGGTTTTGGCCACGGCATGGGGAAGTTTGGTGAATTGGTCTAAAACTTCCGGTCGGATAAATTCGGCCTTAACTCTTTTTTCCAGATTTTCTTTTTTAAGAAGTCCGGGCAAGAGAGAGAGAGTTTTACGGGTCTCATCTTCTGAGAATCCAGATTCCTTGATCAGTTCAGGAAGTGCCTCAAGAAAAGAGGTCTTTCCAAAAGCGTCTAATAAATCAATGATGCTTTCAAGCTTGATGCGAGAAAACTCCTGACGCTTTAAGCTCAGGTCCTTCCATAGGTCCTGATCTTGCCAATTAAAATCGATCGATAAATCTTTCCCGAACCAGTACATTAGTTTTTCTCCAGTAGCTCAAGCGCCTTCAAAGCACAGCCCTTATGCTTGGAAACTCCCGCCCGGCCTTCCAGAATGAGGATGTCAGTACCAAGCCCACAATCACATTCACCTACTCTGCCATAATCGGTTGTGAGTAAACTCGGAGCGGGATAACTGAAATTATAAGAGCAAAGAAAATGAAGTAAACCGCGCTCCCCTTTAGGTTTCAAAGATAAATCAAAAGGTGATCGGACATAAACCCGTGCAAAATTTGGAATATGTAGGTTTCCTTTTTCGCAGTCAACGTAAGGGATACCGTGTTCAACCATTCCAAAAAGATCTCTTTGATTCTTTTCAGGAATTCCCAAATGTTTAAAAATAAATTTTCTGAATTCTTTTTTGGGAATTTCTTTATCGGCCTTACCTTTCCAACCACCACCGGTTTGAAGCCAGGAATCATCACCCAGCTTTAACTCGATTTGATGTTTTTCAATCACCTCATAAAGAAGAGCAGGAAAACCCAGTATCCGGGTAGGAATTCCGGATGCCGCAAAACGTTTTAAGGTCTCAACCACTCCCTCTTCATTTAAAACAAAATCATTCTGTTTGGGATCAAACTGAATGGCATAATAGACTTCCTTTTTTCCCGTAAAATTGGTCAAAAGCTCGTCGGTAAAGGCAGTCCCTAAATCATTGGCGACCGCAGGATCATAAGTAAAACACAGGTAGTTATATTCTTTGGAACTCGCCATCCCCAAGGATTGATGAATTGCCAGAGCGAGCTTCTTCACATTATCCAGGCTTTTTTGATCCAGAAACTGTCGGGACTTTTGACCACCAGTACCTGAGCTGGTTAAAGTCAGCACAAGATCTTCTCTGGGAACGGAGCAGAGCTCATGTTCTTTAAACAAGTGAACCATGGTTCCCGGCACTGAAGAAAGATCCTCTTCAGTTAATAACTGATCAGGATGAAAGCCCAGCTTATTCCAAAGTTTTCTGGTGAACTCATGCTTTTGATAATGATGAAGAGCATTCTCTTTGAAACTCCTCAGGAACAATTCTCTGGCCTCCAAAGATTTGTCGAAAGGGTCTGAGTTTAATAAATCCTGAGTGAAGTTGGTTTTCATATTTTAAGTAATTTAGGATTTAAAGACATGCGCTTCCAGGCCTTAAAGTATTCTTCCAGATATACCTGATTCATGCCTTTGAGTTTCACATTCTGAAAATCAAAGATCTCAAAGGAGCGGCTAAAAACTGCAAAGTCATAACGTTTATCTCCAATCTGTTGAAAAGAAGGAAAAAAGCCGCAAGGAATGAATTTAGCCCGGAGTATGCTCTCCAGTATCTTTGGACGATCAGACCGTACTATGACCTCTATATACCGTGCTCCCGCGTCTCTTAATAATTTATTAGTACTTAAGAAGAGTTCTGTAAAATCCTGGTTGGGAGGCATCTTACCACCTACGATGACACAATAGCCGTCGACCGCTGAGAGATGACAAAAAAGTTCAATCGACTGATCAGGTGAGATAATCATCAAATTAGGTTGATGAAAGGGAAAGAATTCAAACTCCAGTTTCTTCTCGGCCTTCAAATGATTGTAGCGATAAGTGACAAACTTAGGTGATTTGACCACCTCAAGTTCTCCCGGTGGCAGCAGTACTTTAGAAGGCTTTTCTGGAACTATCGACTCCAAAGAATCCAAACCGACTTCGTTTTGAACAACATTATATAGAGAGGCCAGCTCATGATGAATTTTATAGTTCGTATGTCTTTTGGCCAGGGCCGAAGGATATACAATCGCCGTAAGGCAATGAGTTTCGTAATCGTTAGTTCGGTGAGCATTGGGGAAAATGCCCAATTTTTTAAAACCTAATTTTTCCGTTAGTGTTTGAGCTGCTTCATTAACTGTTCTGGTGGTGGAATAAATAACGTCCACACCTATCGTTTTCTCTCTTAGAAAATTAATCCCAAAAGAAAGAAGCTCTTCCATCACACCATGACCCCGGCACTCGTTTCTCACGACTGCACCAAAGGCCTTTGCTATTAAGTTCTCTTTATCGTAGGCCGCAAGAACCGAGGCCACGACCTCTTTCTTTTCATTTTTAGTGATAAACCAGAAGCCCGCTTCCGATTTAATGAACTCCCGAATAAGGTAAAAATCCTTCATCAAAGGATCGGGATAGGTTCCCTGATACACATCAAAATAAAGCTGAGAAATCTGGAAAACATCTTCCTCAGTGGCCAATTGTACTTTCATAGGCTTGAGACTACCATTCTGCGGATTAAGCACAAGCGTACCCCTACCTTTTTACAAGGTGTTTGACGGTGAAAAGCTTGAAAGTGTAATCTCACTGACCTGATATGAAGAACAACCAGACTCCCACAGGCCTATATTACCAGTTTCCTTTTATAGACCGGAAAGACCGGGCCGAACTCTTGGCGTGGCTTGAGACCTTGCATCCCTTGTGGGAGATGCGCTTTTCCGAGAATAATCCACCACCTCAAGGTGATGAACAGCGTCCGCTCTTAAGACCCGTCTATTGGCTTGGTAACTGGCAATTTGCCTGTCTGGATTATTACCACCCGCCTAAAGGGATTCTTCATCGGTGCCTTAAAGGTGAGCCCTATCCCCCGTTATTACAGAAACTAGTCGACCGGATAGAATTCACCGCTAAAAGACGTTTTCCCAAAAGTTTTTTTCCCGAGAAATGGAAGCTCAACACATGTCTTATTAATTTCTACGGGAATAAATTCGAAGAAGGCAAATGGGTTGATCGTGCTCGTGTAGGAGAGCATAAAGATTTTGAACCAGGACCGGTGGGCTCGCTCTCTTTAGGCGATCGTGCCTTCTTCCAGTTTGTGAATGGCAAATCGACTTTAAAAGAAGAAAACATTGTTTACTCTCAATGGTTAGAAGATTCATCTCTCCAGATTTTTGGTGGAGATAAGTGGAAGACCAAAACCTTCCATCGGGTTCAAAGAGTAGAAGATAAAAGAAAAGAAAAACTCGGGCCTGTGATCGAGGGCTTTCAAACCCGCAGGATCAATTTCACTTTCCGGTATGTCCCGGAAGAACATATCTATCCGCTGGAACAACTGCCGGCCCCTCAAAAGAATGATATCGCCCAGTACCTGCAAAACCTGGCGATCCATTCTCCCTACTATCGGAAACTCCTAAGTCATTTAAATTAGACCAGCTCGAGTTTTTTACTCAAGTTATTCCAATTCCTGACGAAAAGACTCCAACGCCAAAAACAAGCTAGCTAGGAGAGGGTCTTACCTCATGTCGAGAAAATTAATATTTCTCGTGGGAATGTTTTGTGTCCTAACTACCAGTTGGGCCGGAACTGACCACGATCTGATTAAAAACCTGGACTCTCGAATCCATTCTCTTCCGGAAGGGAGAGGCTCGCTTATCAAAAGTTTCACTAATCACTCGCAAAGCTATATTTACGATCAAGCCCTGGCCATCATAGCCTTCACCAAAAACAATGATAAGAATAAGGCCCGAAAGCTTCTCACTGGACTTAAGTCCTTACAACGAGATGATGGCTCCCTCTATTTTTCTTACTATCTGAACGGAAAATCACCCTATCCCGAAGAAGGTGATAAAAGATTTGCAGGGGCCATTGCCTGGGTTGCTCTATCGGCCGTTCACTATCAACATAAGTTTAAGAGTAAAGAATTTCTAAACTTCAATTTCCGTATTCTTAGTTATCTCGAGTCGCAAATGCATCCCCTCAAAGTCAATGGAGTTCAAACACGGGCCATTAGCTTTTCGCCAGTTGATGTGCCCTCCACTCCCTGGAAAGAAAATGATGTGGCGGCATTGGAACATAATCTTGATGCCTATGCGGCCTTCCAGCAGTTTGCTGAAATTAATAATCATAAAAAATGGATAGGAGAAATTCAGCAACTAAAAAAATTCATTCTGGCGATGTGGGATGAAAAGCAAGCTCATTTCTGGTCAGGGGCCAGTTTCAAAACCGGCCAGATAAATAAAAGTGAACTCTATCTGGATAATCAGAGCTGGAGCCTATTGGCACTGGATCATAAAACATTGCAAAAGATTAAACCCGATGAAGCCTTGAATTTAAATTGTGATGCCTTCTATGTTAAGCACGAAGGAGTAAATGGCTTTATGGACTCTAAACCTGTTCGCCGTCCGGCTTCATCAAAATTTGTCTGGTCAGAGGGAACTCTGGGTCAGGTCCTGGCCATGAGTAAAATAACTAAAATAAGTAAGAAAGCTCTTCACTGCCAGGGGAAAAACTCGGTGGATTATCTTAAGAGTATTAAAAAAATGAAAAAATCAGATGGTGGAATTGCTTATTCAACCACCACTCCAAATCCCGACTTCACAAATGCCTCTTCAGTAGCGGGTACGGCCTGGCTATATTTTGCGGCCAATGATTTTAATCCGTTTCATATAGAAGGATTAAACTAAGCTTCCAGGGCCTTGAGTTTTCCTTCATAATTCTGAAAGATCTCATCATGATTAAGAGTCACTTCTGTCAACTCTTCAAAAGCATCATCGACTCGTTTCCGGACTGATCCCAGTCGCTGGGCGTTTTCCTGAATTTTTTTAGAATCTCCACTGCTGGCCAGATCAATTAAGGCAGCTTCAAGTTTTTCCTGTTCTTCCTCAAGTTTCATGATTTCTTTTTCTAAAGATTCCATTTTCTTTTTAAGCGGGTTAAGTTCCCTTCCCCTTTCAATAATCATCTCGGAGCGAAGCCTCTTCATTTCCTGGCGATTGGGTTTATCCTGGGTCTTAACCGGTGTGGTTGATCCTTCTTCCTCCTCCCAGCCAATTTTTTTCAAGAAGTCATCATAGGTCTCAGAGAGGAATTCAACTTTATCATGGTGAAATACTACAAGCTTTTGGGCCACTTCTCGAAGCATGGACTCACTGTGAGTCACAATGACAACAGCTCCTGGATAATTTTGTAACTCCAGGGTCAATGATTCAACTGACTCCTGGTCCAGATGATTGGTAGGCTCATCCAGTAGTAATAAGTTACTGGGCTTAGCGAGAAGCTTTCCTAAAAGCACCCGGGCCCTTTCTCCCCCTGACAAGACCTTGATCTTCTTCTTTCCCAGATCCCCTGAAAACATCATTGTCCCTGCAATGGATCTTGCCCGTTGAGCACCCATCATGGGATTTACAGAAAGAATTTCTTCTTCAATAGTATTTTCAAGACTCAGGCGATTGATATTCGTTTGACCGAAGTGACCAATTAAAAGGTTCACATTCTTATTAATTTCACCGGAAGTCGGCTCAAGCTCGCCCGCCAGCAGATTTAAGAGAGTGGATTTACCTTTTCCATTTTTCCCTATGATCGCAATCTTATCACCTCTCAGGATAGGAAAACTCAGGTGATCAATCAGTGACTGCTCCGTATAACCAAAAGAAATATCCCTGGCTTCCATCAAAACTTTCCCAGGACACTCCTGATGATTAAATTCAAAATCCAGATTGGCCATCAGACTTAAGGCCTCCAGTTCCGGCATTTTTTCTAAAAGTTTTAATCGAGATTGGGCCTGAGCGGCCTTACTGGCCTTGGCCTTGAATCGATTGACGAAATCTTCCAGATCTTTTCTTTTACGATCGGTATTCTGACGTGTCTTTTCATAAATTTCTTCTTCCAGAATAATCTGTTCAAAGTATTTTGAAGAACCACCAGGAATCTTAACCAGTTTTTGTCTCCAGATTCCCATTGTATGGGTCGTCACCTCATCCATGAATCCCCTGTCGTGGGTAATGAGGATCATTTCACCTTTAAATTCCCGCAAAAATTTTGAGAGCCATCTCATCGAAACAATATCAAGGTAGTTGGTTGGTTCATCCAGCAATAAGCAATCTGGCTCAGCAATCAAAACTTTAGCGAGGTTTAAACGAATCTGGTAACCGCCGGAGAAATCCGAAGGCGGCCGGTTAAAATCTGAGATTTTAAAGCCCAGACCTAAAAGCATCTTCTCCACTTTATATTGCTCGAAGGCTGCGTTCTCGCCTCGCAAAGCGGTCATACACTCTTCTAAGATAGTGGGTTTAGTAAAAATCAAATGTTGCTTTAAGGTTCCAATAAGATAGTTCTTTGGAAAGATCACTTCACCTTTATCGGGAAACTCCTCACCTAAAAGAATTTTAAAGAGGGTGGTCTTCCCTGTGCCATTTCTTCCAACCAGACCAACTCTTTCGCCCTTGCCCAGAGTAAAAGTCACATCCTGAAAAAGTACCTGGGTTGCAAAGCCTTTTTCCAGACCTACTACTTGAATCATGGGGAAGCCTCTTCATCTTCATTTCCGCTTTCTTCTACTTGAGGAGAGAGTGGCGGAGCAATCTTGGAAATTTCAAGACTAAGTACGAGTAAACAATTAGTGGCAAGATTCTTTTGAACAGCATCTATACCAGTTTTAGCGAGAAATGCCTTGAGTGCATCTTCTCTGCCATAATATTCATTTAATTTTTCTTCTTCCGGAATGCTGTCTCCGAAAGTCGTAATTATCATGCAGTTTGTGTCCTTAGTCCGAGAATAAGCTGCTAAGAATTTTTCCATGTCTATTTCCATCCATAGAGCAAAGAAACGTTTAACCATGGCCTGATTTTCACCTTGCAGTATATTCATCAGATCAATCAGAAACTGAACCACCTCAGGCTCATTACTATGGAGAAGATCTCTCCACCGAAAGACCTGGGCTTCCAGTTCAGGATCAAGCTTCTGAGAAAACATAGTTGGATGATTTTTAAAAACTTCCAGGGCCATTTCGCGTACGGATTTATCTGGTGAGATACGAAAACTTCCTAAGAGCGAGAGAAAAATTTCACGAGGAGTTTGTTTTAAATTCTGATCCTGGGAAACAGGAATAAGTGTCTGACCTGGTCTTAAGACTGATGACTCCACCTCAGGAGGAGCAGGCGTGAATCTTTTAGCCGTTTTTTCAATGAGTCCAAGAAAAAAGTCGATACGGACAAGAAAGACGACAATAGTCAGGACGACAATATATTTCATAGCAAAAGTTTAATCCAAAACATATAATCATGCCATGGTTTCCCAATCTACTTTGTTGCAATTTCTTAATCTCACTGATTGGATAGTTTTTTTCGGCATTCTACTGCTGACATTAATCTGCGTGATCTGGGGCCAGCGCTTAAAGGGACGCCTCTCTAAATCAGATCAGATGAGTACAGTTGAGCTTCTCTTGATGGGACGAAGATTGACTCTCCCTCTCTTTGTGGCAACTTTAGTCGCCACTTGGTATGGTGGCATCTTCGGGGTTACTGCTCTAACTTTTGAAAAAGGGATTTATAATCTTTTAACTCAAGGAATCTTCTGGTACGGCACTTATCTGCTGTTTGCTTTTTTTCTGGTTAAAAAAATCCGTAACTATAATGTCATGACCATTCCCGAGATGGCCGAAAAAATTTTTGGACCTAAGGCCGGTAAACTTACGGCCGGTCTGAATTTTTTAAATCTGTTACCTCTGGCCTATACCATCAGTCTGGGACTTTTTCTCAAGAGCGTTTTTGGTGGTTCTCTGTTTCTCAATACCACAATAGGTGTTTCACTGGTTGCTGCCTGGTCTTGGTGGGGTGGATTCCGAGCAGTGGTCTTTTCAGACATTGTTCAATTCTTCTTCATGATCCTTGCTGTTTTTTTAGTCGTGGTCTTTGCCTGGATGCAAATGGGTTCTCCGATTGAGCTTATGGCCCAGTTGCCTCCGTCTCATCTGGACTGGACTGGCGGAGAAACCCTCAGCACTATCCTGGTCTGGGGTTTTATCGCTCTTTCAACTCTAGTGGATCCCAATTTTTATCAACGTGTTTTAGCTGCAGACAGTGAAAAAACCGCCAAGCGTGGAATCATCTTTTCTACCATGATTTGGTTTGTTTTTGATTGTTGTACAACACTAGGGGCCTTGTACGCTCGAGTGGCCATGCCAGAAGCTAATCCTCAAGATGCCTACCTGCAGTTTTCCATTCAGTTAGTTCCCCATGGTGTGCGCGGACTCATACTCGCAGGCATTCTGGCAGTCATTCTTTCCACTTTGGATTCCTATTTATTTAATGCGGCAACATCTGTGAGTTATGACTTTTTTAATTTCAAAGAAAGATTCAAAGTCTGGCATCACCACATGGCCTTAGCGGCAGTCAGCGTAGTTTCAGTACTTCTGGGATTGCACTTTGAAGGAAACGTGGTTGAAGTTTGGAAAACGTTGGGCAGCCTCTCTGCCGCTTGCCTTTTATTTCCTATACTCATTGGCCAGTGGAGACCAGGAACGATTTCAGATACACGCTTTTGTTGGGCCGTATCAATTGGCTGTCTCGGCATTGTGTCATGGAGAATACTCAATAAACTTTACGGTTTTTCTGAAGTAGATGAGTTTTATGTCGGGCTTCTGCTCACTACTATCCCATTAATCCCCACTCTCCTCCTGAAAAAAGCCTAATTCTCCTTTTTGTCTCAATGCATTCAAGGTGTCTTTTCGTCTAAAAACTGTTATCTTCGTCTCACAATTTTTAGCCATTTTTGCTAACAAAAGGATGACGTGTGAGTACACCGAAAAATGAAACGACGTCGGCCGACGAAAAGTACCGCCTGGCCCTTGATTACCATGCTCACGGGCGTGCTGGTAAAATCGAAATTACTCCGACAAAACCGTGTCTGACTGCAAGAGATCTTTCACTGGCCTACTCACCAGGTGTTGCAGCACCTTGTTTAGAAATCGCAAAAAATCCTGAGGATGTTTATAAATATACTGCGAAGGGAAATCTGGTAGCGGTGCTTTCAAATGGTACGGCCGTTCTTGGTCTTGGTGACATCGGCCCCTTGGCAGGTAAACCAGTCATGGAAGGTAAGGGTGTACTCTTTAAGCGATTTGCAGACATTGATGTTTTTGACATTGAAATCAACAATCGCACAGTGGAAGACATTGTCCGCACAGTAAAGTCCCTTGAACCAACATTCGGTGGGATTAACCTGGAAGATATTAAAGCTCCAGAGTGCTTTGAAGTTGAAAGGCAGCTTCAAGAGATCATGGATATTCCTGTCTTCCATGATGACCAACATGGCACGGCCATTATCGGTGGTGCTGCTTTTATTAATGCTTGTGAGATTACTGGAAGAGATATTTCTAAAACTTCTGTTGTCGTTTCAGGAGCTGGTGCAGCCGCTATTGCGACTGCTACGTTCTTGCTTGAACTAGGTGTAAAAAAAGAAAACGTCATTATGTGTGATTCTAAAGGCGTGATCCATAAGGGTCGTGTTGATGGAATGAACAAGTATAAAGAAATTTTTGCCAATGATACCAAGGCCAGAACTTTAGCCGATGCGATGAAAGGTGCGGATTCTTTCATTGGTTGTTCGGCCAAAGGTCTTGTTTCAAAAGACATGGTTAAGTCGATGGCAAAAAATCCCATTATTTTTGCAATGGCAAATCCTGATCCGGAAATTACGCCAGAAGAAGTCGCCGAAGTTCGTGATGATGCCATCATGGCAACCGGTCGCTCGGATTATCCCAATCAGGTGAATAACGTTCTTGGTTTCCCATACATCTTCCGTGGTGCCCTTGATGTTCGCGCCCGCAAGATTAATGAGGAAATGAAAAAAGCAGCGGCGTTGGCCCTTGCGGCCCTGGCAAAAGAAGAAGTACCTGATGATGTAAAACGCGCTTATGGAAATGAAGAATTTACTTTTGGTCGTAACTACCTCATTCCTAAACCTTTTGATAAACGAGTACTCACTCGTGTCGCTCCCGCTGTGGCCAAAGCTGCCATGGATTCAGGAGTGGCCAGAATTCAAATCGAAGATTTGAATGCCTACGCAACATCGCTGCAGGAACGACTGGGTCAGACCGGTTCCATCATGAGAAATATTCGTTCTCGTCTGCCTGGTGCTGATAAACCGAAAATCGTTTTCCCTGAAGGCACTAATGCGCGAATCCTGAAAGCAGTTTCCATTCTTCGTGATGAAGGCCTCATCCAACCAATCCTTCTAGGTAATAAGAAGACAATTCATCGCAAGATGGATGAATTGGGTGTTTCCAATCTTAAAGATCTGGAGATCATCTATCCAGAAGAATCCCCTCATTATGAAAGCTTCGTGAAGGATTTTTTCACACAAAGACAACGCAAAGGTGTTTCATATTCATTTGCTAAAGATACTTTGAAGCGTGGAAATTATTTCGGTTCAATGATGGTTAAGCTTGGTCAAGCCGATGGGATGATTACCGGAGCGACTCAGAACTATCCAGAATGTATACGTCCGATTATGAAAGTCATTGGCGCTCAATCGCCAAATCGTGCCAAAGTAGCCGGGATCATGATGCTGGTGTTTAAATCACGAGTCATCTTCCTGGCAGACTGTACTGTTCAGATGAATCCTGATGCTAATGATCTGGCCGATATCGCAATTTCTGCTGCTCAATTATACCGCAATGTCATGAAGCAAGAGCCACGTGTGGCCTTCCTATCTTACTCTAACTTCGGATCTAACCGTGATCCACAAGCAGTTAAGATGGCAGAAGCCGTAAAGATTGCAAAATCAAAGGATGCTAACCTTATCGCTGATGGTGAAATGCAGGCCGATGTTGCAACCAATGCTGATATCATGAAAAATCTGTTTGAATTCTGCTCATTGGATAAAGCGGCCGATGTTTTGATATTCCCGGATTTAGGATCTGCCAATATCAGTTATAAGTTATTGGCACAGCTGGGTGGGGCCACTCCAATTGGACCAATCCTTCTACCACTTAAATATGCCATTAATATTGTTCAGCGAACTTCAACGGTTGATGAAATTGTGAATATGTCACATCTGACGGCCCTGATCTCCCAAGAGATTAAGGCCTACAGAGCTCAACTACCAAAAAATTAGGAGAAGACCATGTCATTTGAAAAAACAATTATTGCGACTGATAAAGCACCTGCTGCAGTCGGTACTTACTCTCAAGGCGTATTCCACAACGGTGTTTATTATTTTTCAGGACAAATTGGTCTTGAGGCAAAGACCGGTGAAATGCCTTCTGGTTTTGATGCTCAGTTAGAAAATGTTTTAAAAAATATTGATGGTCTTCTTCAGTCTCAGGATTTGAACCGCACTAACATTATTAAGACCACCATATTCATGACTGATCTGGCCCAGTTTGGAAAAGTGAATGAAGCCTATACTAAGTTCTTCACAGCACCTTACCCTGCCCGTTCAACTGTTCAGGTTTCCGCTCTCCCTAAAGGGGCAGTGGTGGAAATAGAGGTTATCGCTGCTAAATAATATGTTTGGACCTAAGTACGTCTTTGAAACTAAATCGACTAGATTGCGCCGCTTAATTATAAGTGGCGCATTTCTATTCGGTATAACCTTAACTCTCATCGTAACTTTTATTGTTTATATCCCTATCTATGCAAAGATGCAGAAAAGCCGTGCCGCGGATGCTTTTTTTGAGCGCTCGCCTGATATCATCGCAGTCTTCACCGGTGATAAGGGAAGAATTGCTTATGCTATGGAGCTTTTAAAGAAAAACCCAACTTCCAAGCTCTTTATCTCAGGAGTTTATGCGGCAAACTCTTTTCAGACCTTACTGAATAAACAAGTCGGCCCTGACAACAAAGAGTTGGACAGTCACGATATGCAAGTTGATCTGGATTACGAATCAAAAAACACCTTTGAAAATGTTCGAGAAACTGTTCAATACTTGAAGGCCAATCCTGGTTTAAAGAATGTTCTGATTATTTCCAGTGATTATCACATCATGCGGGTTAAACTTATTATTTCACATTTTATGGATGACGAGAAACCAGAGTTTTACTTTGACAGTGTACCAAGTACCTACTCTTCATGGAATGAGACAAGGAAACTCTTGAAAGAAGCCGTTAAGATAACCAGAACTTTTGTGCTATTGAAAATATTCCGTGAAGAGATTGTTCAGGAAGATTAAATATCCAGATTCCAGCCATTCGGTTCAGCAGTTAAACAATCATTCAGATCAATTTTAAAGCCTTCAACATTTCTCTGCTCGGAGAAACGATAAGCCTCAGTGGAATTTAAGGAACAAAAGTTTTGAGAGTAGAGAGCTGAATCACTCCAATCATCAGAAGTGAAAGTAACTGTGCTGTTTTTAGGCGTCGTTGTATAATTCTTGGCCGTTCCAACGGGTCGATCTTCACTGTCTTGAACTTTTAAGTTCCGCGAAATATTAAAAGAACCCAGATAGGCCAGAGTCCCAAAAGATAGAGTGTAAGTATCCTTATAGACCTCATCATTGGGGGCCTTAGGCAGTTCATAGTCATTTACAATAGTTAAGGGTCCGTTATTCCCAACACTTGAAGTATAAACGACGGGTCGAGAACAATGAGCAACTTGAAGGTCACTGATAATCTTTTCATTGTCTGATTTAAGAACTCGTAAAAAGTAATCAAATGCTGCTTTTGAATCTGAAACGATAAAATAGATAGCATCGGACGTCTGTTTCCAGACTTTTAATTCCACTGTTTTAACAACCGTTTCCCCTTCTTTAAACTCGTAAGTAAAAACTTTCCCTCTTGAGAAAGCCGAGCTGGTAAAAGATTTATTTGATTCTGTTTTAAATCGATTAAATATGGGAGTTGCTTGGTCCACACAAAGCTTGGTGCCACGTACCCGGATGTTCTCACGCTCTTGCTCTGTGAGTGAATCGTAGCCGTTTATTTCTTCCTGCTTACAGGCGACTGTTAAGAGAAGAATAGAAGCGATGAGAATGGTATTTTTCAAAACTTATAGCCCCCGCCGATGGCGTATGTCATGGTTGGGTCCATTTTAACAGTTTTGTCAGTTATATCTATCAATTCAGTCGGCTGACCGTTGGGTTGTGAAAAACCTACACTCTTTCTTTTAGGAATGTCGAATTTATTGACAGTGGCCTTCATGAAAAAGAAATACCCCTCACTTGAAGTGAAGTTAATTCCTGCACCTATTTTAGAGTTAATGATCTGATCTGTTACTCTAAGGCGATAAGCCTCCTGGGCCGCTGTTGGGGTACTCCCAGTATCATAACTATAATTCAGTCTGTTATAGGCCGAAGCAAAACCAATCCCAATCTCAACATAAGGCTCAACAGTTAGATAACTCCATTCCTCCAGAAACGGATTCTTGGTTTTCATATCAAAAATAAAGCCCAGTGCCTGAGAGGCATCCACACCATAAACCTGACCGGTTCTTTTGGTGAACGCGAAGTCCACACTGTCATCCTCGGGTCCACCGTTAACCACTCGGGAAAAAAGCGTTCCCACGTAGTAGCCTTCAACTTTAGTAGTAGTGGTAATACCACCACCCAGATAGATTTCTTCTCCTATACCGATCCGCCCACCCCAAAGTTCCTGATCTCTTGGCGAGAAGGTTTGACGAGCACCTCTGAAATTGAAAGGCACTTCATACTTCATACCTTCAAAACCGAAATAGGTAATGAAATGGCTTTCATAGGGATTGTATTTCTTTTCCACTTCAGGGGACTCCATCATGAGAACCTGGGCAAAAGAAGGAGCAGATAACAAGAGAGCAAAGAGGATTAATTTATTCATAGAATAATTATGCTTCCCGCTATCAACTATTGTCAAAAATTAAACTTTAAGCGCGGTTCACACTGATGACTTCTTCCATCTGCTCAATGGCACTGATAGTGCGAAGGAGCTCAGAATAATCTTTAACCTCAACCTCAAAGATAAAATTACCTTTTTGGTCAGGCATTGATCTGGCGATAGCAGAACGAATATTGATGCCGGCATTATTGATTGATTTGGAGATCTTAGACAGAATTCCCGGTTTATCGTGAGTCGTAACCTTGATATTCACTGGATGACTGAAAGTATAGTGCTTATTCCACTCCACTTGCACGTGACGGGAGTTTTCAATTTCAATTATCCGGTTACAACCTATGGCGTGGACAGTAATCCCCCGGCCTCGGGTTATGATACCAGTGATGGGGTCTCCTGGAATCGGATTACAACAGCGACCCATCTTAACCAAAATATCATCCAGACCGTCTACGATCACGGCATTATCATTACTGGTGCTTTTCCTGGCCGTCTTTTGGGTCCGCTTATAGAAGCTTTCAAGTTCCTTATCTTCTTCTTTAAAGTCGATCTCATCAGTTTCAGAGAAACTAATGGATGGTATTCCAATCAGAACTTCCTTGATAGGAAGATGGTTTGAGCCGATATTTACAAAAAGCTCTTCCATGTTTTTATAGTGGTACTTCTCCAGCAGGGCCCGGAATTCATGTTTTTTATCTAAATGCTTGATAGAGGTTTCAAATTTCTTGAGCGCCTTCTCTAAAATCTCCTCTCCGATATTTCTATGCTCATCACGTTCAATTTTCATCAGATACTGACGAATTTTAGTGATGGCCCGCGAGGTCTTGCAGATTTTGAGCCAATCTTTGGATGGAGTCTGAGTTTTGGAAGTCAGGATCTCAACCGTATCACCGGACTTGAGACGGTACTTTAACGGCACCATTTTTCCATTAACTTTGGCGCCTACCGTTTTATTACCTACTTCAGTATGTACGGCGTAAGCAAAATCCAGAGGAGTCGCACCATAACGAAGTTCTTTTACATCACCGGTGGGGGTGAAAATAAACACGCCTCCGACATCCAGGTCATTTTTAACCACATCCATGAATTCAGATGAACTCGTGACATTCTGGTTAAATTCCATAAGCTCTTCAACCCACTTAAGCTTGGAAGTGGCGTCGGCCTTATTCCTTTCTTTATATTTCCAGTGAGCGGCCACTCCACGTTCGGCCACTTCATGCATTTCAAAAGTNNNNGCTGAGTGAATGATCCCCAGCACTTTATAACATTCAGTTATGTTGTTCACCAGAATACGAAAGGCCAGGAGATCCTGGATCTGTTCAAAGTCCACATCCCGTTGCTGCATTTTTCGATAAATAGAAAAGAAGTGCTTTGGTCGTCCGGTGACTTCACCTACTACCGAGTACTCAAGCATTTTTTCTTCCACGAGACCCAGAGTCTCTTCAATGTAAGATTCGCGTTCACGTTTCTTCATCGCGATTTTTTCGGCGAGACGATAGTAGATATCAGGGTGAATATAGCGCAGGCAAAGATCTTCGAGATCTGCCTTAACTGAGTTAATCCCAAGTCGTGAAGCCAGAGGCACGTAGATATCCAGGGTCTCCTGGGCTTTGGCCTGCTGCTTTTCTTTGGTCATATACTGAAGAGTACGCATGTTATGCATGCGATCCGAGAGCTTCACGATGATTACACGAAGATCCTGGGCCATGGCCACAACCATTTTCCGGAAGTTCTCGGCCTGGGACTCTTCTTTTGTTTTAAATTTAATCTTGGAAATTTTGGTACAGCCAACCACGATCTGAGCAACACTCTGTCCGAACATCTTGGCGATATCTTCCGGAGAAACATCACAATCTTCTACAGTGTCATGTAGCAGACCGGCCATGATGGAATCCAGATCCATTTTAAGTTTGATCAAAGTGGCAGCTACATTCAGTGGATGAATGATATAAGGCTCACCAGATGAACGCTTAACACCTGCGTGCATTTTTTCAGCGAACTCATAACATTTTCGGAGTATTGATAAGTCGGTATCAGGCAGTAAAACTTCTGCCCTTTTAACGAGTTCATCAACCGTTAGATTTGCTTCATGTGTAAAATCGATCCGTTCCGCGAACATAGCTATTTTAAAATCCTTTCAACAACGGCCTTAAGTTTCTGATAGGCACGATCCACATCATCATTCAAAATGAGATGGTCATATTTTTCTTTTTGTTCTAATTCGCGGCGAGCATTACTGATCCGCTCAGCGATGACTTCTTTAGAATCGGTTCCACGCGCAAGCAGACGTTTCTCCAGCTCTTCAACAGAAGGTGGTTCAATGAATATTACCTGGGCTTCATTGCCATAAATACGTTTCATGGCATCAGCACCCTGTACATCCAGATCAAACAGCATATTCCAACCCTGAGTCAGACCTTCGTTCACAAAACGTTTAGAAGTTCCGTAATAGTTAGAATGAACCTTGGCGTATTCTATGAATTCGTCATCAGCAATTTGTTTCTCAAAAGTATCACGCTTGATGAAATAGTAGTCTTTTCCATGCACTTCCCCAGTCCTGATAGGACGGGTTGTACATGAGACTGACCATACTAGGTCAGGGATATCGGCCTTAAGCCGATTTAATAATGTCGATTTACCCGTACCTGAAGGGGCACAGATAACGATCATAGTACCAGACATCGTTTATTCCAAATTTAGGGCCTGTTCGCGTATCTTCTCTAATTGTACTTTCATCTCAACAACATTTGAGGAAATTTCTGGATGGGCAGATTTTGATCCCATGGTATTGGTTTCACGCCCTAATTCCTGCAAAAGGAAGTCGATTTGACGTCCGATTTCGCCCGATGACCTAAGAACAGTTTTAAGTTTGATGAGATGGATCTTTGCCCGATTGATTTCCTCATCTATCTCCAATTTTTCGAGGTAATACACCACTTCCTGCAGGAAGCGGGATTCATCGATTTTGATATCTTTTAATTTTTCATTCAGCTTGCTAGTGAGCTTGTCTTTCATCATTTCTGGATATTGGGCCTTAAGGACTTCAACTTGAGCAAGACAAGTTTCATAAATGGCCAGATGTTCATGGAGTTTATCAACGAGCTTCTGGCCTTCATGAGAGCGTGAAATTTTAAGTGCTTCTACCGCTTTCTCAAATGATGCCACTGCCAGGGGTTCGAGTTCTTTATCTTTTTGGTCATCTTCATCTTTATTAAAATCATTTCTTAAAAACTCAGTCGGACTAACCTGAAAGGGAATCTGGTTTTTCTCGAAGATAGGTTTCATAAGATTCAAATAAGCTTCCACTTTTTTTGGATCAATTTGGAATTCAGTAATCGCTTTTTCATTCCTCTTATAAGTCACGCTGACTTCAAAACTTCCCCGACGGAAATCCTGCTCAAGTTTCGATCTAAGATCAAGCTCAAGAGCATTGAACAAAGAACTCATTCTGAATTTAAAATCTTTAAAACGGTTATTCACAGTTTTAATTTCTGTAGTGATAGTAAAGTTTGGGCCAACTGCCTCACCTTTACCAAAGCCTGTCATTGAATAAACGCTCATCTTAACCTTTCACTTCATCAGAATTATCAATTGTCAGAGTAAGATTTCCCATCTGACGAAACTTTTCAAATCGCTTCTGCATCACCACATCGAGGTCTTCTTTCTGAAGGCCTTCAAGGCTGGATAAAATAGCTTCCTTAACCAGTTCTACTGCTTTTTCAGGATGCCTGTGAGCTCCACCGGCCGGCTCTTTAATGATGCCATCAATGACCTTGAGTTCTAACGCCTTATTAGGAGAAAGCTGAAGCGAGTTGGCCGCAGTTTCGGCCATTTTAGGATCAGACCAGAGAATGGAGGCGCATGATTCAGGAGAAATCACAGAATAAACTGAGTACTCCATCATGAAGACTCTATCAGCAACGGCAATACCTAAAGCACCACCAGAGCCACCTTCTCCAATGACGATTGAGATGATTGGAGATTTGATATTGAACATCTCTTCAAGATTTTCTGCAATGGCAAGTGCCTGCCCGCGTTCTTCGGCTCCAATACCTGGATAGGCGCCCGGCGTATCAACAAAAGTCACCACCGGAATCTGAAATTGAGAGGCCAGCTGCATAACACGGAGAGCTTTTCTATAGCCTTCAGGATTGGCCATTCCAAAATTACGTTTAATTTTTTCCTGTGTCTTACGGCCTTTTTCAATTCCAATCACAGCAACTTTTTTACCACCGATGAAACCGAAACCTGTGATCATAGAAGGATCATCTGAAAAACGTCGGTCTCCATGAACTTCATGAAAGTCGGTTACAATTTTTTCAATATAATCTAAGGCATGAGGACGAAGCTGATGACGGGACAACTGAGTCCGCTGCCATGGCGAAAGTTTTGTATAGATCTCATCCAGCATGCGATTGACTTTGGCCTGGAGGGCCTCGATCTCATGAGAAATATCGATGTTTTGATTTGAGGCCTGTTTTAATTCACGAATCTGATTCTCTAATTCAGAAACTGGACGTTCGAACTCTAATGTAAAATCCATCAAAACCCTCGGGGCTCTAGTTGATATTTAAGACTTGAAAATGTGGAGTTAAATTACCTTGAACGAGAGGAAATTGCACGAATTTCCTCTCACTGTGGACCGCTAAATACCTGAAAACTAGTGTTTATTCCCAGCCCTGAACTTCGCCAGACTCAAAGTAGATGTACTTTGATGCGCCATTCATACGATAAAGCCATCTTTCATTCTCATTCCTAGGGTTCCCGGCAACCTCTACTTGAAGGGGTTTCCCCCAAGATCCCAGGACATCATCTTTAGTCATGCCCATCATGATATCTTGTTTTTCAATGGCAAACATCCGTTCATTGGCAGTTGCTAACTGACCTTTCGGCTCAGCAATGAAGCCACGTCCAATTAAATAATCACGACGTTCATAAGGAGGTAGTTTTAGAAAATAAATCTTTTCAGAAACAGTACGAAGTTGGTGCTTATGCTCGTCATAAAACTTAAGGCTTCTTTCTGATTGTATCCCTTCAAGCTCTCTTAGCTCCTGCCGCAATAAGCGGGCAATTCGATCTTGTGAATACTCTTCCTTAGAGGCCGGAGTGCGGGCCCGTTGTTCCTCTTCGGTATTCCAGGTACGACCTGAGTCACCGGCCATGATAGGGAAATCTTCGGAAGGATTAAAAAAGCGAGAATCATCATGTTCCATTTCAGTTAGATAGGTTCTACCGGTTTGAAACTGGGTACAGCTCATTGGTAATATTAAAAGAAACGACAATATAATAAGTCGATGTGACATAAAACCTTCCTTTGCTCCATCGTCAAAAGTCTCATCGGAAGGTCTTCTTCCAGGCGTAAGTCTCCAGACTTAAGGGTAATTTTTTCCTTATTCCTGACAAAAGAGCTTTTTATTCATTTGTCCGGATAAATGACCGAAAAGAAGTCTGATGAACTTATTTTCTAAACTTGAAAATGCCATTAACTTTCTTCTGATCAAGCTCGGTGAGCTGATGCTGAAAGCTGTGCCTATGCCTATCCGGATATTTTTCAGAAAAATATCTCTCTGGTATGGGCGGCTGATTGAACAAGTAAAAAGCTTGCCGCCCAAAACAATTCCTTTTTTGCTAAATCTTATTGGAGTCCTTAAAAAAGCCATCTCTAGTTTTAATTTTAAAGCGGCCTTAAGTGAGACTTACCAAAAAGCAATGACTCAATATCAACTGGGTAAAGCTAAGCAGACTGGAGTGTTTAAGAAACTTCTACTTACGCCTTTTTTGATGTTCAGTCAGTGGTTGCAAGGACTCACCCCCGGTCAATCACTGCTCCTGATGACGTTTACTGCAGGATCTTTTCTTGCTGTTCTAGGAATCGGTTTCTCAGGTCAGAGGATGATAGGCAGTCACTCTGAAAAAAATCGAACTCCGGCAAGTGCAGAAGAAATTCTCTACGAGCGGCCTGATTATTATAAAGAAGAAAAACGTCACTTTGACTTAACTAATTTTCGACTTCCCGTTTATGTTGCAGAAGTAAATGAAATACGTTCAATTGACATCGACTTCACTGCGACTTTATCCAACCGCAATTGCCGATTATACCTGGAAAAAAGTGATTCTTACTTACGTGATTACCTTCTCATGCAGTTAGAGCCGTCCGTAGCATCTTTTCCACTGGATTCGGAAGGCAAGGATATCATCCGTGATAAGCTCATTAGAGAAATTAATAATTTCCTTAAATCCAATGCCATTGATGGACATGTGATTGAACTCAAAATCACCTACATTCTAGCTAACTAATACTACCTAAGATTGTTTTAATTGTTTTCTCTGTCATATGCAGCTTTCTGGCAGTCAAAGAGATATTTCCTTCACATAAATTAACGGCTTTCTTAACGTAGTCTTCCTTAAATTCTTTCATTGGAACCAGTTCAGTTGTTCCTGCAAGACTCATGAGATCAGAGCTCTGTAAAAGCAGCTCTTCATCAAGTTTATCAAAGTCGAGCTTGATTGACCGGGAAAGAATTTTCTTTTTATCCAGATGTCCAAAAAGCTGTCTTAAATTACCAGGCCATGCCAGGGTTTCATAAAAATCAGTCAGGCGCTTGGATAATACGATGTCGTTTTTTAGAGAATAATATTGGCAAGCTTCCCTGATTTTAAAAACATCATTACGAAGAGAACCCAAATCAATCGTGTGCCCGGACTTTAATCTAAAGTAAAAGTCTCTTCGAAAACTACCTTGCTGAACCAATGTTTCCAGTGGTTTTCCAGAAGCAAAAATCAGTCGGGCGTTAATGCTACTTTCTTTTGTCTCCCCCACTCGGCGAAATTTATTATTATCAAGGAAAGTAAGAAGCTTCGTTTGAAGATCCATGGGTAAAGAATCAATCTCATCTAAAAAAAGGGTGCCGTTTTCGGCAGCTTTAAAAGCTCCCCATTTTTCCTGAACTGCTCCTGTGAAAGCTCCTTTTTTATGCCCAAAGAGCTCTGACTCAATTAACTGAGTGTTAAAAGAAGAAAGATTAACAGGTACAAATTCCCCAATCCTTCCACTCTTCTCATGGATTTTACGGGCGAGATGAGTTTTGCCTGTACCCGTTTCTCCTTGAATAAGTATCTTTAAATTTGAAGCAACAAGATTTTGCTCCATCAAAACTGGATGCTCAAAATGGCGATTCAAAATCTCTTTTAAATCAAAAGGATCAAAATTCACTTTATTATCATCTATAAATAATCGGTCCAGTCTTTCGATATAGGCCTCTCTTGCAGCAGAACCATTTAACCAAAAAGCGTTCCCCTTTATGGTTTTTAAGACGAAGCGTCCTTCCGTTTTCGCTTGATCAAGCTCCAGACGGTAATGAAAGTGTCCAATATCTGTATTGGGTAGCTCAATGTAGCTCAAGGAAAGGTCATCCGGCCGATAATGAGAGGAAATAAGATCAATGCAGTGACGATTCAAGGTAAAAGCTTTCTTCCTTCCCTGAGCAGGAAAAATGCTGCAGCTATCTCCCAGTCTGACCCCACTCATTTCAATCTGTTTTTGCATTAATTTTCTTTGGTACATATCTGAACTCCCTTTAAATTAAAGACGCATTCACCCTTTTCTGCTAAGATGGGACGAAATGAAAACTAAAGACCTGGAATAAATGCATGAACATTCAGAAAGGAAAAACCGAATTCTTAATGGGCATTGACACTGTCGAACAACTTCAGCAGTGGCTTAATGAACATACTTTCGCTAATGGAATTGCTTTCATTGGGCGATCCAATGTCGGAAAATCATCACTCATTAATTCCTTATTTGGAAAATCAACAGCCCGCGTTTCAAAAACTCCCGGGCGTACCCGACAAATCAATATTTTTGATTTTGTCGTGGAAAATAAAGAAACTAAGTCACTGGAACATTTTTATCTCTTTGATGTTCCTGGTTATGGTCACGCAGAAGTTTCAAAGGAGATGGCAAGAAATTGGCAAGTCTTATTAGATACTTTTTTCCAACTTTGCAGTGAAAAAATACTGCTGCTCAATATTCAGGATTCACGTCATCCGTTGCAAGAAAGTGACATGGTCTTTCATGACTATATTAAAAGTTTTGATCTTGAGACTTATGTACTCTTCAACAAAATTGATAAACTTAAAACGCAAAGCGAACGGGCCAAACTAAAAGCACGCATGCCGGCCATTTATAATAAGTTTAAGTGGGTTAAACAGATTCATTTCACCTCAGCAGAAAAAGGTGACGGTATTCCTGAAGTGGAACTCTCCATCATTAACTTCGTGAAGCGCAATAGTGACATGAAGGGATTTAATTGACTGAATTGCTCTTGAAAGAATTGTTCTCTAGAGAATGGCCTCATCACGGGTTATGATGATTGGACTATGTTGAACCTTGAGCACCTCCTCCTTTCAGCTGAGGACGATTTAAAAATTAACCAGATCTTTCATCACCTTCGTGAGAAGTATAAGGATTATCAGGACCCGTGGGGTCTGAATCTTGAGTTGTGTGAAAAAGCGCTCCGAAAGCTCGTTCCGGTTTATCGCTCGTATTTCAAAGTCAGAGTATTTGGTGCCGAGAATGTAAAAGACCATTCCTATATTGTGACTTCAAATCATACCGGTCAGCTACCAATTGATGGCATGATGATCACCATCGCTTTTTTGATGGATGTATCTCCTCCACGAATTCTTCGGGTCATGGTCGAAAGGTTTATGGCACAACTTCCCTTCATCGGTGATTGGAGTGCTCAGACTGGAGCGATTATGGGAGACAGAAATAACTGCGCTTTCCTGATTGATCATGGGGAGTCTATTCTGGTTTTTCCTGAAGGCGTGCGTGGCATTTCCAAGAACACTTCTGATTTTTATAAGCTCAGAACTTTTTCTGAAGGCTTCTATCGCATGGCCCTTCAAAAGAAGACGCCCATTCTGCCGGTATGTGTGATCGGAGCAGAAGAAATGTTTCCCTTTGTCTTTCATTCTAAGAAACTGGCCAGACTACTGAAAGTTCCGGCCTTACCTTTAACTGCTAATCTTATGCCGCTGCCATCTCCAATAGATATCTACATCGGTCCGGAAATTCCGGTTCCGACCCATCTGGAAGCTGAGGCGACTGAAAAAGAAATAAAAGAGAATGTTTTCCACATTGAGAACACTATTAAGCGCATGCTTATCACCGGCTTAAAGAATCGCCGCCCCTTCTTTGATATTATCCGGAAGCCGATTTCAAAGTTTGTGATCAAAGAATTCAAAAATAAGGGACACCGATGAATGAGATAAAAAAAATTCTCATTATAGGAATCGCCGGCGGTCTTGCTCAGATGACTGCAAGACTCATTCTCACGGAACATCCAGATTGGGAAATTATCGGGATAGATTCAAGAGACGTCTCAAAACTTCCCCAGCTCACAAACCTCACGCTTCTTAATTTAAAATACTCCCGCGGTAACTTTGAGAATCTATTCCGCACTCATAAATTTGACGTGGTCTACCACTTGGGAAGAATCAGCCACTCTTCCAATGAACAAAATGTATTGGCCAAACGAATTGATCTCTCGGTCATGGGTACCAACCGCATTCTGGATCTATGTGAAAGATCTGAGGTAAAAAAAGTCATTATCCTTTCAACCTTTCATGTTTACGGTGCTCTTCCGGATAATTCTATTTTCCTGACGGAAGACGCTCCTCTCCGGGCCAGTATCCGTCATCCGGAACTCAGAGATGTCATTGAGATGGATCAGATGTGCACTAACTGGATGTGGAAAAATCAAAATACCATTTCCACCATTGTTCTTCGTCCCTGCAATATCATCGGAACTCAGATCCAGAACTCTATGACTAAGTTCCTCTCAGGTCCTGTGGCCTTGAGTCCGATGGACTACAATCCTTTCTTTCAGTTCATTCATGAGTTTGATATGGCCCATGTGTTGTATCAATCCCTGACCAAGCTCCCTATCGGAACCTACAATGTGGCCGGTAATGACTTTATTTCTTTGCGAGAGGCCCTGAAAGTCGTAGGCACCAAAGGAGTTCCCTTCCCTATGATGCTGGGTGGAGGACTTAATCGCCTGCTTAAACGCTTTAATATCGAAGTTCCGGAGTACCTGCTGGATTACCTGAAATTTTCATGCCTGATTTCAAACTCGGAACTCAAAAAACATCTGGGCCCCAATTTTCTGAGGTTTTCCATAAAAGAGGCCCTGGAATTAATTAAATTACGCTAAGCGTTTCATTGACTAATAAGCTTCTTCTCATTAAAATCGTTAGCTCAAGTGGCTTCCTGACGGAATGGTAGACGTAGCGGATTCAAAATCCGCCGCTCGCAAGGGTGTCCGAGTTCGAGTCTCGGGGGAGCCACCACTTTTTTTCAAAAAAAATTTCTGGGAATCTGGAAAATCTAAACTGCTTTGATAATCTTCAGCTCACTGCCTTTCTACTTGAAAATTCTACTTTGGGTAAGTTCCACTGAAAGCATGAGTCAGAACCCATGGTCTTGCCATTTATTTCAATCATAAAAAAATCAGGAACGGCTGCTTAGAATATGCCGTTCCTGATGAGAGTCTCTAAAGTTGAGTAAAGCTGAAACTCGGTGGCTCCATCATACAAGCACCCGTTCCGACACCTGTTCCACCAGGACCGCCGTCACAGGCAGCACTATTATTATCACAAACTTTACCAGCTGGATTCACGACAAACTTACCAGAGGCGGAACCAGTTACAGATAAAGCTGCCGCTAGATTAAAGCCAAAGTTAGCATCACTTCCCACACCGGAAGTGAGCGGGCGATTAAAGGCATCTGAATTACCACCCACTGAGGCTGTGGAAAGATACATGGCCACTCGATTAGCAGCATTAGTACAAGTGGTAGTTGTTCCATCGATCAGAACACTGGTTGATCCCATACCACCCCGGCAGACATCTACGGTATTTTCAACTGCTGTACTACAATTTGTAGAAGTTGAATTGGTGGCAGAGGTGAATTTGATATTATCAGAAAATTCTACCACCACACAGGGGTAGGTACCCGGAGCAATTGTACCTGCACCAATGTTAACTCCGCCTACAAACTCCACATCAACCGGTGTGTTTCCGTTATCAATAACCGTAGTAAGGTTAGTGCAATCGCCACTAGTAGAAACAGCAAACTTATATACAGCCAGCTTTAAAGAAGAAGGCGAAAGGCCAGTATCTTGGGCCTGGACTGAAAAAGCGGAAAACATGATTGAAAAACTAAAACAGATAAATTTTTTCATTTTTTGCCCCTTATGAATCGCTACCCTGAAGAGTGAAATTTGATGAAGAGCCACTGTCACTGTCAGTGTCACTTCCGCAACCTACAAAGGCGGTAAGCACTAGGAGCAAAAGGCAAAACTTTAGCATGAATAACCTCCAAAACTGTTATATGTAACAAGCTCATCGGAGTTTTAAATTTGGATTTTATGAAAAATAAAAAAAATATTACCTGACAACTTTAGAAAGTATTCATCCTGACTCTATTTATTACCCTCCCCCGTACCCCAGGAAGATTCAAAATCCGCCGCTCGCAAGGGTGTCCGAGTTCGAGTCTCGGGGGAGCCACCACTATCTTACCAGTCTTCGTTATTTCTTAGAGCTCAAGGATTTTTTGTTCGATTCGTACAAGTGAGTCTGCGAATTTTTTCTTGATCTCTTCATTCTCAATCTCTTTTCCCGCGACCTTGGACATATAAGCGTAATCGTTCATAGCGATGAGTGGAGCTTGCAATTCTTTTGCTAAATCTGAAGACAATACATGAGTGTGTTTTTTTGCAATTTTCTCAGGGATTTCATGTTGCAGGCCCAGATAATAATTCACCTTAAAGTCTTCGAAATGTGTCAGCGTTAGGCGATTGTAAAACGGGAGTCCTCCTTTTTTGAAGTTGAGTAAATCCTGGCAGATTGGCATGTGATTATTAATAGCCTCTTTGATGATATGAGTAGCTTCTTTGTTTGTTCCACGCCCTTGCAAAAAGCGACAGTTTCGTCCAAGAATCTCATCCTCCGGATATTCTGTGAGATCCATAAAGGCCTGGTTTATGTATATGAGGGGTTGGTCTGGCAAGTCGATGTTAACGAGTGCAATAGGATGATTAAAAACATTACCGTATTTGAAGATAAAATTACATAACATCATGAATAGCTCTCTTGATAGCCTCAAAGAAAATTAGCACAAAGAAAATCAGATAGCATTTGAGGGTAATCAGTAGCTAGTTTAATACAGAGAAAATTGAGTTTGCCTGCACCTATATGTAGACGCGAGATCCCTAAACTATGAGCGGCTTCCATTTGTATTTGACCAAAAAGAAGGTTAGACACAGTAGCACTACCTGCGAGAAAAGAACCAAAGGCTTCAATGAAGGCGGAATAGTATGGTAAATGGGGTCCAATCAGTGTTTGAGAAATAATCTGCAAGATTCCCTGATATGAATGCTGTGAGGTTCCGGTGACAACGAACAGATAAGTTATAGAGCTGATAATAAATATTGATAGGAAGGCTTTCTTTATAAGACTTAAGCCGAGTTTTATGCATATTCCAGAATCTAACTTGGTCTATTTTGAACTGATACGCAGCGGATTCAAAATCCATTGCTGTTAACAGAAGTCACCATTTTAATGATAATTCAGACTATTTTTCTCTAAAGGAGCATCGTAAATGAATCTGTCTTGTGCCTTGAGCGGCTTTATGGGTAATGAAAAGAAGAAGGTTGCGCCATGACCGAACTTTGAAAATACCCCTATATTACCGCCATGAGCTTCAACAATTTTCTTTGAAATGTATAAACCTAAACCGGTCCCCTTATGGGCCGTCTCCTGTGATTGCCAGTACCGATTAAACAATTGATCCTGCTCTCCAGGAGGTATTCCTTGACCTGAATCCTTAACGGCAACCACGCATTGATTCTCTTCAACATCCATACTGACTGTTACCTCGGAATTATGAGGTGAAAATTTAATGGCATTCCCAAGTAAGTTGTTGAGTATCTGAATAATCCTTCCTTGATCGTAATCGCAGATAAAAGATTCTAAATTCCGGTCAAACTTCAAATTAATTCCTTTTGCCAGTGCTGCACTTTGAGATTCCCTGATGGATTCTGTAACGGCTTCAACAAGATCATTTTGAGTTTTATCAATTTTAAATTGTCCGGATTCAATTTTTACTGAATCCAAAATGTCTTCGATGAGTCGATTCATTCTCTTGCAGGAATTTCTAATATTCTCCAATAAGCGCAAATTTTTATAGTTTTCCTCAGCCGATTTTTCCTCCCTCAAGATCAGTTCTGTATTCATCATGATTGATGACAGAGGCGAACGTAAATCATGCGACACAATAGCAAGGACATTTTCGCGGGCCTTCTTTTCAAATTTAAGCTGTTCATTCTGATCTTTCATAAATCTTAAAGAATTCCTTAGCATATCCATGATCACTGCCACAGAGATTCCTAATGTTACATAAATGATGACCCTCACAATACTAGAGGTGGAGTCAAAGATCTGCTGAAGAGGGGCATCAAAAAAATAATCAATGCCTAATGATGTGATCATTGTGTCTAGGACGGCCGGGCCCTTCCCGCCATATATGGCCGAAAGTATCACCGAAGAAAGCGCCAAAGAGGTAAGAGGTAAGCCTCCTTCCACTTGCCATACAAAATGGACCAAAACCAGAGAAAGTGTAGAGGCGAATAAAGCGAAAGTGTAACGCTTTAAAAATGAACGTTCCTCAGATAAGAATTCAGTCAAAAAGGTTTTGTTTCTTGTTAATGACATTGCCACTCTCCTTATTGAGTTATTGCAAGCGATGGGCCATCACTTGGGAAGACCTAGAAGGCCCCATAATTGCAGATCTCCTTTTAAACAGGAGGCAGTAAATGAAACAATTAATCCTCTCAATTTTTTTGAGCTCATTAATACCACTCTCTTTTGCGGATGATCACATTATGAAACGGCCGAATGAACTGGAATGGAAAGACGGCCCAGCATCACTTCCCGCTGGTTCAAAAGTATCTCTTGTAGAGGGCGATCCCAGCAAGCCAGGGCCTTTCACCTTGCGGCTTCAGTTACCTCCAAATTATAAAATACCGCCCCATTGGCATCCAGCAATTGAGCACATAACTGTTTTAGATGGTGAATTTGCCATGGGTACTGGAGAGAAATTTGATAAAACGAAAGCAACTATTTTGCCCCGAGGTGGAATTGCTGTTATGCCCATAAAATTTAAACACTACGCCTTCACATCAGACAAACTCACAACCATCCAACTTCATGGCATTGGGCCATGGGACATTATTTATGTGAATCCCTCTGATGATCCTCGAAAGATGAAGTGAGCATTTAAAACTGAAAATCCGTAATCAGCTTATGTCCTATAGGATTCGCGATATTTCTTTTACCGGCAACTAACCAAACTTCATCCTGGATTTCGCTAATTTCCTTTAGGATATAAAGCTGCTTATTTTTCACATAACTTTCTATGGCTTCTTTTAGAATAGGGATAACTCCATTGCCCGAAATGGCCATGTTCTTTTGAACGATCGTATCATCCGCTTCCCCTACTATATTCATCTCGACATTATGTTGGCTGAAATAGTGCTCAATAGAATGCCTGATGGAACTTTGAGCGGTAGGTAGAATCAAAGGAACAGTGCCAAAAGCCGAGATAGGTTTATTCTTCAAGTGAATAAACTCTTTCGAAGCTGCCAAAACGATCGGGGAGTTCAATATCCTCTTGGAGTATAAAATTGTTTTATCCGAAATTACTGGTCGACGGTTTAAAACGGCGATGTCCAGTTTGTGAGTGATTACTCCAAGAGTAACTTCATCCAGAGTTCCATCATAGATTGAGATTACTGAATTAAAATGCTTATAAATATAAGAAGTAAGTTGAGAAATCAAATTTTTCGGGACAGAGCTCTGGATACCAATCTGAATTTTAATATGATTGTACTCCCGATCATTCAAAGTCGAGAGCATTTCATTCCCCAGGTTAAAGATTTGTGAAGCATACTCATAAACAATTTGGCCGGTCTCCGTCAGGACGAGCTTCTTATGCATTCTTTCAAAAAGCTGCTTATTTAAATAATCTTCGAGAGTCTTGATCTGCATGCTGATAGCAGGCTGGCCAATTCTAAGTACTTCAGAAGCTTTTGCAATACTCCCGTGATCAACTACTTGCTTGAAGTAATAGAGGTGATGATAGTTAAGCCAGTTCATAAAGCTTCCTTGATTCAATTATATTGAATCAATACTACATTTTTATATAGTTTATCAAAACCAAAAAATGGCTAGAATGACTCCATAGATAACAAACTCATTGGAGATAAACATGAAAACCTTAACCAAAAACCTGCAAGATCAAATTAGTCCCCTCCAAGGGATTGAACTACTTAAGGCGGGTAATGAGAGATTCGTTAACAATTTAAAATTCAACCGTAATCTCCTCCAACAGGCCAACGAGACTTCTGATGGACAACATCCCTTCGCTGTCATTATTAGTTGTATGGATTCACGAACTTCGGCAGAAATTGTGTTTGACCAAGGGCTTGGTGATATTTTTAGCATCAGAATAGCCGGCAATGTAATCAATGAAGATATTATTGGAAGTGCTGAGTTTGGATGTAAGGCAGTAGGTGCGAAAGTTATCCTGGTTTTAGGTCATACCAATTGCGGTGCGATTAAGGGCGCTGTTAAGAATGTTGAGCTGGGACATCTCCATTTCATCACCCACAAGATTCAAAGATGTCTTCCAAGAATTAAACAGGAGCATCCTCATTTACATGAAGATGAATTATGTCAAAAGGCGACTAAAGAGAACGTCCTGCAAGGTATTATTGATTTAAAGTATAAATCCACGATCCTGGCAGACATGGTTTATAAAGGTGAAATCACAATCGTAGGCGGAATTTATGACCTCTCCAGTGGTCTTGTGGAATTCTTTGAAGCCGAAACATAAGCGGAGTTAACAGTGATACATTCAGAAAATGTTTCTGAAGTTTACGCCAAAAGAAATATTCCATTGTGGCTGATTTCTTCCTTTAAGGCCGGCTTTATTAACTCCGCAGGATTTCTTCTCACGGGAAAATTTGTCTCCCATGTGACAGGATTCGGCACTCAAGTGGGAATTGCCGTCGGCCATAAGGATTATTTCTTCGGAGCAGAGTTATTTATCATCCCCACCTCCTTTATTTTAGGAGGAGTCATCACGTCTTATATTCTGGATAGAAAATATGACAAGGGTGATACTCCGCCTTACTGGAAAGTTCAGAGTCTAATCACTTTTTTACTTTTGGTCATCATCAGCATTGGTGAGATGGGAATGGTCAAGTCAGGTATACAGTTTGATAAGGACTTCAAATATGATTATGTTGAATTCTCAATCATCGCCATGCTCTGTTTAATTTGTGGTTTAAAAAACGGTCTGGTCACCTGGAGTACTTTTGGTAAAGTGAGAGTCACGCATCTGACAGGCCTATCAACAGATATCGGTCTTAATTTAATAAGAACATTCAATAAAGAACAACCAAGTCCAAGATTTAAGGAAGAAAGAAAAGTAAATATTCTTAGAATGCTTACGTTCGCGTTCTTTTCGACCGGAGCTCTCATTTCTGCTTTAATTTTTCCAAAGTTAGGATTGAAAACTTTTTTTATTCCACTTACGATCTCTATTGGAATGTCGATTATCTCAATTATCGACTGCAAGGTAAGAATGAAGAAAAGCCTTCTAGTCCTAAAAGATGAATTTATTTAGCAATCAAAGTGATAACCGGTTTAAAACCACCATAGATCATTCTCTTTCCATCAAATGGCATCATCTCTGGACCTATATCCTTAATTCGTGGATCCGCCATCACTTTCTTAAGTATACGGTCACGTTGGGCCCGGGATTTATAAACGATCCAAGAGAAGAAGACGACTTCATCAGCTTTAAGTTTTACACTTTGTGGAAATGAAGTAACTTTTCCGGGTTTCACATCGTCACCCATGCACTCGTAATATTCAAGAGCTCCATATTCAAGCCAGACTTTGGCAGCGAGCTTTGCAATCTTTTTATATTTATCCACGTTTTTCTTAGGAATTGGTAACACAAAGCCGTCCACATAATTTGCCATGATTTTTCCTTTTCAATTAATTCAGATAACTTCTTCCTATTAAGCATTATAAAAGTCACTCATGGGAAAGGCCTGACCCAAAGCCTAATTATGACTTAAGTCTTTCCCTACAGAAACACGGCGAATTGTTTCCACAACGCAAGAGCACTATCCTGAACAATGAATATTTTTTCCAGGAGAATATTATGGTCAATTTAAACATCAAAACAGGTAGAGGGAATCTTCCTCTTGAATCGGATTTAGTGAATCCCCATGCACTCATAAGTTGGCGCTCAATTGTGGCAGGACTATTGTTAGCATTCTTTACCATGACGGGTCTGATTGGTTTAGGCTTGGCCTTCGGAGGTATTGGGCTTGATGACGAAACCAGTGCTCGAGGAGCAGGAATATTTACTGGTATATGGTTTGTTGTCTCGGCCCTCATCTCAATTTTTGTGGGGAGTTATTTTGCAGCTAGAATTTCGAAATTTCGGACAGGAAGAATTGGTTCGGCCCAGGGATTAGTCATTGCAGCTTTGTTTGTCGGCTTTTTCCTCTATCAAACCTTGGCCACTATTGGCATGGCCGGGCAAGCGATGGGTGGCATGATTAAAGGTTCAGGTGGTATGATTGCCCGAGGGGTGGATAAAGCAGCTGAGAGCCCGGTTATCAACAATGCAGTTTCAAATGTTGCTGAAGATGCTATTGGGGATTTGAATCTAAAATCAGATGTCAGAACCGTTGGTACAGGTGTGGCCACTCGGTTAGTCAGAGGTGATGCTGAAGGTGCTAAGAACTACCTATCAATGCAAGCAGGCATTACTCCCGCAGAGGCCGACACTCGCATTGCCCAGATGAAAACAAGAGTTGATAAAATTATTGAAGACGCCAAAGAAGGAACAGCTGCGGCCTTAAAATCCGTTGGATGGTCGCTCTTTCTTTTAACATTGTTAGGCTCTTTGGCAGCAGTAGCGGGAGGAGCGATGGGTTCAGTCGCCAATTTCAGAAAGCCACTTATTCGTCAGGAGGGAATTGGATTAGGAAGACAAGCGTCAGTTTAACCAATACAGGGATCAATACCGAATGATCCCTGTTTATTCTCCTTAGTGCCAAATCAAACCAGTCAAAATGCACCTTGCACTATGTAATGTACTTAATAATGTATCAATCAACATTGGCATTCATGTTGCACTAAAAAACTTTAATAAAAAAACTCTACAGGATTGGGGCCAAAATGAAATTGTTCTTACTCTCATTGCTATTGCTATCGGTTAATGTTTTCGCTCAAACTTTGGAAATTGAAATTCAAGGCGTCAGGCACTCTTGCACACCAATAGGTAATGGTTCAGGTGCAGTCAGCTGTGTCGATCTCGCCTATCGTGGGCCATTTAGTAAAGAAGAAGCTTTCAGACTATGTCAGGGGGCCTATAACGAAATGCCTGCCCGTTGTGCTACTCGTGCTTATAATGGCTCTTTTTCAAAAGAAGAAGCGTTACAAATGTGCACTCGAGCTACCTCCGAAGGTGTCGTCGATTGTGCAGAAGCGGCCTATCGGGGACCTTTTTCTAAAGATGAATCTCTCCGACTTTGTTCACACCCAAGGGCGACTCTTCAAACTGCACAATGTGCTTTAGAGGCCTATCGTGGAGCATACTCTAAAGAAGAGGCCATTCGCTTATGTCAAATTCCGAGACGACGAGACCATTTAAAAGGAACTTCTTTAAATACTTCTAAAGATCAGTTAGATGAATTAATAAAAGAGGCCAATCTCAAAGCTTTTAGATTGAATGAATACAAATAAGTAAATAATATCAAGCTGATCTTATCTTATTAAAGATAGGATCAGCTACTTACCTTTCCATAAAACGCTATAGAGATCATGCCGACGATCTTTAAGATTCCTGACTGTACCGTTATTGCGGACCTTAATCAGATCACTCATACTTAAATCAGCAATCGCCACCATCTCGGCATTCGTATCAGTATCGGCAGCAATCCCATCTTTAGCAAAAGGAAAATCCGAAGGAGTCAGGATGCAGCTTTGGGCGTAGTTAATATCCATATTCTGAACACGTGGCAGATTTCCCGTATTGCCTGAAAGAACAAAATAACATTGATTTTCGATGGTCCGGGCCTGACAACAGTAGCGGACTCGCAAGTACCCTTGACGAGTATCCGTGGCAAACGGAACAAAGATTATTTTTGCGCCTTGATCAGTTAAGTGTCGTGAAAGTTCAGGGAATTCTGAGTCATAACAAATTAAAATACCAATAGGTCCTCTATCAGTATTTATAACGGATAGCTGATCCCCTCCACGAATATCCCACCAGTCTTTTTCGGAAGGAGTGGGATGAATTTTTTCCTGCTGGTGCATGGCCCCATCTCGCAAAAAGACGTGACAAGTATTTTTCATAAATCCTTGGGCGTCTTTCATCATGTGAGTGCCACCAATAATGTTTATATTGTATCTCACTGCGGCTTCGTTCATGAATTTAATGAATGGCTCTGTAAACTGACCTAGATGTTCCAGAGATTGAACTGGATCCAACTTTCTATTTATAATTGAAAGGAGTGACATCGTCACAAATTCCGGGAAGACAACAAAGTCGCAGCTGTAGTCGGCCGCCACACCAATAAAATATTCAGCAATGGATTGAAACTCCTCAAATGAGGAGATTTTCCGTTGTTCAAAATTTATCGTGCAAATTCTGACATTATCTTTTTGATCTTCAATGTAGGGCTGATTCCCCTGTGGGTCAATGAGTGGATTCTCCCAGCGCATCAGCACAGCGTAGCCTTGAGAATCTTGGTCAGAGGGCAAATAATCCTTCAAAATACTTACTGGTTGAAAACCATTATTCATCTGGAAACTTACGGTAGGGTCTTTGATTGTTTTTGATTTTACTGCTTCCAGATACAATTCAGGCGTAGGATAAGTTTTCTTTTTCTTTGCAAAGCCCGGAATCCTGGCCCCAAAGAGAATACCTTTCAGGCCAAAGTTTTCACATAACCGTCTTCGCTCATTGTAAATACGCTCGCCTATTTTTTTCCCACGATAATCGGGGTCCACGCAAATATCCATTCCATACAAGAAGTCCCCTAAAGGATCGTGACGACTTGCAAATGATGATCCGGTGATCTCTTTCCAGGTATGAGGGCGCATGGCCTCTGCCTCAGAAATGATAAATGTAATACAAAAACCAACAATCTTCCCTTCATATTCAACAACAATCTGACCTTCCGGAAAGTGATTGATGTGAGCACGTAAAGCATCCAGTGGATAAGGTGGCACTCCAGGATAGCACTTACTAACCACTTCATTAATAAATGGAGCATCACTAAAGCGAGTCTTTCTAACGTTAACTTTCTTTTTGGTTGAACCTGCCATTACCCTTCCTTGTAACATTTAATAAAGCGACTCCACATGATATTTGCATCCCCGCTATAACCAATACTAAAACGCAATAAGCCTTCGGCCAATCCCATCTTACTTCTTTCTTCCTCAGGAATTTCACTTGAGGTACTTTTTGCTGAACAGCTCATCAAAGTTCGTGAGAAGCCCAAGGAGACCGCATACAACCCAAACTTATCATTCTGAAGTTTAGTTGAAAGCAATCTGGCCGCATTGGCGTCCTTACATTCTAAAGTCAGAATTCCTCCGTAACCAAACTCTCCTCCCCCACCTAGCTCTTTTAGAAGTGAATGCTGAGGATGATCTTTCAGACCGGGGTAAATAACAGGCATCCCCTCTTCTTTCATTTTCTCCGCCAGGAATAAGGCCATTTTCGAATGAGCTGCCATACGAATGCCTAAATGATCCATACGTAGATATAGTTCATGGGCCACTCTTGGATCCATTACCGGACCTGTAAGCATAACAGTCCCATGATTTACATCTATCAATGAAGATATGAATTCCTGACTACCCGCAATCGCTCCTGCAATGAAATCACTTGAGCCGGAGATATATTTAGTACAAGAGTGAACCACAACATCTGCACCATGAAGAAGCGGCTGAACTATCATTGGAGTGAAAGTATTATCTACCACCAATTTCAAGTTATGTTTTTTACTTAACTGGGACAAAGCCTTAATGTCGCTGACAGCGAGTAAAGGATTACTCATGGTCTCAGCGTAAATTAATTTGGTCGCCGGAGTAATGGCTGCGGCTACCGCCTTAAGATCGGTCGTATCTACGAAAGTAACCGCTATACCACGCACTGAAAGAATATTCTTTAAAAGAGCGTAAGTGCCGCCGTACAAAGTCTGCGATGCTATTAAATGCCCGCGGGAATCACCTTCATTCAAAAAAATCTGATCTATCGTACATGAAATGGCTGCCATCCCACTGGCAACACCGAGGGCCGCTTCTGCACATTCCATGGCAGCTATTTTCTTGCCAAAAATATTTACGGTTGGATTAGAGTGTCGACTGTAAAGATAGCAACCTTGCAGTTCTCCTGTAAAAGTTTTCTCCATGTCCTGAGGATCCATGAAAGTTGAAGTCGAGGCCACATCAATGACTGGCACAACTCCTCCTTCTTCCCCAAAATGTTGTATGTCTCTGATCGCTTGCTCTGGATTAAAATTTTTCATCCTAAGATGCTAAAATACTTGAACGGAGAATGATAGACGCATGGAGAATGATTAAAAAGGTCGGATAATAGTATCTCATTAAAATTCCCAAGAAGATTTCACGGCTTCTAAGCTAGAATGCTTAAATGTTTATTTCTTTATTACTTTTCTTTGTGGTCTTGTTCCCTCTAAGAGGGGAAGCAAATGAAATCTGCGATCTCTTAGATTTAAAAAATTGCGCCGGAGTGACTAAACAAGGCCGTCGCAGTAGTCTCTTGTCACTTCCCTCACCTACGACTTCCACTATCCTCAATCCAGCGACAGTCAGTTTTGACCGGGGATTAGGAGTTGAAGTCATTCATCAAAGTGGTAATCCTCTCGTTTTCAGTCTGGCTTCCGGGACCGGTAAAATTGGAGGAGCACTCATAAGCTCTAGTCTTGAGAATACATTTTTTGGAAATCGCGTGTATGAAGCCACAGAGGATTATTTCAGACGTAATGAAGAAAAAAAGCAGTACAGGACGAATAAAATGAATCTCGCATTGGGTGCTAAGTTAATTAGAAAAAAGAATGTTGCCCTGGATGTTGGTCTAATCCTGAAACGTCATTCTGAAATTAAGAAAATAAATCCCGGTGTAGGTCTTTCTGGAAGACTTGGCCCGCTTACACTAGGTGCATCTCTGTATCAGGATGATTTTCATATAAAAGACATCGATTATTCTGAGACGTTTTCAGTGGCCACCTATTCAGTTGGAACTAAATATCGGAATTTTTCAGTTGATGCCGGAGTAATCAAAACCAGATATGAACGGGATGAAATGGATACAACAATTCATCTCTATGCAGGATCTTACGTGTATCGAAACTTCATGTTCAACCTGGCCTACAGAAACGAAGTCTCTCCCACAGTGAAATATATTGACGGAAGATTAGAAGAAAAGAAAAGCACAGGCGATTATTTTACGGGCATTCAGACCTCACTGGGACGGCATCTGATTGTGGGTATTAATTACAATTATTTCCTTTTAGGCGAAACCTCTCTCTCAGGGACCATTTTTTTCTAATAAACGTCATGTTATATCTGTAAACTTTAGCTATTTATCAATTTTCTTCATTTAACCTTTGGAGAAAGTGGACAATATGGAGCTATTCATAATAGATACGGGTTCTTATTTCTTAAAATATCAACGGACTAGGATCTTATGAAGCTCTACAGTTTTCTCACAATCTTTCTTCTTCTTTTTACCCAAATTGCCTGGGGTGCTAGTGATTGTAAATCAGAACGCACGCTTTCTGCGGCCGAACAGATCGCAACTTTAGATCCAAGTTTTGACCTGGATCTGGTTGACCTGGATATCTTTCCCGGAGGTAGCATTGTAGGTGGATATGAATACGAGGTAGAGCCGGCACATACTGATGGGCTTTATGAGCGAACTGATAGTTGGCAAATTGGATTTAAAGCAATTCCGGGAATTGATCTGGGTGATATCATCAGTTCACGCCTCAATGCCGGAGTACAAAGTAAAACGGAAGCAACTTTTATTCGATTTTTTAAAGACCCGTGTAAAGCAATGCTGGCAAAGCCTTATTCTTTAAAAAGAGTTCCACTTAAGGCCAAAACGGCTTTGGGTTCAAAATTTAATGTCGGTGATTATTTTGTTTTCCGTGGATCACTTGGTTTCGTAGCAAGTGCGGAAATTTTCAGTATGCTAGGTTCTTCTTTCTGGGGCGTGGGACTGTCAGGCAGTTATGTGGTCGATGGCTTTTATCAAGTCCATGTTGTAAGAATTGATGAGAGTCACTTACGTCTTAAAATAGTTGCTTATCGTGGTAAGGGCTATGGGGCTTCTCTAGGACTTGGATATGAAAATGAATTTGATATTTTCAGTGTAGATAGACTTAATAGTCATCTCGAGCGATTCCTGAATACTAAACCTGTTAAATTGAAGGCAAATATCAATAATGCTAAGGTCTTCATGGTGGATTATGTCCTCGATCTCACGGATCCTGAAGTTGCAGAAGCTTATGAAAATCTACTTCCCAAGGCCAAAGACTTCAGAAATCTGGAATTACTATCTCCCTTTAAAAACGTAAAAAACCTGGAGGCCAATCTCCTGCTGGATCTAACTGCTCTTGAGGAGATTTACCGTAAAGACTTTCTTGCTGGTCAGGTTAGCCGTTTAAAAAGAAACTTAAAAAGTTCTTCTGAGCAAGATTCCTATGGTTTCGGTCTGGACGTTGGAAATAAAATTCTGGGCTTTAAACTGAAAAAAGGCACTTCCAGTGCCAATATGAGTGTTCCACGTGAAGATGATTTTATCGAAAGATATTTATTAAAATCATGGGAAGGAAAATTCGAAAGTCGTTTTCTTTACTCCTTGTCACGTACCAAGAACTCAGAAGGTCTTCGCGCCCTTTTTCACGCAGATGAAACTTTTGAAAAACTTGAACCCATCAATATCGTAAAGTACATCCACAACAAAAAGAATCGGTTCTCGTATAGAAACTTCAAAGACCTTAAATTAAGAATGCGTAAATCATTACCCACAGAGATTTACAATCAGATCCCATGGACTGAATGGAATCAAAGTCCAGGCAAGAAATTTCTTAACTATGGTTTAAGATATGAACTTATGATGGCGCCTGAAAGCATCCTAAAGGCACCTCAATTAAGTGAAAAAGAAATTGTCATTCTTTATCGTGACCATCTCTTGAGTAAAGGCCTTACTGCCGATGATTTTTTTGCAAATTCCCCATTTAGTGATGATGCAAATGCACCAGTCCAGACAGCTGAAGATACTTTCACGATGAGTTTAAATCACTTAGCAAAGCTTCTAAGCCAGGCACTTAATCCTCAGCTTCCGCCCTCAGAAAGAATTGAAATGATAACCAAGTTAAGAAGGAACGTCATATTTGATGATACTGGCATCAGCTTCATTATGGCCCTAAATCCGGACAAAATCAGAAGTTGGTATCATTTAGATCTTAACATTTCATCCAACAAAGCGACGATTGACTTCTCTTACGGAGATAATGAACTTTCATCTCTCTATAAAAAGATTCTGACAATCAAGGCCGCACTGGATGACGATGGCCTTGATCTGCGCCGTGAAGCCGAATCAATCTCATTGCCTACTCGACTCTATTAACTCAGTTCCAGTTCCATCGGAAAGCATGGAATTGGAACACCTTTCATTTCAATACTCGTATCACTGGCAATTTGCAAAAAGCCAAGAGCTTCATAGAAGCTCTTGGCGGTTTTAGTGGCATGAAGGCTTATTTTCTTAAGATGATGTTTTCTTGCAACATTTAAAAATTCTAGAAAAAGTTTTTTACCAAGTCCTTTTCCTAATATATCAGGGGTCAAATAAAGACCCATGACCTCACCTTCAAATTCAGACATGACGGCAAAATGCCCAAATCCCTGAATGGTACCTTGGGATTCTATGACCCATAAAAAATCACGTTCAATGGACTGGCATATGAAGTCGGCACGAAAATTCCTTCCTGACCAGGCGGTAATTTCGAGACTGGTATAATCCATGGAACAGACTTCACGTATTGAACGCATATGAGCAGTAAATATACCCAATGCATCTTGTGCCGTGGCCCTTCTGATAATAATGCTCATTATTAAAGCTTAACGACTGAATCAGTACCTCTCAAGCATTTTTTCCAGCACATTCAAATGCTGCTGGCAATTCTCCAGGTTATGGGAAATTTCATGCTTCATTAGCGATTGCTTAAACTCTAAGGACTTTCTCAAATTCAATAATTCAATTTTCATAGAAGTAATAGGTAAAGTCAGCTCCTGCAAGTCAATCTGATTTTGTTCCATCTTTTTGGCACCAATCATATTGAGAAACTGAAGTTCTACAATTTTCCTCATCAGCTCACGTGAGGTCTGGCTTTCTATTACACCTTCTGCCGGCAGAACATGGGAATGACAATTACAAATATCTATAAAAGAGACACCATCTCTTTCTTCACAAAGAGCATCCATAGAGTAAGCGCAGAGAAGAGTGACATTTTTATTCTCCAGGCAGCCATTCCAAAGCCTTTCAAGCTCAAGAGCGGCAAAATGCTGACCTTGTTGCCACAGGACATTTACCATTTCACCATAAGCTTTAACTGTTTCAAAACGAGACCCCATTTCAACCAAGAGGTCACCTACGACAGTTTCAAACTTAATCTGATCTATCTGATTTCCACTTATGATTTGTTTAAGAGTGACTTCTGCATCCATCATTATCAGCTGACCTCTCTGAATGAACTCATGAGGCGGTAGCTGGAGCTCTTGCAGAGAGGATTTAAGAATCCTTAAGTGCGATTCGGTAGCGACAAGGATGACTCCTTCACCGCATAACAAAGCGGGGGCAATGAAATTGATTACTGTTTTAATGAGAAATTCTTCACCGTCATAGAATTGCACCAGATGATCATGCGCTTTCAATTTCTCTGGGAACTCAAGGAGACTACGACTAAGATTGGACATCTAAACCTCAAAGCAAATGTTGAGCAAGCATTAGCAAACTGCTCACGTTTTATCACCTAAAGGTATTCTGTATTTTCGTTTAATCGTTGCTGTAAAATTCTCTCGCCTTTTTAACCAGATCCGTAAGAAAAGGTCTCATCCTTACCCGCGTTTCCTTAGAAGCAGCTTCTAACAATTGAACCGTCTCACCTTGATAGTAAATAAGTTTTTGAGTGTGAGCATCCCATTTAATAGTTTCTGTATCAGTTACTTTCATGGATAAATTGGGAATACCATCACTAAACATCAATGTTAAATAACGGATGTCTCTTTGGGCTTCAAAAGCGGCCTGAGTCAGTAACTTTTCATCTCTGACTTTTGATTTTCTAAGATCAAATAAAGAAACTAACTCTTGAGATAAATCTCGATTTTTTGGATCTGCCATTTAATCCTCCTGATGTTATGCAGACCACCTTTTTGCCACAGTTGGGGTACGAGTAAAGCGGAAATTTGTGCCGAAACAATTCGCTCAATACCAAGGTTCCACACTTTTTACACATTCTAGAGATTACTGGTAGGTCTCTCATTAAGAATCAGTCACTTAAGTCGCTCAAGGTAAAACTAATTGAGCAGTAAAGTTAAGTGTAATTTTATTTAAAAACACCCGATAAGCATGAGGGAGTCTCAATGAAAATTCTAATTGTTCTATCATTTTTAATGTCTTTCAATTGCTGGAGTTTTTCCGGAAAAGAGGCATGGAAACTTTCAAACACCCGTGGGAAAGTTGATCTACTCAATGAATATAAAGCCTTTTATAAAAATTATGATTCCTTAAGCATTTTGCCAATGGATGAAATTAATGATTCCAAGACCTCCTTCTCCTTGTCAATTCTAGATCAGGCATGGGCATCTTCAGAAATGGATTGCATTTATGCTGGCTGGCCAAGTCGCAGAGTCAGTAATTTATGCTCATCTCCCGCACGTCATAATCCTGATTACCAGAATGGCCAATGTGCAAAAAATCAAATGCAGTGCCAACCACTTTTTTTTGGTAAGGGCCTATGTGTTCCAACTTCAACCAGTCAGCAGCGATCCCTGGCCTTCAGCACTTGTGATAAAAAATTCCTGGCCTCAAAAAAAACGCCTGAAGAAATCGTCAAAGAAGTCAGAGCAGATGGAAAAGAAGCGGCACTTTTTGATTTGATGGATTTTGCAGATAAAATCTGCAGAGAGGGAAAACAGGCCGGCACTGGTATGTGCAAACGACTGCAGGCCGCTGTTGATCGTATGAGGCACTTTAAGAAATCTGAAAAGAAACAAACTCTTGTGGTAAAAGAAGAATCTTCTGACGACTCCGGCGTTAATCCGATTGTTATTGTAGATAACAAAAAAGCGACTGATGAGAATGTAAAAAAGGGTCTTATCCAATCTATCATTACTGCAAATCGGGGTATTAGTCAGATTACCTCAGAAGAAGATTGTGAAGTGACCCTGGATGGCACACCTTTTGACAGGGATGAACCACGACCTCTTGAGTTTGACTTTACTACAACTCGCTCAAATCCAGGCGGCTGGGACTATACTTTTATAAGTGATAAAAAAGATGGTTTAAGAGAAACTGGCTTTAGAGTGGCCAATTCAGGACCTAATTTAATTGCAGGAGATCCCATTGATCCCTCAGAGAAAGTTGAAAGAGAATGGCGTTTTGTTTCAACTGATAACTCTAAACGGGAAGCTTATCTTTGGATTACAGATGACGCCGGCTCGGGATATTTGTCACAACTAATGGAGTCGGTCATCTTGATTGTTCCACGAAAAATGAAACCAACCATTGAATCCAAAAACGGTGACTTGCATGTAACCCTCACGACTGGTGAGAAGGTCATCTATGATGGTGAAACAAAAATGATTAAGGCCGGTGTTCTCAAAGAGGGTAAAGTAGATTTGAATCCAAATCGTTTTAATCGTAAGTTTGCTCCTATTAATTATAGTGGAACCGGCATCAGCATTCGAGTTGATAAAAGAGGAGGAGATCCCCGACTGGTTGCGGGCAACGCTGTGATTACCCAAAATGGACGGAAATGTCAGGTACGTGCCTCAGAACTCTGGGTTGAAGAAGATTTTCGTTATTCTGATGATTCAAAACTCGTTAATTTTCTGAATAAGAAGTGTGGAAACAAATTCACACTATAAAGTCTGCAATACTGGCACTATACTTAGAGCAAATGTTAAGTTTACTACTCCTTGTTATTTCAATTTCTGCAGGATTTCTTGGCTCCCTTCTGGGTTTAGGGGGGGGGATCATAGTGGTACCCGTTCTTACTCTCTATTTTGGTATTGATATCCGCTACGCAGTTGCTGCAAGTCTAATATCGATAATTGCAACTTCTTCAGGCGCTGCAGCTGGATTCCTTAAAGATCATCTCACCAATGTGCGCCTAGCCGTTTTACTCGAATTAGGAACTGTTGGTGGTGCGATTACTGGTTTTCTGATTTCCTCCAAAATAAACTCTTCCTGGCTATTTCTTCTCTTTGGAGGCTTTCTTTTTTTCTCGGCCATAATGATGTTCCGTAAAAAAGGTGATGCGCGCTCCGAAATAGATCATCCATGGTCTCAAAGACTAAAACTAGCGGGTTCTTATCCCAATGAAAAAGGTGAACTAACTTTTTATAAAGTCGCACAAGTACCACTGGGTTTAATCAGTATGTATTTTGCCGGTATTCTTTCTGCTCTACTCGGCATTGGTAGCGGAATTTTTAAAGTGATGGCGATGGATGGGGCAATGAAATTGCCAATGAAAGTTTCATCTGCCACTTCTAACTTTATGATCGGGGTCACTGCTTCTGCCAGTGCAGGTGCCTATTTAATGAAGGGTGATATTCGTCCCGAGATTGCTTCCCCTGTAGCGCTGGGGATTATAGTGGGCTCCTGGATTGGGGCAAAAGTCATGACCCGTATGCCGGCCGCTCACATCCGGAAAATTTTCGTGGTTGTCCTGGTCGTCATTTCAATTCAAATGATGATGAGAGGCTTGAAGTTGTGAAAGAAAACATTGAAGATCTTGAATATAGAATCGCAAAATTTTTACGGTATGGAGTTATCCTGGCAGGGATTGTTATCCTTAGCGGCTGGCTAACCTTATTTAAGTTCTCTAACACTTTCTATACATTTAAATTTTACGACAAGCTCCCTCTCATTGATATTATCCCATTCCATATCTATCGAGGAAACTGGGGGATACTTCTTGCATATCTAGGATTAATTATCCTCATCAGTCTGCCGCTGATCAGGGTCGTTCTCACTGCAGTTTTATTTATTAAACAAAAAGAATACACTCTTGCGACCATTGCCATCATCGTCTCTATTTCCCTGATATTCAGTATGCTCCTGGGAATTGAGCTTTAAAGTCCGGAAATTCCGGCCCTATTCCCTGGTTTCAATTCATGCTAAAATAGTCAAAATACTCCAGGATGGAGGTAGTATGAGACTTATTACAACTCTCCTTTTATTCATGATCACAAGTTGTGCTCACCATAGAATCTCTCCCTCTGAAGCAAACAGGAATGTTGCAACTGATTCTCTGGCCGATGGGAAAATCCAGGGGACAGCGATCAGAAAAATCAAAGGCCAGCAACTTTGTTTTGACGTCACCTTAAAACTTCAGGATGTGGAACAGGAAATAGCCGAAGCGGCCAATTGGACACTTGCCTGGATGGATGCACAGAACAGATATTACCTTTTAAGCTTACAACAACGTACGCCGGCATCGTCCCCTAAAGGTGGAACCGAGGAATGGACAAATACTTTTCAAATTTGTGAACCTAAGAAAAGCTTAGAAGGCATAAACTCATTACTGCTTACACCTAAAATACTTCCTTTTAAAGAAACAGACGGATTAAGATTTCAATGGAACTAAAAAATTCAACACACTCTATCCCNNGGAATTCTGTATTTCTTTACCTTCGGCTTTTTCTTAATTGGGTGGATCATAGACTTTTTTCTGATTCCCTCTATGGAACAAGAATCAAAACGTCGTTTTTCTCCAGGTCGCTATGACTACAGCGTCGCTTGGCTACTTCTGACTTTCCTGGGCTTCTTTGGCATTCACCGCTTTTATCTGGGAAAATGGATCACTGGAATTATTTGGCTTTGTACCGGGGGTCTGTTTACTCTTGGATATCTGTATGACTTCATCAAGATCAATGACATCGTTTCTGAACGAAATCTTTTAACATAAAAAAAGGGCCCTAAAGGGCCCCTTCCAGTTAACCAATTAATTTCTTTTTCTTGTGGTTGCTGATAACCGAGGCCAGAACCGATCCCAGTAAGACCAGAAAAATCACTGCCATGGTAACGGCCACTGGCATGTGATACCAGTGAGTGATTAACATCTTGATCCCGATAAACATCAAAATAATTGCCAGACCGTATTTCAGATAGTGAAACATATCGGCAAAACCCTTTAAGGCAAAATAAAGAGAACGCAACCCAAGAATAGCGAAGACGTTAGAAGTAAATACCAGGAATGGATCATTGGTAATCCCAATGATTGCTGGAATTGAGTCAATGGCAAAGACCAGATCCGAGAACTCCACAAAGATCAGCGTAATAAAAAGTGGAGTTATCATCCATGTTCCATTTAATTTAACAAAAAATTTATCATCATGAAAATGGGGTGATGTTGGGAAGAGCTTTTTAGTCCAGGTAATCACCCAGCTTTTCTCAAGGTCGTGCTCATCACTTTGTGGCATGAGCATTTTGATTCCGGAGAAAACCAGGAAGGCCCCAAAGATGTAAATAACCCAGGTAAATTTATCGAGGATTGCAATCCCTGCCCAGATAAAGAAGGCACGCATAATCAGAGCACCAAGAATTCCATAGAATAGAACCTTATGCTGGTATTGATTAGGTATTTTGAAGTATCCAAATATCAAAAGGAATACAAACAGGTTATCCACCGATAATGACTTTTCGATCACGTAACCGGTTAAGAAAAGCATAAAGTCTTCCTGGCCTCTCCAATAAAGGATGACTACGTTAAAGGCCATGGCCAAAGCGATCCAGACTCCAGACCAAATAATTGATTCTTTAAAACCTACAGTATGAGATTTTTTGTGGAAGACTCCAAGGTCAAGCAATAGGACCAGCAGGATGAAAACAACAAACCCAATCCAGATAGCGAGAGACGTTTCATGATGCATAATGATTTCCTCAATTCTTTGTTGTCTGTTATTCTATAGGCCATTTACGGGCCTTGACAATCAATGACACAGTCAAAACCTGGGCAAATTAATATATATTCGTTTAAGAGCATATTCATATAAAATGAACTTGTTATTAACCATGGATTAAGACTCATGAGCGATCGACTCATAAAAGCATTGGAAGACGTTCGCGACCTTCCGCACATTACGCTGGGAAAAATCGTTGAACATGTTGAGGGCGAAGCCCTTCTAATCCTGTCACTGATTTCCATTCTGCCATTTATGCAGCCCATACCCATTCCCGGACTTTCCAGCGTTTTGGGATTGATCGTTCTTCTTCAGGGCCTGGGTCTGATGATCTGGAGTAAGCCCTTACTGACCAAGAGAATGAAGAATCTGAATATCACTCACGAAAGATTTGAATACATCTATAAAGCCGCTCTAAAATTCAGTGCTTTTACTTCAAAAATTTCCGCCTTCAAACATCCACTGACTAATACTCGGGGTTCGCACATCATTTGTGGATTTGCCATTATTCTATCTTCCGCTTTTCTCTCATTGCCCCTGCCTATTCCCTTTTCGAATTTAATTCCGGCCTTAAGCATTTTTTTAATTTGTGTGGGATTACTGGAAGAAGATTTGATCTTAATTCTGATGGGATTAGGGATAACTGTGTCCGTGATATGGATGGCGATGTTCTCCTATCACATTATCACGGAACAGTTTCAAAACTGGTTCTAAGGCAATTATCTTATTTGCTGTAAGTCACTTTAGTAACTTCGCTTCCCTTGGCAGATTCTTTCACTCTTAACTTAACTGTGAAATCACCTGATGTAGAATAACAAGCGTATTTTACTGAATAATAACAAAGACGGGCCTCATAAGAAGCAGGACCAGTGCAGAAATTAAAAGCACTAACGCCTGTACGAGAGCATACAGCATCTTTATTAGATTCAATTTTTGCGATGGTAGAGTTAATACCGGCACTAAAGGCCGAGAAAGAAGAAAGTGCAATAAGCGCAACTGCTAGAAATTTCATAGGTACTCCTTAAAAGAAAATAGATGGCCTTACATACCACATTCTCAACTAAAGATAGCCACTTACATAAATTTTACAGTGTTTTTACTCTTCTAAAGTACAGCCGGTATTACCCGATAAACTGATGGTTTCTTCTTTAATTTCAATTGGCTTTTTCGCTTTGTCGTCGCAATCTTCTTCGACTGCTGTAACTTCAGAAGCCTTAACTGTTTCAGTTGCTTTAGGCACTGGTGTTGAATCCATACAACTCACTAAAAAAAACATACCTACTAAAACGAATTTCATACTAATCCTTGCTGTAATTAATTGCTTTAAAACTCATCAGTGCCCGGTACCAGGTGCGTGGAAGCATCCCCATGATCCGGACTATCATTGAAAAGAAAAAAGGAAAGGCATAAATCATTTTCTTTTTCTCAATCGCTCTGGCAATCAGGGACGCGGCCTTAGGAGCCTTAACCATAAATGGCATCATGTGATCATTAGCTTGAGTCAGGGGAGTATCCACAAAGCCCGGACAAATGGTTGTGACATCAATATTGAACTGCTTTAAATCCAGATGCAGCGACTCGCAGTATTTCTGAACGGCCGCCTTAGTGGCGCTATAAGCAGAAACTCCTGGAAGTCCGTTATAACCCGCAATGGAAGACATCGCCACTAACTGGCCTTTACTCCTGGGGATCATCACATCCAATGCGGCCTCAAAGGCATACATCACACCCAAAAGATTGACGTGAACAATCCGGTAGCTCCATTCAAAATCCGGAACCTTGGTTTTGTAAGCATACCCAATTCCGGCGTTGGCGATCAAAAGATCCAGCCCTATTGATTTAGAAAAATCAGCAATAGCTTTTTTTATTTCATCCCGATTGGCAACATCCACCTGGTAGAAAGTGACATTGTCTCTCCCAACCTGAAAGCTCGCCTCAAATTTCAATTTATCCCGACCGCATACCCCGACTTTCCAGCCTTTATTGGCATAGAGTTTTGCTAACTCCATCCCAATACCTGTCGTTCCACCTGTAATAAAAACAGTCTTCATTCAATTTCCTTTTAAGTCAGAAAATAGTAACACAGCTGCGGATTCTGAACTACTCATGACGCAAAACAGAAAAAGATTTTTTAAGTAATAATTCTTGACGGGGAAGCATCATGTCTTTATATTTGGTGAACATTTACACTCCGGGGGAGTAGTTAAGTTGGTTATAACGTCTGCCTGTCACGCAGAAGGCCGCGGGTTCGAGTCCCGTCTCTCCCGCCACTTTTTTATCTCATATTACATTCAATCACTGGTTCGAGACTTCTGGTTTCTGGTGCAGCCTTAGGCTGCAATGGTCTCCTCCACTTTACTTATTACCGTTCAGGTTAAAGCGCTTGGCCTAGTTTTCTCAAATAAAATTGTTAGTTTAAGCTTAGCAAGTCTTTGACAGTAAAGAGTATGATCCATGTTCAAATCAGCGACAGAGACGAAAAAATTTTGGCTGAGATATATTAGTGCATTTGTTATAACTGCATTTGCTTTAATTGCTCAAAGCTGGCTTCACCCTTTAGTTAAAGAAATTACTTTTTTATTGTTCTATCCCGCAATCTTTTTTAGTTCATGGGTAGGTGGTTTAGGACCAGGAGTCTTCAGCACACTGTTATCAACCCTGCTGGTGTTGTATTATTTCATTCCACCAATGGGCCTGTCCTTCCAGGGTACAGGGTATCTCATTCGGCTAGTAATCTTTCTCAGCATGGGTCTCCTGTTTAGCCTTTTTAATGAAATTTTGAGAAGAAGAAATCAAAAACTGCTTCAATCTGAAAAAGAGTATAGAGATTTTTTTAATCTGGCAGGAACAGGGGTAGAGCAAGTAGATCATGTTTCTAAACGATACTTAAAGGTGAATGAAAAACTATGTCAAATAACAGGGTACACGGAAGAAGAGTTATTGCAAAAAACGTTCATGGACATTACGCATGTTGGTGATCGGGCAAGAGAACTCAAACTTTATGAAAATTTATTAACTGGCAACGAAACGAGTTGGACTATTGAAAAAAGGTATCAGCGTAAAGATGGTGAAAATATCTGGGTCTGTGTAACAGGTACAATTGTAAGAAATCAAAAAGAAATTCCAATTTATTCAATAGCAACCGTTCAAGATATTGATGAGCAAAAAAAATCGAAGGAAGAACTTACCTATCAGAGAAATATTCTAAAAGCAGTTACTGATAATATGACCTCAGCTCTCCTCATGATGGATGAGAAAGGGCATCCTACTTTTTTAAACCCTGCAGGTGAAAAAATCACCGGGTTTAAATTAGAGGAAATAAGGGGCAAGCCTGCGCATTACTCTATTCACGATAAGAAACCTGATGGGAGCTTTTATCCCATGGAAGAATGTCCTATTGATAATGGACTAGCCAAATTAACTGCTCTTCAAAACCAGGAAGAGATATTCGTGCACAAAGATGGACACCTTTATCCAGTTAATTTCTCGGTAGCACCATTGGAGCGCGATAAAAGACCTATAGGTGCAGTAATTGAGTTTCGTGACATAACGACAGAGAAGGAAATTCAGAAGAGATTAGAAGAGAGGGAAGCAGAATCAAGAAGACTGGCCATCGAAAGGAAACGATTGCTACAAATTTCAGAATTTGAACGAAGACGTTTTGAAACAGCGATGTCTCAGATTCCAGCTTCAGTCATAATAGGAGAAGCTCCAGATGGAAAATTTATCTTTTCAAATAGGAAGGTCGAAGAAGTTTGGGGACACCCACTCATTCCTACAAAGCACATAGATGAATACCATAAGTGGCAAGGTCTTCATCTGGATGGGACACCGTATAAATCAGAAGAATGGCCACTTGCCAGATCGATAACTAAAGGTGAGATCGTACAGGATGAAGATTGCATTGTACCACAGATAAATGGCAGTCAAAAAATTATCCGTCTAAGTTCATCACCGGTAAGGGATACAGAAGGCAATATCATTGCAGGGGTCGTTATTAGTCAGGACATTACAGAACTAGTTGATGCAATTAAGATCAGAGATGAATTTTTAATCATTGCCTCCCATGAACTTAAAACACCTATTACTTCCTTGAAACTTAATCTGCAGATGACTCATAGACGTTCCCTAATGGAGTCAGACTCATTGCCAGATTATATAAAGACAAGTCTTGCAAGCAGTATGAATCAAGTTGATCGCCTTGTAAGACTAATGGAAGATCTCTTGGATGTTTCCAGAATGAGCTCCGGTAAATTAGAAGTTCACTGTGAAGAATTTAACTTAGTAGAATTAATTGAAGACGTTATCGATAATCACCGGGAAAATTTACAAGACATTGGCTCTACTATTACATTCAGCTGCGATAAAAGAATAATTGCATGCGTAGATCGATCAAGATTTGAACAAGTGATCACTAACATCCTATCGAATGCTGCAAAATATGGAGGTGGTAAGCCTATTGAAGTCTCTCTTTTAGAGTGCGGTAATGATGTCCACATCATGGTGAAAGATTCAGGCATAGGTATTGGCCAGGAGTTTCATGAAAAGATTTTTCAGAGGTTTGAGCGTGCAATTTCAGCGAAGCATATAAGCGGTCTTGGAGTTGGCCTCTATATCTCACGAGAAATTATTTCGGCCCATAAAGGCAAAATACTCGTACAAAGTGAATCTGGAAAGGGAACAACTTTCACAATTATTTTACCATTAGTACGATAATGTAAGTTCTCTTCTAACGTAACGGCCGATCCTCAAAAACATTGATGTCTTTTAAGCTGGCCGAATCATAAAAGACCTCAATTTTATAAGATCCAACCCAAACGCCACCAATAATTAAAAAATTTCCGAATGTGTTATCTGATTCAGTTGCAATATGATGAACACCGCCATGATATTCACCGAAGGCGATTTGTCGGATTTGAATAGGTTTTCCATCTTTTGATAATAACTGGTCAACAATTGTTAATTTACTCGCACGTACTAATCTTTGTTTTGCAGTTAAGAAGACTTGATCAGGGGTAACGACCAGTTCAGCTCCTTCATCTCCGTAGCTAAGATAAATCATTCCGGCCATATGAGCATCTGGTCCAGTACCAGTTGAGAATGCCACTCTCTCCTCGGAAAAAGATATGGAGTCTGGCGTACTTCCATTTTCCAAAACAGAAACCTCATCTCCTACCTGAATGTTCTCAATTAATTTAATACTATCCTCAATCCGGACCCGGCCACCATAGGCAAAGGAAGCAAAGGCTTGTGACGAGAAAAATAAAGAGAAGAATGCGGCTAGAGTTATCTTGATCATGAGATTTCCTTGGTGTTAGCATCATGCCATGAAAAATATAAATATTATAGCCCTTATCCTAACTCCCCTTTTCTTAATTTCTTGTGCGACAAAGAAAAAGACAATTTCCCCCGAACAATCGGAGCAGGAGGAACTTTCGAAAAATTTCGAAAAAAATCCAGAAGGTAAAAAATCTTTCTCTGAATACTTAGTTCATAAGACTCAACATTCGGCACCAACAATTTGTGTGGATAGTGACCATGATGACATTGGACACTGGGAAATCTATTCCAAAGATGCACCAAAAAAACCTCTCGCCGTTACCATGCAAATGGAAAATCATCGTTTTCAATGTGCGACAATTCCGGCGGAAGCTAAGAATCTATTTTTAAAAGTCGAAGCTTTTGGGAGGGATGGCATCTATCACTGCAAGGTTGAAGTAAGAATTGGTGATCACGTGAAAGTCCATACAACAGGTCATCACTTAGTATGTGGAACAGAGAAAGGTGAAAAAGTAACTTATTAAAAGGTAACGTGCTGATTTGGTTAAGACCAACCGGTCTCAAAATGCCACCACGTAAACATTATCCTATTGCATTTTCTGTCTTCGGCTTGACGATTTATCGTGATACTTGGATTCTCAATCTAGGTCCCACGAAAGGAGAAAAGATGAGGAAGTTTTTATCAGTTGTACTTGTAGGTTTAAGTTTCAGTGCCATGGCACAAGTTGATAGATTAGAACAAAAAATTGAAACTCGACTTCAGAGACTAAATCAGCTCGTCGCAATCGAGAAGGCCCATCTCTACCTGACTCCTCAGGAACAGAGGGAAGTTCTTCGTAATGTTAATGAGGCAATCCAGCTGCTTCGACGTGAAGGCCCAACAAATCCAGGTCCAAATCCTGGGCCAACTCCATATCCACCTTATCCTCCTTATCCACAACCTGAGCCTCAGTCACAGTTAACTTGCTCTAAGAGAAGCAACGGTCTTTACTATCCAACAAGTCGTCAGACTTTTGAGATTGTCGGATCTTCAAGCTATCAGGC
>DFXY01000044.1 GCA_002381945.1 Bacteriovoracaceae bacterium UBA4096
TTAGAGGCATTCATCTTTTTTCATGTCGGCTAAAACAACATGGAACCTTATAGAAATCTCCCTTATAATCTCGTTATGGATACGAAAAAGAAGCTTGAGAATACCTATGTACCCGACAATAAAGGTCGGAAAGAGAAAATCGTTCTTGGCCTTTCCGGTGGTGTCGATTCTTATGTCACTGCGTACCTGCTTAAAATCCAAAAATATGAATTGATTGCGGTAACAATTGTTAACTCACTGGATGATTATCCCGGGGACCAATCAAAACTTTTTTCGTGCCAGTTAAATACTCTTGAATTGGAAGAATTAAAAGTTTTTTGCCATAAACTGGGAATTCCTCACCATATCATCAAGGCGGGTCCTGCTTTTAAAGAAAATGTTCTAGGCCCTTGGATAGATGATAAAATTCTGGGAAGACTTCCTACTCCTTGCTGGAGTTGCCATGAATTGAGAATGCAACTTCTTTTTGAAAAGATGAATGAATTAGGGGCCAAGCACATGGCCACCGGCCATTACGCGAAACTTTTTCATCATGATGTTCATGGTTCGGTCTTTGTTCATACCTCTAATGAGGAAAAATTTGATCAGTCAGCGCTACTTTCAAGACTTCCTCGAGAGATATTAAACAGCTTGATTCTACCTTTATCTGATCTAACCAAAAAAGAAGTCCTTAAACTGGCCGAAAACTTTGGGATCCTGGAAAAGACTAAAGAGCTGTCCTTTAATCAATGCCTGAAAGAGGACATGACGGAATATATTGAAAAAATAACGCCAAAAAGATTTCTAAAAGAAGGCGAAATTATTGATCTGGTAGAGCAACAAAACTTAGGTGAGCATGAAGGGATTCATCAACATCAATACGGTGAGGAAATTGAATTAAATGATTCCGGGCGCGCCATCAAGGGGCGACTGGGAGAGTATGCTTACGCCTCAAAAAAGATGTTAGTTGTGGATGATGATTATTTTTTAAGAAAAAAAGTCATGCTGGTTAATTGTCGTCTGTCAGAGGAAGTTTCCTGGCTTGAACCGATAAAAGGTTTTATGGTTTATCAGCATGATCAATATATTGAGTGCTGGATTCATCCCAAAAATTTATCAGCAGTATTTCTTGAATTCTTTGAAAAACAAGATCTTCTCGAGGGAGAAATTGTTTCCGTTATCAAAAAGAAGGGCAAGAATTCCAAAGTTTATCTGACAGGTGAAATACGCTTCCTGCCGCTTGATCCGGTTAATGAAGAAGGAGAACCCATTGTTCCAAAAATTAATTATTCTATCGATTTTTAGTTTTTCACTGGCCTTGGAAGCAAGATCGCCGGCCACCTACGCCCAGCTAAAAACTGATTTGCAGAAAGTATCTCAGAAAGATTTGATATCATGGGTAAATGACCTGGTGAAAGTTTCTGCTCCCTCGCGAATGGTAGGTTTGCCGGGCCATGATAAGGCCCGGGATTATTTGCAGGAAACGATCAAGAAATTTGATCCTAAAAATACGGGGAAACTGACTCTGACTTCAACCTCTCCCGATATTGAGGCGATTAAAGGTTTTTATCAAAAAGATTTTGATGAAAAAATAGAAGGAAAATTTGTTAAAGATGGTCCGGATTATCAGAAATGGTTTAAGTTTACCCGTCATATGCAAAAGATGGCAGACGATCGTGCAGGCTCCAAAGTTGAAAATATCATCTGGGAAAAGACCGGTCTCAATCAAAAAAAAGTCTTAGTGGTTACGGCCCATTACGATACGGTTTCCCATGATTTAAAGACCCTTTTTGTGAAAGAAAAAGAGGCCATGCCAGGGGCCAATTATAATGCCTCAGGAGTTGCGGTGGCGTTGGGACTGATAAAAACCATGGCGCAATTTGATCTTAACTATACAGTTCAGGTGGTACTTTTGGATTGGCAGGGGATTGGTTTTTACGGCTCTTATCTCTATGCCCGTGAACTTAAGAAATCTGATAAAGAAATTATCGGTGTGGTTAATCTCGAGATGCTTGGGCAAGACACGAGCTTCTATGATAAGTCCAAAAAGAAAGGAAACATGGTGGTTTATCTGCGGGATCAAAGTGATGAACTTAAGTGGGTGACGAAGCTCACCGAGCACGGTTCGAAGATGACCTCAAAAGTGAGTTTTGAAATTAAGCCGAATGGGTTTGAGAACTCCGACAATTTCCGCTTCTGGGAGCAGGGCCTTTTATCCACGACATTTTCTCAGAACTGGGAAGACGACTTCAATTATAAGTTTTACCAAACATCTCAGGATACACCGGAGACTCTCAACCATGAGACACTCTGGCACGCATATCAATACGTTGGCGGGGCCGTCATCGGCAGTTTACTGGATATTACTAAGTAAAATGACCTCTACCTCTTGGAAAAAAGTCTCAAATCCGCTATAAAACCGCATGGACTTCTCATTTCAACCGGAACTTTTAAAAGAGTACGGAATTACTTTATCTCGCGAGCAATACCAGGCCAACGGTGAAAAAACCGTTGTGGTTGGTATGTCTGGTGGCGTGGATTCTTCTGTCACCGCCTTGTTGGTAAAACTTCAAGGTTACAAAGTCTTGGGTCTGTTCATGAAAAATTGGGATGAAACAGATCCTGATGGAACATGCTCCGCTGACCATGATTATCAGGACGTCATTAAGGTTTGTGAACGCATTGATGTGCCTTACTACTCAGTAAACTTTGTAAAAGAATATTGGGATGGTGTATTCAGTGAATTTCTGAATGATTACCGGAAGGGTTTCACTCCTAATCCGGATATCCTTTGTAACCGCGAAATTAAGTTTAAAGTTTTTTATCAAAGAGCAAAACTTCTTGGTGCGGATTACCTGGCAACTGGCCACTATTGTCAGTTGGTTGACGGAGTCCTGACCAAGGGGGCCGATCAAAATAAAGATCAGACTTATTTTTTATATGCCGTACAAAAAGAAGTTTTCAAAGACGTGCTCTTTCCAATCGGACACCTGCCAAAGCCCAAAGTAAGGGAGCTTGCCGCAAAATTTGATCTGGCCACTTCCACTAAGAAAGACTCAACCGGAATTTGTTTTATCGGAGAGAGAAATTTTAAAGATTTTCTTTCTCAATATATCGAATCATCCAAAGGCAAGTTTGTGGATGTGAACGGGCGAGTTTTGGGTCAGCACGACGGAACTTGCTTCTATACGCTCGGACAAAGAAAGGGCATGGGAATTGGCGGACCTGGCGAGGCATGGTTTGTGGTTGCCAAAGATTTTGCTAAGAATGAGGTGATTCTTGCCCAAGGGCAGGATCATCCGGCCCTCTACGCTGACGGACTCTCGGCAGTGGAGCTTAATTGGCTGATAGATCCACCACAGGGAACTTTCAAGTGCAAGGCCAAGGTTCGTTACCGTCAGCCGGAACAACCTTGTACCGTGACGGTGGAAGGTGATCGGGTGAAGGTCATTTTTGATCATCCTCAAAGGGCCATGACCCAACGCCAGTCAGTGGTATTTTACGACGGTGAAAAATGCATTGGTGGGGGAATCATCGACGAGATAGCACCTAATTACTTTGTGCTTGGGCGTGGACTACCAGAGATCCTTTCGGTTTAAATCCAAAGGCTTCTTTTCACTGTCTGGTCGCTTTTTGGCCTCAAATCCCTGACATTCACCCATGCCTGCTGAGGCGATAATATTTGAAGGTCGGTCCTTGCATTGAATGCCAAATCGCCGGCAGCCATTTGGTGTCTGCTGGTTCCAGGTAATATAAAAGTGACGACATTGCGAGCAGTTAGGTTTACTCATCCCTCTATTTTAGAGAATTTTCTGGCGCCGGGCGATCCGGGTAGTTTTGGCCCCTTGACTAATCTTTGGCCGGTGTAAAGTTAGACAGCTTTGAAAGCTTTACATGCACCACCTTTTTTTCACCTAAACCCATAGAACTTGGGGCTTAATAACCTCACAACGCTTTGCATTGGTGTCGGTAAGTACCCGACTCTTTGGCATGGAGCGTGCAATATGAGTTCAAGCGAAGGTCATGAAAAGACCAAGAAAAGGAAGTTATGAGCGTTGGTGGTAGCGAGCAAGTTGAAAGAGACCCATTGAATGTGGTCTCGCTCTTTGGTAGTCAGGATCTTAATCAAGAGGCGCTTTCGAGTGATCCTCTGAGCGATCTGATTAAAGAATCACTGGTTGAAGATAATGAGTCTGAAGCGATTGAAGTTCGCTCGAGAAACGTTGTCACTGAATCTCAATTTCCTGATCAATCCATGCACATACTAGAGCAACAACTGAAGTCCCTTCGGTCTAATATGAATCGAATCAGATTCTATTTAGACGATGTTGAAGATTTGCTTCCGGGCTAAAAATCTCTAGACAAACATGGGGCCATTCCCTTAATTTAGACGAACTCCTTTTCCATATTCTGTGCCCAGGTGGTGGAATGGCAGACACACTACCTTGAGGTGGTAGCGCTGCGAGGCATGCTGGTTCAAGTCCAGTCCTGGGCACCATTTAATTTTTCTCCTTTAACATTCAAAACTTACCAAGCTTGAGGTCTGCACTAGATGGTGCCCAGGTAAAGTTTTGCATCAAGCAAGTGCTGCTTGAATTCAAAAAATGTTGTCCATCTCCTTATTTCTGCGTCTGCCACATCTTCTTCGCGAAGATTTACCAGATATAAATCGGACGAACCTTGCTCCCATAGTTTCTTTTCTGCATTGGCCATGGTCTTAGTATTCTCCACTTCCTTAACAAGATTCTCCCATCGTTCCAGACTTAATGACAGTGCCCGGTTCGAGTAATGATAGGAGCGAGACAGCTCTCTCACTGCATATTCCTGCTGCTTCACTAGCGCACCTGTTTTATAGGCCTGTGAGACTGTCTTGCCAGTGGCCTTACGATTTTCCAGTGGGTAGTTAAATTTTATACCTATCTGCAAGGCTTCAGGATCATAAGGGTCATTTTGCGACAGCTCTTTATGGCCCAGGACTTCCACGTTGAGAGAAGGTAAGCGACTCTGCCTGTATAACCTTTCAAGTACTGCTGCTTTCTTTCTTTCAAGCTCCAGGATTTGAGTCTGGGGGAGTGTGGAGAAATCGATTGCTTTGGGTAGAGTAGGTTTTGAAATCTGCATGGAATCAAGCTGGACATGGTCGAGCGATGGAGAAAACTCGGGTACATATAAATTGAGCTGAGCAGTTAGACCATTCAGGGTAATTTCGCTTTTGAGCAAGTCAGCTTTTCTTTTACGAATCGAACGCTCGTTTTCTGTCAGCTTGAGCTTTGCTATATCGCCACTTTTGAATTTTGCCTTCACCATTTGGTTACGGTTTTCAGCTAATTCGAGGACAGCTTTCTTGATACTGTACTTTTTTTTCTCCAGTAGAAACTTGAAATATAGGATAAGCGCCTTATGAACGTAGATGTTTCTCTTTAGCTCGAGCTGTACCCCGGCCTGAAGCTTTTGAAGTTTCCCAATTTCAAGATTTGAGCGAACCTGGTCTGTGGATAAATTCTGTAAAAGCGGTAATGAGATTCCGGCAAAGATTTCGCCTGCGCTGGAGGTTTCCAGCTTGCCGTCGTAAGCAGGAAAGTTTCCCGTACCCTGTCGATGGCCGGCAATCAGACCTATTCCATAGTAGGGAAGAGTTCTTTCCAGAGATGTCTGAAAAAAATCGTTTTCATACTCATCTTCGATGAGATTGCGGGACTTGAATTTAAGCTGATGATCGAAAGCTCCTTTTGATGCCGTGTAGTCCGCCTCAGCAGCTTGCCACTTCAACATAGCTGCCTCAATCAGGGGAAAGCGTGTTCTAACCGATTCGCGGATTTGGTTTTCAGTAAGGGCCCAGCTTGGAGTTGTTATCAGGAAAAAAATGAGTATCCAGTTCATTTTTCCTTTTCTCCGGCCGGTAGCTTGCCCTGATATCCGGGAATGGATTTATCTTCTTTCAGAATTTTATCTACCTCATCCAGAAAGGGATCGTTATAAGCAGGATAGTTGTTAAGTCTGCGCCAGATCTCCCTCAGCACAAAGGAGTTTGATAACTGGATGTAACCTTTGGCGTGGCTTCCCAGTCTCAGTACACGTTGCCCCGGCCAGGTGCCATCGGGAGTTATCAAGACCCGGAACCGGTTTTGATAGGAAGAGGCCTGATCAATCAGGTGAACTTTTCCTGGAAAGGTGTTGATTGCCAGCGAAGGCCAGCCTCCAATTTGTAAAGAGGGCCAACCTTCAAATTGAAGCTGCGCTTTTTGTCCCTCTTCTATGAGAGCAGCATCATTGCCGTCTACCCATATCTCCACCGCAGGCCGCTCAACATCTGGTGAGAAGACTGCAACTGGTGAGCCTTCCTTGATGAATTGCCCCCTCTCTCCAGGCAAGATTCTGATGATGGTACCATTGCGTGGTGCCCGCATCTCCTGACTTGAAAGCCTTGAGAGCTGAGTCTGTGCCTTAGCTAATGTCACTTGTGCTTTTGCCACTTCCATTTCATGTTTAGAGAAATCGATCTTTGAACTTTCATAACTTTTTCTTGAGGCAAGACCCTGCTCATGAAGGGAGCGCTGTCTATTAAGGTTGATCTCTGCAGTCTCTTGCATAAGTTTTGCTGACTCCAGCGCTTTTTGAGCTGCCTGTAGCTCTTGTTTGTAGCGCTTCAGAAGATTAGGATCTATATCAGCAAGTTCAGCAATCAGCTCTCCTTCGACTAACCTCTGACCCTCGTCAACGTGCCACCTTTTGATAAAGCCTGTGAAAGGAATTGTAATGGTCTGAACCCGATCGTTTGGATCTATCGCCGTGACTTTACCCGCACCGGTACTCATCGCCACCCACGGCAGGAATAAGATAATAACAAAACTGATGAAAAGAAAAAACCATCCCCATTCAGATTTAAGATCCAGTGGCAGCCTAGGCTTCATCAATCTTTCTTTAATCATGATTGGCCTCCAAGCAGGGCATACTCGATTTTTATCTTACTGGTCTCGAAGTCATAAAGACTTTCCAGAGTCCTTGGCAGTTTGGTTAGTGACACCAGAATTCCGCTCAATATGATCTCTGCCGAGACAAGTTGACCAATTGATAGTTGATGTTTTTGAATAAAATAGATTCCGCTTCCCAGGAGCAGGAGCTGACTTACGACAAAAACGGTACCCACCAGAATCTTATTCCTTTTGATGAAGTAAAAATGCTTGTCCCGCACTTCGAGGAATAATTCAAGGTCCTCCTCACACAGCGACCTCTGGTCTTGCTTCTTATAAAAAAGCCGGTATTTTTCATTGGATTCTTCGACAGATGTTCGAACCGCTTCCTCCCAGGAAAAGAATAGAAAAAAAATACTTCCTCCCAACACTAATAGCAGAGTGATGAAGAAGGGATGAAAAGAAATAATCAACAGCAATCCAAAAAAGAGAAGTAATGCGAGCTCCACTAAATGAGTAAAAGAGGCACTGAAGCTCTTCATGAGCAGAATAATTTCAAAAAAATAGGGGGCCTTGCCACGCTCAGGGTTATACCAACGGCGGGCCTCTAGAACAAAAATCTCCCGCTGAATAAACTCATTTAGCAGCACCTGTGTATATTTCAGAATCTGGGCGACAATGAGGGCAATACCGACGATAACACTGAAAGTAAGGGTGTTCACCATGATTCCAGAGATGGCCAGATGATTTACTAGGAACTGAGTCGCCATCGGCACAATAAGGGAAGATATTCCATATAAAATGGCGAAGATAATATACTTCTTCTTAAGCTTAATTGTCTTGAGGGTTTCCATTAGCTTTATGTGAATCAACTTCCCTCCCAAAAGGACTTAATCTATTCACCGTCTTTTAGATTGACCAGTTAAGATAAACTTGAGCTTTTCTGCTTTTTACACAGCGTTCTGCTTTTGCCATCACTTTCCGGAAAGGTATTTGTTTACAAAAAAAGCATCTATTGTTTAATTTTTAATTGTAACATAATGTAATTTAAAGTTTTAACCGATAGAATGTTTACCTAATATGTTAATATAGTTGATTGTCATGCGCAGGTAATCGATAATCATCCATGTAACAAACCTCATAACGGGGTTTGAAACTGGGGAGTTAATCATGGTACGTCAATTCGCAATTCTCTTCGCCTTTTTGACTTTATGTAGCTGTCAGTCTTCCAAAGACAGTCCTGTCAGCGCTTCTGGAGCTCAGCCTGTCAGTGTCAGTATGGGAAGCTATACAACAGCGGGGCTTACAGATTTTTTCATTCCTAAGGCCTATGCGGCGGTTACTGATTTAAAATTATGTTTCAAGAGATTACGTTTTAAAAGAAGCATTACTGATATCGATGATCCACTGGTAGATGAAAATGTTGATCTTCAACTAGGTGAAGTGACCATTTCATCAACTGGAACAACTCTATCGGTGGTTAATGTTCCGGCCGATACGTATTACAGGATTGAATTTGATTTAGAGCCAAGCTGTGCTGGCAAAAGTCTGACAATGAGTAACGATTTCGGAGTCTACTCGTCTGCAGAGAATATAAAGATTAAGTTTGAAGGTGTTTTTGTGGTGGATGGAACTGAATCATTGGTGCTTGGGGTGCAGGATATTCTTAATGCTGCTAATGCGTACAATGGTGTAGGTCCAGTCAGGGACGCTTTTGAATCAGTAACAGGTAATTTCTAAGGATTAAGTATGAATCGGCCAAGTAAACCAGATGTGTACAATTATAGGCAGTCACACATTTACCTGGCCGATCTTGTCAGATGGTATAAAGAACAGGGGTGCTCGATGAGAAATTTAGCAAAAAGATTAAATGTCTCTCCCGCACTCCTGTCATTAGTGGCAAAAGGCAAAAGGCCACTAACTGAAGAGAATGTTGATATCTGGGCCCCTACCTTTAAATGGAACGCTCAGGAAGTATCATGGCTCAAGCAGTTGGTTCTTCTAGAGCACTCTTCAGTTGAGCAGAAGGAAGAGGCGATGGAGACTCTCTCACGCTTCAAAACCTATAAAGAAAATTCTTCCGAAGAAGTTCTAACCTTCAAATATTTAAAAAAGTGGTGGAATGTAGCTATACGAGAAATGAGTGAGCTCCCGGATTTCCAGGAAGAAGAAGGCTGGATTCAGGAGAGACTTCTATTTAGCGTCTCAATCGCAGAAATCAGAAAGTCACTAAAGTTTCTTAACAAACATAAGCTACTCTCAAAGTATGGCAATTTTCGACGTCTAAACTGTCAGGGAGACATCTATAAGCTTTCTCTTTCCACATTTCATAACCAAATGTTGGATAAAGCAGTTGAGTCTATTTATAAAGTTTCTTCGGAAGATCGATATATTTTAGGTCAGTCCTTGGCCATTAATGCTGCCCGATTCCCGGAAGCCAGAGCGATTCTGGAAGAAGCTTTGGAGAAAATAGTAAAAATCGGGGAGGAGGAACCTCATCCCACAGATGTGTATCATTTTTCTTTCCTTGGCTTTCCCCTGACACTAAAGAAGGATAAAGTATGAAAATGATTAATACGTTGTTACTTACATTCCTTTTAGTTATGGGTGGTTGTGGTGGAGGGACTACGACTGGAAATCCAGTGACTCCTGTTGAACTTAGAATGGAGGATAAGCAACCTTTTGCCTGGATCAAAAAGAGTTTGGATGCTCTTATTCCTCCGGCCTATGCTGCTGTCGGAAATGTGAAATTTTGTTTTAAGCGTTTAAGGATGAAACCTGATTCTTCAACTGAGGGGAGCAATTTAGATCTTACATTAGGAGAAATGGCAATTAATCCCGCTGGTACAAATCTCCTCACGATCTCTGTTCCTCCTGGAGTGTATCAAAGAATTGAGTTTGATCTGGAAAATGACTGTGACGGTACGGCCGGTAAACCAAGTGTATCTTTCAGCAATAATAATGGGAGTTTCTCAACTGTAGATCATACCACCATTAAGTTTGATGGTTTGTATGAAGTCAGTTCGGCCGGGACTTTAACTCTTGATATCGATAAGCTCTTTGATGCTTTGGAACTGGTTACGGCCGATGGTCAAATTAAAACCGCCCTGGAAGCTGCGTCTGGGGACTTTTAACCTTACTCAATTTCTCGATAGAAAAGACCCATGCTGAAACCTTTAATGAAGATCTCTTGTAGGGCCATGATCTTTAAATGTTCAGGTCTGATCTTAAAGGGTTCTAACGGTGATTTTTCAAAATAGTCGCATATAATTTTATATTCGGCGGTTTTCAATAGGAACATATTTTGATTGATCGAAATTCGGTATTGGCCTTTACTCATTTTCATTGAGGCCAGTCGTGCCCAGGCATCTCGCTTGAGAAAGGTCTTTTTAAGAATTTTTAAGATCTCTTTATCACTAAGTTCCTCGTCGGGATAAGACTCGTTTTTAGGTCTGGTGAGAAATTTCTGTAGAGAGTATTCGAATTTCTTACGATCGGAAAATAGGGTCGTGATGTCTTGAAAAATATCGTCCCTGACTTTCTTGGAGATTAAAAAAGTATCTGACGATACTGCCTTGCGATCGACTGAATAGCTTTCTTTTTTGAGTTCAGTCATTAAATCCATGGCAAAATTAACTATCAATTCATTATAGCGAACGGATTTTAGGCCCAGGGAGTAAGAGATACTGTCTTCCAGGCTGATGCCATGATGGGCAACATTGGGTGGAATATAAATCATGTCACCAGGTTCTAGGATCCATTCAATCTCTGGATCAAACTGCTTCAGCAGCCTGATGTCCAAATCAGGCCAATATCCACGTTTGGGATTTTCTTCCAAAAGCCAGCGTCTTTTCCCCTTGCCTTGAATGATAAAAACGGAATAATCATCTATATGAGCGCCTACGGAAGCTCCCTTCTTAGATACGGTTGCCATAATGTCATCAAAGTTCCATTGAGGCAGAAAGTTAATTCTTTTTTTTAACTGCTGAAAATCTTCATTCACTGTTTCGAGATTGTGACAAATGAGTGTCCAAAGGGTCTTCTGGTTAAAATCGCTCTTTTTAAAAGGGCCTTCTTTTGCTTGCCAGGGATAATCGCCACCTGTCTCTATGACCATGCGGGTTTCATGATCATCTTCAAGAGCCATTTCCAGGAAATCCTTGATTGTGCCGAAGTCTTTTATCTCAGGTAATGCCTGTTTGAATAAACAGGGTTTTTTATTCCAGTAGTGCTTTAGGAAAAAGTCTTTAGTCATCCCGCTAAAAAATAAATTCTTCATTCCTACTTATAGCTTAATGTCTTCGGATGAAAAAGCAGTGGCGTAAGTGATATTAGTCAGAAAAAATGCCTGTTTAAAGTGGAAGCTAGAAGCCCTATGAAAAGGACTTCCAGCTTATGGTGTCTATTTAATTACTGTATGCTTGCAGATCCTTTTACTTTTTTCTTCAAATATTCATTCACTGCGCTCTTTTGAAGTTCTGATTCATTCACAATGGATGAACTCATTTGTTCACACGATAATAGAACCGGAAGAAGCTTGCGTCCTCCATCAACATCTGCCACATTGGCATGAATCCAGCCATGAACTTTTCCGCTATACTCACCCGAAATGGCAAAGCGGTACTTTGAATTACCGTTGGAAAATTCAATATGAGTTGTATTTCCGGATTTAGAGATATGATATCGGATGGATTCTTTGGTTTGAAACTCAACTAAATCCAGTTCTTTTTCCTCATGAAGCTTAGTTGCCCGTTCATCACCTTCAATAAGGTAAATACTATTTTTATCCTGTTTATTGGTTCCTGGAAAAAGAACGACTTTATTTAAAGGCAGATTATCTTCGATAACCTGACCGTCCGAGATCTCTTTACTGAGTAGAAATTGTGATTCTCTAAGGTCTTTTTGCTTACAAAAGAGACCCACTCCTAAAGGACATTTAACTGTATTCTCGGTAATCTTAATGTCACATTGGACATGTTGGTTAGCAAAAGCGGATATTGAAAATAAGGCAAGTGAGGCCGTGATAAATAAGTGTTTCATTTGTATTCCCCTTGATTTCCTTCTTATTAAGCAAATCCTATGCCGACTTTTACACGAGGAATCCAGTACTTTGAGGTCATAGGGCGTAAAGCAATTACCTTGTCCGTCTAGTTTCTAGACAGAAGCCTTTTCTTTATTGGCCCCTAAAATACAAATGGCCACGCACCCCGCGATGATCCAGGTGGGCCACAAGACGTGTTCACCTAGGAGTAGAATTGAGGCGAGTAGGGTCAGAAATGGTTGCATCAGTTGAACCAAGGCCATCTTTTCCATGGGACCTTTTGCCAGGACTTTAAACCATAAAAACATACCAGTGGACTGACTAATTAAGGCGAGATAGCCCATGGAAATCCAGGCCGCAGAACTCCATTCAGACAGCACCACCTTGGAGCCGGGCAAATAAAATAAAGCAAAAGTCAGAGTGACGGGGAGAGTGCATAGAATCGCCCAGGTCATGACTCTTTTACCTCCATAGCTTCTACTTAGTCGTCCTCCTTCGACATATCCCAAGGCGGCCGAGAAAACTGCTAGAATGAGAAGTAGGTCTCCCAGGAGAAGTTTGTTGATGCTCATTGAAAAAAAGAAACCAAAACTGAGTAAAGTGCCTGCCATGGCATAGAGCCAAAATTTATTTCCTGGCCTAGTGCCATCTCTTAAGACGGAATAAGCTGCGGTGGCAATTGGCATGGCCGCTAAGGCCACTGCCGCATGACCTGAGGGAACTTCCCTCATAGCAAATGCAGTTAAGCTAGAAAAACCCAAAACAGAGCCCAGGGCGGTTGAGATGAGCCCTATCCATGCTTTTCTGGGTGGTAGCCAGCCATCGATAAGGGCGACGATTAGACAGATTAAACTCGCTCCCAGTAATCGAGTAAGAATTAAAAATTCTGGTGGCGCTTCCATCGCCGCAATTCTGGTGAATGGAACTGTTAAGCTAAAGAGGATAATGCAAAATGCTGCCGCCAGGATATTCATGCTTTGATCTTAAGTGAGAACTCACTTACAATACAGATACAGATTTTATGAGTTCTAACCAGTACAGAATGTATGACTATCTATGAAGAATTAGCAGACTCCATTGAGGAACGAATCCGAAAAGGTTTGATTCTGGCCGGACAAAAACTTCCTTCCGTCAGGGAACTTAGCCTGAAAGAAGAAGTGAGTGCCTCCTCTGTTGTTGAGGCCTATGAATTACTCAGAAGCAGGGGATTGATTGAATCTAGAAATCGATCAGGTTTCTATGTGTCTTTCATTCAAACTGCCCGACTGGAAATTCCTAAGAAAAATGCTTCGTTTATTCCCGCATCCAATAATATAAATCCTGATGAACTGATCAAGGCCTTAAGACTTGCAACTTATAATCCTAAGATCTTCCCCTTTGGAGCAGCTTCCCCTTTGCCTGATTTTTTTCCCAATAAAGCAATGAATCGTACCATTCATAAAGTCTTAAGTGAGGAACCGGGTCTAATTAGTGAGTACCGTTTCCCTCCAGGCTCTCTGGAGTTAAGGGATCAGATCGTTTCAAGATACAGAAAGTTTGGTGTGAAAGTGCCAGTGGAGTCGGTTGTCACTACCGCTGGAGCAATTGAGGGGATAGGTCTTGCTTTAAAAGTTGTAACTAAACCCGGCGATGTGGTTGGTATCGAGAGCCCATGCTACTTTGGCATCATTCAACTTGTTCGATCTCTAGGTTTAAAGATTCTAGAGATCCCTATCGGGCCTGATGTTGGCCTGACTCCTTCTTCTGTCCGAGCAGCAATTTCTAAAACAGCGGGGAAACTCAAAGCGATTGTAACGGTTTCAAATTTTTCAAATCCTTTGGGCTCTTTGGTTCCAAATACTGCCAAAGAAGAAATTGTCTCAATTGCGAGCAAATCAAATGTCGTAATTATTGAAGATGATATCTATGGAGACCTGTATTTCGAAGGAACAAGACCTAGACCTTATATAAGCTTTGATAAGAGTGATTCAGTTATTATGTGTGGTTCATTTGCCAAAACCATAAGCCCTGCCCTAAGAGTGGGTTATGTTTTTTCAAAAAAATATTCTTCTGAAATCGCTTTTCAAAAATCGGCCAGTACTTCTGCCGTTTCGGCCTTAGGTGAAGATACACTTGCTTTATTCCTCTCTAGCGACCTTTATGAAAAACACCTGCGTTTTTTAAGAACTTCTTATAAAACTCTTATTGCTCAATATTCAACGGCCATTCTGGCGAGTTTCCCTTTGGGAACCAAAATCAGTCAACCTCAAGGAGGGTTTGTATTATGGGTTCAGCTGCCAGATGGCATTGATTCAAGGGATGTGCAGAGGATGGCGCTTCAGCAATCGATTAGCGTGGCCCCCGGGACTATTTTTTCAGCAAGTGATAAAGATTATGTCAACTTCATGAGGATGAACTGTGCCATTCCATGGACAGGACAATCGCAGAAGGCGATTAATTCTTTGGGTTTAATCGTTTCATCTTATCTTAGAAAATGACGTCTATTTGATTTTCTTAAAAAACCAGAACATAATTAATGATGAAAAAACAGCAGGGATTTTCCATCGTAGAGATGTTGATTGTTTTTGGACTTATGGGGTTTGCGGCCCTGGCCTATGTGGCCTTACAGGAAAATGCCAGCAAAGGACAAAAACGAGTTGAAACTAAATATGATGAACTGGAAATTAAACGTCTGATTACTTCCCAACTACTGGATTACCGGGCCTGCCAGCATACTTTTGTCACTGAGGAGCACGTATTAGGCTCCCCAGTTAAAACAATTAAGAATCAGGCGAATATAGCGACACCTTATACTGAAAATGCCGTGATCAATCAAAATCTTAAGATCATTTCCATGAAGACAGAAAATATTTCTCCAGCTTTAGGGGTGGTGGGGATCCATGATGCTGAACTTGTTGTTCATCTTAAAAAACTAAAAGCGGGGACAGGTGACCTTAATCTCCGGATCCCTTTAAAGATGACAGTGGATGGGAGTAATAAAGTTTTAGAATGCTTTTCTGATACCAACGCTATCATTACCACCGCTCATAAAAAAATCTGCGAGGACTTAGGTGGGCATGTTGAACCAGCGACAGGGAAATGCGCCGATGCTGGACTGCAGGCCCCTAAGCATGAAGGGTCTCATTATCAAACCTATCCGCTGAATTCTAAAAACATTGGGAAGTATAAAATTTGTGTGATGACGGGATACTCTTTCTGCGGCTGGAACAGTATGTGCCTGTTGACTCATGGACCATTTAAAGATGGAAAGGCCAGTTGGACGGTGTCGGCCATCTCTCAACCTGGTGGCGGTTGTGAACCTTCAGGTGCTGGTTGTCACTATGCTTGTTACTAAAGATTAACTCTCTGACAGTTAAAGTTCACCTGAATGCTTGGCTCCCATTTTTTCTTAAAAACTAATGAAGGTTTCCTGTAGTAGGTTGATAGGTTTCCACGGCCAGTCTCGAGGTTTAAATTAATTTTAGCTTTGTAATCCAATTCATTGGTTAAATTGGAGCCTTCTCGGTAAGTTTCAAGATAAAGGCCATTCCTGTTTTGAATGTAAGCAGTATCCTCGTTTTCACCAACAAAGGCCAAACCGGTATAGAAAACATCGAAAAATTTGTTGTTTATTCCATCGGCCTGTGAGTAAGGGTTATTGTACTGTGAAAGCGGAATCGACTTGTACTCAGCATGGGCATATCTTCGATTATCCAGATAGGGGACGCTTCCGATGCAGATTTCCATTCTGTGGAGTTTCATTCTATTTAAGTCACTCTTAACGACAGTGCATGCATATCCCTGGTCTGCGGCCCAGCCTGATGAAAAGAATTTTGAGCACTCATGGGCATGAGCAAAGCTGGATAGAAGAAATAGGCATGTGAAGATTAATTTTTTCATGATGAGAAGGGGTATACCTTAACTTTGAAAAAATAGGCGAAATTCTATAATTATTACAGGATTTTATCCAGAAATTGACAGTAAATCTCAAAAGAATACTCGCCATACCCGCCAGACATTACGTAGGCCTGAGGAATGTTTCTTTCATTCAGGAAGTTGTAAACCAGTAAGTCTCTCTCTAGCATTTGTTCCTGAGTTAAATTCAAAAGAGCAGAGCTTGGCAGTTGATCTTTTTCATAGGGATCACTGCCTTGGACAATGATGGCCAGGTCCGGCTTCATTTTGTCCAGTGATACAAGCTTGTCGAGGCCTGCCTTTAACTTCTCGTTATAGAGATGCTGTTCATTTTGAGCGATGCCAATTTCAACATCGCTTTCAATAAACCATGGATTTAAGTTTCCGTTTTTATCAAACTTTCCAGAATCCAGAGGCCATCCTTCTTGCATATGAATGCTCAGGGTTCTGATAGTAGGGTCATTTTGCGTTAGCTCCGCCGTGCCATCACCTTTGTGAGCATCAACATCTATGATCCATATCAGTTTTGTTTGATGATGTTTTTGCAGCCAGCGAGCAGCAATGACAATGTCGTTAATGAGACAAAATCCTCGGCCAGCAAAGCTCATGGCGTGATGATAGCCGCCACCCAAATAAAAACTTTTGCCGGATTTAAGAGCTTCCTGGGCAGTTGCGATGGTTCCCTTGGTTTGAAGAATTACTTTTTGAACCAACTCTTCAAGTGAATAAATGGCATCCTTTGGATTATACCGGTGGTATTCACCTTGCTCATTGATGAGTTCAAAGGTGTCGCTCACGGCCTTTTGTATCGCCTCTTTATTTCCAAATAGTTTTCCTACGTATTCTTTTGTATGCACTCGTTCCAGATCTTCGCGTTCTATTTTAAGTTCAGTGAAATCCCCGTCGATCTTTAAACCTTTGGAGTTAATAAGCTCACATATTTTTTGAACCCGCTCATCGGTTAAAGGAATCTGGATACCAAAGAGAGGTAAATTAAGTAGTGCCAAAGAATTATAAAAAAATTTCATAAGAACCCTTATTTGATAATTCGAGGTATATCCATGGGAAGGCGTGAGAGGAGTTCATAGTTTAGTTGATTGGAATAATCACTAAAGGAAGAAACACTTATTTCCTGATCATCTTGTTGGCCTATAATAACGACTTCATCTCCAATCTGAACATCCGGAATCGTTGTGACATCCACAGTAATGGCGTTCATATTAACTGTTCCGGCCACGGAAACTCTCTTCCCACGAATCAGCACCCGTCCTTGGTTACTTAAAAGCCTGGAAAATCCGTCACAGTAGCCAACCGGAATCACGGCCATCTTTTTCGGGGACTCGGTCAAATATGAAGTTCCATAGCCAACATAAGCGCCCATAGGAACATTCTTTAAGGACATTACCCGGCTTTTCCAGGAAATGATTCTTTTTAATGGATTGCTCTGATTTACTTTCTTAGAGATGTAATCAATAAAAGTTTCCTGACTAGGCCACAGGCCGTATTGAAGAATTCCTATTCGAACCAGATCGTATCGAGATTTTTTCATACGGATCGCGGCAGCTGAGCAGGAGGCATGGACTTCATAAGGACCTAAATCATGACCTCTAAAATACTTCAAAGAGGATTCAAAGCTTTTTTGCTGGTTTTTAATCCGGTGATAATTATTAATGCTTTCTGCCCCAGCAAAATGAGTGCAGATGCCTTTAATCAATAAATGCTGTGAATTGGATTGAATCTTGCGAATAATTTCATCATATTCTGTTTTCTCTAGGCCTAATCGGTTCATACCGGTTTCAAGTTCCAAATGCATCTGGGCCGCTTTATTCATTTTTTTGGCGGCTATTATAGCAGCATCCAGATATTGAGGATGGTGAATAAAAAACTCAATATTGTTTTCAATCGCCCATTCAAGTTGAGGGATATCAATATCGCCCATAATAATGAGCCTGGAGTCCGTTAAAAGGGAAGTATGAACCTTTAAGGCCTCAAAGGCGTTGAAGACCGAAAAAATCCGCACACCTTCATTTTGAGCAATTTGAACAAACTGTTTATCCCCATGCCCATAGGCATTACCCTTGATGACTGAGCAGAACTTAGCTTTTTGAGCGACCTCTGAACGGAGGAATTTTAAATTTTGAGCATAAACTTTTGAGTCCAGCTCGATATAGGAAGTTTCAAACATCCTTAACAGTATAACAGAATTCGAGTGTCGTTTTTTATTTTATAAGCTATATTTTCCAAAAAATTGCCGTTTGGAGATTCTATGAAGTTTGCGTTGATCGCTTTGTCTTTAGTGTTGTCAGTAAGTGCCCTGGCGCAGTCAGTGTACACTTTTGATTGTGCTTCAGATTCAGGATATATCGCTGTAAAAATTGAAGCTGAAAAATTTAACTCACAGTTGAGACAAGTGCCTGCTGAATTTGAAGTTCATTCGGATGCCGGTAGCGAAATTGTCCCTAATGCTCAAATTACAAATAGACTGCTAAATACGACGACTGGAATGTTCAAACTTGGCATTTCATTAGGTAGGACAGGTTCAGCAGAAATGTCAGGAAATTATGTTACTCAGAAGGGTTCCTTTTCAGTTAGTACTAAAAGAACCAGAATTCCCTCAGTTCCTTCCGAGTGCCGATTCTCTGATGATTCCGAGTTGAACAAGTTGCTTATTTTCTAAAAAAACGCCCTTTAATATCGTAGATCTCCCGACCACTGACATGCATCCATTTTTCATGGTAATCCATGCTATTGCCTTTAACTGAGATAATATTTTCAATATAGACAGTGTCACTGTATCTTTCAGTCCACTCAAATGAATCTTCCTTCCATGAGCCCACTTCTACATTCTCAAAACTAAGCGCTGAACCAATTTTCGTAAGGATTTGTTCACTAATATCCATTCGTGCAAACTCACATTCAATATTTCCGCCCTGGCGGTGAAGTCCCTGAGAGGTCTCAGTTAGCTTTAGGGATGAAAAGCATTTTGAACCGCTACCTTGATAGTTCCAGTAAACCCATCCAGTCCAGGCACCAGTCACATCGGCGAAGCTGGGAGCAGAAAGAATAAGGGCCGAGCAAAGAAGCAGTAGTGATCGCATGAGTTCCTCCAGGTACTTCTAGTATAGGAGGGGTTATTATATGGTTGAGATGTTTTTTATAACTTTATCTTTCTGTATTTTTTTAGTCAGGGATAGTTCCCTTGCAAAAAAATCTGGAAGTTTGACCACTTTTTCACTAAGATGCCTGAATGTGCCCAGGTGGTGAAATTGGTAGACATACCATCTTCAGACGGTGGCGTCGCGAGACATGCTGGTTCAAGTCCAGTCCTGGGCACCATTTTCATTTATCATCTTCTTCTTCTTCTATATTTTTTTTATACCTCATTGAAATGATTTAAAAACGAATTTGGGCCTATTTAGTAGGACTTGTGATCTGTAAAAAGTTCAGTCATATAACCAAATGTATAATATTCGTTTATAGTGCCCACTAATTTGGAGACTTATCATGAAAACACTTTTTGCAACTTTGTTTGTATTGTCCTCTTTTAGCACTTTCGCTGCAAATGTTTACGACAATCAGGTAACCAATTGCCGAAACGGTGCCTATAAATTAACTATCGAAGGAAAACGTTCACTCTTTGACAGTCGAAATATAATTGTTAAAAAAGATAATCAGATATTGGTAGATGAGACTTACCAGGAAAAATTTTTCCCATATTCTGATCGACATGGGTCTTCAGTCATGGGCGATGCTCAGTACAGAGATATTATGAGCTATGCCTATAAGATTAAGCCACGTAGCATAGCCCAAGACAAAGATTATAGATTTCGCGTATCCAACAACACAATCGTGCTTCACACTTATAGCTCGCTTCAACCTGAGTTTGGTGGCGATAGACAAGCTATAATTTTAGAGCTGGTTCCATACAAAACTTTTGTGGTATTTGATCTTTTCTCACAATGTAAAATAAAGAGGTAGTCTACTATTATGGCCACCTCCACCAAGTCCAAAAACTCCACACCAAAAAATGCTGAATCAACTGAAATGGGCTGTAACATAAAGAAGCTAGACCTAATAACAAGTACTTGAAAAACAGAACTTTAAAGTGTGAACGGACTTTGCTAGGATCCAGTGAAATTTTACGCTAGGAACTTCCTTTGAAATTAAATGCTAATCCAGAAGTATCGTCTTCTGTTCCTCATGTCACACCACTTGAGATCAAACCACAAAACACTTCGTCATTAAAAGCTCTGACTTTTTACCAACAAGAACTGAAAAAAGTGCTGCCCGAAGGAGTCTTTGCCAGAACACCGGGGCGAGTAGGTTATTTCCTGAGCTTTCTTACGATTAACATCGCCATCATATATGCAGTAGTTTCATATGATCCGGCCTGGTACATAAAACTTCTGGCAGCTTTCGTGATTGGCCAGTTAAACGCAGGCATGGGATTTTTTGCTCACGAAACCCTTCACGGTTCAATTTTTAAAAGCCGTTTTCTCCAAAATTTAATCGGGACAATTGGTCTGGCCCCGTTCCTTGTCTCACCAAGCTATTGGCGTTTCTGGCACAATACACTTCATCACGGAAATACCCAGTTACTTTACAAAGATCCGGATGCGTTTCCAACTTTGTCTGTTTATAAACGCAGTAAGTTTATGCGTGCCGTTTTTGATCTGTCGCCAGGCTCAAAAAACCCGCTAAGTTATTTCTATTTTTTCTACTGGTTTACTTTTCAGTCAGTTCTTAACCAATCCTACATGCGTTTTAAAAATAAAATGTGGGCCAACCTAGACCATGGAAGAGTGACAAAAGAATTCGCTCCGCTCATTATTGCTGCTGCGGCCTTTATTTATTGGGTAGGGGCGGAGAACTTTCTCTGGCTGGTGTTTGTTCCATTTTGTATCCAGAACTACGTGATTCTGAGCTACATCTCAACGAACCACAATATTTCGCCGTTAACTAAAATCAACGATCCACTGGAAAATTCATTAACAGTGACTACTAACCGTGTGTGTGATTTTTTTCATCTGAATTTTGGCTACCATGTTGAGCACCACTTGTTTCCACGTGTTTCTTGCCGTCATGCTAAGACGATTCATCATCATCTAAAAATGATGTATCCGGATAAATATAAGCACATGCCGAAATGGAAAGCGCTGGTTTACCTTTATAAGACTCCCAGAATTTATAAAAATAATGAAGAGCTGATTCATCCGGATACATCATTTTTAGATGATGATGAATCGTCTTAGCATGACGG
>DFXY01000012.1:0-27667 GCA_002381945.1 Bacteriovoracaceae bacterium UBA4096
ATGACTGAAAAATTACACTTTGAGCATATGAAAACACAGACTAAATCATTCAATTTTATCGATCTCTTTAGCGGTTGCGGTGGACTCTCTTGTGGACTTGAGATGGCAGGCCATCGCTGTCTCTTGGGAGTGGATGCCAATAAAGAGGCCATTGCCAGTTTTGCAGCTAACCATCACGAAGCAGCAGTATATTTGGGGGACATTAAAAAATTATCAGAGAAAAAGCTCAAAGAACTTTTACGCAATCAAAAAGTTGATATGGTTGTCGGTGGTCCCCCTTGTCAGGGTTTTTCAACTGTAGGTCGGGGTGAAGTTGAGGATGAAAGAAACCATCTTTTTAAAGAATTTGTCCGCATTGTGAAAGTGACCCAGCCTAAAGTCATTCTTTTTGAAAATGTGACAGGTCTAGTGGCCAAAAAAAATCAGGTTATTTTACAAAAAATCTTCAAGCACTTTGAGCGCTTGGGTTACAACATGGATGCGCGGGTGCTTTCGGCCGAAGAGTTTGGCGTTCCTGAGAAAAGGCGCAGAACTATTATTATGGGTGTTAAAGGTGGAGAGTGTCTCTTCCCACTGGCCACACATGGATCCAGGGCGGGGAAAAAAGTTAAAACAGTTTCTGAAGCTTTTAAAAACTTCAAGGCCCCCGATGGCCAAATCTATAATCACGATATAGATATGGCGCAAATTAAGAAGTTGGAAGACCGTGAAAGATTAAAATTTATTCCTGCAGGCAAGGGGATTCGCTACGAAGCGGATGAGAAATCTTACCTTCCCAAAAAACTCCGTTATGGAATTAATTGGAAAGAACTGAGAGAAAATCGTTTTCGTCAGACTAGACTTCAACGTTTACCACTCAATGAACCATCTCCAACAATTTTAACCGCGAGAACTAGTTATTATCATCCGGTTGAAGCACGGTATTTGACTCCAAGAGAGGCCGCTGCCTGCCAGAGCTTTCCGAATAACTTCATTTTTCAAGGATCTCAAACGGCCATGTTTCGGCAAATTGGAAATGCAGTACCACCTTTACTTGCAGAGGCCCTGGGTCAGGTAATTAAAAAGATCGACTTTAAAAAAGGTTCTTTTAAAAAGAAAACTGCAGAAAGTGTTGTGGGTAAAAATGCTTTTCACTATCATGAGCCTACTTACTTATGAATGAAACACTGAAGAAAGTTTTTAGTTTTCGCATGCTGGCCATGCTTTTGACCGGCTATAGTGCGGGACTTCCACTTCTTCTAATAGGTTCTACTCTTCAGGCCTGGATGACGGATGAAGGAGTTGATCTCACTGCGATTGGATTAGTTTCTCTCTTAGGTCTTCCGTATGTCTTTAAGTTCCTATGGGCACCTTTATTAGATCGTTATAAAATTCCTGTTTTAGGCCGACGTAAAGGCTGGATGCTTTTGTTCCAGGTCATGTTGGTGATTTGTATCCTGGGTTTATCTGTTACCAATCCAAAAGATGACATTTACCTCGTTTGTTTCTGGGCCTTCCTGGTGGCCTTGTTTTCGGCTTCTCAAGATGTCGTTCTTGATGCTTATCGGAGAGAAATTTTACCAGATGAAGAGTTAGGCCTTGGATCCTCTCTTTATGTCACGGGTTATCGATTAGCGATGCTGGTTTCAGGGGCACTTGCACTGTATTTGGCCGATCATATTCCCTGGAAAAATGTCTATCAGTGGCTGGCCGTATTTATGGCGCCATCTGTACTCTTTACCATTTTTGCTCCAAAAGAAAGTCAGCATATCCCGATTCCTGCCAATTTAAAGGCAGCTGTTCTTGGACCTTTAAAAGATTTTTTCACTCGTAAAGGTGCCTGGATTATGTTGTTGTTCATCCTGCTGTATAAGGTAGGGGACAGTATGGCCTCGAATATGACCACTCCTTTTATTCTGGATATTGGTTATTCGAAGACTGACATTGCAACCGTGGCCAAGACTTTTGGCATGATTGCAACGATATTAGGCGGTATTATCGGGGGCACCATGATGCTTCGGATGAACATTCGTTGGTCTTTGATCTTTTTTGGAATTTTACAGGCGGTTTCAACCCTTGGTTTTTCACTCCTTCCCTCACTTTCAGTCAGTTTTTCATCGTTAGCAGCAGTCATTGCCTTTGAAAATTTGGCCAGTGGAATGGGAACAGCTGCCTATGCGGCGTATATGGCCTCACTCACTAATAAACAGTTTACGGCCACCCAATATGCTCTCCTAACGGCACTTATGGGGATTCCTCGGGTTATCCTGGCCAGTCCTACAGGATGGATGTCCAAGATGATGGGATGGGAGAGTTTTTTTGTTCTTTGTACAGTGGTTGCTATACCAGGACTTTTGCTTTTGATTCCTGTTTTCCGGTTAGAACGCCCAGAAGGCAAAACCGCAAGCTAAGCTCTTTCTGATTTGACGATTAATCTCTTTAGCAGAAGTTTCGGTCAAATTCTTATCTACGTTACGTGCTACCTGACAGGCACTATAAGTGATTTTCTTTCCATCTCTTCTGAAGGTGTATTTTTCTACAGCTGAAAATGACAATAACAAATCTACTAGTTCAAGGTTATTAAGCTCAATGGCATGAATCAGGGCCGATTTACCTTCTTTATCTAAGAGTTGGGGATTGGCCTTGGCCGCCAAAAAGAGAGAAGCAAAACCTCCTTTTTGTATTCTGGTGGCCTTAATCAGGGGTGTTTGCTCGGCATCCACAGGACCGTTTACATTGGCCTTATATTTAATCAGAAGTTCGGCACTCTTAATTGATTTGTATTCATCCTTACCATCTACCAGTATCGCCAGAGGATTTATAGTTTCATAATCATTTATGAGCTTCGGATAACGTGAGAGAACTGAATTTAAGCGAGGCACATCAGCTTCATTCAGAAGCGTGCGAAAGCTCTTTAAGTCAGGAGCACCATATTCTGCCTGTAAAATACTTCTTATTAACTCAGTGACTTCTGACAAGTTTTTATCTTCGGCCAGGCGAATAGGGCTTCTTTGGTTTTTGTCCAAAGTTTCCAGGTTCGCCCCTTCTTTAATTAAAAAAATCGCCATCTCTTTATTGGCATTTTTAATCGCCTGGATGAGCGGGGTATTTTGCGAGGTCATGTCTATGGCATCCATGTCCACTTTAAGGTCAATGAGAACTTTAGCAGAGTTTAACTGGTTATTTTTAACTGCTACAAATAGTGGACTTTGCTTAATGCCATTGAGCGCTTCGGGATTTACCCCTTTTTCTAATAAAAAGTTTCGGATTTCTCTAAAGTCATGAATGATGGAAAGAGTCAGGAGTGTCTCTCCGGTTCCAGGAATGATTTGGTTGAGATCAATTTCATTTTTTGAAGAAATTATTTTTTTAACAATTTGAATGTCATTATCCAGCACGGCCGTTTTTAAATCTTTTAAAATATATCCTTGATCTTCAGTTGACTGAACATTAGATACCCCTGGATTTGAATCTTTAACCTTGGCCTTTTTTCCGCATGAAGCAAAACAAGTCAGCATCACAAGTAAGCCCAGGTTTAACAAAAAGATTTTCATGTTTCAGTTATAAGGTCGGGGAGGTTTTAAGAGCTGATAAAATGAGAGGTTGGGAAAATTTTACAACTTTAGGACCCCTTGTGGGGTCCTAAGTGATTGTATTTAGAAAACTTGGTGAGGGTATCTTTTAGAAAGCTTGATAAGGTTTTGAAGTTGTTTGTTCTTCAAATGCTCGCGACGAAGTAGAAGAATTCCTCCCGCCTTGTATCCACGAATCTCATCATTTCCAACTAGACCAAAGAATCCGATGTTTTTTCCGCTCTGGTTAATGTTCCAGTAACCAGAAATCCCGGCAGTTTCAAATCCGACCGGAATCCAAACACCAAAGAGTTTCTCATGGTAGTAAAATGAAAGATCATTTAACTGAGTATCAATTCGAAGTGAGTTCTCAAGACGTCCACCCGGAATTCCTGGAAGAGGTCTTCCGTCCGGAAGGTAGTTTCCATCACCAATGCCAATATCGATATCTTCCAGATCCTGAGGATCCAGGGACAGAACGAAAAGCATCCCGCCATCCTGAACATTGGGAGTGAAAGCGAAAGTTGAATTTCTTGTATCAGGAACTGGTCCACCCAAACCAAAATCTCCAGTGAGATTGAGGAATTTAAAAGTGACCAGAACCTGACCGTTAACTACATTAATTAAGGGGCCCACGACTCCATTAATGGAAGGGACACCTTCTTGTTGGCCACAGCTAGCTGCGAGTACAAGTGCGAGTGACAAGATCATTGTCTTAATGGATAGGATCCATCGTTTCATACTACCGTCCTTTGTAATTTATGAGACTGCGAGTTATCTCTGAACAATATTATTTGTGTAAATTACTCTGAATGCAATGAAGGAAGATTTTTCTAGGACAGATGAATCAATTTGTAAGATAATTCGGGCCATGAAAATCTCAGGTATTCTTTCGAAAATGAAGACTAGTTTGGTCAATCCTATAAGTTATGGATTGGTACTCCGCGAGGTGCATTTTGACCTCACAGGTCTTGTGGGTAAACAACTTAAACTCTCATATGCCGGAAAGATCTTCTGTACTAATTGCGGAACGAAGACAAAAAAATCCTATTCTCAAGGTTACTGCTTTCCTTGCACCATCAAGCTTGCTGAATGTGATTTATGTATCCTGAAGCCTGAGACGTGTCACTATGAGAAAGGAACGTGCCGCGAACCAAAATGGGGAGAAGAGAATTGTTTTAGGCCTCATATTATTTATCTGGCTAATTCTTCCGGTCTTAAAGTAGGTATTACCCGCAAAACCCAGGTGCCTACCCGCTGGATTGATCAGGGTGCAAGCGAAGCATTGCCGATTTTGGAAGTTCAGAATCGTTTTGTATCAGGCAAAATTGAAATGCTCTTTAAGAAACATATTTCTGACAAAACTGACTGGCGAAAAATGTTAAAGGGTGAGCCTGAGTCTATCAATCTCATTGAATGGAGAGATAAACTCTTGCTGGAACTTAAAGATGAGCTGAAAGCTTTTGATTACACGCCAATTAATGAAGAGGTAGTCAAAATTAATTATCCTGTCCAGATGTACCCGGAAAAAGTCACAAGTTTTAATCTGGATAAAGTACCTGAAATCAACGGACGCCTGATTGGTATTAAGGGTCAGTATCTGATTTTTGATACAGGTGTCTTGAACGTAAGATCTCATACTGGTTATGAAATCACATTGGAGGAGATCCATGCAAACGCCTAAAACAATTTACCTAAAAGATTATAAACCTTCCCCATTTAATATTGATTCCATTGATCTGACAGTTGATATCCACAAAGACTATACGATGGTGAGCTCAGTCTTAAAACTGATGAAGCGTTCAGAACTTAAAGGGCAAAAGCTTAATCTTGAGTTAAATGGCGAAGGCCTGGAGCTGGTCAGTTTAAAATTTAACGGAGAAACTTTACCCTCTGATCGTTTTCAACTTTCTTCGGATAAGTTGGTTGTCTTAAACATTGCAGACGATGAATTTGTTCTTCACATTGAAAATAAAATTGACCCGGCCAATAATAAGGCGCTTGAAGGCTTTTATCAGTCTGGTCCTCAATTATGCACTCAATGTGAGCCTGAAGGCTTCAGACGGATTACTTATTTTATCGACCGCCCTGATGTTATGGCCCGCTATAAAACGAAAATGATCGCTGATAAAACTCAATACCCATTTTTACTTTCAAACGGAAATAAAATTGGAGCAGGGGAACTGCCAGATGGAAGACACTGGGTCGAGTGGCAAGATCCTTTCAAAAAACCAAGTTATTTGTTTGCGATGGTGGCGGGTGATTTTGATATCGCTCGGGATACTTTCACTTCGATGTCAGGCAGGAAGATTGCTTTAGAAATTTATGTTGATAAAGGCAACCTGGGAAAAACCACCCATGCGATGGAGTCCCTCAAACAAAGTATGAAGTGGGATGAAGACACTTTTGGTCTTGAATATGATCTGGATATTTATATGATTGTGGCCGTTGATTCATTCAACATGGGTGCCATGGAAAATAAAGGTCTGAATATTTTCAACTCCACGTATACATTGGCCGATGAGCGTAGTGCCACTGACCATGACTTCCAGAATATTCAAGGAGTCATAGGTCATGAATACTTTCATAACTGGACTGGTAATCGGGTCACTTGCCGTGACTGGTTTCAACTGACTTTGAAAGAAGGCCTGACTGTTTTTCGGGATCAGGAATTCTCTTCAGATATGCTCTCTAGAGCGGTAAAACGCCTGGAAGATGTGCGCCTTTTAAAGGATGCTCAATTCGCTGAGGACGCAGGACCATTAAGTCATCCCATCAGACCCTCGAGCTATATTGAGATCAATAACTTTTATACCCGAACTGTTTATGAAAAAGGCTCAGAAGTCATCAGAATGATCCACACTTTGCTCGGAAAAGAAAATTTTCGAAAAGGGATGGATAAGTATTTTGAACTCCATGATGGTCAGGCCGTGACGACGGAAGACTTTGTTCATGCCATGGAACTTGCTTCAGGCAAAGACCTCTCTCAATTTAAAAATTGGTATGCCAGACCGGGAACTCCGACGCTCATGATAAATTCAAAAACCGATGGTGGAGAATTTATTCTTGAGATAGAACAAAAATATCCTCAGACCAGTGTTAATGTTTCTGTGGAAAATATTCTTCATATGCCATTTGTTGTCGGGCTTTTGGATAAAAAAACTAAAGAGCAGACTGAACATCACCTGGAACTGAAAAAACTGAAGGAAAGTTTTCGGTTTAAAATAAATGGTGAAGTCATCCCATCCCTTAATTGTGGTTTCTCGGCCCCGGTCCATGTTGAATACCCTTATGAAATTTCTGATCTCATTACCTTAATGAGTTTTGAGCGTGACCCTTATTGCCGGTATGAGGCGACTCAGAAAATTTACGACCATATCTTTAAGAAAGAATTTAATCACTTTAAAGCAACAGGTGCTCATTCACCTGAACTTAGTGAAGACTTCACTGAAGCCTTTGGAAATTTACTGCGAGATCAATCGATTGATCTTTCATTTAAGTCTTACCTTCTTGATCTTCCGACAGAAAATGGTCTTTCTCAGGAAATGATTCTTCCGGACTTTGATGGGATTCACCTGACCCACAGGCACCTTCGTCAGAAACTTGGGATAGTTTTCCAGGAGTGGTTTTTAAGGGAACATGCCAGACTGTCGCAAATGTCTAAATTTGAGTTAACTCCCAAAGCTTTTGGAGAGCGTGCACTTAAAAATCAGTGTCTGACTTACCTTGTGGCTTCGGGCACAGATGAAGGAAAAGAGGCACTGAAACGCCATTATGATCAAGCAACTAACATGACTGAAGAAATCCATGCTCTCCAGCAGTATATTATCAGTGGGGTGGAGCTTGAGCATGAATCCATTCAGAAGTTTTATCAAAAATGGAAGCATGATTCTCTGGTGATGTTGAAATGGTTTGGGGCCCTTTCCTCTTGTTCTCCTAAAAAATTCGCGATTGAGCGAATTACGAAGCTCGAGAATGATCCCTTATTCCTTAAACAGGTTCCCAATTATCTGCGGGCCCTTTACTTGCAGTTTTCAAAAAACAATCTTGTGTCTTTTCATGATCACACTGGTTTTGGTTACCGTTTGATGGCAGATAGGATCAAGATGATCGATGGGTTTAATCCGCAAGTGGCTTCCCGGGCCGCTGGGGCCTTCTCGCTCATTAATAAGTTGGATTCTGTGAGACAGCAGGAAATGCGAAAGGCCTTGAATCTTGTAATGGAGGGGCAACCTTCCAGAGATACTTTTGAAGTAATTTCAAAGTACCTGGCCTAAATCCTACTTTTTAACGGGGACTGGTTTTAGGACCGGTTCCCGGCCCTTGATGGTGGCAGCGGCAAGAGCGGCGATGAGAGTAGAAACAATAATATATTCCATTCAAGTTCTCCTTGTTGGACTCATGTCTTAGTATCGACACTTTTTACATTAATATTATGCAGCAAATAACGAATATGAGGACTTTTTTCTCTTAGAAAGCCTTGAAATAAGTGGTACACTTTCATTGAATTCAACAAATTCAGGTTCTTAAAGGTTGGAAGCCCCCCATGGATACGACACTCTCACTCAGGCAAAAGGCCCTCAAAATCAACTTAGCGAAGAAGTTTTATGGAACTTTCGCAGAGATCGGTGCTGGTCAAGAAGTGGCCCGCCATTTCTTTCAGGCCGGTGGTTCCAGTGGCTCTATTGCAAAAACTATATCCGCCTATGATATGACTTTCTCAGATTCTATCTATGGTAAAGAGCCTTCAGGACGTTATGTCTCACAGTCACGCTTACTAAAAATGCTTGAAAAAGAATTTCTCCTTCTGCAGGAACGCTTAGGTGATACCCGCGGGAAAGATCACGCTTTTTTCGTTTTTGCTGACACTGTGGCAGCACTTAATTTTAAAAAAACGAATGAGGCCCACGGTTGGCTTGGGATGCGTTTTCAAAGCACCCCAGGGGCCGAAATAAGTGACGTAGTCATTCATGTCCGAATGTTTGATCCCCAGAATCTAATGCAGCAAGATGCTCTGGGAATCATGGGTCTTAATCTGGCCTATGCTTCTTTATTTCTTCAGCATGATCCCGAAGCCTTTATTCGTTCTTTGATGGATCATTTGGATGCTTCCCGGGTTGAAATTAATTTCATCCGTTTTGGTGGGCATGCTTTTAAAGATATTGATAACCGTTTGATGAATCTTCAGCTTTTGAAGGAAGGTTACACTCAGGCCATCATGTTTGATGAAAATGGTGAAGTTGTTCTTGCCAATGATCTTCTCTACAAAAAAGACGTTCTGGTAGTAAGGGGATCTTATCGCCCTCCAACGCTAGTTAGTTTTGATATGGTTAAGGCCGGCCTGTCTAATTTTGCCAAAGATATTGGTAAAAGGCCGGAAGAGATTGTAACCATTTCTGAAATCACGATTTCGACATTAAAGGCCGAAGCAGGTGCTGTGACTAAAGAGGACTTCCTGGCAAGAGTCGATTTGATGTGCACCATGGGCCAGAAAGTTTTGATCACGAACTATCCTCAGTATTATAAACTTGCAAGCTACTTTGCTAAGCTCAATGTTCCCCATTTGGGTCTGGTGCTGGGTATTTATAACTTCCAGCAAATATTCACTGAAGAGTATGCCAACGTAGAAGGGGGCATTCTTGCGGCCTTAGGCCAGCTCTTCCGTGATTATGTTAAGGTCTACATCTATCCGTATAAGTCTGAAGCAGGTCAGATTGAAACCATGGCCAATTTGAAAGTACCGAAGGAATTTGATCACCTCTTCGCCCATTTAAAAGGCATGAAACAAATCGATGATGTGGCAGAGTTTAATAAAGATATTCTTCATATCTATTCGTCGAAAGTGCTTCAGATGATAGTGAATAATGAGCCTGGCTGGGAGGAGATGGTTCCGCCTTCAGTGGCCAAGGCCATCAATGACAAATGTCTATTTGGGCACCCTTGTTTTTTAAGAGCGCCCTGAAACCTATTCCTCAATTTGATAAAGACAGGTTGCCGCTGGATACACGATACGAAGAGTTCGGGTCTGTGGATAGAATGTGGCGTAAATGAGGTTTGTGCCAAAGCGTCCCTGAGGATACTGAGTGACCACTTCTTTATAATGACAATAAGTCGTCCCACATTCAGTTGCCTGATAGTCCTCGTAAATTTCCCCCTCATAGCTTGAAACTATAATTTCTTGGGTGATATCATCTGAACAAATCTTCAAGTCATCAAAACGGCAATACTTCAGGTTTTCAGGGTTTGAATTCAAGTGTTTGCAATCAGCAAAGGTATTCTGAGCAAAAACAACACTTAAAAAGACAGCGATCAATAGTTTCATAACTTCTCCTTTATGTAATGACAGGGTTATCGCTCAGACCAGTAAATCTGTATGTTGCTAAAAAGTCATTTTTGCGTTAACAATTAATCAACATGGAAAACTACCTTATTCCTCCCGAGTATTGCTTGGTCATTAATGCTTTCATTCAAACCGGCAGTTTGCGGGAAGCTGCCCAGTTGTTGAAAATCGACCCCGCGGCCTTAGTCAGGAAAGCTCAAAAGATATCCGGAGAGTTTGGATTGATTGAAAAGGTGGGTAATAAATGGGTCGTAACGGACGCTGGCCGAAAAATTGCGCAGTGGACGGATGAGAGTATTGCGAGACAGAAAAGTATTTTAAATGAAAAGTCCATGCTCAGGATTGCTTCTTTCACCTGGTTAGCAGAGGAAGTTTTAATCCCTCATTATTCAAAGCTTCATGAAATGACTGGAGGTAAATTTACCTGGTCATTCAAAACAATTTCATCTGATCTGGAAAAAGAGCTCATAAACAATCGTTCTGATTATGTCGTGACCGGCTTTGCGCCTAATGATCCCATGGTGGCCCATAAAAGAATTGCGGTTCATTCCTGGAAGGTCATAGCTCCGGTGAGTTGGAAGAAAAAATTGGGAAATTTAAAAGGGAGTGATCTTATAAAGGAGTTGCAAAGGAAACCTTACGTTCGATTCTCCTTATTAAATCCAGAGCAGACTTTAGGTTTTAATCCTCAAGCATATTCTCCCTTAATGGTAGACGGAGTCATTGGTATTAGAGCGGCCGTGGCGAGAGGTTTGGGTTGGAGTTGTGTGCCGGCCATGGCGATAAATTCCCTTTTGGATGATGATAAAATCATCACTATGGATTTGCCGGTAAGTACCAAAGATAATCTTTCACTCTGGTGGCTTAGATCCAGAAAGGATTCCTTGAAAAATTCCTCGGTCATTGCGAAATGGATCACTGAAATTACTAAATAAGATAACCTTCCAGCTTGAGTAATTCTTCTTTCATCTTTAGGCCATGAGCAAAGCCACCCATTCCCTTCGAACCTAATACCCGGTGACAGGGATAAATGAGCATAAAAGGGTTTCTGCCACAGGCAGATCCTATGGCCTGATAGGCCTTGGAATCCATTCTTTCGGCCAGATCTTTATAGGTGGCAACTTTGCCGTAAGGGATTTTCCTCATCTCCTTCAAGACTTTAAGTTGAAAAGGTTTAATCACTGAATAATCAAGTTTTATAGAAATCTTCTTCGATTTTCCGGTTAGAAAAAGAGCAAGTTGTTGATAGCAATCCTGGAAAAAGGGATCGAGCATAGCAGTTGACCTGCCTTTGGCCACATCAATTCCGGCCAGAGATTTTCCATCAAAGGTGGTTAATTTTAGAGTCCCTACAATAGGTAAGGGTGGCAGAATCACGCTCTTAGATTGTTCTTTCATGATTGGCAGTCTATCATGGCCCCATGATGAAAGTCTTTACTTCACCCTTTAATAACCCCTTCATCAATCTGGCCCTGGAGGATCATTTCCTTCGTGGGGGGGCAGATCTGCCACTGCTGTTTTTTTATGTAAATAGACCCTCGGTAGTTCTCGGAAGATTTCAAAATCCTTGGCTTGAGACTAATTTATCCTACTTAGTGGAAAACGATATCTGGTTGGTCAGACGTCAAAGTGGTGGCGGCTGTGTATTTCATGATCATGGGAATTTAAATTTTAGTTTTATCGTTCCTGAGGGAATGATTGACCGTAAAAAACATGCAGAATTATTAAAAGAGGCCTTCGCTCAAGCTGACATCGAGCTTATGATCTCTCCACGGAATGACCTCTGGCTTAAATCTCAGGAAGGTGAGTGGAAAAAGATTTCAGGCTCTGCCTACAAACAAACAAAAACGGCTTCCTTTCATCATGGCACTTTTTTAGTCAGTAGTGATCTGGCCCAGCTCGAAGAGAGTCTGAAGCACACTATAATTCCTACTCAGACCAAGTCCATCGCTTCGGTCCGCTCTCGGGTGATCACTCTTAATCAGAGGCATCCGGGTATTGAAATTAAGGACGTCGTTGAGCTTGTGGCCCACCATTTTAAAACGATTCCTTTTGAAATAGACGGGACCCTTCTCTCATTGCCTGAGGTTCAGGAGAGTTTCCGGCATCTTAGCTCTTGGGAATGGTTGTGGGGAGAGACTCCCTTATTTGAAACTCACGGTGTTGCCGTGAGGAAAGGCATTATTGAAGCGTCGGGTGAGAAGTTCACCAGTGAGTCTATGAAGAACATTTTTAATGCCACAGACTTACAAAGAATGTTTCCCGATTTTAGTGAGCAGCACAAGTCGAGCAGCCAGATTTTGTAGCTGTCTGATCTTCAAAGGTCCAGTCTGAGTAATTGTCATTTAAATACAGACAAGCATCTGTCAGAGAATCAAAACGTTCCTGAAAAACTTCCTGGTCCTCATTTTCAAGAACAGTCACATAATATTCCAGGCGGTCTTCCTGAATCGATTCAGGGTTGGCGCCAAAGGAAATCATTGCCATGAAGTTTCCATTCATGAAGCGGGTATAAGTCCAATTCTCAATATTTACACACTGCATCCGACACTCTCGATCAAGTAAAGTCTTGTATTCCTAGAGCATCTAGTCTATAGTTTGTGGACTTTTATGTAAATGATTACCATTGCGAGGATATTATGGCGAAGGGACCACGAGTTATTGTGACTTTAGAATGTACAGAAGCTAGAAAAGAAGGATCTTCTCCTTCTCGTTATACAACTACAAAAAACAAGAAAACGACTCCAGAGCGTCTTGAAATGAAGAAGTATAATCCAAATCTTCGTCGTCACACTGTTCACAAAGAAATTAAGTAATTTCTCATCTTTTTGAGTTAATTAATAAAAAAGGGACACGAAGGTGTCCCTTTTTTATTTTATTTAAGCTCATTCGGTTTAATTTGCAGCATTTTTAATTGGGCCTGATCTATCAGGAGAAAAGACTGTTTTTCATCAGTCGAAAGTGCGTAAGTCCCACTCTTAATCACATTCATTCCAGGTATCTGGCCCCTGACATCACTGATGACATAGTTCCGCACACCTTGAGTTGAAATAATCTTGAGGTTAAGTCCTGGGCCCGCCATGGTTTTTTGCATGAAGGCCTGTTGTTCGGGATTGAGCTGGTCGAGGATGGAATAACTCTTAACTTCTTCCAGACGTTCAAAGAGCTTTTTGACTTTGGTTTCAGATAGCTGAGTTCCGCTTTGATCAATCCACTGATCATCACGTTTGAGGATTTTTAACTGGAGTCCTGCCGGGCCATAAATTTCAAGGGAATTAAGTGAGTCCATATTTAAAGCGAAAACTTTTGATTCAACTAATTGGGCCAGGTCATAGCTTTCCAGCGCCATTTCTATTGGATCAATCTGATAGATCTGGTCCTGACTCGAAAGAGAAAGATAAGCCGAGTTATCAATTGGATTAATAAGACCAATTTTAAATTCAAAGTTTTTGTTTTTTTGGTTCGTGAAAAACAATGTCAAAGTAGGGTTATCCAGTGAGAAGCTGGTGATGTTAATGGGTTCAAGTCGGTGAAAGTTTCTGACTCTTATGACATTTAGAGCATCAATGATCTTTGAAATGACATCACCCTTTAAGCGCAAAACCTGGGGTTCTATCATTTGCCAAGGTCCACTTAGATTGGCCTCAGGATGAGCATTCTCAAAGATAAATGTTCCGTGCTTGTTAGTTAGTTTAAAGCTCTTTAATCTTTGCAGCTCATTGATTGGAACCGGATTGGCATAAATTTGAGCAATATCCACTTCAGGTGTCTGAGATTCAAATACCTCGGCAAATAATCCCAAAAAGAGGAGGACAAAAAAGAAAAAAACTACCAGGAAGGTAGAAAGGGAGAGTCTTCGTCGGTTCTTCATGGATTTGAATCATCTTCAGCGTCTTTCTTGCCTTTTTTCTTATCCGGAAGAGTAGGTTCGATCGACTTTAAAAAGTTTCTTAGATGGTCCCGTTCACCTTTCATGCTAAATGAGAATTTACACTGTAGTCGGTAATCAGGTTTAGTTGAACTGATGATTCGACTTCTCATGGCATAATGATGGCAATAGGTAACATCTGCTGTCATCATGAAGTTTTGAGGAATTAAAAATTCCACAACAACAGACTGACCTTGGAGAAACTTATCTTTGGTAAAACTCAACATATGTTCCATGTTGATATCTGATAATAAAATAAAACCATAGGAGACTTTTTCCAGGTCTGGTGGCTGGCGCTGGTAGGGTCGTTCTAGAATAGGGTTTGGTTTATTGGTTTCCAGCCCTTGCAGTGTTTGTTCGGCTATGATTTCTTCTGCTTCATTTAAAGCTTTATTTTCTGTTTCTTCAGATGGAGCTTCTTCGGCCTGGGTCTCTTCTCCTAACGACTCCATTAAGGAGTTCATTCCGACTTCCGTGGCCTTACCACCAATGGGAACGACGTTATCGGGAGCATCTGAAGGATCTGATAACTTATAATAATTTTTAATATCTTCGATGAAGAGAGGAATTCCGGCCGCTTCACATTCTTTCATTCTTCTTCCAATGGCAGCTTCAATTTCATCACGCAGACCCCAAAGGCGAATAGAGATTTTCTTCACTTCAATTGGATGGCCGCTTTTATTATAAATCATTCATTTTCCTCTTCCCTCTATTGTGACCTAAGTCTTGATTTAGATAAAGAGAGGAAAAAGCATTCCGACTAGTTTGCTTGTAATTGACTAATTGCGTAAGACTATTTTTCCTCCCCCCTGTAAATTACTCAAGACCTCCTACAATTAAAGAACGTGAAAAATTTGAAGTTAGGAGAACGAATGAAAAAAATGTCTGTTGCTGCCGTACTTGGTCTCGCAGTTTTATCAACAAGTGCTTTTGCAAAGAGTGCTCAGTCCATGGAAGCACCATTTTTTCCTGGTGAAGTCCTGGTTAAAGTAAAACCGGGAGCTATGGGGAAGTTTCTCGCAAAGAAATCATTCCTTGGCGCAGACGTTAAGAGAGAATTAAAACTTTTGGCAGGTGATTATCTGCTTTTGAAAACAAACAGCAAATCAACTCAGGGCCTTGTAAATGAACTGAATAATCTGGATGAAGTAGCATTTGCTGAACCAAACTATATTTATAAAGCGATAAATTCAACTCCCTCTGTTGAAGGCATGCTGACTGGTACAGTTAAAGAATACCAAAGTTCTCTGGCCCCACGTGACGCTCTTTATGGAAAGCTTTGGGGCCTTAATAACACTGGTTCCAATGAACCTGATAGAAACGGTGGATCTTCCACAACTCCAGGTGTCTCTGGTGCAGATGTAGATGCTGAGAAGGCCTGGTCGATTACCCGTGGGGATAAAAAAGTGGTTATTGCCGTCATCGATACCGGTATTGATTACAACCATCCAGATCTTAAAAATAACATGTGGGTTAATGAAAAAGAAATTCCTGGGAATGGAATTGACGATGATAGAAACGGTTATATTGATGACATCCATGGTTGGAATGCCAATGCTAAAAATGGTAATCCAATGGATGGAAATGACCATGGTACCCACTGTGCTGGTACTATCGGTGCTGAACATAACAATGGTCTCGGTGTTGCCGGCGTAATGGGGGATGTTTCCCTTATGGCAGTAAAATTCCTTTCTGATGAAGGATCTGGATCACTGGCAGATGCGGTTGTTGCCATTGATTATGCGACTCGCATGAATGTGGACGTCATGAGTAACTCATGGGGCGGTGGCGGTTTTTCACAGGCGCTGGAAGATTCAATCAAGGCGGCAAAGGATAAAGGCATTGTATTCGTAGCAGCTGCCGGAAATGACGGTACCAATAACGATTCCCGCCCATCATATCCTGCTAACTATCAGGTTGAAAACGTCATCAGCGTGGCCTCACATACCGCTCAAGATGTTCTTTCTTCATTCTCGTGTTTTGGTAAGAGAACTGTTCATGTTGCAGCTCCAGGCAGTAACGTTCTATCCTCAACTCCTAATGGTGAATATAAAGTGTTCTCCGGAACATCGATGGCAACTCCCCACGTTTCAGGTGTAGTCGGGCTTCTTATTGCAGAGAAAGGAAGACTTCCTGTGCTTGAGTTACGGAATCGTTTAATGGCCACAACAGTTCCTGCCTCATCTTATAGAAAATCAACTGCTGCCGGCGGACGAGTCAGTGCTTATAATTTTCTGACAAATACTCGTATCCCTCGTCAGGAACCAAATGAAAATGCCTGGAGAGTTGAACCTCTGGCCGAAGTCTTTGAAACAGCTCATCCATACGCTGATAATGCTAAGACCAGCAAAACATATACTTTCCCAGGTGCAAAGTATGTGAAGTTTGTGGTCGAAAAGTATGACACTGAATCTGGCTATGATTTCATCACTTTTAAAGATGCCAAAGGCACTGTCATGGAGAAGCTTTCAGGTAAAGGTGAGAATTATGAAACAGATTATACGGAAACTAACTCTGTTACTGTTGAGTTCTCATCTGATTCAAGTCAGTCTCGTTGGGGTGTTGTGATAAAAGATGTGAAAGTCATTTATTAAAATTCAAAAGTAATAAGAAATTCAGGGCCTCTTCGGGGGCCCTTTTTTTTGAGAAAAAGACAAAAAAAGAGCCCTCATTCGAGGGCTCGTTACTTTTTATGGTAAAGGTTATTTATACTACTACTTGTAGTACTTACGTAAAAATTTAGAAAGACCCATTTTATCGAGAGTCTTGATTGTAGAAGTCGCTAGTTTAAGGCGGATAGTTTGACCAGACTCAGGATCAAAAACTTTTTTAGTCTTAAGATTAGGCTGCTTGAAAGTACGTGTCTTGATGTTTGAGTGAGACACTTTATGGTTTGCCTGACGGCTCTTACCAGTTAGATCACATTGACGTGCCATAATAATTCCCTTGTCGTTAGTCTTATTTTAAAGTCCAAAAAATCTAAACTTTTTTAAGCACCTTGGCAAGAGCAAAACTGAAGAATCTTGTGGACTTAACTCTTTTGGGGTTTCATACTCTTTTCAATTCAAATCCCATTCTCTTTAAAGGTGGTCCTTCATGTCACTTAAGCCCTTGAATATTAAATCAAAACTTCTTCCAGCACCTACTGGTGAGCCTCGTTATTCTGTAGCGATTAAGGATGCCGGGCAAAATGAAGTAAAACTGGCCAACCCTAAGGCCACCAGATCCCTTATCGCATTGATGGATCTGGCAGCTGTAAATGGTGGGGCCGCTTGCCACTGGGGTGGACCATCTGCCATGACAGAAACATGGACCGCTCTTCACGGACTAATGTTTAAAGAGAAAAATTGGTTTGATAAATATAATTTCGTCAATGATATCGGCCACGCTGAAAATGGTATTTACGCCCTAAGAACTGTTTTGGGGTATGGAGATTTAACTCTGGAAACACTCAAAGGTTTCCGCTCTATGGGGTCAAAATTAACCGGTCACGGAGAGTCTCATTTGTATCCTGAAGGGGTGCTTCTTTCTAACGGTCCTTTGGGATCGGCCTTTCCTCAAGCCCAAGGTCTGGCAGTTGCAGATAAGATCGCAAGTCGCAGTCGCACAACTATTGTATCAGTTTCTGATGGAGCGGCGATGGAAGGTGAAGCGAAAGAAGCTTTCAGCGCAGTTCCTGGTCTTGCTCAAAAAGGAAAACTCAATCCTTTCATCATGCTTTTGTCCGACAACAACACCAAGCTTGGTGGACGTATCGATAAAGATTCATTTTCTATGCAACCAACTTTTGAATCACTGACCCATCAGGGCTGGGAGGTTGTTAAAGTTGAAGACGGGCATAACCTGGAAAAGATCTATCAAATTTTAGAAGAGTCCATTGGAAAAGTTCAGAAAGATTCCTCTAAACCAATCTGCCTTTGGCTTAAAACAATTAAAGGTTTTGGAGTGAAGGCCACGGCCGACTCTTCCTCAGGAGGTCACGGCTTCCCACTTAAGGCCCATGACGAAGGCATTCATGCTTTCTTGAAAGAAATTTGGGGATCAGAAGAAGTTCCGGCAGAATTCACAAGTTGGGCAAATGACCTGACTGTTAAGCCAGAGAAAAAAGTATCGACAGGAGCACCGAAGGATAAGATCCAGGTAGGTGTTGCGCGGGCCCTTTCAAAAGCAGCCAAAGATAACTATCCGGTTTTTTCTATTACCAGTGACCTTCAGGGGTCTACAGGACTTAAAGGTTTTCATACAGAATTTCCGGATCATTACCTTGATATCGGTGTGGCAGAGTCCAATATGGTTTCAACGGCGATTGGTATGAGTAAGGCCGGTTACATCCCGGTGGTTGATACTTTTGCGGCCTTTGGTGTGACGAAGGGAAATCTTCCTCTGATTATGGCCTCACTTTCTCAGGCACCAGTTATTGCGGTTTTTTCTCATACTGGTTTTCAAGATGCGGCCGATGGTGCCAGCCACCAGTCTTTGACTTATATGAGTGCTTTGGCGAGTATTCCTCATCTAAATATTGTGAATGTGGCCTCGGCAAAAGAAGCTGAAGAATATATCTATGGAGCGGTTAAGAAAATTGCCTTTGAGCGTGAAAGTGGAAATGACGGCGAATCTTATATCTTCTTCATTGGCCGGGAAAACTTCGCCTTGGAGGTACAGGAAGGTCTTAACTATGAACTGCATAAGCCTCAAAAGTTAGCGAGTGGTTCAGATGTGGCCATCGTGGTTTCAGGTTCATTAGTTGCTAAAGGTCTTGAAGCAAAAGAAAAGCTTAAGGCCAAAGGCATCGAGGCCACAGTCATTAATCATAGTTTCGTGAATCACTCGGACTTTACGCAAATCGGTAATTGGATTGCTGATAGTGGATCAAAAGTTGTAACTGTTGAAGATCATCAGCTGATAGGCGGAATGGGTGCCCAGCTGACTCATCAGTTAAAGCTTCTTGGTCTTGAGTTTGATATTGTTTCACTCGCCATCAAAGGTGAGTTCGGCCAGAGTGCCTACTCTGCCGACGAATTGTATGCTAAGCACCATGTCGATACTCGTGCTATTATCGAGGCGGTTGAAACCCTAAATAACAGAGGAAGTTTTATGAATCTCGATACTGAAATCCTGAAGTCGAAATGGAAAGACATCTCTCATGAGGCCAAAAGAAAATGGGATTCTATTTCTGAAAAAGACTTAGAAAAAGTGAAAGGCAACGCGGTGGCACTGGTTTCATTAGTGCAGGAAAAATTTGGTATCTCAAAAGAAGATGCGACTAAAAAAGTTGAAGAACTGATTGCGAAATATCCTAAAGAAGAAATTAAGGCCAAAGTTGAAAAGACGGCGGGTAAAGTTCTGGATACGGCCAGCACCCTTTTTGATCAGGTTAAAGACAAGCTAAAAAAATAAAGAGGTCCTATGAAAGGGCAATCAATCCTGGATGTCATTGGGAATACTCCACACATTAAGATCAACCGCTTGTTCGGTTCATCTGAGGTCTGGATCAAACTTGAAAGACAAAATCCGGGAGCCTCTATCAAAGATAGAATTGCCCTTTCAATGATCGAAGAAGCTGAAAAACGGGGTGACCTTAAAGAAGGCATGACCGTCATTGAACCCACATCCGGCAATACTGGAATTGGTCTTGCACTGGTATGTGCAGTTAAGGGTTATAAGCTCATTATTGTGATGCCGGAAACGATGTCTATAGAAAGGCGTAGGGTTATGGCCGCCTATGGAGCAACGTTGGAGCTAACACCCAAGGAAAAAGGCATCAAAGGATCAATTGAAAGGGCCCGTGAACTTCAAGCGACAACGCCTGATTCATGGATTCCTATGCAGTTTGATAATCCGGATAATGTTAAGGTCCATGTAGAAACTACGGCACAGGAGATCTTAAAAGATTTCCCTGAAGGACTTGATTACCTCGTAACGGGGGTAGGAACTGGTGGACATATAACGGCGCTGGGGAAAGTCCTGAAACAAAAATTTCCTGAGCTAAAAGTCATTGCTGTTGAGCCAGTGGATTCGGCCGTCTTATCAGGTGGAGCTCCCGGACCCCATGCCATTCAAGGAATTGGGACCGGATTTATTCCAAGTATTCTTGATCGCTCGGTCATTGATGAAGTGATCACAATTTCAAAAGAGGAAGCCTTCACTATGGCCCAACGGGCAGCGAAAGAAGAAGGTCTATTCATCGGTATTTCATCCGGTGCGTCTCTTGCGGCCGTAAATAAAGTTCTATCCCAGGGCCTTAAGGGAAGAATCATGACCTTCTGTTACGATACCGGCGAGCGCTATTTATCCGTTCAAGGACTCTTCGAAACCTAAGGAGCACTTATGAGTGTCGTCCCTAATTACGTTCCAAGAGAATATAAAACCATCAATATCCAATTAGTCGTTAAGGACGCCCATAAGGCCCTTAAATTTTACAACAATGCTTTTGGTGCTGAGATCACGATGAAACTGGAAGACCCAAATGGGACTGTCATTCACGCCGAAATGAAAATTGATGACACTATCATTATGCTCTCGGAAGAAAACCCTGAATTCAATTTAAGTCCCACATCTTTAGGAGGTTCTTCGGTGGTTCTTCAGATTTACACTGGGGATGCGGAAGGTTTGTTTGAAAGTGCCATTATGGCCGGAGCGGAGGAAGTCTTCCCAATAAGACCACAATTCTACGGTGACCGAGCAGGCAGAGTGAAAGATCCCTTTGGCCATCAATGGATCATTGCCACTCACATGGAAGATGTTCCGGCACGGGAGATTCAAAAACGTTTTAATGAGCTTTACAGTTAAGAACACCAGCCAGCAATAATAATCCGGCGACCGGCCGTTACCTGATGGATCTTATGCTCAAAACCATAAAGACCAGTCAGAAAGAGTATAATGGTGCCAAAACCAGGCGTCGGGATTTCCAGAAAGTGATCTGATCCTTTTGCCCTCACACCTAACCTCCCACCCTCAACATGATCGGCGTCCAGTGTTAGGGAAAGAGAGAAGGCAAAGACTCGGGAACCATCATCGTGCCAGATCCCGTCTTCTTCCCAATCATTCTTTGCATCCCTGATGCTGATGATGAATTCAATTTCATTAAAATCATGAAATTCATTTAGAAATTTAAACAGCCTTCCATCTTTTTTGGTGAGTGCCTTGAATTCTGAATCGAGCCTGGGCCAGTCTTCATTTTCAACCAACAGACGGATATCATCTCCCAGCGGGAAATAGCTAATATGAAAACCATTCTGAAAGAGTTCTGATTTTTTAAGCATCGTCTTCCATGCACAAATAAATGGATTCTGGTTTAACCTTTGCCTGAATGGCGAGTTCTTTGATGGTGCTCATGATCCACATTCGCATAGGACGGTGATAGCGAACTTTACCGTCAAAACTCTTAACCATGGGGCCTGAGTGAATGACTGAGTCTGGGTAGTTTCTTTCTGCATCCCGATAGACATCTTTAGTGAAACGGACGACTCCCAAAGAAAGATACGCGAGTTTTTCATTAATTTTTAAGTTATTCATCTGTACGAGGAGTTCTTGATATCTGCTCTTAAATTGATCTTCATAAATAATAGGGTCAAAGTGCGCGGCGATTTTAAATCCCAATTGATTGAGTTTATCCATGGCCTTTAGGCGTCCCTGGGTTGAAGGAGTTTTTAAGTCTACCCGTCTGGCCATCTCATCCGGTGAAAGTGAGAAGCTGACAATAAAATTGGGCAAGGGGGGGAGCTTTTCCAGCTCTCTGATGTTCACGGACTTGGTCCTTAATTCAATGATCGCTTCTGGATATTTCTGACAGAACTCATGATAGAGCTCAAGTTCACCGGTTAAGTGTGTCAGCGCTAGTGAATCCGAAAATTCTCCTGCATGAAACCAGACTCTTCCCGGATGGGACAACAAGGCCTTCTCCATCTCCTGAATGATTTCTTCATGATTGATAAAGAGGACAATATCCGGAGTATTGAAGTACCCCTGAAGGTAGCAGTATTGGCATTCATAAATACAGTTATAGGCATGAATGAAGTAATAGTGAGGCTCCCCAGCGCTGCCATAGGCATCAGGGGCGAGTTTAAGTAGCTGCCCTTGTTTTTGTGCCAGGAAGAGATTGAGGGTGTCTCTTTTTTGAAGATAAGCTTTTTTTGAGCGCCCCCAGATTTCATCGAAGCTCTCAATATAAACAGGTGCTTTTTGAACCTTATTCAGGATGCTTTCAACTCGCGGATGATTCCTAATCTTCTCTTCAACATAAACTTCATTCCACACTGAAGTCACCATTCATGATTTTTGCAAAGGATTCAAGACTCACTGCTTTTAATGCCTCTATTTTTTCTTGAAGTTCCAGATCCGTTGCCGCTTCAAAAGAGATGATGGCCTTAGGATTTTCCCACTGAGGATCGGTTATTATGGTTAAACCTTTTTCTTTAAAACTTTCTTGCAGGGTCAGCTTTTGTTGAAAGAGTTTTGCCTTAAGGGGATCTACTCTGTTTTCCATTTCTTCCAGGAGTCGCCTTGATCTTTCTTTAGGAGAAAGTTTTTGTTCGCGTAAAGTTTCAGTATGAAGTGATTGTAAAATTTCCTCTTCACTTCTTTGCTCTTTAATGGATAGTTTCTGGAGTAGTGACTTGTACTGATGCTCAGTGGAGAATGTAAAATGAAAACCTGGCAGTATTTTTTTGGTCGTTTGTATTTTTTGATTAATTGAAGCGAAATATTTCTCCAAATGATCACTTAATTTTTCTGAAAACTCATAGGCCTTCTCTTTAATGATCTCACAAGCATCAACAGTTCCGGCCACATCTGAAATTATTTTAAAGGCCTTAAATGGAATCCCCGCCGTCTTTGCGGCCATGGCCACTCCCCAGGCTTCCCGGTCTACCAGGTGACCTAACCCCCGCAGTTTGTCTGCTTTCTCAAAATCCAGGATTCTTTCAAAACTAGTTAAACAATCAAGGCCTTCAGAAAAAACTTGAAAGGATTTAAATCCAGGTTTTAAGTTTTGCACCAGATAGAGAGAGCGTACGGGATGAATCTCACCAATGGCATGATTTTTTAGCGAACCGGCCACACCCAGATTTATAACTTCCTGAAATGGGTAGAGAGGAAGAATAAGGGCCGTTTTAGTCACGGCTTCCATCGGTCCTTCGCCAGTTAATAGTAGGATCATCTCTTCATTTTTAAAGAGGTCTGGGCGGACTTTTTGCAGGTGAAATTTTTCGATGACACCTTGAGCTTCACCCAGATGGGCCATTGTGATAAGATGCATAACCGCACTTTGCAGGACACAATCGTTTTTGTCAATCACGAGAGGGCACCATGATCTACCGAAATATAGCTGCTTTTCATTCACCCCTGCCAGTCATAACGTTTGGGGGAGCTTCTATTAGCGGAGAAGGTGGTGGTTATGGCTTTGGTGTTATGAGTGAGGGTGAAGCCGAAAGGCTTTTAAAGGCGGCCTGGGAACACGGAATAACCCTGTTTGATACCGCTCCTATTTATGGTTTTGGTCTTTCAGAAGAAAGACTTGGGAAATACCTTCCGAAAGAAGCGATGGTCATCAGTAAATCCGGGGTGGATTGGCATGAGACGAAACGAGTGAATATGACGAATTCACCCGTTCATACCGAAAGAATGCTGCATGAGAGTCTCAAAAGGCTCAAGCGTGAAGTCATCGACATTTATATGATTCATTGGCCTGACTCGAAATATGATATTCGGGAACCCTTAGCTGTAATTAAAAAGGCCCAGGAAGAGGGGAAAATTAAACACATTGGTTTATGTAATACTAATCTCGAGGACCTTGCCCGCGCGCGGGAGGTTTGTCAGGTTGAAGTGATTCAAAGTGAGCTTAACCTTTTTAACAGTGCTCCCTTTGATGGCCTGAAAGATGAATGGAAAGAAACCTTCAGCATGAGTTGGGGGACCTTTGATAAAGGCATTTTAACTGGCAGGGTTACCCGAGAGCGTAAGTATGATAAGAGCGACAGTCGTCATAGCGCACCCTGGTGGAATAAAAAAGATGTGCTTAAGAAAATTGAGCGAACTGAACAGTTAAAAAATATTCTGCCCGAGTTTGGGCTAAGTCTGCAGGAATTCTGCCTTCACTACAATCTTTACTATTACGGTTTATCGACAGTCTTAATCGGTTTCAAGTCGGAGGCCGACATTGTTCAGATGACGTCTAATTTACAACAAAAACTTATGAGAGAGAGAATAGAGGAGGTCCTGGTTCTTTGGAATAATTACGAATAGGAATAATCCATGAACGAACAGACTTTTTCGATCGGGCCTTTAATGAAAGCAGCCCGAAAATTTAAAAAATTCAATCAGGCCGATGTGGCACGTGCGATTGGATGTTCTCAAAGTGCTCTGTCTAAAATGGAACACAATCTTCTGGTTCCTTCTGCTCCCCAGTGGTTTTTATTCGCAAGGTTCACTTCTATTCCACCTGAGACGTTGGAGACGGGAGTGATTGACCGGCATACCAAGGTGACCTTTAACAATGATCAGGTTTCTCTTGGTTTTAAGATCCCTAAGAAGTACCGGCATTTTCGGGCGGAGAAAGTCAGAGAAATTTATCCCTTTCTGATTTTTTTAGAGAAAAAGTTGGTTCCTCCTCAGAAAGAGGATTTTATCACGTGGACCGGACTTGATCCGGAATTCTTTCTGGACTTCGATAACCTGATTAACTTTCAGCTCTTCGTCGATACAATGGAATATTTCATCAGGATGGGTCGTTCCTCAAGAAGTGATGTGAAAGGAATTGTTAATTTCGGACAGGATGATATTTATTGGAATCATTACGGCATAGATTGGAAAAAACTCGATAGCGTTTCGGCCGTATTGCATGAGTATTCGCTGGAGCAGTTATTTTTCCAGACGGACTTTCAGTTGAAAGTGGATACTACCGCTGGAAGAACGATTGTTAGTTATTTCCCTGAATATCACTTGAAACAGTTTTCGAATACAATTTCGCCTGAAGCGGTTCAATTTCTAAATTTCTACCGACAGGGAACTCTTGAGAATCTGATATTGCGAGTATTAAATAAAGAAGTGAAGGTTGAGCTCTTGCAGGAGACTCACACTTCACCTCTGGGTGCACGATTTGAAGTTAAGTAAGCTTAACTCTCATGGGGAAGAGTTTTTTTCCTAGGCCTGTAATAGGTCCGGGGAGAGTACTCTACGAAATCAGCAATTGATGCCATGTAGATACAAGCGTATTTCTCAATCTGTCCGGCAAGACGACTTGGCTCTACTCCCGCCCGCATAGTTTCTCCCCAATAAGGATTAAAATACTGGGAATGGGCACGGATGAGTTTTCCGATCTTTTTGTCTACTTTTTCAATTCTCTGAAAATGGGCCTGAATCTTTTCTTTATCTGGCTTTTTACCCTTTTCAATTTCTTTATCAAACAAATCATCAAGCTTTTGTTCGTACGTTATCTTTTCGGTCATGAGAGTGTTGATTTCTTCGGATAGTGCTGCACTCTCTTCAAGTGCTGTTGTTTCCTGGAAGAGCTCTTCAATCACCAGGGCGGTTCTCCAGTTGCAGGTTTTTTTTATGGAGAGAACGTCACCATAGATATGATCGCCTAAATACAAAATCTGTTCACCGGTAAAGCCTGAGCTCTTTTGGATGGTCTGGGCATTTCCGCCCTGATAAATACCGTCTTCAATTTTTCCGTGATGATTTCGCATTAGTCCTGAAGCAGGGTCAACTTGCAGTAGTGGTAGTTTATCCGTGAAGAATTTCGGTTTACTGGCGGCTGTCACCACAATGTTAAACAGCTCCGACCAGTGTTTATGTTCTTTTAAAAAAGGATTAATCGAGTAATCAAGCAAGAGGCGTGAATACTCATAGTCCGAGTTGGTGATGACCCAAAGTTTTTTTCCGTGTTTTTTAAAACGTTCTAAGGAAGATACGATTTCTGGGTCCTGGATGATGTATTTCTTAACGGCCTTTTTTACCTGAGTTTTAAGCGACCCATCCCGGTGAGAAATATCCAGTCCTTCAAGAATGTCGTACTCAATGGTTTTATAATCCGGCAGATTCAGTTCAGGGTGATTGTCCTTCAGGTCAATGATTTGCATGTAGAGCACGCAGTAGGAGATGGAGAAAGTCGTATCGACAATGGAGAAGCGATCAGAATCGTTCAGATCAATCACCAGACCTTGATAAATCTTCTGCTGAGTCTTGAAATCCATTTCTTTTAGACCGTGATAGGCGTGCTTGACTTTACTATAGGTGGATAGTTTAAGAATATTTCCATGTGGCTTATCAATCACCAGTCCTCGGATGGCCAGGTTGAATTTGAATTTCAGTTGAGCAATAGAAGGCGGGTAGCCTTTTACTTCGATGAGTTTTTTCTGAATTTCTTTATATGTCATTTCTTCAAAAGCTTCAGAATCATATCGGACTAGGGTGTAATCCATGTCAAAACCGATAGCAGCTATTTGTTTCATGTTCAAGGTACGATTTACGTAAATTCCCATAGTTATCCCTTATTTAAGCAATCATAAATTTTCGCTGTTTATGTACTTACAGTCAAATAGAGAGATATTTACACACTGCATTAGATTTCATCAAAATCAGGCCTAATCGGAGTTATAAACTTCCTATTAATTTTCAGGAGCAATCAATGTCGAATAAGGTTCAATTGTTGGTTTTAAGTGGGATCCTTCTTTTTCCGTTGGCCCAAACCGCACATTCACGGGTCATTTATGGTCAAGATAATCGAGTTGAAGTTTCTGAGGCCTCACCTTTTCAGCAAAAGCTTGCCAGATCGGCCGCGACAATGATTTCCAAAGATAATTTATCCCGAAATTTTTTAGGAACACTTCAAGTTTCTCAGAAAGAAACATTGAGGGCCTATCTGGAACGGGCAACTCCTCAGGGGCTGCCCGTATGTCGTGGCGAGCGCTTTGTGGATCAACCAACACCGGGCTCTTGCAGTGGTTTTCTTATCGCGCCTGATCTGATCGTTACTGCCGGCCATTGTATGGACGATGAATCGGCCTGTTCTGATAATAGTTGGGTGTTTGATTTTAAAGCTGCTCCTTTATCAAATAAGGCCGGAACGAATATAAAAAATGAAGACGTTTATAATTGCAAAAAAAGAGTGTCGAACTATCTGAACTCGGCCACAAATTTAGATTATGCAGTTATTCAACTAGACAGACCTGTTAAGGGACGAGAGCCACTGGAAATAAATAGTAACGACAAAGTTAAAAATTTCACCAGACTTGTCATTATTGGTTCTCCTTCTGGACTTCCTCTTAAAGTTGCCGATGGTGCTTCCGTCCGGGATAATCAGCATCCACACTTTTTCAATGCCAACCTGGATTCATTCCAAGGTAATTCTGGCTCTGGTGTATTCAATGCTAAAACTGGCGCGATAGAAGGAATTTTAGTTCGCGGAGAACAGGATTTCAGTATTGATTATGCCAATCGCTGTATTCAGACCTATAAATGCAGTGATTTTGGTTGTCGTGGCGAAGATGTCACTCGAATTACTGCCATTCCTGAAGTTGGTATCCAGAACGCTCTTAACCAGGCCGCTCTTACGGGCGATGTAGCAACTTTAAATACACTTCTGTCTCTTGAAACGTGGGTGGATTTTTATACTAAGGACGGTCAGAGTGCACTCATGAAGGCCGCTCAGGGTGGAAATAAGGCAGCTACAGAAGTTCTGCTTAAGGCCGGAGCAGATGTTAATTTACAAGACTCAAATGGAAACTCAAGCTTGCATCATTTGGCCCGCATCCTGAATGAAACTTCCAAAGATACTTTAGATTTGCTCGTTCAGAGTGGTGCTAACCTGGAGCTTAAAAATTCACTGGGCGAAACTGCACTGGATGT
>DFXY01000012.1:27674-98434 GCA_002381945.1 Bacteriovoracaceae bacterium UBA4096
TTTTGCCGCGTCATTCCAGACAAAATCATATTGCCATTCAAAAGGAAGCTTGAAACTCTAAGAGTAAGGTTCATTCTAAAAGGAGTTAAAATGAAAACATTTATGGCATTGGCCCTACTTGTGTCTTCTGTTTCTGCTTTCTCAGCATCAGTCAAAGTAACATCGTTCAATTACGTTAGAATCGGTAATGACAACTTTAACAATCCACTGGCAGAGCTCTGTGGCCTGGTAACAGGTGGAACGACACCTTCTTTCGTGCAGATTAAAGTTGATCCAAAAAGTAAAAATCCAGCTATGTACAATACAATGGCCGGTGCTGACGGAAAGTTCTGCATGGCCGTAATTACTTATCGCGGAACTGCAGAAGTAAGCATGATCGGAGAAAATGCGAAGACTCAGGCTTCAATTAAGTAAAAAGCTCTTGCCGTTAATAAGAGTTTTTAATAAATTAGAGATCTCTAGATTTTCAGTTTTGGGGGTATAGCTCAGCTGGGAGAGCGCTTGCATGGCATGCAAGAGGTCAGCAGTTCGATCCTGCTTATCTCCACCAAATTTTTATAGAAATTAAGCCTAAGTTCAAACACTTAGGCTTTTTTTTGCCCAAAAATCGGTGTGTGCATTCTGTGTGCATTTAGTTTGCTTCGTCGATTAGATCATCAACATTAGAACTTGAATGGTCATAACGTGAAAGTGTCATAACTGCGCTTGAGTGTCCGGCGAAATTCTTGGCCTTGGTGACACCTTTTGATTCTAGGATCTCAGTTATCTTTGCTCCACGAATTCCATACATCTGAGAATGCTTAACTCCGACAATCTTTTCAGCTTCGGCCCATGCTTCAGATAGGTCTTGCGGTCCAAGTGCTGTGCCAGTGGAAGTAGTGAAAAGGAATTCTTTTGGATCGCCAGTCCAGTTCTTTGACTTGATATAAGACTCAAGCTCTGCGGTCCATGGTCGATCAAGAATGGCCATCTTTTCGCCTTTCTTAATAGACTTTCTTCCTTCGACCATAGTGCGCTTTGAGAAGTGGCGATCAATCTTGATTCGTTTATTGAAGTGAGAAAGTTGTTCGTATTGGATTGCCCGAACCTCACAAGGTCTTAAACCGTAGTCATCGAGCATTCTAATCGCTTCGCGTTTCCCAATATCCTTAATCGCTGGGAGAACCTTCTCGCGGGTAACTGCCAGGTCTGGGACATTGGTTCTTTTCTTTGAGGCGTGGACTTCAAAGCGTGGAACCTTGAAAATCTTTTCCATTTTAAGGGCATGATTAAGGATGGTCTTTAGTTCACCCATGCTCATGTCACGGTTTGAGAATTTATCAGTGAATGAGTTTTTATAAGTCTCGATCATTGGAGCTAAGGCCCTTTCTTATACCTCGTCAAAGCTTGCCAATTTTCAACTAGGCTTTGGCTGGGTTGACCAGTGGGGCGCTAGGACTATTCATCTTTAAAGGGGTGTCTAATGAGATTCCCGAAAAGTGTTACAATTCTGGGGCGAAAATTTGCAGTAAAGTTAGTTACTACTGAAAAGCTTATTGCGGTCACGGGCCAAAGATCGGTCGGCGCGCTAGATTTTAGCGGCAAGACGATTTACATATTAAAGGATTTAAGTAGAGATGAGCAGTTTTTAACACTGTATCATGAGGTTGCCCATGCAGTGCAGTCAACTGTTGGATTAGACCAGATAACTAGCCCGGAGCTTGCTGAGATTTGGTGCGAATCTATGGCAAACGGGTTTATGGATCTGGCAAAGATTGTTAGATAATCTGTTCGGTTTTGGTCTTCATTCTTGGTTGTCTGGATTAAGTTGGCATTAAAACAAAAGGCCCCGGACAAATCCAGGGCCTTAAGTAACTGAGTCTTTTGAGGGAGTGAATCGACAAAAGAAATGTAGTCTAGTTGTTTTTTACGGTCACTGATTTCTGCTCTTTCTTCTTTAGATTTTTCAAAAGTGAATCAACGGCGGCCTGAACTCCTCCATACTCTTTGATTAAAAGCTCCTTCTCAGAAGGAGTTAGCCTTATCGCTACCCCTTTTCGATTGTCGTCACCTTTGAGTGGTCGTGCCATTGTCTATTCCGATAGTTGAAAGCAAGTTTTTTGCATGCCTTGATTTAAAGTCCGTTTCATGGTTAAAATGAAGGGCGGGGCTTCTTAGGCCCTAACCCTTTGTCCTAGTAGGCGTTTCCGCTGCCGAGCAAGATAACGACTACTAAAACCCAAAACAGAATCCGTGGCATAACAGCCTCCTAGCTAAGGCCCCTTCAGTGGGGCCGGATTCCGCTTGTCTTGAGATCATTATATATTATGTATATACAAAATGCAAGAGGTATTTTTATGATTTACCCGAAGTTTACCCAGTTTTCAAAATTGATTGTGTACATTCTGTGTGCATTTATAAATCAAGCTAATAAGTAGTGGATATCATAAAGGAATTTGACTGGCGTTAGCAGTTCGATCCTGCTTATCTCCACCAAAATATCAAAGGCCAGTTTTAACGAACTGGCCTTTTTTATTCCAAAAAATTCAAAACAAACCTAACTATTCATCCTTAATGTTTTAATTTTAAATTCAGGTCCCTTCTAATACCATAAGAGGATGAGATTATTTTTTGTCCTGATCTTCTTGTTTCTTTCAGAAGCTCATGCAGTTCAGTGTGAATGGTGGCAGTCTAAAGTAAGTGCACATCAGGTTGGCCAGCATGAAAGGCAAGGCAACCAGGTTTCAGCACATGGCCGAAAGGAACATTGTAGGGAAAGATGGAGCAAGGCCGATTTGAGTCCGGGCATTACCTTTACGAAAAACTTTCTACCCAAGATAAACTAAAATTTATGGCGGCTTCCGGTTGGACTAAGTCCATCGTCAATAGGTCTGAGAAATATATCCCACCCAAGAATTTGATCAAGGAGGATTCATCTGTTTCTCAAGATGAGGATTATGCCAATCATCTTGAGTTGTATTTGAATGACAAAGTTACTTTACGGACAAAAAACTTAAAAGTTTATGAACTGTTTGAGAAGAGGTTTAAAAAATGAAATTACTTCTAATTAGTGTATTACTCGCCCTTTTCTCCTGCAGATCAGGGATTCAATCTGAAACAAAAAAAGATGATTTTATCCAAATGAATGAAGTCTGGCAGATAAAGCTTGATAAGGAAGAGATTATAAAATATTTTGGCCCCCATTTTAAAGAAATCGAAGAAGGCATTACTTATAATTATGACGGCACAGGCTTTACTAAAATGGCCTTTTTCTTTGACAACGGTAAGAAGCTCGTCGATCAGTTTGCTATTACTGGAAAAGAAATGCTGAATAACTTCAAAAATGGAGTACCTTGTAAATGGGTTGAAAAGAAAATTCAACTCAGAGAAGCGCATGTCGTTAAGACTGTTGAGTCCGGAGAATGCTCTGAGCAGCACGTGAAATATCTTTTCAGACAGGATCTCGGCCTTTACGAGATTAGATGGTACTAGATGACCCTAAATGACTGGATCAAGCTTTAAGTCACCTTGATTCTTCTTATCTAGCTGAGTACTTTTGTATTCTGGTGGTCTCCACCAAAATATCAAAGGCCAGTTTTAACGAACTGGCCTTTTTTTATTCCTTATAGCTAACTACGATTCACTGCCAGTTGTTCCGTCGGTTTCTCCACCGGTTGTTCCGTCAGTTTCACCGCCAGTTGTTCCGTCGGTTTCTCCACCGGTTGTACCGTCGGTTTCTCCGCCAGTTGTTCCGTCGGTTTCACCACCTGTTGTTCCACCAGTAGTTTCATTAATGGCCACTTGAAAATTCATACAAACGATCGGGATATTAACCCCTCCCGTCTGGTCTCCATAGACCACGAAGATAAAGTCTTCGACCTGTGTTGGCAGTTGTGATACGGGGATACTCTGATTAATCGTATAGTCTGGCCCCTGCTGCTGTTCCAACGCAACCACTGGCCGGCCTACTGTTTGTTCAACTTCAACTCGCTCGATGAGACCATTATTATTTACGTCTACATTTTGGATGGCACTACAATTTGGTGCTACATAAATAAACTGCTGATGGACCACTGGTTCGGCATCTTCCACACCGCAATCAAATATGAGATCGTCGTCATCCACGATAATGCGATTTGTGTCAGTGATTTTGATTGTGTTATTTACTGATTGATTTATCCTAATCGGTTGAGAAGTATCGACTGGCCCCTCTTCCCGCTGCTGTTCAGGATTTTCTTCATTGATCACTACACTAGTTGAATCATCATCATCGGCCCCACATCCGACTAAAATGGCCAGGGCAGAGGCGAGTAGCAAAGAGAGTGTTTTAGACTTGATACTTTTCGTTGTTAACATACTGACTCCTCTGTAACAAATAAGCGTTGAGGCAGTACCTGCAATTCTACGACCAGTTTTAATTCCGATTAATAAGGCCCCGAAAGATATGATGGGGCCTTATTATCTAAATTAACGAACTATTTCCTTTTAACAACACTTCCATCTACTGGATTAAAGTAAATCTCTACATCTTTACCTGCCTTGTCTTTGCCATAGATTTCATAGCAAGAGCCTGGAGTTTTAAATTTTCTGATCGTGTAACCTTCTGCAATCACTTTTTGTTTAAATTGTTCAACTGTCATCCATTTTTCTTTTGGTTCTGTCGTGCAATTTTTTTTAGCAAAAGCGCTACCAGTACTAAGTGCGAGAATTCCTGCAATTAAAAACGTTTTCATACGGTTCTCCTATATCAAAGACTTAATTGTCCTACGGGAAATGTAGGCTTCAAGCAGAATTTCTGAAATGGTCAAATGGCCTAAGGACAATGAAATTTACCTGCTTACGGCATATGTCTCATGTGTTTTAGGGCCATTTGATTGATGATGAATGCATGGGGGATAGTTTTATGAAAATGAGTAAAGTATATGATCTGCCAACTCGGTTTTTCCATTGGATGTTTGCAGTTTCGTTTGTTGGTGCATTTATTATTGCGAAGGTGGTGGACGACGACTCGAGTGTATATGTTCTCCACATGCTTCTAGGATTCATCCTTACATTTTTGGTCTTGTTTCGACTGATATGGGGTGTGATTGGAAGTCCATATGCTAAGTTCTCTTCCTTTCAGTTGGCACCAAGAAAACTTGTTGGTTATTTCAAACAGATGGTTAGTGGCAATACTGAACGTACTGCAGGCCACAATCCTGCTTCTAGTTGGGCCGCGCTAATCATGATGGGTTTATCTCTGGGTCTTGCTATAACAGGTGTTATGATGGTCCAGAAAATAAACAAAGAATTTGTGGAAGAAATCCATGAGCTGTTTGCGAATCTTTTTCTTCTGGTATCCATTGGACATGTTTTGGGAATCTTCTTTCATACAATCAGGCATAAAGACAATATTGGTCTTAGTATGATTCATGGAATGAAGCAGGATCTTGAAGTTGATGGTATTAAGAAAAACTACATTTTGGTAGCGCTCATCCTTGTGGTATGCACTGGGATTTTTGGTTATCAGCTTTTAAATGGTTTTGATTCTGAAAGTGGCAAACTTGAGATTTTTGGAAGTTCTTTGCAACTTGGTGAACAAGAAGAGGATGATTAAATGAGTTTGACTGAAAGGACCCTTCTGGCCGCTGTTATGTTCGGTATAGCGTTACTGATGAGCTTTGATATGATTTCTGACTATAAGCGAGGTGCGGATTTATTTCATCTTGTCAGTGAAGGTTTCGTTGCGTTCTCTGCAGTGGTTGGCCTTTTCTTTCTTCTGCGAGGGCAGTTCATTCTACGTCAGAAATTGAAACATGAAATTAACAACGCTCTTGATCTTAAAGTCGAGGCAGAAAAATGGAGAGTGCAGGCCAGAAAGTATTTAGAGGGTTTAAGTATGGCAGTGGATTTACAGCTCACTCAATGGAATCTCACTTCTTCTGAGAAAGAAGTAGCTTTTTTATTACTTAAAGGTCTAAGCCTCAAAGAGATTGCTGACATAAGGCACACTACTGAGAAGACTGCCAGGGCCCAGTCTGGAAGTATTTATGCTAAGTCTGGTTTGAGCGGTCGATCCGAGTTGGCCGCTTTTTTCCTGGAAGATCTTTTGGTTCCAGGAGAAGAACTTCCAGATTAGTTATTTTTGGAGCGAAGTAATGCGATTGCAATGAATATCCACAGACTTGATCGGATTGTCATTGCGATCACAGTTCTCATCTCATAGGCCCCACCGCTTAGTATGTGGCCTCCAAAAAGAATAAAAACAATTGATGTTGAAGCAGCAATCACAAACACCAAGGGGCGAGCAAAACTCTTTAGTGTATATAAGGTGATTCCTGCTGCGACATAAGCAAACCCTGCAATAAAATTGAACCAAAGTACAAAAGGAACGTAGTTTCCGGCCCCCTGCTTACCTTCTTCGGTGAATAAAACTGTCCCACCTTCCTTAATGGTCATAAGGCCAAATAATATGGTGACGATTGAGGCGATACTAATCCAAAGAGGGCGCTTTGATTTACTCATAATTTTTTATTCCGATTGAATCACTGGATGAAGGTGAATATCTGATGTGATGGAATTTGTAATTAAACAATTCTCTTCTGCCTTTTTGAGAGCTTTTAGATAGGGATCAGGACTCTCTCCCGAAGGAACTCGGAGAGTAACGAAGATATCCACTTTAGTAAAACTCATTTTTGAACCCTGTTTATCCAAGTAGGCATCAGCGTCGACTTTTATTTCAGACCATTCAAGTTTCATTGCCCGAGCAAGTGATTTGAAAGTTAGAATAAAACAAGTTGAGACTGCGGCGCTAAAGAAGGCCTCTGGATTCCAGTAACCCTCAGGTCCACCAAACTGGGTAGGAGGGGCAACGTCGAGATCAGGTAAATTTTCGGACTTGAGATTTAATACTGTCGCTGTTGTTCCCTGAGCGGTTGTTGTGTAGATGTGTGGAAAATCGGCCATAAAAGACTCCTGAACAGGTTATATTGCTGTATTGTAATATAGTAATACGGATTTTCTTTTTAAACTATGATTCAGGTCATAGATTCGAGGGTTTTAGAAATTAAACAATTCCAAGAGTTATGAGCAATCCTAGAATTAATATGGCTGACCCCACAATGAAACGGATAGACTTCATGTCAACTTTTTTAAGAAGACGATTCCCAATAATCACTCCAGAAAGTGCTGCCAAAGTGGTCAATGAAAGGAGTAAAGCGTTATTGCCTATTTCTATCTTAGAAATATTTTTTAAATAAACCGATATTCTTGTTAGATCTACAAAAAATGAAAAAGCTGAGCCCGTAGCTATAAACTGTTCTTTACTAAGGCCCGCTCGAATTAAGAACATTGATCTGAATGCTCCTTGATGACCTGTTAACCCGCCAAAAAATCCACTTAATGCTCCACCAATGGGAAGGTACTTTGGAGAGATGGATATATTTTTAAGTTTAGGGAAAGTCTCTATAATCGAAAAAATCATCATGAGTAGTCCCACGATGAGCTTTAAAGGAGTAATGAAATATTCCCTATCAAAAATGGTATAACTAAGGAGAGAAGATTGATCTTCAATATTAGTCATAATCCAGGCCCCCAGAAAAGCAGAAGGTATTGCCAGCAATCCAAATCTCCAAAGAGTAGGAAAGTGAATATGTCTAATGACTACTAAGACTTTGAAAATACCATTTATGAAATGAACGATTCCTGTCATGACGATGGCAGTAGAAATGGGAAAAAAAAGGGCAAATGCTGGAAGCATGATGGTGCCGAGACCAAAGCCTGAAAAGAAAGTAAGAATTGAAGCTAAAAATGCAGTACTTATTATAATGACTTGAATCATGCCCTATAATAATGAATTAAAGTTCAATTGACATTAGATTTTGAAGCATAAAATATTTTGTCACAAAAGTATTACCCCTTTCGTCATAACCTAAAAGGAGCCTTTATGAAAAAAGGGATTATCGGGTTAAGTTTTTTCCTCGCTGCTGCTGGTTTTGGAATGGTTTATTTTGCTTCCAATAAAGTTTCTGCAAAAGAGATTGTGGTATATCAATCAAGGACCTGCGGTTGCTGTAAAAAATGGGTGAAACATCTTGAAGAGAATGGTTATTCGGTTAAATCTGAATTCATGGAAGATGTCACTGAAGTTAAGCACCATTTAAAGCTGCCTATGAATATGGCCTCCTGCCATACAGCAGTCATTGATGGTTATATCGTAGAGGGCCATGTGCCAGCAACAGCAATCAAAAAACTTCTTTCTGAAAGGCCTGCCATTAAAGGTATCGCTGTTCCTGGTATGCCCATGGGGTCACCTGGAATGGAAGGAAGTTATAAAGAGGCTTATGATGTCCTTGCCTTTGATGAAAAAGGGAATGTTGAGAGTTATATGAATTTTTAGTATGAGGATACTCAATTTAATTTTATTTTTTACAATTCCATCATTGTGTTATTCACATGGGGGAAAAGTTCATCGTGAAGAGACAGTCATACTGCCAAGTAAAGATGCTTTTATAGATATTTATAAGCAAGTCAATGATGACTATATAAGACAAGTGGAACCGATATTTCAAGCGAAGTGCTTTAACTGTCATTCATTGAAAACGAATTACCCTTGGTATTACAAGCTTCCTGGAGCGAAACAGATTATCAATGACCATATTAAAGAGGCCCTCGGACACCTTGATATGACGGAAGGATTTCCATTTAAGGGGCATGAGACTCCGATCAAGGATCTTGAGGCCTTAAAGAAGACAATTCAAAATGATTCTATGCCGCCTTGGTATTACCGGATTTTTCATGAAGACTCCTCGGTTACAGATCAGGAGAAAGAGTTAATCTTCAAATGGATTGATTCTTCGCTAGAGAAACTACGGCCGTAAAAGCTTGTCTAAGTTAAACATTCATTCATAAAATAGTCCGAATCATTCTACTTCAAGGACTATTAATGAAAATATATCTCATACTCGCCAGTCTTTTCTTCTTTTCGGTTTCTGCTATGGCCTCAAGAGATTCCATCGCCTTTTTTTATACACCTACAAAAGTGAATATTCTGATTAATGAACGAGGCTTAAATTCAAGGCTTCATGATTTTATGAACTATTTTAATGCCGGTCAGGAACTCATTTTAGAGTCGGAAAATGGTGACATAACTCTTGGATGTGCCAGGGACATTAATAAGGTGGCCTGTCGATTTACATTTATTCCATCAAGCAATGTTGTGATCGAAAATAAAGAATTATCTGTTTTTGCGGATATGTCTTCTTTTAGGGTGATGACGAACGATTCCTTCAAGATGACTTTCCTAGGTTCAATGAAAGACAATATGTCGTTTAATATTGAGAATGGTGAACTTAGGATTTTAGCCTCTAAGAAATGGCGCAGTGCATCTTATTAGTGGATTAAAAAAAATTAACCGAAAACGTCTTTTAAGCTAGTTGCGAGCTATTCATTGAGTTAACAAATAGGTTTTTTCATGCAAGAATTTTGAAAAATTTTGCACCATAGGAACTTTTCAAAAGGAAAAACTTTGATGAAATTATTTATCGCTACGACTTTGCTAATAAGCTCGTTTGCCTGGTCGGAAACTAAAACAACAACTGAAGAACAAACTTCTAAGAGTAAGCCGGTCAGCATTCAAATCGGTTCAGAGGATAAAAGTGAAGATGAAGCTGATCAAGTGATAACGAATCGTCGCTTAAGAGCAGATTCGGGATCACTTTCCAAGTGGAGTGGCTCTCTTTATTTTAACTATCAAGGCGGATCGGTTGCTGATCCCTTAAAGCCAAATCGTCCGAACATTGTGGCCGGGGCCGATGCTCTTTCACTCCAAAACTTCACTGGGACAGTTGGTATTAGATATCGTCTAACTGCCTTAGATTCCATTACTGCTAGTACTGGTTTTTTTATAACAACTCCCTTCCATGACAGAATTGTCACTAATGACCCGAAGTTAAAGAAAAGTTTTAAAGATACAAATAGAAAGTTGAATATCAATGATCCACTTTTGAAATATCTTCATCTGGATAAAGTTTTTGGTCTTCAATCAGTAACTAACTTTACTCCAACTTTAATCACCAATAACCAACAGCATGATGTCGGTTATCGATCATCTTGGCTCTTATCTCAAACTTTAATGAAAGAATGGGGTAACGGCTTTTCTTTTGGTATCGCCACTCAAGGTGTCTTTTATACCTATGAAGTAGAGGATCCTAAAAACAATAGTAAAATTGCAAAGAATGTCCTTGGTATTTACCCTGCTGCTGAATATGTCATTAATGATACTTTTAATGTTCGCACAGTCTTTGGTACTTGGGTTTATGAGCAAACAAGAAATTTAGAAAGTGATACTTGGGTTAAACGTAAAGTTTATCAATCTGTAGGATTAGGTATCTCTTTAAGTCGTGACGTTTTCCTTTATCCAAATATTCAATATATCCCAAGTGACATTCGTTCTGATAGAACCAATATTGCTATCAGTGCAAACGTAAACGTTTTCTAAAGTTCAATGGGATCAATTTTAAATTGGTCCCATTCTTATGATATTAATCAGTAGCATCATCTTGTTACGCTATCTCTTACCTACCTTCCCATTGCTTATTGTTAAAAATTCAATCACTTATTAAACTTTTAGTCTTCTAACTACTCGTTAAGGTGAATTAATGAATCAAAAAGGGATGGGACTTGTCGAGGTCTTGATTGCGGCAGGTATTTTAGGTGGGCTTAGTTTGATTATTATGGAGTTAAGTTCGAACTCTCAGAAGAGCGTTTCAACTCTGGAAGCATCATCTGATATCCTCACAGTCGTTCAAGGAATTCAAGGGGTACTTTCAAATCCCGTAAATTGCACAGAAACTTTTAAAAATAAAATTGCTACTAATGAAACTAACGCTGTAGCTCAATTGAAAGATATTAGTAGTGGTATGTTTAAAGATAATTTTAAAACGGTCTCTGCCGATCCAAGCATGGTTTATGGCCAAAGACGACTGAAGATAAAATCATATTCATTATCTGATGCAACCAGTGACGTAAGTGTTGCGGCCTTAAGGACTACTCATCTGGTGATTGGCTTTGATAAAGGTAATAGCGCTTTAAATAAGAATGTCAGTAAAAGAATACCTTTAAAGGTTGAGATCGATGGATCAGGCAGAATACTGAGTTGTGTGGCCCTAAGTCATAATTCAGATAATATCTGGATGTACTCATCAAATAATACAGATATCTACTACAATAGTGGGAAAGTAGGCGTTGGAGTCATATCTCCTGTTTATGATTTTGAAGTTCAAAAATCAATGGTTGGTCTTACAAATACAACTGCTGCATTTATAGGGGGCACAGATATCTCATACGGCAACTCTGGGATTTATGTTCTTCAAAAGGATGGGTCTTCTTTAAGCAGTAATGGGACTCATCTCTTGAATGTGGTCCAGAATAACGTATCAAAACTAACAGTTACCGGGGCAGGTAATGTAGGGATTGGGGATGCTAATCCTACTGCCAAGCTTGATGTTGCTGGAGAGGCAAAAATTGGTAACACTGGGCTACCTTGTAATGCAGGGACAGCTGGTGCCATGAGGTATAACAGCGGCACTATCCAATTTTGCAACGGAACTGGCTGGGCCGGTTTAGCAGGGAATCCTATAACAAGTGTTATTGTGAATGTTTGCTCTGGGACACATCTGCTTGTTTTAGATTCCTGCATTCCTGCTAATTGCTTAGCAGGTTATATTTCATCTAATGTTTTTATAACATACATGGAGCAACAGAGCGGTGTACCTCCTTTGTATCGTTCACGAAGTGCAAGAATATGTGTTAAATAGATTCTCTGGATTTCAATCTATTTATTGAGAACAAATTAATTAAGATCGCGATAAGTAAGAGAGCGCACACGTAAATTAATACCGGCCATGGGGCATCGCTTTTCTTTTGAAAAGTCATACTGGTGAGAACTGGGATAAGGCCTCCGAAAATACCATTGCCGATGTGGTAGGGAATAGAGATGGATGTTCCCCTCAAACGAGGTGGAAACATGTCTGCCAGTAACTTACCTGTTACCCCATAGAGCGACAGGCTACCCATGTAAAGAATAGCGATGGGAACAAAGACTGCCCATGCACCTGGACCTTTAATCTTTGATATCTCAAAAAGTAAAAAGAACACCGGGATCAGAATGAAGTTGGCAATTAATAACCTAAGGAAAAGAACTTTTGGACTGGTCTTGTCGCTTTGTTTAGCGAAGAAGATAGCAGCAGGCCATGAGACAGTCATGATAGCAATCATAAAAAACATGACGAAATGATTACTTTCAGAAAAGGTAAGTGAGAGATAGTTTCTAATAAAGCTATGCATGAGATAAAAACTTGCCCCTTGGGCCGCGGTAATTGAAAAAAGGGCAAGTAGAATATCTTTTTTTATAACCTTGGACCTGAAGATTTCCTTTAAAGGTTCAATGCTCAGCTCTTTTCGCTTTTTCATTAATTCATAGACAGGTGATTCTGGCAGATCCTTTCTGATCCGATTGGATAGAAAGAATAAAACCATTCCAAAGAATAATGGAAATTTCCAAAACCATAGATGATATATCTCTTCACTAACCATTTGTGATGAAACCAGAATCATGAGCTCTGATCCCAGGACACCAATAGGTGCCGTGAGTTGTAAAATACCGGTAAAGAAACCGGTTTTTTCCTGAGGGACTGATTCATAAATATAGCTAATGGCAGCGCCATATTCCATGGAGATGGCAACACCTTGAAGCAAACGACTGATCAAAATCATGGTAATGGAGAGGCCTACTGGTGCACTATCAAAGGGAAATAGAAGGATGATAAAAACACTTAAGGAAAGTAAATTGAGGGAGGAAGTAAAGACCGATTTCCTTCCTAGTAAATCAATCCTGGGAGCGAGTAATATCGTACCGATAGGACGAATAAAAAAACCAAGCACTATTGCAAACCAACTCATTAAATTAACACCGTTGGCGACTATTTTTAAGTGGGTGCTAAATATGTAGGGCAAGATGGACGAAAGAGCATAAAAGCAGTACCAATGAAGAAGAGTTCCCAAGGATGTTAGGGTAACAATTCTTTGAAGTTGAATATCACGCTCTAATGATTTGATGTAGCTCACCATGGAATTATACATGAGGAACAAGAAACTGTGACTAGTAATGAAAGTAAAACTTCAAAAACATTTGAGAATCCCATCTTTATATCGATGGGTGTACTTTGGTCATGCGGGGTTCTGACTCTTGTTGCTTCAAGCTATTTTTTGCCTAAAACTTATACAGGATTTGATTACTCTGTTGGGGTTGAAGGTGTGGGTTTTATTATCTTTTTAATGCTGACTGTCTCCATTCTTACTACAACCAGCGTTTGGTCATTTTTAACCTTCAAGTATCGAGTCGTGGAGTATGCAGAAAAATTCGACAAAGAGATTGAGCAAGAAAGGCTCCGGAGCTTACATACAGCGAAATTATCTGCTCTGGGCCGAATGGCAGCAGGTGTGGCGCATGAAATAAATAACCCTTTGGCCATTATTGCAGGCAGTACTCACATGCTCCAGAAGCAAACATCCAGACATTTAAGTCAAGAAGAGATTATTAACAGTGTAAGCATCATCGATCGGCAGGTGATTAGAATTTCCAATATCGTTAAGGCCTTAAGAAGTATCACCGGAGATGGCAGTCGTGAATCGAAGCAACTGGTCTCTCTTCAAATGATCATTCTTCAGGCCCATGAGTTCCTTGCCAGTCGACTAAAGAGCGAAAATATTGAATTTATTTTTAATGATCAGGAAAATGAAATAAAAGTCTTTTGTCGAGCTACTGAAATTTCGCAAATCATTTATAATCTGTTTTCAAATTCAATTGATGCTCTTGAAGGTCAAAAGGATAAATGGATACGAGTATCTGTAGAAACAGTAGAGGGGTACTGTTTTATCAAATTCTCGGACTCCGGTGGACCTTTAGATAAAGACCTGATTGAGAAGGTAATGGAGCCTTTTTTCACGACGAAAGATGTCGGCAAGGGGACCGGTCTTGGGTTAAGTATTTGTAGCTCTATTGCCAAAGGCCACGGTGGTCTGCTTGAGTATGATACAACAGCTCCAACGACAACCTTCATTTTAAAACTTCCGATTGGTACTTAAGTAAATTGACCAATCTTTTGACAGTCGACAAATACATTCCATCCTGAAAAACACTCGCTCCCTATTATTCTAAAGCCTTCTGACTGGCATCTTTCTTGCTCTTTAATCCTTTATGGCCACCATAGACATTTATGATGAAGAGAAGATCGCGAGACTTCTTTTTGTTCAAAGAGCACAAGGAATTGATTTCAGTCTTGATTTAGACTGGTCAAAATCAATTGATCTAAATAAATCTTTCTTGCCTCTCGACCACAATGCAATCCTTTTTCCCAAGGCCACTGAAGAACAAAGATTAGTCATTTCACAATTTATAGGTCTGGTGGTAGCTGCGACTATTTCTGAATTGGAAGAAGTGGCCTTTCGTTTAAAAGGTCCCACCTGGGAAAATATCCTGAGGAAATTTCCGGTTAACCCTGAGATTCATGAAATGGGTGAGCTTTTTTATGAAGATGAGAAAAAACATTCCGCCGGATTTAAGCGCTATATTGATTTGTTTGCTGGGAAAGTAAATGTTGATCCAAATGATCTCAAAGAGCTTTTGCCAAGTTCGGATAAGACCCTGTCCAGCAAGATTTATCATTTAAACTCTATGGCAGGCGGTATGGCCATTTGGTGGTTGATTGCTGCTGTAGAAGAAGAATCAATCCTTATTTTTGATCATATGAGAAAGAGTCGTTCAGAGATTGACCCTCTTTATTATGATCTTCATAAGGCGCATTATGAAGAAGAAATCAGGCACAAAAGTTATGCTTCAATTATGCTTCAAATTAATAGTGAATTTGCTCGTGTCCCGCATACCATAGTATTAAAAAAACTTGATTTCATCCTGGCCGAAGTTTTAAATATTACCTGGACATTTAATCAGTTATTCAAGGTTAAAAACTTTAAAAAATTAAGTTCTGCCCATCATTTTTTCAAAGTGCTTTCTGAGCTTGAACCTTTTTTAAGAGATCGAAGTTCGTTCTCAATAATTCATCACCTTTTTACTACTGCACCTTATATCAAAAACATGCTTCACTTGTCTGAACATCAACATATCCGGCATATGCTGGAAAGATTTGGTGCTAAGAAAATACCCCTTCATTATTTAAAAGGGGCTTCTTAGTGTATTGTATCGATTCCATCACAAGAAATGGGGAAGTGATTCATTATATTGACGAAGAGTCGTCTCAGCAGAATGCATCTGTGCTTCTTCTATTGCATGGTTTTCCGGATAATGCTTTTGGATGGAATCTACAAATCACGACTCTTAAGGATCACTTTCATGTCGTGGCCCCCTTCATGCCGGGGACATTAAACGGTAATACTGTTTCCAGTGAAAGAATCAGGACTGAGGAGTTGAAGAAGGATTTATGCCAGATACTGAATAAGGTTAGGGTATCTCAGTCCCAAAAAGTATATATCATTGCTCATGATTTGGGAGCTTTCCTTGCCGAAGCCTTTGCCAAAGATTCAGAACAAGATATTAATGGACTTATTTTTCTTAACGGAATGGGACTTGAGCAATTTGTCAGTCGGAAATTTCAGTTTACCCAATGGGTTAAATCCTACTATGCGTTTTTATTTCAATTAGCTTTTGTCAGATACCTGGTTTTTAAAGTCTTGCCTGGTTATTTTTTAAAAACGGCCTATGATCAATCTCTTCTACCTTTGCATGATGAATTAAGAAATAATGATAACCGAGTCCTCAGTACCATCACCCTCTATAAGAATCTCTTTAGAGATGCACTTAAAATCATTGGAAAGAAACCCCGTCAATTAGCTATCCCCGCGCTTTTTATCTGGGGAAAAGATGATGCTTTCTTAAACATTCCCAATCTGAATGAAGTGGATCAGTTCTATATTGCGGGAGCTGTCCGCATCTTGGATGGTGGTCATTGGGTTATGCGCACTCGGTTTGATCAAGTGAATAGAAACATTTTAAATACTCTCAATCATTGGGAGAAATCGGCATGAATAAATTTAAAGTTAATCCCCATTATTTGCTTCTTTATTGTCTGTTTTCGTTATTCCTTTTTATTGGTATTGATTATGCGATTTTTTCAGTGAGGGGATTAAGCTTTGATTTTCAATTTAGCTCCTATGATTTTTGGCTTATCCTTTTGCCGGTGTTCTTATGTGGTTTACCTTCCAGCATCATGCATAACTGCGCTCATAACAATATAAAACCCAGACTGTTAAATTTAGTGGTGGGTGAACTCTGCGGTACTTTTATGCTCTATGGCTTTCGCGGATTCGCCTTGGCGCACATGTTTCATCATATTCATCCTGATGATCCTCTGATGGATCCTCATCCTCCTCAAGGACAAAGCTTTTTACGTTTTGTCATCTCGCCAATTAAATCCACCCTGGTCGTTGTGGAGCGGGCCTATTATAGAAATTATGGAAAAAATTCACAGACGGAATTAAATATTAAAGCACAGCTAGTTCTTTTTAATCTCTGTCTGGTGGCCAGAACTTTATTTTGGTTATTTCTATTAGGTCCCAAGTATTTCTTATTGGTCTATTTACCTGTTTATTTCGCTAATATCTTTGTTTTTGCCCATATTAATTTTGCGGCCCATAAGGAGCGTTCTGATGGAAGTTCAGAAATCCTTAATCTTAACCATAATTTTTATTACCAATTTATTAATATTGTTTCTTTTGGCGGCTATTTTCACAAAAGTCACCATTTAAAACCAGGGGCCTTTAATCCGGCAAAAATCAGGATTCTGGAAGATAAGGTTTATATTACTAATCAAAGATCTGTCGGGATTCAGTTATGAATGGTTTTAAGAAAGATCCCTATTATTTGCTTAAATCTTTTGGGGTTAATATTGTTCTTTTTAGTTTTTTGATTCTTTTACTCCTGAGCTTTAAACCCTTGGTGGAAGTAAACTTTTCTGTGCTTTCGTTGTTATTGATTCCATTGGGACTCATTTTAGGGTTAGTCAGTGCGACTGCCTTTCATAATGCTAGTCATGGTAATATCAAACCCCGTTATCTTAATCGATTAATCGGAGAACTTACCGCAAGTTTGAGTCTGGAAGATTTGCGCTGTTTTAGGGTGGGGCATATGCTTCATCATATTCATACAGATGATCCTTTATTGGATCCACACCCTCCGCAAGGGCTGAAGTTTTTTGAGTTTATTGTTTCTTCTCGAAGAAAAACCATTTCCTGCATTGAGAATCTGTATTACAAACATCATGGTAAAACTGTTTCTTCAATGAAGAATGTAAAATTTCAGATTTTCTTCTTTCACATTGCTGCAGTATTGAAGCTTGTCTTCTGGTTTTATTTATTTGGGCCTGCCAGCTTTTTGTTATTCTTCATTCCCTCGTATCTGGCCTATTTCTTTGGGTTTGCTCATTTAAACTACATCTCTCATCAAGAAGATCGTGGGGACGGGACAATTTATAATCATAATGATAATTTGTTTTTTAAAGGAATGAACATTGTGACTTCCGGTGGTTATTTTCATAAAAACCATCACGCTTGTCCTGGTTTATATAACCCGAGTAAATTAACCCGATAAATTAACATCTTTCATATAAAACTTGATGTATACTTGGCTTCTAGAGGAATATTAAAATAAGGAGTTTCTCATGGCGCGCGGAGAAGGTGGACAAGATAAAGGTAAGGCGAAAGGCAAGCCGAAGCTTACTACCAAGGAAAAGCAGGATAAAAAGAAAGAGAAAGCTAAAAACAAAATCAAGTAACAATGTATTTTGGGCCAGGTTCTACCTGGCCTTTTTTATTCTTCTTCCGGCACCTTCATGATTTTTCCGCAAGCAATCGGAAGGCTTTCTTGAGATGAGAGCTCATTCAAGGTTTCAATCGTCTCAGGCAAGGGCGTTTTTGCTGGAACTCCATAGACAATAATTACTTTTTCCTGAGGATCAAAATCTAAAACCTCAAGTTTGACCATTTCTGTATACATATAGTGACCGGATCGATCGGCCCGCGGGAACTCCTGATTAAGCGGGTCTTGTGAATTCAAGTCAGCATCTAGATCCATTAGCCTTTTACCAGAAAACTTAATCACTTCATCCGCATCTATCAGGCCATCCTTATTGATATCATGATCTTCTTCCGGACAACTCTTCCCATCATGCAGGTATTGATGGTGGGTTACCTCCGCTGGTGTTCCAACCATTTTAATTTGAAGGGCCATGCCTTCATTCAGAGTCTCAATATTGCCTGTTCCATTGGATAAGTGTTTAAAGGCCTGGTTGTTTAAAGGGGACAGGATGATCCGATAACTTCCAGTCTTAAGGCCTTCTTCATTTGGCCGCTCTTCTTGAGCTTCATGTGGTGGGGGTAAATGTTTTTTATCTTCTTTACCACAAGACCATAGAAGAGTTGAGCCGAGCAGGTAAATGAGAGGAAAAGATTTTATAACCATGGGGGAGCATCTCCTAATTCAGCTTCAACTTGTCTTCCTAGCTTTCTTATACGTGCTTCTTCTTTAAGCAAGTATGCTTTTTGCGCTTTTTCGGCCCTTAATTCTAAACCATCAGTTTTTTTCTCGCAGTGATCACCAGGTGAATAGGTGCCCGAGGCACAGATTGAAACTTTAATTTTTTCAGGTCTTCCCATGCGCGATATCCATTCAGAAAGTTCTAATGGACGAGAAGGCTCTATTGCCGGATCAAGGACGTATTTTTTGTCTTCTACTTGAACGATTGGGGCCACATGATACCACCAACTCACTTTACCTCTGGGTGAGTTAGGCGTCTTCACTCTAAGACTACCGAAGGCAAATACTTTTTTTGTTTGTGGATAAAACCAGCGAAAGACATTGCGGCTAACCATCGCAGCTCGCGCATAACAACCATCATCCGGATAAATCCATGATGGTCTTCTTTCCTCTCCATTGATTGAAATAAATCTCGTGTCACGAAGTTTTTCAAATCTTGTTTGTAAGAGAGTTGATTTCCAGCGGGTAATATCAGGCAAATCCACTTCGGTGAATTTTTTTGCTTTGTTTAAGGGGGTATTTTTGATGACGAATTTATTGTTGGGGCCTGAGTTCCTGTTTAGGTACCTATAGGCCCTTTTTTCATAAAATTCATAGGGGATATTTGGGTTTCGATAGGCGGATTCCATGCCTGCCTGAGCTTGGGGAGGAAAATAAGTACTGATTAGCAGTATAGTTGTAATTATTTTGAGTAACATCTCTGCTCCATGAGAGTTTTAATCTTCTAAAAACTAACTGGCGTTACCGAGAAAGACTAGGTCTGTTGGTTAAATCTGATAAAAATTTAGAATAGAAAATGGAAACGCGGCAATGAATGAACTCATTAGCGTAAAATGGTGGTACCCATTTCTTTTGAATAAATTTTATCCATAAGTTGCTTCAGGTCATGTGAGACAGCAACTTTATAGGGGGTTGGGTTTTGGTGTCGGATAATATCCGCTCTCATCTTCTTCATTTCTTGCAAACTCCATTCCCTCGTATACTCAAGATTGGTTTCTCCTTTCCATTGTCCTTTGATGAAAAGGGGTCTTAACATTTGCTCCACATGTGATGGGATGACCTCGGCCTTCATTTGGTCAAAAAATGGATGGTGAACCAAGAGCTTTTCTCCTGGCTTCGGAGGTGTTTCATTTTCATGAGTGAGAATGTCCATGAGATAAGTTTTATCCTTTCCAGATATACGATATATTCTTTTGCTGGCAGGAATTGTTCTTTTTGTTGGTTGATCGGATATTTTGATTCTTGGCCTGCCATTTATTTCAACCAATTTATAGACTCCACCTAAGGAGGGATCCATGGCCGAGGTGACAAGTTTTGTTCCGATTCCGTATGCATCAATTTTTGCCCCTTGTTCATTCAAGGCCAGGATAATCTTTTCATCTATTTCATTTGAAGAGAAAATTTTTATTTCCTTAAAATTTGCCGAATCCAGCATCTTTCTTGCCTCTATGGATAGATAGGCCATATCTCCAGAATCAAGCCTGATTCCGTATGGTCTATGTCCAAATGCTCTTAATAGTTTAAACACTCTCAGTGCATTTGGGATTCCACTGTTTAAGGAATTATAAGTGTCGACTAAGAGTGTGGCAGTATCCGGAAAAAGTTTTGCATAAGCAATAAATGCTCCTAACTCTCCTTCATTGGTTGATAACCCATCTTCTAGTTTAATTTGTTCCAACTGTGGGACTATCGAATGGCCATTCCATTCTAAAGACTCAGGTCTTATTTCGAAAAAACTTTGTACAAATGAATGGGCCATCGTTCCGACTACCGGAATGTGATATTTATAGCCAGCAAGACTATTGGATGTGGCCGAAAAACCTCCAATGTAACTGGATCTCGTGGCCATCATGGCGCCATTGGGACCTTGTGCCCGCCGCATTCCAAATTCGACTAAAGCTTTCCCTTCTGCTATCAACCATGATCTTCGTGCCAGAGTTGCTATCAGAGTGGCAAAATTTAAATGATTGAGCAGCATGCTTTCTAATAACTGGACTTTAATTAAAGGTCCTCGGACTTGAATCAGGGGTTCATGAGGAAAAACGATTGAGCCTTCGGGAAACCCGTATATTTCTACATCATCAAGATCAAGATTTTCCAGAAATTTAAAAAATGCTGGGTCTGAATGAGAAAAAACAGGCTGTTTTTTTAGATATGTTAACTCATCTTTTTTAAAACTAAAATTTTCAAGTGCTTCTTTAATCTGATCATGGCCTGCAACAACAGCAAATTCTCCTCCGAATGGACACTTTCTAAAAAATAATTCAAAAACAGAATTCTCATCTTTTTTATGTGTCTGGTAATAGGCACTCGCCATGGTTAATTCATAAAAATCTGTAAATAGAGGTGACTTTCCCATGGTAGATTTCTAGCCTAAATCCTATAGGAGAAGAAGTCACAGGGAGACGATGTTATGCCCCAGAACCCATTGATGAATCCTGAGTCTTTGAGTGCTGCTCTTATTGTGGTGGATCAGCAGATTGATTTTCAACCTGGTGGGACCTTACCTGTCCCCGGAGGTGATCAAATAGTTGAGGGGATTTGCGAATTGATGCATAAATTCAAAACAATCGTATTATCTCAAGATTCTCACCCCTATGGACATATCTCTTTTGCTAGTTCTCATAAAGGTAAAAAACCTTATGACATTCTTTCGTTGGATGATTTAAATAATTCGAATTTTGAATCACTCTTTTCAAAGGATTGTTTGAAAAACTACTTACTTTCAATACCACTACATCAGCAGGTTCTCTGGCCTGATCACTGTGTGCCAGGAACCGTCGGTTGGGGATTTGACCCGCGTTTACCTGTGGATAAGGCCGATCTTATTTTAAGAAAAGGTAAAAGACTTGATTGTGATAGTTATTCCGCTTTTCAAGAAAATGACGGACGCTCGACTGGCCTGGCCGGTTACTTGAGAGAAAAGAGTATCAATACTTTGTATGTTGTGGGTCTTGCAGGGGACTATTGTGTCAACTGGTCAGCACACGATGCTGCTCTGTTAGGCTTTGAAGTCATCTATGATTTCTCTTTAACTCGTTTTGTAGATTCTGATCCTGTTAATACCAAACAGATCATTCAGCGTTTGAAAAAATCAGGCGTGCATGTGGAAGAAGATACCTCACCAGCTTAGTTTAGACATTTTCAAAATCTTAACTGGAGATGCAAAAGAGTTCATTTTTAATATCTCTTTTTGGAACTATCATTTTTTTGAAGGTAATAATTTAAAACCAGGAGGTTTATATGTCACTCTTTAAGAATCAGGCCCCTGCTACAAGAAACCAAAATCCCATGTCCTTATGGCAGCAGGAAATGAACAGCTTGTTTGATCGCTTTAACCGTAATCTGGGTGATTTCGATTTCGGTGGACTAGATAAATTTTCCCCTAAAATTGAAGTTAAGGAGAAAGATAAAAACTACACCGTTTTTGCGGAAGTTCCTGGTATCAAGGAAGATGATATCAATGTGACTTTACGAGACAATAATCTGATCCTGGAAGGCGAGAGAAAATCAGAAAACACTGTGGACGAAAAAGATTTCTATAAATCTGAGTTTAGCTACGGAAGTTTTTATCGAACAATTCCCCTGGAAGATGAAATCAACCCCGATTCAGTAAAAGCATCCTATAAAGATGGGATTCTAAAAATTGAAATGGATAAAGTTAAACCTAGTGGGCAAAAGACTAAAAAAATACCAGTTCTTAAATCGTAAGATAAGAAAAGGGGGGCAAATCCCCCCTTTCCTGTGAGGTTATGATGTGGGCCGAACCGAATATTCTTGTTTGTTCCGACTTCTCTCTTTACTCCGATTTTGCTTTAAAAGCTGCTGAGGAACTACGTGTTAAAACCAGAGCAACGGTACATGTCCTTCACGTTGCAGAGGTTCCCATTCAGTGGCAGTCACCCTCGGTAGATTTTCTTCCTCATTATATGGATGAAAAATTTGATGTGGAAGTTTTGAAAGTTTCCGAAAAAGAACTCGAAAATAGAATGGCCAAGGTTGGTTTGAGTGGCGAGGTACATGTCACTATGGGAATGGTTTATGCTTCTATTCAGGAAATGATTAAGGACAAACACATTGACCTCCTCATTATGGGCCATAAAGGTATAACGAACACTCCCTTCCATTTAGGAAGTCTTGCTGAGAAAATGGTGGCCGCTTCCCCTGTGCCAGTATTGGTGACTAAAAGACCTGTGAGTTTTGAACGTATTGCAGGCCTCATTGATCCAACGAATCCTTTGGAAGAGATTATTCAGGTCTCTCACGAGCTGGCCCGGTTATTTTCTTCCAAGCTTGAAATTGTGGCACTATTTAAAGATGTGATGACCCATTTTTTAGGATTAGGAAAACTTTCTTTTTCAACCAGGCTTTTAAGTTTAAGTGAGGAGCAAAAAGAGGAAGTTTTGCACAATACCCGGAGTCTCATAAAAAATCTTCTTCCTGCAGATTCTCATGCTCAAATCAAAGTTGAAATCACCATTGAAAAACAACTGGCATATCACCTGAACTCAATTCTCGAAGGTGATCACACCAGCTTTGCGGTCATGAAAAGACATCACGCAGGGTCCTTAGAAAAACTCTTAATTGGCCAAGAAACCCGCCGAATGTTGGAATTATTTGAAGGCAGTCTCTTGATTCTCTAAATTTGACAAATTTAATCAAGAAGTGGCGAGTTTATTTTTCCAAATAAAACTAGATCAATTTTACTATTAAAACTAGATCAATTTAATTACTATGGTTTTATACCCCATAAGGGGAATTATGCGAGAGAACGGCGCGCATAAATTTTTATTCGTCTTAGATACCTTGTTTTTGGAGTTTTCATGGGTGATTCCTCTCGAAGTTTGAATGTTTTAAAGAAGATTTTAAACAACGACATAAGGCCTGCGTCGAGTGAATCGACCTCGGAAGAAATCATAGAAAAATATTTTACGCCGACTTCCATAGAGAGAAAAAAAGTCAAGGCCCCAGGGCGCCCTAAACTTGAAGATCATCTTAAGGCCCGGAACTTTACCCTTTGTCTTGCTCCTAAATATGTTTCCTTTTTAGATCGTCTGCAGGTTCAGGATAAAAAGATTCAAGGGAGAGGTCGTAAGATTCGTTTTATCATCGACCGCTTTCTGGAGATGGGTAAACGTCAGGAAGCTCAATTGAAATTGATTAAAGAATCTCTAGGCAATGTGGAAGGAGTGCTTAAAAACTTTTCCGGTCAGGTTGAAAAAGGTCAAAAACTCGAATTAAGCGTTAGGGAAAAGCTGGAAGTCAGAAAGGCCGTCAATCAGGTGCATTTATTGGTTAAACTCCAGGCGTTTACTGCTAAAGACCTCTATCGACTTTTACCACGTAATGACTGGGCCATTATGGCCTTCTGCCTTGATTGGAGTAGGAATCACCCGGAGAATAAATGAATCACAAAAGTCTTCAACCATTTTCGGGATTTCAAATTGATCAGAGTGCCAGATTTGACAGGAACAAAATCTATTATGGTTTTATTCATAATTATTCTTCACCACACACCAGGGACGCCTACACCAGGGATCTAAGAAAGTTTCTTCAATTTATTGATCAGAGTTTTCGTGGTTTGAATGAACTCCAGGTTGAGCATTCCCATCTTGTGGCCTTTAAGGATTTTTTACAGCGAGATGATTACTCCCAAAGAAGTGTTAATCGTCTTTTGGCCACACTCTGGTCATTTTATGATTACCTTATGGATTTGGAGTTAATCGATAGAAATCCAGTCAGTCGGGTTAAACGGTTCAGTATTCCCAAAGAGGTGAGGACTCAGGATCTAAGTGATGAGCAAGTCTTTAACCTTCTGAGCGCCATTGATGAGAGCACAGGTGCCGGTAAGCTTCATAAAGCGGTGCTGAGTTTATTTTTCACTACCGGTATGAGGCACCGTGAAGTTTCTCATTTACAATTTAAATGTCTGGATGAAGAAAATGGCTTCACTATTATCCGCTATACGGCCAAGGGGTCTCAGGAAATGGTGACTCCATTAAACCCTAAAGTTCTCACAGCATTGGGTAATTACTTAAGATGGTGTGAAGCCCAGGATTATCCTATGGGGCCCGAAGACTATATTTTTCGACCTACCAGAAATGCTCATACAGGAAATCTCAACAAGCCTCTGGATCCAAAGTCACTCAATTATATCATTAAAAAATATGCTAAGAAGACAGGTGTCACTGGAAAGATAACCATTCACTCTGCGAGATCCACTGTAATTGGGATGCTTCTGGATAAAGGTCACGCACTTGAGCGGGTTGCCGATTTTGTTGGTCACAAGAATATTTCGATGACCAAGGCCTATAATAAGAGAAAATTAAGGATACAGCAGTCTTTAAGCCTGGAATTATAGGAATACCTGAGCAGAATCAGATAGATAAAATCCATAAATTTGATCCAGCTTCTGCCGATAAGCCTCCAGATGGCAAACACTATAAAACTTGATCAACTTAGGCCCTCCCTCAAAGCATGTAACCTTTATGAAGGGGACAAGACCATTGTGGTGGAGGATGTGGAAAGTAAGGCCCAGATCGTTCTACCTAAAGAGAATGCTCCTATCCTGGAGCTTTTGACAGGTGAGTACAGTATAAAAGATATCTCGGCCGAGCTTTATCATTCGCACGGTCAAGTGAGCTTTCATTCCATCATTACAACGATTAAATTATTAGGTGAAGCTCATCTACTTGAAGGCATGGATCATAAATTTGATGCTGTTCAGGAAGAGAAAAGCCCCCATGAGCAAAAAGCTTCTATTCTCAATAGAGCATTATTTGAATTGAAGTTGATTAATAAATTGAGTTTTAAGTGGCCTCATGATGTGGTCTTTTTTGCTATGGCATGCGCCCTTGGCGCTGTCCTGATTTTTAACTATCAGGCATTCCTTGGATTAAATCTCTCTCGCTTCCTAAAATCTCCACTTGGTTATGACGAAGCACTTTTGCGTCTTTTTGTGATGAGTTCACTTCTTATGAGCATGAAAAGCTTTTTACAAGGGACATTACTTCTATTCTCAACAGGTTCACTATATGGAGCAGGGGTAAAGCTTTATCCTTACTCTTTATCTCTTAGTATTAATGATAACTCCTTGTATTCCCATCCCAAGAAAAGCGTCATCATTTCTTATGGGATTTGCTCTGCTCTCTTATATCTGATTTGTTTTTCAGGGTTAAGTATGGTTCCTGCCATAAGACCTTATCGACATGATCTGGGAGTTCTTGCAATTTTGTTGACCTTCATTGAAATGAATCCCTACCGTAGAAGTGATTTAACGAAACTGTTTTATTTCTTCTATGCGGAAAATCAGCTCAAGAACATTATGCCGTATCTTAAAAACTGCACATTGGCAGGCCTGTGGAAAGATACTGGCGCTAAAATTTCAGATGAGATTCGTTATGTGACTTATTCTGTTCTGGCAATTGGATGGGCCATAGGCTTTTCATTGTTTAGTTTTGAAATCATTTTCAAAAGTTTCCCCGGACTTTTCTACCAGATTCAACTTGGCCAGCCTCAAAGTAAGTATTCGGCCATGATCATCATGGGTTTGTTAACTTTTATTACTGGCTATCTCTTAGTGGATTTGTTCCATACTCTCTTGAAAAATATTCTCTCTCCTCTAGTTCTGCCCCTAATGAAGTTGGGACAACGGACCAAGGTTTACAAGCACGAGGACATTACTGCCGAAACAGTTAAAGTGAACCTTAAAAATCACATGCTGTTTAACCAGTTTAAAGAAGAAGCCCTGGAATTTCTGATCGCACATTCCACCATTAAGACCAAGAAAAAAGGATCCCATCTCATCCTTCAAGGTGATGAAGGCCGTGATGTTTATTTTTTGATTGATGGAAGCGTGGACGTCACAGTGCGGGAAAAGACCGGGCGGACCAAGCACATTGTTAATCTTGGGAAAAATACTGTTTTTGGTGAGATGGCCATTTTTGAGAAAACCAAGAGAACGGCCAACGTCACGGCCAGTGATGACATTGTGTATCTTGAAATGCCTGAGAATGTTTTCGGTCTTTTGATGAATGATGAACAATTTAAAGATGACTTTGATAAGCTTCAAAAGCGAGTTGAAATATCTCAGTTCGTGGCATCCGCCAATTTATTTAAAGATTTTCCACCAGAAGTGATGAATCTCTTTGTTGAAGCAGGGGATTTAGTCTTGTTTCCGGCCGGCCATAATATTGTTGATGAAGGTGAAAAAGATAAAACCTTCTACCTTTTAATTAAAGGGAAGGTCGACATTATTAAAGGACAAGATAAAGTTGCTGAACTTGGACAAGGGGATTTTTTTGGTGAAGTCGCTCTTATAGCCAATGTTCCAAGGACTGCATCTGTTAAAACACTCGAGGACAGTTTATTCCTTTATATTGAAGATAAAAAGTTCTGGAATATCCTGTCGGAGAATATAGAACTCGCTATGTATATTGAAAGTGTTGGCCGCCACCGCTTAGGGGAGGCAGCATGAAAAAAATTTTCGGACTTCTCCTTAAAATTCTACCACTATTAACCATTTATAAAGGACTCACAAGTGGTGGCGCTCGTTTAGGACCTTTCATTGATACCGCCAAAGTCGCCCTCACTCAATATGAAGTGGCGCAAATCACAAAACTTACTTTTGAGGATTATGCTCATAAAAACAAAGTGGTGAGTTCCTCTGAGTTTCCGCAATTTATCAAAGATAAATACCACAGTCAGTATTCAGTACTGGCCCGGGAATTGACCGGCGATAAAGAACATGATCATTCAAAAGACATCTGGGGTCAGGAATTTCAGTTGATCTTAAATCAGAATATCGGGCAGGTGAGAATCGCAAGTGCTGGACCGGATGGGATCATTCAGAATAAAGATGATATAGGAGTTGATTTTCCTGTTGATATGCCACAAAGGAGAAGACCTGCCTCAGTTCCAAAACTTGAGGTTAATCCTGAACCTCAGGACATCGCCTTCCAGGACGAGGATTCAGTGGAAGTGGTAGAGGCCCAATTAGAGTATGATCCGCAATATGATGAAGAAGGATTTGATAAATACGGTTTCAACCAGGATGGTTATGATCGAGACGGTTATGACCAAAATGGCTTTCATCGAAACGAAAAAGAGCTCCAATATGCTGAAGCTACTACAGATCAATAGAACCTACCTGTAAAAATTTCCGAGTAAATAGTCTTCCCTTATGATTGATGGTATCTCCCATTCATAAAAATAAGGAGACTCTATGAAATCATTTTTGATATCTGCCGTGACATTCCTCTCATTAATTTCCTGGTCAATGGCCGCAGAGGCAGTAAGTTCATTTAACTGTAATGCCCAGATGATTGGTCTCAATGAAGATGGCGTGAGTACGAGAGGGTTGATTGCTCCATTATTAGTCTCTTCAAATAAAGATTCTTTAATTAATGCTAAATATACTTATGAGGCCCTTTCTCTTAATTTTAATCCGAATGTATTAAATGATAAGGGAGCTTATGTGATCCTCGATGGACGTGCCAAAATGATGTTGCTCAATGTTCATGTTTCTCTCAAGGCCGTAAACGATAAGGCCATTCGTGTTGAAATGACCGATAGAATTTCAAACGTTTCAGCTGTTGCGACATTCAAAGCTTCTGCCGGTGAAGCAACTACCACACTTTCTACAACTGAAGGTTCTTTTCATTTAACTTGCCGAGCCAACTAAAAACTTTATTCTGTGAAGGGCCTTTATGGCCCTTCACTCTTTCCATGGCAGCAATTTGGATAATTCTTCAATGGCCTGTCGAACTTGGATCTTTTCATTCCTAATATACTCTTCAATCGCCTTGTGAAATGCCGGATGTTTTAATTTATGTGCACTGAAAGTTCTGACAGGCCTAAACCCTCTGGCTATTTTATGTTCACCCTGGGCGCCTGCTTCAAACGTTTTAAGCTTATTCTTTATACAAAAATCTATCCCTTGGTAATAACAAAGCTCAAAATGGAGATTTTGAACGAATGAGTTTGTTCCCCAATATCGTCCATAGAGAGTTTCCTCATCATAAAAGAATAAGGAAGCGGCCACCGGGAAATTATCCCTGGTTGCTTCTACATACAGGATGTTCTCAGACAAAGTTCTGAATATTTCCATAAAGAAGTGCTCATTTAAATAATCGAAAGAATTTTTATTCACAATAGTTGAAAGATAAAATTGATACATTCTTTTAGCATGAGCTTCTGTCAGTTCACTTCGGGAGTAGGAATTAAAAACAAGATGTTCAAAGTGTCGTTCTTTTTTGATGATCTTCTTCTTACGCGGTTTCATTTGGTTTAAATAATCATCAAACTGAGTGTAGCCTTTGTTTTGAAAATGGTATTGAATGCTTTCTCTGATCAGATAACCATGATTTTCAAAATGTATCGGTTCCCCCTCGGCCAAGAAAAGAAAATGGGCACCTGAGAAGTTATTTTCTAAATAATAGCTTTCAAATAGTCTCATCAGTTCGTCTACTGCTTCTTGATTGAATTCTTTCATCATGAAGTGAGTGGTTGTGACTGGTGTAAAAGGAATCATGGCCGTGAGTTTAGGGTAATAGGGGATTCCATAACGCTGATAGGCCTCTGCCCATGCCCAGTCAAAGATATATTCACCGTAACTGTGGTCTTTTATAAAGGTCAGTAAAAAGTCATTTCGGGTAGGGTGAGCAAAGATCTTTTCTTGCCACCCTGTGCCTGGACCGATGGAAACACTGGACTTTAGGGCCTCAAGGAATTCAAATTTAAGGAATGGGTTCATGTTTGGACAAGCATTCTTCCATCGCTCTTTGGAAATTCCATCAATCATTAATCATGTCCTTGTGGTCGTTTTCATGGTAGTCATCATCCTAACTTTAGTCAAATCCGAGAAAAGAGATATATGGAAAAACCATTTTCAGCGGCATGTGAAAGAAATCGAGAACCCATCCTTAATATCATGAAAGATGTTATCAGCCGTGATGATAGGAGATTACTTGAAATTGGTGCTGGCACTGGTCAACATGCAGTTTATTTCGCACCTGCTTTTCCGTGGCTTGAATGGCATCCGACTGATGTTTCAGCTAATTTATTGGGCATGAAGCTTTGGTTTAATGAGGCACGAGTTTCAAATATTAAACCACCGGTGCGTTTAGATGTAAGTAAAGATGACTTCCCTAAGCTTAAGTTTGATTTGGTCTTCACCGCTAATACTTTTCACATAATGCATTGGAAAGAATGTAAGTCATTGATCAAGCTTTTGGGGCATCGATTAAGAGAAGGTTCAAGGGTCATGATATATGGACCATTTAAGTATGATGGTTTATTTACATCGGCAAGTAATGAAGAGTTTGACCAACAATTAAAACTTCGCGACCCACTCTGTGGCATCCGAGCATTTGAAGATGTTAACAATGGAATGATCAAAAATGGTTTTGAATTAGTTAGTGACTATGAAATGCCGGCCAATAATAGATTGTTAGTTTATAAGAGGCTAAAATTTTCTAAATAACCTCTAACCACATCAGGAGAGTAGAATGAAAAGTTTGTTTATCGCATTTACACTTATTGCCAACGTCGCACTGGCAGAAGAAGTTCGTTTTAATTGTGAGTTCACCGATGTCACTTACCGCCGTCAATTTTCTCTTGAGAACATGACAGTAAACTTCGAGGATGGCGTTTTCCCGGAAACTCATTTCGATTTTAATTTAAGAAGTGCAGGACTCGTTCCAAAGTTTGAGAGCTATCAGACGATTCGTAGCGGAACTGCAAAAGTTTATGAAGTAGGTACACTTGGTCAAAAAAGAAGCATTCAGTTATCATCTGCTGTTAAAGGTGCTGAACTTGAATACATTGGCCTTGTGATTGATTTTCCTGGTTTCCTTGCTTCCAAAATTCGTTTTGCTGATGGAACCACCTATTCAGGGACTTGTTTGTCTCTTTAATCTTCATTTGAAAACAAGGTGAAACTACCGAAAGACTTCTCTAGAATCGCTTCAGTTGGAGGCGATCATGGGAAGTCTTTTTTTTGAAGGTTTAATTCTGCAAGCTGGTCTAATCTTCGCCCTGGGAGCGCAGAATCTCTTTGTGCTTGAAGCAGGCCTAAAGCGTCAACATCATCTTACGATATCATTGGTCTGTTTTCTTTGTGATATGACTTTAATTTTATTAGGAGTCGCCGGTGCAGCAACTCTCTTTACACAATTTCCAGGACTCAAAATTCTCATTGGTGTATTCGGTGTAACGTTTTTATTCCTTTATGGTGTGAGTAAGATTTTTTTCAACGAGAAGGCCATGTTGAAACAAGAATCCTCTCCGATTGAAACAACATTAAAACGAAGCATCTTATTAGCAGTGACATTCAGTATCCTAAATCCTCATGCTTATTTGGATGCTTTTATCTTAATCGGAGGTTTTTCAAGTAAGTATGAATTATTGCAAGACCGACTCATGCTTGGTCTGGGAGCTGGTGTTTATTCTGGAGTTTGGTTTCTTCTTCTATCTTCACTCTCGTCGATCATGAAGCCTATCCTGGAACATCCATTCCGTATGAAGATGATCATGTCTGTGGCAGGTTGTGTTTTAGTTTTTCTTTCGGGGAAACTTGGCATGGACGTTGTTGGTTGGATCCAGCTTGAATTTTCGACAGTATCCCATCATGATTTCATGAATTACCCGGTATCACCCGGGAGATTATTTACAACTATACTTTATTAAACTGATTTTTTTTCCATTCAAGGAATTCTAGAATGAACTTCTCTGATGAAATTTCTTTGGCGATTTCTGCGCCAAGTTTGGTCATGGCGTCCTGATAGAAACTAGCTTCCTCCTGTTTCGTTGGAAAATTTAAATGCACCGGCATCCGTGTTCTCCAGAAGGGATTTTGTGCAAGATAGTTAGGCAGATAACCAGCAAGGTCGACGGCCGAAGAAGGCATAAGTCCAATAGAAACATGCATTGATTCTTTTTGAGTGCGAGCAATATGCCACCAGCCTGAAGGGATATACAGCCAGTCCCCTGCTTCAAGAGTTACCTTGATTTCAACCGGAGTTCTTTCTTTTTCNNCGGATACTATAGGACTTACTGCCTTTAGTCTGGATAATGAAAACTTCTTCAACATCATAATGCCAACCAAAAGCATTATTTCCTTCCGGAGTACAATAAAGCTGAATATCTACCGGAACATGGAAGGATCTTTCAAAATCTCGCGCCACATTTTTTAGAAGAGGAGAAGACTTTTCCGCAAACCTCAGGAGGAGGGTATGTCCTTGTTGATGATGATCTTTTGCCTCTTGATAACTTAAGTCAACATAGTCTTTTATGACTCTGCCATCCTGAACAATTCGTAGAACGGAATTTTTGGCCTCCAGAATGCTTTCTACCATTTGCCAATCCAAGAGATGGGTAAAATCCTTACCTCCCATAGGTTTTGAGTATGGAAGTTTGGTGAAATGTTTTGGTAAAAAAGTATTTTTTGGGTCTTCACCCAATAATTGCTGAAGAATATTCATGCTAAAATATTAACCCAAGAATTAGTCTAAAGCACCCCTGCCTTTTGAAATGGCAATTTGCCCGGACCCCAAAAAAATGATGGCAACTGCTCCAAAAAAATAAAGGGCGTTAAGTTCAACCATCCAGCCACCAATTTCTGAAATCTCATCCAGTTGTGAAGAATGTACTAACAATGTTGCCATGACCATATTGATGGCCACGAGAAAACCTGCCAGACGAACTTTGTAACCTATGATCAGTAACACTGGTGCCAGAACTTCTCCGATAAACACACCGAATGAAAAAAAAGGAGGAAGGCCGGCACGAGCAAGAATTTGCGTTACAGCTTCTGTTCCAAATAGAATCTTGTTGATTCCATGGACCAGCATTAATCCTCCAATTGAGAGCCTTAAGAGTAACCTTCCAATATCATCTTTTTGAAAACGAATGGCGTCGGTAATATCGTAGTCATCAGTTTCTTTGAGGTGTACCTGATTCATATCATTTATTTTTTCCATAAATCCCCCTCGTTGATTTTATTTTAACTGCGAATCCACAGAGGGTTATCTTAAGAAGCATTTAAGGCAAAAAAAAAGGCCCACTAAAGTGGGCCTCTTTCAATAATTTGATTTAAGTCAAATTACTCAGCAGCAGGAGCATCAGCTGGAACTTCAGCTGGAGCATCAGCAGCAGGAGCATCAGCTGGAGCAGCTTCTGTTTCTGTAGCTGGAGCAGTTTGCTCTACAGTTGTTCCTTCAGCAGGAGCAGCTTCTTCTTTCTTGTTACAAGCAACAGCAAGAACAACAAGAGCAGCAGCGAGTACTAGATACTTAGACATAAATTCTCCTTTTTTGATTCATCCAAATGACAATTAATCAGATGATCCTTAATTCTTGATTGAATACCTATAAATTTAACCAAACTCTTTTTGTACTGCAAGGGCCTTGACTTAATTATTTTAACAGCTTGATGCAGGCAAACGTTCCATTGCTAGGCGTTAAAAATTTAAAATCCTTTTTCGACAAAGAGTAAAGGCCAACTTTGTCGGATAGTAAGCAGCTTCGTTGATGAAAATGGGATAAAGCATTTCCTCGGTTCGTCGCCATTGGTATTCACCGCTAAAGCTCTTAAAAGGACGGTATTCACCTTCTATGCCTATAAAGTCCTTCCCATTAAAACTAGAGTCTATATAGGCCGTTAACTCCCCATTATCATCTTGAGGATAATAAACATCTTCTATCTCTTCATAAATTTCAAGTGGGCCACTCGTCAAGTTTGTAAGAGTCGTAACTGCTCTTAATACTTCCTTAATTAATTTTAATGTCCCTTCAAGTGCTACCGCATCAAGTACTCCATTCGGCACTGGCCCTACTTCAATCATCATTCCAAATTCTGATTGCGAGGCCAGGTACTTCTTATTGGGATCCGGAGAGACGATAATCCTTGTATCACTTAAATGTTGAAGAAGTTGGGAAGCAATCTGAAAATTTAAAGGCTGATTATGGGAAATAATGACCGTATTGCCCATATGGGATGTCGTTGAATGAAGGTCTAATACAAAGCACGGCCCCTGATCGATGAATTCTTTTAATTCTTTGGCCCGTTTATGTTCATATGAATCAGGACGGTCCTCATGAAGAAATTGAAAGGCCCGGTTTAGATCCTCATCCTTAAATCGTTTGTTGATCCGATAAGCTTCCGGGTTCGCAAGGATAAAATGCAGGTCAAGTTCCGGAAATTCTTGTTTTAACAGTTCCGCATATTTTTTAATGGCAAAAATGCCAGTCCATTCATTTCCATGTGTTCCACCCAGAACAATCACTTTTTTAATGGACTTCACTTCTTCTCCTCAATCCTGCGAACAAATTCATGGATAATGTTGTTATAGAGGTCCATTCCAGAGATGGCATCCTCCACATCAGAGTCAATATTGGGGTTATCGTTGATTTCAATGACGTAGGCCTTACCATCTCTTTCTTTTAAGTCTACCCCATAAAGACTATTGCCTACCAGATGGGAGATCTTTAAGGCCGTATTCACCACATGTTTTGGAACTTTCGAGATGGGAAAGGTTTCGGCATCCCCGCAAGAGATACCTTTGTTCATTTTCTTACTATGGTCGTAAATTTGCCAGTGACCTTTGGTCATGAAGTACTTACAGGCAAAGATCGGACGATCATTGAGAACCCCGATACGCCAGTCAAAATCTGTATAAAAATATTCCTGGGCCAGTAGCAAGGCCGATTTCTTAAATAAATCTTCAGTGACTTGAATTAATTCTTCTGGGCTCTTGATCTTAAAAACGCCTTTAGAAAATGAACCATCTGGAATTTTAATGATCATGGGAAGACCTATTTCTTCCACCGCCTGCTTTAGTTGCTCCGGACTGTTACCAATGACCATAGTTTTAGGAGAATTGATATTGTTGGAGTGGAGAAGGTTATGCATGTAAATCTTATTGGTGCATCTTAAAATAGACATAGAGTCGTCAATAACTACCAGCCCCTCGGATTCGGCCTTCTTGGCGAAACGATAAGTATGGTTATTGATGGCCGTCGTTTCACGAATAAAAAGTGCATCAAATTCAGCAATCCGTGAGAAATCTTTTTTCTCTATCAGCTCAACCAGCACATCATTCTCTTTTCCGGCCTTGATAAAATTATTCAGGGCCTTCTTGTCACTGGGTGGCATTGGATCATCAGGATTATGAAGGATGGCAAGATCATAACGATATTTTTTCTTGGCCTTTGGCTTTCTCCAAATTTTCCCCGAGTAATCATCCAAAGAGGAAGCAAATTTATCTTCATCTTTATTGGAAAGAGCATTTAAGCTCCCCGTTCGTATTGAATGAATTTCCCACTTTTTATCCCATTCGAAATCAACATGCAGAATTGGAGCAGGGAAGAGATCAAAGATTTGTCTGGCAACTTCTTGTAGCTGTTCTTTATCAGTTCTTCCAAAATAGACAGTGATTGAGACACCTTCAGACGGACTTTGATTTTTAAAAGCTTTTTGAATGGCAAGATCCAGATCTTCTGTTTCAAGACTATAAAGGAAAGAGCGGGATAAATCGCTGATGGCCTTAATGGAAGGAATGACAGAATGACCCCGTGCTTCTGCCAATAATGAGCAGTAGTAACCTTTACTCAGATATTTATAATTCCGACAGAGGTTAATGATTTTGATGCGCTCTTTTCCCCCTTTGGACTCATAGAGCTTTTCATCCCAATTGACGAGATAGTCCTGAGGTGTCATGAGTTGTTCAACAGGATAGTAAGAATTCCAATCTTTAAGCTTCTCAACAATAACTATTAATTTGGCCACGTGCCTTCCGTTAAAAAAAGCTATCACCGATTTTATCTGGTGAAGTTGTTGTTACTTTAAGTACAATATCAGAATGGAACGCATCTTCAAGGGGGCGCTTTGTTGAAAAGAACAAAAGTATCATCCCGCTCAAAGAAAGTATTTGACCCCTCACTAGTTATCATCCGTAAGGCCCGGGTGAATGATATTCCCCAATTATTGGAAGTTGAAAATGATTGTTTTGACTACGACCAATTAAGTCGTAGGAATTTTCATTGGATGATTAAAAACGCTCACTCTATCTTTCAAGTGATGGAATATGAGAGTACTTTAATTGGATATGGATTGGTTTTGATTAATGCTGGAACCAGCCTCGCCCGACTTTACTCAATTTGCGTCAGGAATAAATACCAAGGTTATGGTCTGGCATCAACTTTGATCAGCTTATTGGAGAAGAAAGCTTCGGATGATGAGGATTGTGCCTATTTGCGGCTAGAAGTGAAAAGAACCAACAAGGGTGCCATTAAGCTCTATGAGCGATTGGGATACCAGGTTTTCACTAAGAAGGAAGATTATTATGAAGACGGTGAAACTGCCCTTTGTTTTGAAAAACGCATTCGTACGTTAAAAAAGAAGCCTCGACTTGAAGTGCCCTATTACCAACAAGGAACGGAGTTTACTTGTGGTCCAGCGAGTTTACTCATGGCCATGAAGACCTTTAACCCAAAAGTTGATATGACTCTTTCGGCCGAACTTCAAATCTGGAGAGAGGCCACTACTATCTTTATGACTTCCGGACACGGTGGCTGCGGTCCTCATGGACTGGCACTTTCTGCCTGGAGACGAGGTTATAAGTCTCAAATGTATCTATCCCATACCCGACCGCTTTTCATTGATAGTGTCAGGAGTGAGGACAAAAAAAAGATCATAGCTTTGGTGCATAAGGATTTTGAGAAGAAAATTGGCGAAACCAATATTGAAGTGATTCGGAAGCGATTGAGTTTGGTTAACCTTAAGGAAATATTAAATAAGGGTGGTATTCCTCTGGTTTTGATTACAACTTATCATTTCGACAATAATCGCTCTCCGCATTGGGTTGTGGTTACGGCCTATGATGATAGCTTTGTTTATATCCATGACCCCGATCAGGAGTATCCTGAAGAGCATAAAGGGGTAGCAAGTAGGGTGCATATACCTATTCCTGACGATCAATTCCTCAAAATTACTCGTTTAGGGAAAGATAAGCTTTCCGCGACGGTTGTGATCTATCCTGACTAGTTGAACGGAATATTTTAAAGAAATCTTAAAGGTGTAGCATTTATTGATTACAGCGATTAAGAATTCTTATAAAATAGTGAAATGCGTTTAGAAGTCATGATTGGATCCAGCGATCCGGTAATTTATCCGATTAAAGGATCTAAAGTCATTATTGGGTCAGGCGAGGCATGTGATATTGTCCTGCCGGCCAATAGTATCAGTCGAAAACACCTGATCGTTACTGTTGAAAATGATAATTATTTTGTTTCTGATCAGGGGAGCACCAATGGCTCCTACATAAATGAAGAACGCCTAATTCCTGGTCGAAAAGTTGAATTTACTTCATTCTTTCCGGTTAGGCTTGGAGACGAAGTTCTAATTTCACTGATAAGTGACGGTGACGATACCTTTGATAATCCCAGACTTGATATTTCATCACCAAAGATTCAGTTAAAGTCCGATCACGAAGCCACCTCCGTTATCTCCCTTAAGCAGCTTAAAGAAGTAAAAACGGAAAAGTTAATAAAAAGGCGTGAGGAAAAGCGGAAAAAGTTGGTAAAAAAAGCTCCGGCCAAGCCTGTAAAAAAGAAAAGTAAAATTCAACCAGTGACTTTGGTGGCCTATGCAATTGTCGCTTTGGCCGCCTATTATAATTTTGTCGTCATGAAGCCTGAGGTAAGTGAAGGAGAACCACCGGTTGAGGCCGTGATTGCCCCAACGCCAGTTCCTAAGCCTGTGCCACCACCTTCAAAACTGGTTGATGAAGAAGATTTGGCCCCGGTAGAGAGTCTACAAACTCTGTATCAAAACATTAAATGTGTTACAGATGTTGAAAAGTATCTGTGTCAGATCTTTACTAAAGAACCTGATGATTACTGGGGCGTCACCCAGGTCGGGACTATGTTGTACGTCATGTTGGATGCTAGGCCTTACATTGAGGAGGCGATGAAGCTGGTCACTTATCCTGAAAATACGGAAGCTAATCTAACTCCGGCCCTGGAAAAGCATATCAAAGATGTAACTGCACTTTATTTTTTAATGAATGCGGTGCCGGAGCTGGATGAAACGATTTTAAAAGACATGAAAATAACTTTCGTCTTCTATAAGATGGAGGAAGACGGACCGAAACTTTATACAGCTGTGGCAATTAAGCCTGAAGCTTTAAAAGAGTTTAAGTCTAAGATGAAACCCCAATATTTGAACTCTGTCAGAACGCCTGACTCTCAAATCATAACATTTTCTCATAAATATTATCGAGTCTATTAGAGAGTTTTCAAAAACTCTATGAGCTCAAGCTTTTGCGCTTTGGTATAAATTTCTTTACCTTCTTTGATGAAAATTCGTTCATCATGGCCTTTATTGGAAAGACCTTCCTTGCGGCTATCAAAAACATATTCCTTATCTTTTTTCCACTCTTGAGGAACTGCTGTCCCCAGAGGATATCCTACACACTCATGATCAAAATCCGTCGCCTTATTAATCGCCGGGCCTGCAATATACGTTACTGGACGCTTCTTACCCGGAGTAAGAAGGGCACATAGATTTGGTATTGAATTGTTGTGAAAATATGGCCAGCGAGACCAAATTCCATCCAGTGGTGGGGGAACATAACCTGTTTGAGGTTCAACCACAGTTCCTATGGCCTTAGAAATCGCCAGCCGATTTAAGTCGTGAGCAAACTCTTTCATCCCCAGATAGCGTCCGGGATCTGTTCCTACATTTTTGACAGGAGTTTTGGTATGGTAAGTCACTTTTATGTTTTGAATCAGCTCAGTCGCACTTAACTTAGATGCATTCGGTAGTGACCAACCTTTTTCATAGGTCCCATGGCATTTTTGACATGACTGAATGAAGTGTTTCTCGCCTCGTTTTGCTCTGTTTATGTCTATAGAATGAACTCCAAAAAATTTTTCATAACGAGGGGGCCTGCTGGCAAAAACAGCTGCGGTTAAAGCATTGATCGTTTCCTGACTTTCATTCATCCATTTTTCAAGTTCAATCAAATCTGTTCCACGGCCAATCTCATTCCATAAAAAATTGGTATGAACCGGATTCCCAGATACGATTGAACCATCTGATAACCAGCGATTCTTATATTTTAAATTCCACCATACGGCCGGTTTACTGTCAGCGACCATCTTTTCAAGTTTGTTTCTGCGTGGAAATTTATGAGAGAGGATAGTTCTGGTAGCGTAAGCATCTTCCTTTCTTTTTGCCAGTGAAAGTGCAACTTGTGCCAGGGAAGTGTCTAGTCCCACGGCAGATGGTTTTTTTATCCCGACATACTTCAGTTGTTTTTTTGCCTTAACCAAGATGAGTCTTTCTCCTTCGGTAGCGTTTAAAACATCACGAAAGATAAAACTATTCACGTAAGGCGCGATAGCAGCTCCTTGACGAAAAAATTCATTGGCCCGAGGGAAACGGTTAGTGAGACCTAAAACCTTAACTCCGAATAAATCTGAAGTATGGCAAGCAGCACATCCGAAAGTGAGTGCTGTTCCCTCGGAAGTTTCCCGGAGAGTTGTGCCCATTGGGAAAGCTTTTTCATGAATGCTTAATTCTGGGAAAGCATTGGGTGTTTCAGCTTGGGGAGTGAGGGGAAAATCGTGCAGGCCGAGCCAGTCAAAAACTTCATCCATGCTCTCAAAAGGGGAAACGACTTTGGCCAATTCATAAAGAAGGGCCCTTACAGGGTCACTTGGTTTCGTATCAAAAAATGTTTTGAGGGGTTCAAATGGAATCATTAACTCAGAAACGGATACTGGATAAATAAAGGCCGCTTTTCTGCCTTTCATCACCGTTTGATGAAATTCTTCTGGAGATAGGTCATAAAGATTCTCGCGAGGAGAATGAATCTCAGTATCCCTGGACCAATCTGGTAGAGCAAAGGCGGATAAAGAAAAAATACTTGTAAATAAAAAAAGTTTAAATATTTCTTTAATCATCCCACTAGTGTTTCAAAATCGGAGATTAAAGGTCAAGTGAACTAATCTAACTTCGTGATTGGGATTCAGTGTTACAAAAAAACTATTTTGGTTTGTTGACGGGGATTAGGCTTTTCATGATGATGGGTTTCGAAATCATTAAGCCATGATTTCACCTCCCAGATCTAATAAGGCCATCGTTTTGACCGCGATGGCCTTTTTACGAAACTTTATTAGATGATTTAATCTTTAAAAGCTCTGCTTTAATTTTTTCAGCATTCAAAGGTAATTGATAATACCCATTGGCCCCTGAGATGGTTTTAGCATGGATTTTAGCTTTCTCAGGTGAAATGGCCCGGGCCAGGATGAGGGTTTTTGTCAGAGGAAATTTCTGTTTGATCTGGGCAGTTAACTGGTTTACGGCCTTAGGATTTACATCGTAATTGAAGACGACTATCTGAAAAGTTTTAGCAGCTAAAAATTTATTCAGCTCAGGGAGGCTTTTGGCAATTTGGTAATCAAGGCCTTGTGGAAATTGGGCCTTGTTCTTCTCAAAAAAGTCGGATTGGAAATCGAATAGAATGACTGGAAAAGGAACTTCTTTGGAAGGAGATTTTTCTCGCGCATCCAGAAATTGTTCAGCAAATAATTCGGAATCCTCGCTCAGTTCAATAGCATCTGGCTCCACTATAGGGGTCACTTTAGCAGGACGGGCCGCTGCTTCCTTAGAGGGTGACTGATTTACATTAAATTCAAGCTCACTCTCAATATTTGCGAGTTCCTCTTCTTGTTTGAGCTTCTGCTTTTTCAGAGCATTTAGATCAAGAACAACCGTTGGTTTATCGTCGTCATCAACTGACATACGAGGCTCCTTCCTGCATAAAACTAGTTACAAATATCGTAACACCTAATCGGCATTTTTTAGTGACTTTTAATTCTATATTCTAAAGGAAAAGTTAAGAAAACTCTAACTAAAGTATAGACCTAAGTGCTCCGATAAGTTTCGGGAAAGGTGGTCTTACAAAATGTCATTTGACGACTTAAACCTCGAATTTGAAGACGAGGAAGACTTTAAGAAGAAGAAAAGCGATGCTGTTCACGTTGATGTGGACCTGGAATTTCAGTCTCAAGGCCCTACTTCAATCCCTTCACACTCTCGTCCTGTTGGTCAAAGACCTGCACCTCCAGCTGGTTTACCTGGAAATGTTCAGGCCATGCCGAATCGTCCAATCCCAACCCAGCGTCCAGATCCTGTCATGACTTCCGGATCAAGCGCCATGAAGATCGCTCCCATTCCCAAAGAGCAAACTAAATCCCACGACACTTTAATGGAGCAAATTCGTAAAATTGAATTTGAGGCAGAAGTCAAAGTGCGGGTGGCCGATTTTAAAGCTGAGATTTTGGGAGATATTCTGGGTGATTTGAAATTTATGGATCATCAGATTGGGCAATTGCTTGCTCGCATTAATACTAAGCACCCAGATATGAAGCAGGAAGTGCTTATGATCAAAAAGATACTTGCCGATTTCACTGCAAAAAAACGAAGATAGTTCATCTAACAAGGATGAACATTATGCGTACCTTCCTATGCCTTATGGTATTTCTAAGCACCTCTTCTTTTGCCGGTTTTGAAAAGCTCTCTGCCCAGAACCTTAATTTTGAATATAGTGCTCCTTATGGGAAAGGCACTATTGAGAAAGTGGGATTAGGTTATTCTCTAAAAGCTGCAGAATCTCCTTATGAAGTCTCAATTGAAAGAACTCATAAGGCCTTTGAAATCACTTCAGATTTTCTTGATTTTTCCTGGATGAATCCCTACAAGGTTTTTTACAACATGGAGAAATTCGATACTCAGAAAACCTCTTTCAGCATCGGAGGAAGCTCCCACTATATCGAAAGTGAGCAAATGCTTATGGTGCCGGAAGGTCGTGGGAAATATCTGGCCCAAAAACTATTGGCAAAATGTGAAGGGAAGGCCAGTGGGGAATTTAAGATCCGAGTGATGGAAGATTGTAGAACTAAACTTGATGCCAGTATTAAAAGAGTAGAGGTCCCTGCTGATTTTATTCTGTATAAAATACTCTATGAACTGCCGCAAATTCCAGGAGAGTTTGATATTCCTGGTGATAATTTCATATTGAGTTCCCGTGATGGAAAATTTAATATGCAGTTATATATCAAATACTACGTGTATGCAGGACTCAGGGCCCAAGGGCATTTCCAGTACGAAGATAATCACGAGACTCTCGCCATTAAAGTGAATCAAATTAAATTTGGTTTTTTTAATGTGACAGGCTTCGTGATGGGTCGGCTTCAGGAGGTGATTAAAAACCCTGATATAAAAATTGATCCACCGTGGATACGTATCAATATTGGGAAACCGAATGAAGACAGATAGATTGAACCTTGTTGGAATTGAATCCCTGCATGTTGCAGGTGCAGAGTCAGACGTCGGTATTATTTTCCTTCATGGTTATGGCGCTAATATGCATGATCTTTTCCCTTTATGGGAACTTTGGCATGCTGATAAATTTAACTGGTATTTTCCAAATGGTGTTCATTCCCTGAACATGGGTTACTACGAGGGTAGGGCCTGGTTTTCAATTGATATGGAAAAGTTAGAACGCTCAATCCGAGAAGGTACCCAAAGGGATATGAAGGGGACCATCCCACCCGAGTTTGATTCCACTCTTGCGCAACTTGAACTCTTCGTTCAGGAAGTGTCTAAAAAGCATAAGAAAATTTTGTTAGGAGGTTTTTCTCAAGGAGCGATGTGTGCTTCTCATCTTGCCATGAATCCTCGGCTTAAAATTGATGGGCTGATCCTGCTCTCGGGAGGACTTCTGGCCGAGGACCGATGCCCGGCTTCCGCGCGCGGAATTCCTTTTTATCAATCTCATGGAACTGGAGATCCGATCCTATCAATAGAGGGGGCAAAGGATCTTGAGGAAAAGCTACTTTCTTTTAACTTTACCGGTAAACTTCAAACATTTAGCGGAGGGCATGAAATCCCTCCGGTCGTCATTCACGGTGTAAAAAGCTTTATCTCTCAGTTCGCTTAATGTCTGAGCAGCAAATGAACCGTGTCTTCAGTTGAACGTGCAAAACTTTCCTTGATGATCTCAAAGGACTTATTGAAATCCATTCCTCTGACCCCAATGTTGGCACCACAATAACCACCAAAAATATCTTTGATCTTTCCTATGGACTGGATAGATTCAGGATCTTGAAAAAGATATTTATAATCATTACTGGCAGTAATGAATTCATAACTGAGAGTCAGCATTAAAGGGGCCGTGAAAGCAAACTGGTTATATAAACCTTCACGCTTTAAGGACATAGATAAAAATAGAGGAACATAGAAATGGTAAATATTACGGTTTAAATGTTTCACTACTTCTTCAGGATAAAAGAGTTTGCGGTAATGATCTTCCGAACTGTCTAAAATGAGATTGATGGTATCAATGACTCTTCCAACCATTTCTTTATTGGAGCCAAAGTGTTGATTCCCGGAGATCTGCCCTCTTTCAAGAAAGGCCAGATGCAATTTTCTTAATGAAGTGTCTTGAAAAAGGGTTGCCATGACCATCGCCGCCATATAGGGCGTTTTAAAATGGGCAAGGGTTACATCCCAGACATTCAACTTCTCTTTTTGGCCGGTAAGATAGTCATAGAGTTGTTGATTGAGGTCTTTGAGGTACGGCCCGGTTTTTGGATTATTAAGTAAAGAGATCAGATGGCCTTTAAAGGCCACAAATACAAATGAACTAGGTGTCCAATTATTGTTGGGGCCACGAAGTTTTTTGTTGTCCGATATAATGATGTCATAATCAAGAAGGTTGATCATTTTCTTGACTGCTGCCTTACAAGGCGCCCGATCCCGGTAACTCATATAGCGGTTACATCGGTTACTAATAACTGTTGAGAGTGCAAAGTCCCTTAGTGCTTCTTGTTCAGCAATAAATTGCAACAGGCCATTTGCTCGCCGCTCTGCAGTGTTGTTGCTATTGGCATGAGCAGGAGAGAGGAGGATCAAAAACAGAGGCATCAAGATAAGCATTTTCATTTCATAAAAGTGCTTTAATAGACTTCAATGGTCAACCGAAAACACTTTCTGGGGCGTAGAGTTAAAATTCTTAGTTCATGAAATATCTGGGTTTTAACATTCACACACTTAGAGCAATGGCCTATAATATGCTCAATCAATAAACCCCTTTCATGAGCTAATTTTTATGACAATTTCTCAAGATTACTCTTACCTTTCCTCTTCCGATAACACTTTTATAGATAGCCTTTATAGTGATTTTAAGAAAAATCCGGATTCTGTAGACCAATCATGGAAACAGTTTTTTCAAGGTGTCGAGTTTGCTTTAAGTAGACCGGATGCAGGTGGAGAAGTGGCCCCTGGGAATTTGGCAAAAGAATTTAAAGTTTATCACTTGATTGAGGCCTACCGTTGTCGTGGTCATCTCATTTCTACGACTAATCCTATTCGTGAACGTGTAAACCGTTTTCCTAGATTAGATCTTGAAGATCATGGTTTGAATGCTGCGGATTTAGAAGAAACATTCATGATCGGTGAAACTCTTGGTCTAAAGAATGCCAAGCTTAGGGATATCATCACTCATTTAAAAAATATTTACTGTGGCACTTTAGGTGTTGAGTATATGCACAGTAATGATCTTGCCATTCGTGACTGGTTTCAAAACAAAATTGAAAATGAGTCAAAAGAAAATAGATTTGGCATAGAAAAGAAAAAAAGAATCCTAACTAAGCTTAATGAAGCTGTGGCCTTTGAGAATTTCTTACATACCAAATATGTTGGTCAAAAACGGTTCTCACTTGAAGGGGGAGAAAATACCATTCCGGCCCTGGATGCCATTATTAACCATTCAGCACTGCATGGAATTGAAGAGGTTGTCATTGGTATGGCCCATAGAGGCCGCCTCAATGTTCTGGCAAATATCATGGGTAAGACTTATGAATACATCTTCAATGAATTTGAAGGCCAGGCCGTGCCGGATCTTACTATGGGTGACGGGGATGTGAAGTACCACATGGGTTACTCTTCTCACGTGAGCACAACAAGCGGACAGAAAGTTTATCTCAAACTGATGCCAAACCCTTCTCACCTCGAAGCGGTTAACGCTGTTGTTTTGGGTTATGCCCGCGCACAAGGTGACTCTCTTTATAATGAAAATCCGGATAAGATTCTTCCTATTGTTATTCATGGTGACGCTGCCTTGGCCGGCCAGGGAATCTGTTATGAGACCGTTCAAATGTCGGCCCTTAAAGGTTATAATGTTGGTGGTACCATTCATTTTGTCATTAATAACCAGATAGGATTTACGACCGACTTTGATGATGCCCGCTCTTCAATCTACTCAACTTCAGTAGGTCGGGTGCTGGAAACTCCAATTCTTCATGTGAATGGAGATGATGCTGAAGCTGTTGTTTATGCGGTTGAGCTGGCCTCAGAATTTCGTGCTAAATNNGATGAACCTAGATTCACTCAGCCTAAGTTTTACAACCTGATTTCCAAGCACTCTAATCCCCGGGAAGTGTATAAAGAAAAACTCATCGAGGGTAAGCAGATTGAAGCTCAGCTTGCAGTTCAAATGGAAGAGCAATTCAAGAATCTCCTGCAAGACCGCTTTAATATGGTGAAGCAAAAACCACTACCTTATCTTTACCAAAAGCCTGAGGAAGAGTGGAAGGCCTTCCGGCGTTCAACTCCTAAAGATTTCGATTACTCACCTAAAACTTCCGTCAGCAAAGAACTTCTGGAAAAAAACCTTAAGGCCTTGACGACAGTTCCAAGTGATTTTAAGCCTATTCAGAAGATTGATAAGCTCCTGGAAGAAAGATCAAGACGCTGGAAAGAAGATCAGATTGACTGGGCCCTGGCCGAACTCATGAGTTATGGTTCACTTCTTCAAGAGGGAGTGAGTGTCAGGATGTCCGGGCAAGATTGCATTCGTGGGACTTTCTCTCACCGGCATGCCGGCATAGTGGATGAGAATTCAAACACTCGTCATGTGTTTTTAAATAATGTTTCAGAAAATAATAGTAAGTTCAAAATTTATAACTCACTTCTTTCAGAATATGCTGTTCTGGGTTTTGAGTATGGTTATTCACTAGGGTCACCAAAATCACTTAACATCTGGGAAGCTCAGTTTGGAGATTTTGCTAATGGTGCACAGACGATAATTGATCAGTTCATCTCCTCTGGTGAATCAAAGTGGCAAAGACAATCAGGAGTGGTTTTACTTCTCCCTCATGGTTACGAAGGTCAGGGGCCGGAGCATTCCAATGCACGTCCTGAGCGATTCCTGCAATTAGCTGCTGAGTGGAATATGGTTGTAGCTAACCTTACGACTCCTGCCAATATCTTCCACATCCTTCGTCGTCAGGTAAAATGGGATTTTAGAAAGCCATTAGTGATTTTCACTCCTAAATCCCTTCTGCGCCATCCGGAATGTGTATCAACAGTTAAAGACCTGACTGAAGGATCATTTCAGGAAATCATTGATGACAGCTCTGTGAATTTAAAAGACGTTAAGCGTCTGGTGATGTGTACGGGTAAAGTTTATTATGATCTTAAGGCCAAGCAAGTGAAGGATAAGCGTAAAGATGTGGCGATTGTACGCCTGGAACAACTCTATCCAATGCCTGAAGAACAGAGCTGGAAGCTTCTTGAAAAATATAAGAACGCTGAAAAAGTCTGGGTTCAGGAAGAACCAAAAAATATGGGAGCTTTCACTTTCCTTCGCCGTTATGCTCAGTTTGATAATTTTAAATTAATTGCCCGTAAATCATCAGCTTCCCCGGCCACAGGATATGCCAGTGTGCATGCTCAGGAGCAGGCGAGAATTGTCAATGGCGCTTTTGCTGAAAAAATTGAATTAGTTTAAGAGATAAAAGGATTATTTATGATTGATGTTAAAGTTCCTGCTGTTGGAGAATCTATTTCGGAAGTCACGATTGCCAGCTGGCTTAAAAAAGATGGAGACATGGTTAAGCTTGATGAGGCCATCTGTTCAATAGAGTCGGATAAGGCCACCTTAGAAATTTCAGCGCCTAAGGCAGGGAAATTAAAAATATTGGTTCAGGAAGGTGAGACAGTCAATATTGGAACTAAAGTTGCGGAAGTCGATGAATCGGTGACTGCTGCTGCTACGCCGGTTGAGAAAACGACTCCTGCAAAGGAAGCACCAGCAACTGCTGCAGTTCAAAAAGTTAATGAAGAATCTAAAAATTATCCGTCACCAGCTGCGGCCAAGATTCTTGCTGAAAAAGGTGTCGATTCCTCTTCGGTATCAGGTTCGGGTAAGGATGGACGAATTACTAAGGCCGACGCTTTGGGTGCATCAGCTCCAGTTGCCAAAACTCCTGAGTCTGAGATGAAGGCCCTGGCCCGAGAAACGATGTCATCGTCTTTCTCCCGTGAAATTCGTCGCGAAAAAATGTCGGGTCTTCGTAAAACAATAGCCACCCGACTCGTAAATGCCAAGAATACGACAGCGATGCTCACCACCTTTAATGAAGTGGATATGAGTGCTGTGATGGAGCTTCGTAAAAAATATAAAGACAGCTTCAAAGAAAAGCATGGAGTTGGACTGGGTTTTATGAGCTTCTTTACGAAAGCTGTTTGTGCCGCTCTTAAACAATACCCGGCAGTCAACGGAATGATTGATGGAAATGAAATCGTTTATCACAATTATTCAGATATCGGTGTTGCTGTTTCAACTCCTCGAGGCCTGGTGGTGCCGGTTATTCGGAATGCGGAATCCATGGGAATGGCCGCAATTGAATCCAGAATCGTGGAGCTGGCCACACGTGCCAGAGACGGAAAAATAACTATTGAAGAGATGCAGAATGGAACATTTACAATCACCAACGGTGGTATTTTTGGTTCGATGCTTTCCACGCCTATTCTTAATGCCCCTCAATCTGCGATTCTGGGTCTCCATAATATTGTAGAAAGACCAGTGGCCCTTAATGGACAGGTTGTTATTCGTCCAATTATGTATCTGGCACTTTCGTATGATCATAGAATTATAGATGGACGTGAATCAGTATCTTTCCTTAAAGCAGTAAAAGAGATGATAGAAGACCCATCACGTTTATTATTAGATATCTAAGGTAGAATTTATGGAACAATTTGATTTAGTCGTTATTGGTTCTGGCCCCGGTGGTTATATTGCAGCTATTCGTGCTGCTCAGTTAAAGATGAAAGTTGCCATCATTGAAAGATATGAAAAACTTGGTGGTACCTGCTTAAACGTGGGGTGTATCCCATCAAAGGCCTGGCTTGATTCTTCTGAACGTTACCATGAAACCATTCACTCTCACGCTCTTCATGGTATTGAAGTTTCGGATGTGAAGCTTGATGTGAAGAAGATGAGTGAGCGAGTTTCGAAAGTGGTTGAAGGCATCACTGGCGGCGTTGCTTTCCTCATGAAAAAAAATAAAATCACTGTCTTTTATGGCCATGGATCATTTAAAGATAAAAATACCATCGTTATTAATGGAGAGAAGGGAATACAGGAAATCTTCGCGAAAAAAGTAATCATTGCCACAGGTTCCAAACCTTCGAGCTTGCCAGGTGTCACCATAGACAAAGAAAGGGTGATTTCAAGCACTGAGGCGCTTAAACTTGAAACAGTTCCTAAACATTTAATCGTCATTGGCGGCGGAGTTATTGGACTTGAATTAGGATCGGTTTTTAAGCGGCTCGGTTCAAAAGTCTCTGTGGTGGAATACGCTGATTCTTGTATCGCTGCCATGGATGTTGATTTAGGAAAAGAACTTCAAAAAATTCTTAAAAAAGACGGAATAACTTTTCACATGGGTCATGGGGTTACTTCCGTTGTTCGAAAAGGTAATGACGTCATTGTTAAGGCCAAGAATAAAGCTTCAAATGAAGAGATTGAATTAGTTGGTGATTATTGTCTGGTGGCGGTAGGGCGTCGTCCTTACACAGATAATTTAGGGCTGGAAAATGCAGGTCTTAAAGTTGATGAGCGTGGACGTATTCCGGTTAATGAACATCTGCAAACAGAGGTTCCTCATGTCTATGCCATTGGAGATGTGATCAAAGGGGCCATGCTTGCACATAAGGCAGAAGAAGAAGGTGTTTTTGTCGCTGAACATATGGCGGGACAGAAGCCCCATATCAATTACCTATTAATTCCTGGAGTTGTATATACATGGCCAGAAGTAGCAGGTGTTGGTTATACCGAGCAGGAATTAAAGCAAAAAGGTATTGAATATAAGACTGGAAAATTTCCGTTTTTAGCATTAGGGAGAGCAGTTGCTTCCAATGAAAAAAATGGTTTTATCAAGGTTTTAGCTGATAAAACCAGTGACGAAATTCTCGGAGTTCATATGATTGGGCCTCGAGTGGCAGATGTTATTGCTGAAGCTGTAGTTGCCATGGAGTTCAGGGCAAGTGCAGAAGACATTGGACGAACATCCCATGCTCACCCGACTTACTCTGAAGGTTTAAAAGAGGCCTGTCTTGCAGCAACAGAAAATAGAGCTTTGAATATTTAATGAACGGCGGCCTGATCGCCGCCATTCATTTTTCTTAAATTCCCTTCTTAAACTTGCTTTCTGATTAGAGTCTTCTATAAGCTTCTCTCTGGAGGTTTAAATGGAAGAACCACAAACTTCATCAGATGAATTTGAAAGACTGAATAATCTTAAAAGGTATTCAATCATTGGTTCCAATCAAAATGCTACTTTTGATCAGCTGACACATCTGGCCTCCACCATCTGTGACACCCCTGTGGCCTTGATAAGTTTTCTGGATCGCGAAACTCAATGGGTGAAATCTTCCATTGGGATTGAACTGGATTCTTTCTCACGCCAAGTCTCTGTGTGTACTGTGACGATAGAGCAAGAAGGTTTGCTGGAGATTCAAGATTTAGAGGATGAAAAGTTTCTTCCTTATAATGAGTTTTTAAAGAATGCCGGTTTTCGTTTTTATGCTGGCCTTCCGATAAAAACTCCCGAAGGCTTTAACATTGGAACCATTTGTGTTTTGGATTATGTCACTCGGAAACTGACTCCTGAACAAGTGGTTGCCTTGACTAAGATTCGTCAACAGATTGAGGAACTCATAAGCATTAGAAAAGAATATCGCTCCAATTTAGAAGGCTTCAAGAATACTGAAAAAGTTAATTTACAGCGGCATCAGGATATCATCTATAAAGCGAAAACCAAGGCGATGGCAGAATTGTCTGCCGGGCTTACTTTTAGAATTAAAGGGCACCTTAAAATTATTGAAAACGCAGTCAATATCCTGGAGGATGATCAGAAAAATAGCGAAGATCACTCCCAGATGTCATTATTAAAAAGGGCCAGTAATGACATTTCAGGCATTTTGAATTCTCTCGAGAAATTCATTCAAACCGAGAATGAGAAAGGTACCAAGCCCTTGGACCTTGGAACAGTTCTTCAAGAAGTCATCCAACATCTTGAATACCTCTTTAAAAAAATTGATATTACCCTTAAGACCGAAATAACTAGTGATATTATTTGCATTGGCAATAGTTCTCAATTAATGGCGGCGTTTTATGCCATCTTAGTCAATGCGATTGAAGCCGTTGACTCACTTGAAAAAAGGGAAATTAGAGTCACATTAACTCTTGAAGATCATGTTGCAGTAGTTAAGGTCTGTGATAGTGGCATAGGAGTGGCAGAGGCCATCAGACCCTTTATCTTTCAACCCTTTTTCACCACAAAAGGAGAACTTAGCCTCGGTATAGGTTTGTCCCTGGCCTTAACCATTCTTAAAAGACATTCAGGTAATTTGATTTTAGAAAAGGATAAAAATCCTACCGTTTTTAGAATGGAACTGCCGGTACCCTAATTATGCCGCATTCTTCAATTCAGCTTGTTTTTTATCTTCAAGCCATTTTTTTATTTTTTCACCTTCGTCTACAAAGTAGATGGTATGTTTTGTATCCTGGCAGGTAAGGATTAAACTGGAAAAATTTTGGTCTGGGTCTTTTATTTGAATAGACCAGATATCTTCATAACGGATGGTTTTTTTGAATGCAAAAAAAGTAATTTCAAGTTCACAAACTTTTAGCTCTACTTTGTGTTTCAAATCATAAGCGATAAAGCCTGCAATCATCAGACCTAAGAAGCCGCCCAGGATACTGAGGCCAACGGTGGAAAATTCTCCTGGATTCATGCTGTAGATGACGTAACATTGGACGGCATAACAAAAAACAATAAACGGGACAACTCTGACCATGTGATCAAGATGTTTTTCCCGGGTGATAAAAAAAGTTCCATTGGCATCCATTGAGGAACTTGTCGGACACTGGCTAAATCTTTTTAGTTTTTTTAAGTTCAATGTAACGTTGGATTTCTTCAGGAGCATCCACATGATACAGCTTGAATACCTGTCCACTTCTGTCATGGATATCCAAGTGGCCAAAAGGCTGTTTCTTTTTTTTCACTTCTACGTGGACGATATTGCTATATAGGATCTCTTCTTTCATGCGTAAAAGATCGAATTTCACCTCAATGTAGTTCTCGTGGCAGATAATTTGATGGTGGAGATCATAAAAGTGGTAGCAAAGGATGATGAAGGCCAGTCCAATGCCTAAAAAGAGATTCATGTCACTCACCAGGTGGGCCGGAGCGTAAGTTCGGTATAGAAAGGCCTGGCAAATGTAGAGAAGGAGCAATAAGGGAGTGATCTTTGCCATATAGCGAAGATGATTTTGTCGGGTGATTTGCATACGGTTAAACTTCCTGTTTTATACGTTGCGCTATCTTCCCAAAATGCTCTATTGCCAGCAAGAAGGAAAAGATTATTTTTTTCAAGGATCTTGGTCGGACAAATCACAATATCATAGTCACAAATGCTCTAAAGAGTTAGAATATCTCATAAATTTTCTCAAGGGAGTGATCCATGTCTGATAAAAGAATCGATTCTTTTAAAACCCGCCGGACTCTCAAAGTCGGCAATAAAACTTATGATTATTTTTCACTAAAAGCGGCCCAGGCCGCAGGTATTGGTGATGTTGAAAATCTCCCTTACTCATTGAAAGTGTTGATGGAAAATCTTCTTCGAAATGAAGATGGTTTCACTGTCTATGGTGATGATATCAAGGCCATGGGTGAATGGACTAAAAATAAAAAATCTAATCGGGAAATCAATTATTATCCGGCCCGGGTATTAATGCAGGATTTTACCGGAGTTCCAGCAGTAGTAGATTTGGCGGCCATGCGGGATGCGATTAAACTTGTTGGTGGAAATCCGCAAAAGATTAATCCTTTAGTGCCGGTTGATTTAGTTATCGATCACTCAGTTATTGTTGATTACTCGGCTTCCCCTGAAGCTTTTGAAAAAAACATGGAACTTGAGTATGAAAGAAATGGTGAGCGCTATAAGTTCCTTAAATGGGGACAAAAAGCATTTCAAAATTTCCGAGTTGTGCCTCCAGGGACAGGAATTTGTCATCAGGTGAATCTTGAGTATCTGGCACAAACTGTTTGGACTAAAGAAGAAAACGGAACAACCCTTGCTTACTGTGATACATGCGTCGGCACTGACTCACATACCACCATGGTTAACGGTCTATCTGTTCTGGGTTGGGGTGTAGGTGGTATTGAAGCGGAGGCCGCAATGCTTGGCCAGGCCGTGACGATGCTTATTCCTGAAGTGGTAGGATTCAAGCTTCAAGGTAAACTTAAAGAAGGTGTAACGGCGACTGACTTAGTTTTAACGGTTACAAACATGCTTCGTAAAAAGGGTGTGGTTGATAAATTCGTTGAATTCTTCGGCCCGGGATTAAAAGATTTATCTCTTGCAGATCGTGCCACCATTTCTAACATGGCCCCAGAATATGGAGCGACTTGTGGATTCTTCCCGGTGGATGAGAAGACAATTGAATATCTTCGTTTTACTGGTCGTGATGAAGATCGCGTGCAATTGGTAGAAGCATATGCCAAAGAACAAGGCTTTTGGAGGAATGATTCTAAAGATCCGATCTTCACTGATTCACTTGAACTTGATCTTTCAACTGTTGAGCCATCTTTGGCAGGACCTAAACGTCCTCAAGATCGAGTTGCCCTTTCGGGAATCTCTCAAGGCTTCATGAAAGATCTGGTTTCTGAGACAGGATTTAAAGTTAAAGCGGATGATGCAAATCATTCTCAAAAAGTTGATGGCCAGAATTTCACGCTTACTCACGGTGATGTGATGATTGCTGCTATCACTTCATGCACTAATACTTCAAACCCATCTGTACTTATGGCCGCGGGGCTTGTTGCCAAGAAAGCGAATGCTCTTGGTTTAACTATCAAGCCTTGGGTAAAAACATCTCTGGCACCAGGATCTAAGGTTGTTACAGACTATCTGGAAGCTGCCGGTCTTCAGAATGAGTTAGATAAACTTGGTTTCAATCTAGTAGGCTATGGTTGTACTACTTGTATTGGGAACTCGGGCCCCTTGAAGACAGAGTTCTCTAAGGCGATCAAAGATGGAAATCTTGCTACCGCTGCAGTTCTTTCTGGTAACAGAAATTTTGAAGGGCGAGTTTCACCTGATACCAAGGCCAACTACCTGGCCTCGCCTCCTTTGGTTGTAGCTTACGCCATTGCGGGTAATGTGAAAGTGGATCTTTCTAAGGATCCAATCGGAAAAGATCAAAAAGGGAATCCAGTTTATTTAAAAGATATCTGGCCTACTTCAAATGAAATTCAAGAGGCCATCACTAAGTGCGTGACTCCTGCCATGTTTAAGTCCCGTTATTCAGATGTGTTTAAAGGGGATGTCTTTTGGCAGAAAGTTGAACTCACTGAAGGTGAAACTTATGCTTGGGATGAAAAATCTACTTATATTAAAAATCCACCATATTTCCAGGGAATGACAAAAGGGCCGGCAGCGGTTCAGAATATTTCAGGCGCGAACATCCTTGGTCTTTTTGGTGACTCAATTACCACTGACCATATTTCTCCTGCAGGTTCGTTTAAGTCTGACACCCCTGCTGGGGCCTATCTTGTTTCCCGTGGTGTGAAACCGGCCGATTTCAACTCTTATGGTTCTCGTCGTGGTCATGATGAAGTCATGACTCGTGGAACTTTTGCCAACATTCGTCTTAAGAACGAAATGGTCAAATCCGGTAAAGAAGGTGGTTACACCACTTTTATCCCTACAAATGAAGAGTCGACGATCTTTGATGCCTCAATGAAGTATCAACAGGCCGGTAAACCATTGGTGATCGTTGCCGGTAAAGAATATGGAACAGGTTCTTCTCGTGACTGGGCCGCTAAAGGCACACGCCTGTTAGGCATCAAGGCCGTTATCACTGAAAGCTTTGAGCGTATTCACCGCTCAAATTTGATTGGTATGGGTGTTATTCCACTCCAATTTACAGGTGGGGCAACTCGTAAGAGTCTTAATCTTGATGGAACCGAAGAAATCACAATTCATGGTCTGGCCGACATGAAACCTAAGGCACAGCTGGATGCAGAAATTAAACGCAAAAATGGGGAAGTAACGAAAGTGGTTCTTCACTCTCGTATTGATACTGCTAATGAGCTTGAATATTATAAGAATTCCGGAATTCTTCACTACGTTCTAAGAAAACTTAACGCTTAATTATTTTAAGGACCCCCTCTCGGGGGTCCTTCTCTGTACATTTGCCTCTTGATTCTCTTAATATAAAGAGATGAATAATCTACAAAATAAGTCTGCACTGATTACTGGCGCCTCATCTGGCATTGGAAAGGCCATGGCCTTATCTTTGTGTCAAAAAGGCTGTGAACTTTATTTAGTGGCCCGCCGGGAAGATAGGCTTAAGCAGGTCCAGGAAGAAATCCTTGCCCTTAATCCTCAAAGCAAAGTTCACTTGATCGCTTCCGATGTAAATGCAACTGACCTTTCAAAGAAAATCGCCCAGACCTCAAATGAAAAGATTGATATTTTGATTAATAATGCGGGCCTTGCCTTAGGGCGAGAGAAAGTTGAGGCGAGTAAGCTCGCGGATTGGGATGCTATGATCAGCACAAATATTACAGCAAATTTCAAGCTGGTTCACCTGGTACTTCCTTGGATGCTTAAAAATGGAGCAGGAGATATCATTAATCTATGTTCCGTCGCCGGCCACTATACTTATTCAGGAGGTGCCGTCTACTGTGCGACCAAACATGCTATAAAGGCCTTCACACGTGTATTGCGAGAAGAAACCTGTGGGAAAAATATCCGTGTGATGCAAATCTCTCCAGGAATGGTGGACACAGAGTTTAGCTCAGTTCGCTTTAAAGGTGACATGAAATCGGCCGATGCTGTTTATGCCAATATGACTCCTCTCCATGGAGAAGATATTGCGCGCATGATGACCTTCATGCTGGAACAACCTCGCCATGTAGTAATTGACGAGATCATCACGATGCCGACTGATCAGGGGTCACCGACGACAATTTCGAGGAAGAGCACGTGAAAACTCTTGAAGCGGTAACGGTTACTTCTGAATCGATTAGACGGATGCAGATTCGTTATGATGAAAAGACTGGTCTGATTGATGCCGTTGGCGATCTGGGTATACCTCGGGAAGAATTAGATGATTATTTTAATGATGATTGTTATCTCTTCGCTGGCATGGGAGATGTGCACATTCATGCCCGAGAAGATGTCTCCGGGCAAAATAACTACAAAGAAGATTTCAATTCTGCCCGAGACGCCCTTCATAATGGGGGCCTATCTCATGCCGGCGATATGCCGAATAATCCGGTTCCGCCAGTTGATGATAAAAGTTATGAAGAAAAGTTAAAGCTGATGCTAAAAGCACAAGGGGAGCTTTGGCCCTATGCTGGCATTGGCCCACAGACCAGGCCATTATCTTATCCAGTGCCTTACAAAGTTTATATGGGGCCCTCAATTGGAGAGTTATTTTTTAAGGATCTTCCAACCCTTGAGCAGGTTTTGCACTTTTATCAACATCAGGTTGTAAGTTTTCATTGTGAAGATCCACTCATTCTGGAGACCCATAAAATTCAAAATACTCATCATGAAAGAAGACCTGTGATGGCCGAAGTGATGGCCACTCGGGACGCACTCTTGATGATTGAGAAGTACAATTTAAAAGGCAAACTCTGTCATTATAGTTCAGGCGAAGGTCTTAAGCTTATACGCGAGGCCCGAAAAAAAGGTTTGTCAGTAGGGATTGAGGCCACACCTCAACATCTGTATTTTGATATAAAGCAGTTGAATAAAGAACAATGGAATGAGTTCCAGATGAATCCACCTATTCGGTATGCTGAAGATCGCCTTGCAATGTTTGAGGCCCTTAAAAATGGTGAAATTGATTATCTGGCCACGGATCATGCTCCCCATACTTTAGAAGAAAAAAAGAAGGGAACTTCCGGTTTAACGGGTTTAGATACTTTTGGACCTTTTGTAACCTGGCTTATTAAGGAAGGGATTGATCCAAAATTGATTGCTAAAATCACCTCAGAAAATCCTGGTGATTTTTTTAACCAATTTCTGCCTTCCTGGAAAAAACTCTCTCCTGTCTTTGAACAAATGGGTGAAGGTGTCGGATTTCTGAAAAGTGGCTTTCGTGCCAATTTCACTATCCTCAATCTGAATCGTCCTCTAGTCATCACAAAAGATAAATTAAAAACCAAAGTTGGCCATTCCCCTTTTATGAATGTGACTTTCCCAGGTCAGGTTGAAGCATTGATCATTGGAGGAAGAAAGGTATGAAAATGTTTTTATGGATAATCCTTGCTGTCATTGGTGTTCTGGTTGCTCTTGCGAGCTGGACTTCTTATCCCTGGAGTCTAAGTGATAAGAATGCCCGGTTTGAAGTTATAAATATTGAGACTGATGATATGATTGACTTACCTGAGCATCCTTCAGTCATTAAAATTCTCACTTTTAACATCGGCTTTCTCTATGGGAAGGGGTCTGAGGGCACTGGATACGAATTCAGAGATAAAGAATATTACGTAAAGAGTCTTGATAAACTTTCTGACGAAATTAAAAATTGGCAGTCCGATGTGGTTTGTTTGCAGGAAATTGATTTTGATTCCGCCCGCTCTCACTACATCAATCAGGCCCGATATATTGCTAAGAAGGCCGGTTATCCTTATGTGGCCGAAGGTGTCTCCTGGAACGCTAATTACATTCCTTTCCCATACTGGCCCCTGAAAAATAATTTTGGTCGCATGAATTCGGGTGGGGCCATTTTAAGTAAATATCCACTGACTGATCACGAAGTGACTCTGCTCGCGAAACCTGAATCTCAGCCTTGGTGGTACAATCTTTTCTATCTCCATCGTTATTTTCAAAAAGTAACGATCAACATTGGAGAAAAAAAATTTAAGTTAGTTAACTTGCACCTGGAAGCTTTTGACAAGGTGAATAGACAGGATCAGGTTAAAAAACTGGCAGATAAAATCAAGGCCGAAGATATTGACTTTGTAGCTGGTGACTTCAATATGCTTCCGGCAAGTGCTTCGAAACGTTCAAAATTTTACAATGATGACAATTATGAGAATGATTTGAGTTATGAGCTGATGATGAAGGTAGGGCTTTCTGAAGTCATTCCCGATGAAATTTACGCCAAGGACGAGGCGTTCTATTTTACTTTTCCTGCTTGGGAACCTGATCGGCGCTTAGATTATATTTTTTATAAATCCGGCCTGAAAATGATGAAGGCCGAAGTTTTACCTTCGGCCCTCTCTGATCATTTACCCCTTAGGGCAAGCTTTCAAATTGATAGTCCTCGATTTAATCCATATTCACTATAATTTTCTGACCTGGATAGATGGCCCCTCTTTTTAATGAATTCAGCTTAACGAGGGCCTCTAGAGGTTGTTTGAACTCACGGGCAACCTTTGTCAGATGATCACCTTTTTTAACGATATAGATACCTTTCTTAGTGTCAGGTAGAACAATTTTTTGACCAATTTGAATTTGTCCACGCTTTAAGTTATTTGCTTGCTTGAGTTTTGAAACTTTTAAGTCAAAAACCCGGGCCAGATCCGTAAGATTATCTCCACGTTTCACTTTGTAAATGATTGGCCTATTCGTTACTTTAATTTTAGCGTTTACAGTTCTGGTGGCCACTCTCTGCTCATTGGCCGAATCAAGACTTAAACGTTGTCCAATTTTTACTCTTGTTCTCCATGTCTTAAAACCATTGAGGACAGCTAGTTCGCCGGCCGACATATCATACTGACGAGCAATAGATACCAGCGTGTCGCCACGCTTTACTTTATAAAACTTAGGCTTGAGTTTTGTTTCTACCACTTCAGTTGCGGCGGTACGACGGATACGTTCTTTTTTCCCTTCAGGTTTAATAAAGGAGGTTGCTGTCGCTATAGATGATTCAACATCATCCAGACGATAGCTGTATTTGTTTTTTGGAACTCGAAGGAAATAAGTGCCTGCAAAATATCTCGGGGTAGAGTTCTTCTTAAGTTCAGGATTAAGTTTTTTCAGAAGAGCAGTATTGACGTTTAACCGACGTGCAATTGAGGCCAGACTTACGTTCTTTTTAATGGGACGAAGTTCAGTTAAGTCAAATAGGCGATGTTCTTTTTTTGGAATCACAAAGCCGTATTTCTTAGCATTGTTGATCACATGCATGGCCGCCAGTACTTTGGGCACATAATTAATGGTTTCAGAAGGAAGTTGTTTATTACGAGAGAGTTCATAGAAGTCACGGGTTCCGTGTTTCATGATTCTTCTGATGATTCCATATTCTCCTGCATTGTAGGCCGATAGAGCGAGTTCCCAGCTAGAGAAAACATTATGCAGATCTTTAAAGTACATAGCAGCAGCTTTTGATGCTTTAAAAAGATCCTGTCTTTCATCCAACTCTGAAGTGATCTTCAGACCATATCTTGTACCGGTACCTTTAATAAACTGCCAAGGGCCTACAGCTGAAGCATGAGAGCGGGCCCCAAGGTAGTAGCCAGACTCAATCAGGCCAACATAATAGAGCTCTTTTGGAAGACCATGGGCCTCAAAAACAGCTTCAATATGGTGACGATATTCTTCTCCGTTATTGATGAAGCGTTGAAAACGTTCGCGGTTTTTCTTAGTGAAGTAATCCACCCAGAACTGCATGCGCTTAGTATTCTTTTTCAGGAGAAAGTTTCTTGAATAGGGAACTTTATCCTCTTCAGAACCCGGAAGCTCTTCATCGATTTCGGATACGCCCACTTCTTTTTTGATGGACTGATCATCAGCATCGGCTTCGGCCATCTCATGAACGTATTCAGAGCTCTTGGTTTCTTTATCGAAAATGTCGTCATTATCGATTTCTACCGTTTCCATGAGATTACTCATTTCTCGGGAGGGATTCTTGTTCATTTGATTCTTCATCTGAGAACAACCGGTCAGCAATATGACCGAAAAAGATAGGGCAGAGAGAACTGATATTTTCATCATGAAAAAAACCTCGGGGTTGGACATCTTGTCAGACTAATTTATTTTAGCATTACGCTATGCCAATGCAAGAATTCTTAACAGGAAAAACTATCCCTGGTTATAATGGGTTTATGGACAGTGAAGTAAAAAAAGAATCAAAGATCATCGGATGGCGGGAATGGGTGAGTTTGCCTGACCTGGGAATCATTGCGATCAAGGGGAAAATTGATAGTGGTGCAAAAACGTCAAGCTTGCACGCTTATGATATAGAACTGGAAGAAAAAGACAGTAAGACCTTTGTTAACTTTAAAGTTCATCCTTTGCAGCAGGATTTTAGCATGGTCATTAAATGCCGTGCCTTGTTGGTGGATCAGCGAGAAGTAACTGATTCAGGAGGACATAAGGAAGTCAGATATGTGATCCGTACCAGTATGCTCCTGGCGGGAGTTAAGAAGAGAATTGAGCTCACTTTGACCAATCGCGAATCCATGAAGTATCGCATGCTCATTGGACGTGCGGCCCTGAAGCATTATTATATAGATCCTTGTCAGTCTTATTTATCTGGAAAAACTCTCAAGCAAAAAAGGTTTCTTAAAGAGCTTAAGCTTCAGATGAGCAAAGTTTAGAGTAGGCCTCATCAATTTTCGCCGCCAGGATAAAATCATTTTCAACTAAGTTATTATTAGTGTGAGTCCAGATTTCAATATCACAGTGTCCCCATCCCAGATGAATTTCAGGATGATGTTTTTCAATCTCCGCCAGTCTGCCCACTTCATTGGTAAATTCCAGGGCCTTTTTAAAATTTTTAAATTTTATTTTTCTTTCAATTCTTGATTGCTCATGGGTCAACTGCCATTCTCTTGAGAGACTTGCCAGGTGTTTTTGTTTTTCTTCCAGAGAAAGTGGTGGCACATAGCTTGAACAAGGGATGCATTTTTTATCTTTTAGATCCATTTCTTTTCTCCTAGACTCAAAATAGTATCCTTTAAAACTCAGGAGTCGTAAATGCGTTGGCCGTTCTTGTTGATTCTTTTAGTCAGCTGTTCTCATCAAGTAAGAATTGTGGCCCCGACGGCCGTTGAGCCGCGAGTTGCTCATGAGGCCCGGGCAAGTCAAGTTATGGTGACTTCACAGGGTGATGCTACTACCCGTGCGGCGCTTTCAGTTTTTAATAAGGGTGGAAACATTATTGATGCTTTCGTTGCGGCATCATTTGCGATTTCAGTTGAAAGACCTCATTCGACAGGCATAGGTGGCGGTGGATTTTTGGTTTATTACTCCAAAGCAGAAAATAAGGCCTACGCTTTTGATTTTCGGGAAATTGCCCCTTTGGCCGCCACCAGCAAAATGTACCTGAATAAAAAAGGCCAAGTGCAGCCACTTTTATCTCAGGAAGGTGCACTCGCCGTGGCCAATCCGGGTTTAGTCAAAGGGCTTTATGAAATCCATCAGCGCTTTGGTAAACTTCCATGGAATGAAACCATGGCCCCTGCCATAAAGATTGCTCGGGAGGGGTTTCCCCTTTATGAGCAGCTTCATGAGGCCATTGATAATAGAAAAACACTTTTACTCTTAGACCCTGAGGCCAGAAAAACGTTTTTTACAAAAGAAGGAAAAGTGCCTTTATTAGGAACGCTTATCTTCCAGGAAAATCTTGCTCAAACTTTAGAAGTGATCGCCCAGAAGGGAAGTGATGGTTTTTATCGAGGAAAAATCGCCAATGCCATTGTAAAAACCATTCAAAGGAAAAGAGGGCTCCTCACTCATAAGGATCTTCGAACTTATAAAATGGTAGAGAGAACACCTGTCACTGGAGTATATAAAGGTTTAAAAATCTATTCCATGCCGCCTCCTAGTTCGGGAGGAATTCATGTCATTCAGATCCTGAAAATGCTGGAACCTCATCACTTAAAAAAGATGGGTCCCCAATCTGCTGATGCTGTTCACCTAACTGCTCAGGCCATGCAGAGGGCCTTTCTTGACCGTGCAAGCTATTTAGGTGATCCGGACTTTCATCCGGTACCGGTCAAAGAGCTTTTGAATGAGAATTATATTTCAAAACTATCTGAATCCATCAATACTCCTAAGGCACTTGGGGCCCAGGATTTAAAACCGGTTCCGCTCCCTTACGAGTCATCTGACACAACTCATTTTTCAATCGCTGATGGTGAAGGAAATCTGGTGGCCTCAACTCAGACAATTAATGGCTGGTTTGGTTCTGGCGTCATTGCGGCAGGAACTGGCATTGTTTTGAATAATGAGATGGACGATTTTGCCCAGAAAATCGGTGCTCAGAATCTTTTTGGCGCCGTTGGAGGCCAGAATAATTTAGTTGGCCCTAGAAAAAGACCACTCTCAAGTATGTCTCCCACAATTATCACAAAAAATGATGAACCTTTTATGGCGCTGGGATCTCCTTCAGGAACCCGAATTATCACATGTGTTGCTCAGACAATTCTCAATTCCGTTGAATTTGAAATGCCATTGTATGAGGCAGTCGCTGCGACTCGGATTCACCAGCAATGGCAACCGGATATACTTAAAATTGAGGCCCCTTATCTCGCGCCAGAGGTGGAGAAGTCTTTAAAAGAGAAAGGTCATAAAATTGTTCACGACCGATTAGGTTGTTCAATTCAGGCCATTAAAAAAGAAAAGGCCGGCTGGCATGGAGTGAGTGATCCAAGAGGAACAGGACTTGCCCTGGGTTATTGACGATAAATGGGATCCAAATGTTGAAGCCAAATGGGTCCCTCTGGTGCAGGAAAATGCCCTTTATCAAAGACAACGCCTTCTGCATTTTCCACTTTTAGAATACTGTAACTGTTTTGTTTGAGGCGGACTTTCTGTTTCACCCATTGATGCATTTTATCCGGATCCCAGAAAGTGAGTTTCTTGTGAGGGGTATTCTCCGGTGCCCAAGCATGAGCATTCATTAGTACAGAAAGAAGATTGACACTTCTTTGGTTAACAGGAGGCCCAGAAAATTCTAGTGGGACATTTATTGTCTGAGACCAGCTCTCTTTCATGTCCTGATCTAAGAGACCTAAGACATCCAAAAAGCTCACACCAAAGGCCGTGCAACCTGCGCCTTCACCATAACGGGGACGGTTAGCGAGACCATAGTGACGACCGATATTATTTTTACGATATTCCTGCAGGTATCGAGTCACTCGCTGGCACTGTTTTTCATTTAAAAGAAAACGACCAAAATTAGTATGACCTGATTTTAAGTAAGTTTTTAACTCTGCCTGCACGAGATTTTTATCTTCAAGCCTACCTTCAAAACTGTGATACAAAATTCCTAGGCCCTTACCTTCAATGATGAGCTGATTCATGTAATCAAATGTCTTGGAAGTCATACCAGTTAGTTCATGAGTCTCCCCGCACTTTAACTCAACGAATACGTGCCCCATAAAACGAGGTTTGAACTGAATAATATTCTTGACTGCTGAGAAAGTCAGGTTGACTGGTGAGGACCAGTCCATTCCTAAGGGAGAAGGAATAAAATATAGAGTGAGTTCTTGTGTCTTAGACCAGAGAGAATTTGAAGTAAGTAGCAAAAAAAGAAAAAGTATTTTAATCATTTTTTTTATATCTCTGCCTTTAATAAGGCAGAGATTGAATAAGGAATTTAAAATTAAGTAAGAGAGGTCGGAGCAGTGAAATCACGATCCATGACCGTCTTTCTTTTATCGGCCTTTGCGTTCTCAATGGCCTTTAAACATCCGGCCTGAACTCTCACTGTCAATTGGTCAATGGCCTGTGCAGAAGTTGAAAGGCCGGCTTCTTCTTTGATCATTTTTTTTACTTTTGACGCGACTACCAATGCTTCCGAAACATCTGAATTCTCCACATAGAGATTAAAGTCTTTGCCCATAACCGTTTTGCGACCCAATTTTTTAGCATGGGCCATAGCATCACGACAGGCCTTGAGAATATCCTGATTAAGAGGTTCGAAGAAATTAGCAGAAGTGTTCATATCAGCTTTTTCTTTGATAAATTTTTTAACTTTAGAGATAACGATCAAGCTTTCCATCAGGAACTCCTTAAAAGCGAACGTGGAATTTTTAGCAATTTAGCTACGCCTAATCATGTCCTAAGGTCAGGACGAAATCAAGACGGGCAATCTAAATTGTTCACTATACAAAGAAAGATTCATGAGCTAACTTTTTTCATCAGTTTTCATTCTAAAAACGGCCAGGATTACCTACATGGATGACACAGAACGCATTGTAATGACCGGTATCGGATTAACCGCTCCTAATGGGAATAATCTTACCGAATTCAGACAGGCCCTCTTAGATTGTCGCTCAGGCGTCTCTCACGCTGAAATCCGCTACATGGGAAAACAAGTGGCAGGACTGTGCGATTTTGATGAATTTAAGTATCAATCAAAAAAACTACGTCGTCGTGGAACTCGTGCTGGAAGTATCAGCATCTATTGCGCCAATGAGGCCATCGCTGATGCAAAACTGGATTGGAATGGTCTTGATAAATCTATGGTCGGTGTTTATCTGGGAATAACCGAACACGGAAATGTTGAAACTGAAAATGAAATCTTTGAAATGCACCAGAATAATCTGGATTGGAAACTCTGGTCTCCTCATCATAATCCTAGAACCGTTGCCAATTCCCCGGCCGGTGAAGTGACTTTGAATTTAAATATAACAGGTCCTCACTATACTTTGGGTTCGGCCTGTGCCGGTGGGAACGTTGGAATTATTCAAGGTGTCCAGCAGCTTCTTTTAGGAGAAGTTGATCTGGCCTTGGTTGGTGGCGTTTCAGAATCTCCTCAGACTTTCGGAATCTTTGCGGCCTTTGCGGCCCAGGGTGCCCTGGCCCATCATGAAGATCCAACAAAAGCATCCCGACCTCTGGATAAAAATCGTAACGGCATTGCAATTTCTGAAGGTGGTTGCATTTATGTTTTAGAGCGTCTTTCAGATGCCAAAAAACGGAATGCCAGGATTTATACTGAGATCGTGGGTTATGCAATTAATTCTGATGCCACTGATTTTGTGAACCCAAATGGTGAACGTCAGGTTGAGTGTATGCATAAGGCGATTAAAAAGGCCGGATTAAAAGTTTCGGATATCGATATTGTTAATATGCACGCTACCGGGACTGGCACTGGGGACGTGAATGAGAGTAAAGCTGTTCGCGATGCTTTTAAGGATTCCGATAAAACTTTTGTTAACTTCACTAAAGGTCATATCGGACATGCAATGGGCGCAGCTGGTGCTTTAGAACTGGCCGGAAATATCCCTAGCTTTGATGATGGTGTTGTTCATCCTGGTATGAACATCACTGAGCTTGATCCAGAATGCGAAATCAAGAATCTTGTTTTCAATGAGCCAAAATTAGTTGGTAACATAAATTATATTCTCAATAATTCATTTGGAATGTTGGGAATCAATTCAGCTGTGATTGTTAAGAAATACAGGCCTTAAGGAGTTTCATATGGCAGACGTTAGACAAATTGTAATTGATATCATTTCAGACATTGCACCGGATGAAGATGTCACAAATCTGGATGACAAACTTTCGCTTCGCGAACAGTTGGATCTGGATTCTATGGATTTTTTGGATATCGTTATGGAACTTAGAAAGCGCCATAAAGTAGAAGTTCCTCAGGAAGATTATCCCAAGCTTGCCACACTTGAATCTTGTGTGAGCTATCTTTCTCCAAAATTCGCATAAATTAAAATGAAATACGATGCCATTGTCATCGGTGCCGGGATGTCGGGGCTTGCCGCCGGCATCCGTTTGGCGATGTTCGACAAGAAGGTCGTACTTCTAGAGAAGCACTCCATTCCAGGAGGGCTCAACTCCTATTACCAAAGACGAAATTTCGATAAGGGTGGAATCCGCCAGTTTGATGTGGGACTTCACGCTCTGACCAATTTCATTAAAAAGGGCGAGAAAGGTAAACCTTTTTCAAAACTTTTAAAACAACTTAGATTATCCTACGATGATTTTAAGCTTTGCCCACAGACGTACTCAAAAATTCTCTTTCCTGATATTGAATTAAAATTCTCTAATGATTTTGAGCTCCTCCTAACAGAGGTGCACGAAAAATTCCCTCAACAGATTGATCAATTCAATCAATTAGTAGAAAAAGTCCGTGCTTTCAATGAGCTTGATTTGAGTCTGGGATATTCTTCCTCCAGGGAAACTCTCAAAGCTATCCTCTCGGATGAGATGTTAATCGAAATGATCCTTTGTCCTTTACTCATTTACGGTTCGGCATGGGAAGACGACATGGACTTTGCTCAATTTGTGATTATGTTTAAGTCTCTCTATTTTGAAGGTTTCTCGAGACCTCATGGTGGAGTTAGAACCATCATTTCTCTTCTGATGAAAAAATTGGAAGAGGCAGGTGGAGAGATTCGTTTTAAGACCGCCGTTTCAGAAATACTGACCAATGATCAAGGTGAGGCCATAGGTGTGATAGCTGGTGATCAAGAACTCTTGGCGCCTGTTATTCTCTCTAGTATTGGTTATCCAGAAACAGTGAAGCTCACGCCACAGATGAAGATTATGCCACGTGTGGGGGCCATGACATTTTTGGAGAGCATTTTTGTCTTTGATCAAAAAATTCCGCTTGAACAAATTGATTCAACCATTGTCTTTTATAACAATGCTCCCAAGTATGATTACAGGCCCGCAAAGAATTACTTCGATTCAAATTCTGCAGTGGTTTGTTTCCCTGACAATTATGAAACCTCTCTACGTAGTGGAGAGGGGACTGTTCGCATTACCTATATGGCCAACTATGATCAGTGGAAGGCACTTCCTAAAGCTGATTATGATATTTTGAAGGAAAAGGTAGGGGAATCGGCCTTAAGTCTTTTGAAAAAACTTAATCCGGCCTTTGAAGGAAAGCTTCTGTTTAAAGATGTCTTTTCGCCTACGACGATTGAACGTTACACTTCTCATCTTAAGGGAACCGTTTACGGCTCCATTGACAAAACACGTGATGGAAGGACCCCTGTAAAAAATCTTTATATTATTGGCACAGATCAAGGATTCCTCGGAATTGTTGGCTCCATGCTGTCCGGTATATCAATGGCCAATCTCCATGGATTAATGAATGAAATTTGAAAATCTTAGACTTCACTCCTTTGGGTATGAAGAGCCAGAAATCTATATGACCTCTGATGAGATGGAGCAAAAGCTGTCTACCCTGTATGAGCGGGCCCGTCTCCCTTTTGGCAGACTGGAACTACAAACAGGAATCAAGCGTCGAGGCTTTTGGCCCAACGGGACTCGTCCCAGCACTATCGCCTCACGGGCGGCAGAAAAAATTCTGAATAAATTCCCCCGGGAGAAAATCGATCTGCTCCTTCATGCTTCTGTTTGTCGCGATTTCCTGGAGCCAGCAACCGCTGCTCAAGTTCATTATAACTTGAAGCTTTCCCCCCATTGTATGATCTCTGATTTGTCCAACGCTTGTTTGGGAGTGCTCTCCAGCATTCTTATGGCAGGGCAAATGATTGAGCGCGGAGTGATTAAAACCGCTTTAATTGTTTCTGGAGAAAATTCCGGGCCTTTAATTGATCAAACTCTTGCCCATCTTTTAAACGATCCTCAGATGGACCGTAAAAAGATCAGGCCCTTTATGGCCTCACTTACAATAGGTTCTGCGGCCGTCGCTATTTTGCTGACTCATGCCAGTCTTGCTCCTGAGAGTCCTAAGATTTTAGGTGGCTCAACCCTGACTGATTCAAGTTCAGTAGAATTGTGTCAGGGAGATGGTTCAACTGAAGGTCTGATGATGGCAACAGATTCTGAAGCCTTACTCAAAGCAGGGGTAAAACTCTCCCAGGAGAACTGGAATAAGGCACGTCACATTCTGGGCTGGGAAAATAGTGATGTGGATAAAATTATTCCCCATCAGGTGGGTTCAGCTCATCGTTATGCCATGTTAACAGAGCTGGGTCTTCCGGTAGACCGTGACTTTCAAACTTTTGAGCTCTTTGGTAATACCGGTTCGGCCGCATTGCCATTAACGCTTATGAAGGCCAGTGAATCAGGTTTTTTTAAAGCAAATGATAAAGTGGCACTACTGGGAATAGGTAGTGGTTTAACCAGTACGATGCTTGGAATGGAGTGGGCATGAATGCCATCAGAGAAAAAATTAAAAATTTAGGACTAGAGAAGGCCTACCCTTTTCGGTCTCATTTCCTGAACCTTGGGAAAAACAATCTTCATTATGTCGATGAAGGGGAAGGTCAACCTATACTGATGCTCCATGGAAATCCCACATGGTCTTTTTATTATAGAAATCTCATCCATACTTTTTCTCCGAAATTCAGAACGATTGTCCCGGATCATATGGGGTGCGGTCTCTCCGATAAGCCTCAGGACTATGAGTATACTTTAGAAACTCATATTCAGAATGCTTACCAATTGATTCGTTTCTTAGAATTAAAGAAAATCATCCTTATCGTTCATGATTGGGGAGGGGCGATTGGATTTGGACTTGTAACCAGATACCCTGAACTCTTTGACCGAATCGTTATCCTCAATACGGCGGCCTACCCAAGTGACCACATCCCACAGAGGATTAATCTTTTAAGACAAGGAAAGTTTGGGGAATGGCTCACCCGAAAACTTAATCTCTTTGCCTGGCCTGCGACTTTCATGACGACTCAAAAAACTCTGCCAAAGATGATTAAAGAAGGCTATTTGCTTCCTTATGATTCCTGGAACAATCGCATTGCTGTAGCAAGATTCGTTCAGGATATTCCTATGGAGAAAGATCATAAAACATATCAAACACTCAGTACGATTGAATCCAAACTAGGGTCTCTTCCTCACCCGAAACTGATACTTTGGGGAGGAAAAGATTTTTGTTTTAATCAGCACTTCTTTGAAAAATGGCTGGAGATTTACCCGGATGCTACTGCTCACTGGTACGCCAAGGCAGGGCACTACGTATTGGAAGACGCTCTGGAAGATGTCTCACAAAAAATTTGGGAATTCATAAGATGAATATCGCCCATCGAATAAAGGAAGTTGCAGCAAGATTTCCTGATAAAAAGTCGGTGGTACTTGCTTCACATAATAGTTTTTACACTTATAAAGAGTTCGAAGAGCGTTCATGTCAAATTGCAAATCGATTAGTGAAGCTCGGTATCAGACCCGGCATGCGTACTCTATTGTTTGTAAAACCATGTTTGGACTTTTCTGTTATCACCTTTGCTTTATTTAAAGTCGGCGCTGTTCCGGTATTAATTGATCCAGGCATGGGACTGGCAAGTCTCTTACAATCAGTTAAACAAGTAAAACCTGAAGCGCTGGTTTCTGTCGGAATGGTTCATTGGTTAAGAAGATTTAAATCTGATTATTTTCAAAATCTTAAAGTTAAAATTTCTCTGGGGCCTGTGGGAGGCTCCACACATAATCTCTATTCAGGACTAGGCTTAGAATCTAAAACTTTTGAACCATTTACTGCCGGGCCTGATGACCCTTCGGCCATTCTTTTTACTTCTGGCGGAACAGGTATTCCAAAAGGCGTTTTGTATACTCACGGTATTCTGAATGCTCAAACCATGGCGCTAGGGGAAATGTTTTCATTGGATGAGGCCCAAGTTGATCTTCCGGGGTTTCCTTTATTTGCTTTGTTTACCTTGGCAATGGGAATGACTTCTATTATTCCTGAAATGGATCCAACTAAACCAGCTGAGTGCAATCCTAAAAAAATTGTTAAAAATATTCTTGATCACAAGGTCACTTTTGCGGCGGGATCTCCCGCCATTTGGGAAAGAGTAGGTCATTATTGTCTCTCTAAAAAGATTGAACTTCCTTCAATTAAACAGGTTGTCATGTTTGGGGCCCCTGTGAGAGCTGAAATTCATCAGATGTTTAAAAAGATCCTACCTCATGGTGATACTTATACACCTTATGGTGCCACTGAATCCTTGCCTGTATGTTTGGTTTCAGGAACAGAGATTCTTTCCAAACATTTGCCACAAATGCTCCGAGGCCACGGCACCTGTATTGGTAAGGCCGCTCCTCGTGTAACGATAAAAATTATAAAAACTACGGATATTCCGGAAGCCAAAATTAATGAACTACCGATCGGAGAAATTGGAGAAATCCTGGTTTCTGGGCCACAGGTAACTTCAGGCTATTTTGAAATGCCGGAAGAAACCCGCAAGGCCAAAATTATAGTTGATGGAGTTCTTTGGCATAGAATGGGAGACCTTGGATGGTTGGATCATTCGGGTAATCTTTGGTTTCTAGGGCGCAAGGTTCATAGAGTTGATAGCGAAGAAAACACTTTTTACTCCATTCAAATGGAATCAATTTTCAATCAACATCCCGAGGTCAAAAGGACGGCGTTAGTAAAACTAACCGTTAAAGGTAAAGTGGTTCCGGGACTCGTGATAGAACGAAAGGATGGGAAAGCACGTCTTAGTGCCAGCTTCCTGAGAGAGCTTCAAGTTTTAAAGGAAACTGAAACATTTACAAAGAGTATTCAGCATTTTTTCGTGCATCCAAAGTTTCCGGTTGATATCAGACATAACATTAAAATTGATCGAATTAAGCTCTCTCAATGGGCGCAAAAAGAACTCGGACTTATAACTTAAGAATTCTTCACGATGCCATGCGGAGTTATCATATCCAATTGTTAAAGTAGTCATACTGGAAACAGGAGGACGAAATGGCCAAAAAGAAAACAAGTAAGAAGACCAATAAGAAATCCAGTAAAAATGCTAGCTCAGAGGCCGGGAAGTACGTCGAAAAAGAGATGCATGCTCGTAAGCATAAAAAAAAGAAGATGAGTAAGAAACAGGCCATTGCTATCGGGTTATCTGAAGCTCGTCGGGCCGGAGTGAATGTTCCGAAGAAATCCAAGAAGAAGAAAAAAACTACGAGAACAAAAACATCAAGTAAAAAATAGACACCAAAATATAAAGGCCGCAGGTATGCAGGATATTCATTGGTGCCACTTCATACATTCTCTCATTCAAAATATCTGGTTATTGATCGCAAGGAATTCTCCTTAGGAACCGGCAATGCTTATACACCCGCAACTTTATTTTCACTTAGAAAATCCAGTGATTGCACGAAAACTCGGCAAACAGCTTAGTCGCCACATACTTAGTAGCTGAGAGATATAATCTAATGATTTGGTCATTGTCTGGTCTTGCTTAAAGTTGTGATAATGGTCATGATAGAAGTGAGGGAATAATATGATCAGTCAAACTAGAGTAGTCAGGATTTTATATCTCATTATAGTCAGTATTAGTTGCTTTATTCTAGTCTCTCCTTTCTTTATTCCCATCATCTTTGGGGCGACTCTCTCGCTTGCCCTGTTCCCGCTACAATGTAAACTAGAGGCCAAGGGAATCTCCCGCAAATGGGCGGCGGCCATTATTACAACCATCTTTACTTTTATCATCTCAATTCCATTATTCTTTTTTGCCGTCAAAGGCACCATTGCAGTGACTAACCAGTTAGAGAAAATGGCCATGAATGATAAGTTTACTGATCGGGGAGTCCAGGAGTTAGTGACTGATATTAGGCATGACTTTGTTATGGCGATCAAGAAGGTTTCTGATAAATATGAATTTTTGAACTTTTTAAACGAACAGAAGATTAATAAATACCTGGGTCAATTGAATGTCATCCTATTAGACTTTTTTAGAAGTTCGGCCGTAAGCATTCCACTCTTTTTTATGCTGCTTTTAGTGATGATTCTCTGCCTATATTCGTTTCTAAAGCATGCTGATGGAGTTAAAGTTTTTTTCAAGAGCATTACAGGTTTTAATGATCACCGGATGCAGGAACTTACTCACATCTTCATCAAGGATTCTCGTCAGGTCTA
>DFXY01000011.1 GCA_002381945.1 Bacteriovoracaceae bacterium UBA4096
GGGCCGAAGCCAAGGCAGGAAAAATTGAGACTGCTGCTTTAGTCAAGGCCTTCGGAAATCTTGATGAAAGCGTTCGTACTGCTCCAGTTATGCTTCCGGTGGCCCTGGAAATGAGTAAATTCCTCTATGAAAAAGGAAATTACGCTGAAGCTGATTCAGTACTTTCTTCCCTTTCAGGTTTAACTCATCCGGTAGCTTCATTTTTTGTGGCGATGCAAAGGTCTGCAATCCTCGAAAAACTTGGAAAAATTGATGAGGCGATTGCTGTGCTTGAGCCACTAGCACAAAATAAAGAAGTTCTGATGCCTGCCAAAGTGTCCCTTGATCTTGGTCGCCTTTATCTTGCAAAAGGGGAGAAAGGTAAGGCCCAGACCCAATTTGATTATGTTATGAACACTTTCCCGAATGATGATCAGGCCAAGCTTGCTAAACTGTATCTTTCACAAATTGCTCAATGAAATACTTCTTTTTAATTCTTCTCTCTGTGGCCTGTGGCACCTTTAAACCTCAGGCACCGGAGAAAAAAACAGATTTTTTCAAAGTCGGTTGGGTTAAAAACCTGGATCCCGAATATGTTTCTGGAAACCTTCCAATTGGCTTAGGTGCACCCCGAATTTTCAACGACATCGTTTACATGGGAAGCATGAGTGGAGTGATGTCTGCTTATGATGTTGAAAGTGGCAGGGCCCTTTGGTCATCCAATGACAAAACGCCTTTGGGTGGGCCAGTTGAATTCTTTAATGATCATGTGGCCTATGGAGGCCTCTCTGGCCGTTTTTTTGTTCGTCACTACCTGACTGGTGAATTGAAGTATGCCATTGATTTAGGTGCCCCGGTAGAGAGTGCTCCTTTCTATTCTAAGGGTCATCTCTTAGTGTACTTACGGGGTCATCAGATTGTTCATTTGGACGCTGAAACAGGTAAGATCCTTTGGGTGTACAAGCGGGCAGTTCCTGTGACTACGACCTTGCAGCGAACGACCAGACCACTTTTAATCGGAAACAAAGTAATTTTAGGTTTTGCTGATGGATTTGTTGGAGCCCTTTCTCTAGAAGAAGGTCTACTGCTTTGGGAAACAAAAGTGGTAGAGCAGTCCAAGTTCATCGACGCTGATTTAAATCCCGTATTAGTCGGGGGAGTCATTGTTACGGGATCTCCTTCCGGTGATCTTAAGGCCCTGAATCCTGATAATGGGGCCATCTCTCGAAGCTATGGCGTTAGTGTAATGGCCCATCCTGTCTTAAGGGGGCAACAAATTATTCTAGGCACCAACGATGGGGAAGTTATCCTCATGAGTTTTGGGGGAGAAATTCTTAAAAGAGTTTCTGTATCTGATCAGCCGGTGAGTGCTGTTGGCTGGTGGAAAGAGCACCTTGTTGCAGCTAGCTTTGACGGAAAAATCCGTGCTATTGATCCCTTAACGCTGAAAGTGGTCGATGAGTTCGCTATGGGCTATGACTACTCATCAGTATTTTCGGATCTGGTTATTACGGATGAGGCCATGGCGATTTACTCATCACGGAATCGGCTTTACCTGTTCCGTTAAAAATAATTTATCTATAAAATTCTGTCACTTCTCTGACATCCTTTGCTTTTCAATCTTGTAAGCGGCTAACATTAATAGATTGAAAACAAAGGATTTCACGATGAAATTATTTTTTGCTTTTTCGCTTCTCGCATTAACGGCTTCCGCCGGTGCCAATGTCAAGATTCAGGAAGAACTATTTGTCCCAGGTAAAAACCCCGCAATTGTTAAAGACTTAGTTGATACCGGCTCCGTTATCATTGATCACGTGACCTCAGAAGGCTTTGAACTTTATGGTTCAAAAGGTCTTTCAAAGTATCTTGATTCTAAGAAAATCGTTTATCTCAATATGAAAGAGATAAATGAAAAAGTTCTGGCCGATTATCCATCCTCAGCGGAGATTGCCCAAAAGCTGCAAGCGGCAGCTGCTAAGTATCCTCACATTATGCGCCTCATGAACATTGGAAAATCCGTCAAAGGGAAGGACCTCTTGGTGATGAAGATTTCAGACAATGTGGCCCGAGATGAAGTGGAACCGGAATTCAAATACATCTCGTCTATGCATGGTGATGAAATTACCGGCCGTGAGCTGACAGTCAGTCTGATTGAAGAAATTGGTGAAAAGTATGGAAGAGACTCTGAGATCACAGAACTTGTGAACAATACGGAAATCTTTATTATGCCGTCTATGAATCCAGACGGAAGTGATCTTAAGCAAAGGGCCAATGCTAATTGGAGTGACTTGAATCGAAATTTCCCTGACATGATCAGAGATACTCAAAGTTCACCTAATGGCCGTCAGATTGAAGTTCAGCATGTGATGAAGTTTCAAGGGGAGAGACAATTTTCTTTGTCTGCTAATTTTCATGGTGGAACCATTGTTGCCAATTATCCTTGGGATTCAAAATATGATGCTCATCCATTAGAAGATCTGGTTAAGGAACTATCCACTCAGTACGCGGAGCTTAACCCTGAAATGAGAAACTCACGGGAATTTCCAGGTGGGATTACCAATGGTGCTGAATGGTATGTCGTAAGAGGAGGAATGCAGGACTGGAGTTATGTCTGGCATAACGATCTGCAGATTACTGTGGAACTCTCACACACCAAGTGGCCGGCCTATAGGGACATTCCGGGTTTTTATAAAGATAACCGGGATTCAATGGTTCATTATATGAAGGCCGTTCATAGAGGGGCCGGAATTAAGTTTTCTCGCTCAAATGTTTCAGGTTCAGTTTCAATCAGACAAGTAGGTCCGGTTGCCCGGGATCTTGGAAGTTATGCTTTCAAAGGATCTGAGTTTTATAAAGTTTTACCGGATGGAGAGTACACTTTCTCAGTCCAGGAGAAAGGGACCAGTAAAGCATCTGCCTATAATGTAAGAGTTGAAAAAAATCTTATACGTGCCAATGGAAATTATCTTCAGCTTAACTAAGACCTAGCTTTTTTATGAATTCAAATTCTTCACGGGTGACTGGCAAAATCGAAAGCCGGTTACCTCGTTGAAGAAGTCTCATCTCACTTAACTTCTTGTGATTTTTCAATTCTTCCAAGGACACATGGTGATCCAGGTCCATTTCGAAACTCACATCCACTAAAAACCAACGGGGCTTTTCTAAAGTTGCTTTCGGATCAAAGTACTCGGACTCTGGGTCAAATTGAGTGGAATCTGGATAGGCCTTGGAATTAACCCGAGCGATGCCGGCCACGCCAGGAATAGGGCAGCTAGAGTGGTAAAACAGGATCAGGTCTCCCTTTTCCATCTCATCTCGCATGAAATTACGGGCCTGATAGTTCCGCACTCCATTCCAGGGTTCTGTTTTTTTGGGACGTTTTTTCAAATCATCAAAAGAAAAGACATCGGGTTCAGATTTCATTAGCCAGTATTTCATTCCTTTATATTGGACAATTTTCGACAGTTAATCAAGTTCAGCTTTCTTTTGACGAAAAGACTTAGGTGAGGTGGAAAATGAAACATTTGAATTTTGCTTTGATGTCGGTCCTATTAGTTAGCTGCGCCCATTTTAATGAAACGCCTAAGACGGTGCAGTTTCCCTATGCCTCTGAATTATTGCAGAAGGTACAGATGAAAGTTTCACGAATGCCCGCCTCGATGGAAATGGAGGATCTAAATGAAACTTCACCTCGACGGATTTATTTTAGCGCTCTCTATCAACAGTATTTGACTCTAGGTCAGCATCTAGGCAAAACGGCCGATATGAAATTTTGTCCCCAATTTCATCATGATAAAATTCAGACCGATGCAAGTTTAGTTCCTAAGGTTTCCATGTATCGCTCCACACACATTGATGCCGAAGGGAAAGACTATTTTCCTGAGCTGGCCTTCAATCAGGATTTTTCTCTCAGGGATTATCACCTGGTGATTAAAAGTGAGCTTGAAACCCTATGTGAAGAGGGCGTAAGTGATAATTTTTATAAATTTGATAATCTGGTAACTCATTACTCTCATAAAAAGTCTTTTCACCAGGATCCCAAGGCCATGGCCTCGGTTTTAAAAATTCCGGTGTTTGCTAATTTTTATCTGGTTAAAATGCTGGGAACCCCGGGAATCAATTTTACCAGTCCTGAAGAGAAACAATTTATTCGTCTGACTCAAACTCATTGGTTTGAAAACTATGTCTCAGAGGCCAGTCGTATGAGAAGTCACTTCATAAAAAATAAAATGGTGAGACGTTAATCATGAAATACCCCTTACTTCTTCTGACCTTCCTGATTGTATCTTGTGGCAAGTATGAGTCTGAGGTTTCAAGAAACCTAATTGGTGAATCTCGCTCTGCCACAGCACTTTCTGTACCAAGTTCAGATAGAAATAATTTAGCAAGCATTTGTGGGGCCTTGGCGCAAAAAACGACCATTTTACCTTCAATCGTCGGGACCACTAATTTTCTTTTCACTACCATTCAATCTGATTGTGAAGGTGAGGCAGTGGTGAATGCGGATATTAATGTTGTTGTTCAAAATAGTGGAGCGGGTTTTGTTTTTAAGAAAAGTATTGATGGTCTGGATTACATCTTTCCGGAAGTAGAAACTCAAAGCTCAGGGCTTCTGGCCGGGGCCTGTGCAGACCTTTCTACATTCAGTAATCCTCGTCTTGAAGGCACAAGTGCCACCTGGATCACTACCAACGGCATCAGTAGTAATGATTGCACTCCTTTAAATGGAGAGATTTGTGTGATGGTGGAAAAAGGCAATCTTAATAATGATCAAAACTATACCATCCATACCAAAGAGTGGATGCGGATTCGAGTCAATTCACCAGAAGGCAAAATAGGATTTTTTACAGAAAGAAAAAGACTCACACAATCTATCTGTGGGGCCAATAAGTCTCAAACCTCCCGCGCCATCTTGAAATAAACTTGCCGAGCCTTTCCTAAATAGGGAACAATTATATTATCTTGTAATTGTTTAGGAGGGCCTATGACTAAAGTCTTGTTACTTTCTCTTTTCATCCTTGTCTCTTGTAATGATGAAGCACCGGTAACTCCACGCGGCAGTCTGGGAAGTATGCGAGAATTTCTACAAGAATCCGTGGATGGTAGAGAATTTCTTGCTTTATGTCTGAAGTTAGGCCAAAAGGCCGATCGTCTTCCAAGTCTTTCAACTGCTCAAGTTGAATATAACTTCTCTTACTCTCAAAAAAATTGCAATGATTCGGAGATGGGGGCCTCTAAGGATGTAATAGTTACCATTGATCAAATGGGCGGAAATTACTCCTTTAAAGCAAAAGATAACTCACAATTTGGCTTCACTCAAATCGAGACTCCCTCTGAAGGAGCGATGAAAGAGATCTGCGCTAATGCTTCGGCACTGACCAATCCTCTCCAGGCCGGACCGACTGGGGCCATTTGGTTTAAAAAAGTGAATCAAGAGAATTGCCGTTCAGATAAAGATCATTTCTGTGTGAAAATTGAAAAAGGATCAATCGATCCCACTTTCAACAAGTATGTTATACACACTGAAGAGTTAATTCGTTTCAGAACTACCGGTAACAATACTGGCTTCTTTGTTGAGCGTTATCTGGATACGGCCGGGAATTGTACTGGTGGAAAACGCATCCAAAAGAAAACAACTCTCAACCTGTAAATTGTTCGCAGACAACTGAGGATAATTTTATCCTCAGCTGCGATCAGATTATATAGAGTTAATTTAGTTATCTTTAAGTAAGTTTTGGAAAGTGACTTCATTGAAAGGCATCAATTGTATTGGATACCTGATTCTGCTTTTTAGGAATCCATATAACTCATTTAAGGTTTCAATTGTGAAACAGAAAATGATTATTTCTTAAGAATTTCAAGCGTTTTAAAAATCCTCCGTTATCTGCGAACAATTCAAATGATACATCCCTGATGCATCTTCACCACCACTGTTTTCTTCAGGTCTTCATTCCAGACACTTTTACAAAACTCAATTTCAAAAATTTTCGGAGTAAGTTTGGTTTTATCTTTTGGACAACTGACTTCTGAGCGCTTTTCTTCCCATTCGCTTAGACGAGTGAAGTCCAGATTTTCAATTTTCCAGTCCCCGTTGGGTGAAATTTTCAAGACATAAAAAAGCCCTTCTTCTTCCTTCAAGACATACAGTTCATTCTTTTTTATAAAGAGTGGTTGATCACCAATTGGTAGCTGGTAGGTTTGGGTCTCTTTTTCACCATAAACAATAACTGGTTGAGGGACAAGAAGCTCGCCCACTGGGACTTCAATTTGAGTCTGGTCTCGCCAGATAACAGCTCTGTCCTTTGAGAGGGATTTCAGGAAGGCCATACCTTTCAGTATCTTAGATTCGGGGTCCTTAGGATTGTGGAGTTTACAGTGAGAATTAAAGAGCAGCGGTTTAAACCCTTGTTGAGATTTTTGAGTGGTATAGAACTCCACAGGTATGCCGTATTTGGCCCGGAAGAGTTCAAGGTATTGTGCCTTTTTAGCGGGGGGGACTGCTTGAACTTTCGTGATTAAATCTTTCCAGCGGGTGAGTTGCAGGCCCATGATCTGGTCACATTCGGAATTTTCCAGGCAGCCTTTGAACTGATGATCAAAATCTTCGATGGATTGAGGATTGGGGATGACCTTAATCTGTGGAGAGGGCTGAGAAAAAGCTGAAAGTGATATAAAAAACAGTAAATAAGTTATGCGCATGGTTGTTCCTGTCGTTTCCAAATCTATTTTTTTATTATAAGCTCATCCGAATTATAAAATTGAGGAGGATTCATGAAAAAGTTAAAAAAGTCGCGTCCTGCGAAGAAAGTTTCTAAAAACAAGAAGAGCGGCCTTAAACTTAAGCGCCTTGCTCGTAAGAGTAAACTTCTTAAAAGCCACAATAACTAATTCTCATTAGTCTTAAATATAAAGGGCCCTCGCTAAATAGCGAGGGCTTTTTTATTTGTGCGAGTTGTAAAGTTGTTGTTATTCCATTAGTCGTCAAAATCGTGACAGCAAATAATACTATATATAGTTATTTATGTTTGACGATGAGTTGTTTTGACAGGTTTAATAGATCTATTAACAGCTTAAATGATTTATAGCTTTAATTTCCTGCACACACACAAAAGCCTCCGAATGGGGGCTTTTTTTATTCCAGCATACCCAAGAGCGGAGGATATTTGGCCTGATAGGCCCCTGCCTTCTGCATTTGTTCAAAATATCTTTTTTTTGTTTCAGGTCTTTTGGTCCAATGCTCTTGCGGTGAGATGTGATGCTCCTGATGGTAGCCTTCGTTGAACATAATAAGATTGTAGAACTTAGAGTAGTGGCTGACGGCATTTCCAAAACGATCGGATGGGGCACGGGCCTTATAATGTTCAAAATAATTTTCCACATGGGCCAGAAACCAACCGCAATAGAAAAGCGGAAGGTAGATCATTAAAAAAAAATTCCAATCAATAAAAATCAAAATTCCGCAGTAGATAAGAACGGCAAGGATTTCTGTGGCAAGTAAGTGGCCTTCTTCTTTTTGCAGCGTCTGCATCCAGGCCTTTTTGGTTCCATCCCGTAAGAGGGAGAAGGCCGAATAAGTAATCCAGTGTTCCTGTTGGTTGTTTTTGCCAAAGAGGTAAGTCGAAGAAGGATCTTCCATGGAATTATTGTATCGGTGGTGATTTAGGTGATGATATTTATATAGGATTTGTGGCAAACCTAAATTCATCGAATTTAAGATGGAAAAGGCATGATTTAAAAAAGAACTTTTGAAAAAAGGCGTATGCAAAAAATTATGGGTGATCACAATAGGATTAAAATAAAACAGCATAACCTGAATTAGAAAGATGGCCAGGTTTCCAATGATCGGCATTTTATCAAAGAGGGATGCCCATAGGATAAGTGATGTTCCCTGGATGAGAGCTATTATGAAAAGAATTAAATCCTTGATTGAATATTTCATCAGCTTCGGTTTTTTAAAGTACTCCGCACATCTTTTTTCATCTGAACCCGCTTCTTAGCATTATCAAAACGGCGTATCTCATCTTCAGTCTCAGGATTAAGTCCTGGGACAGATACAGGGCGACCTAGGTCATCCAAAGCGACAAATGTCAGATAAGCTTTAGTGGTGGTCCTGACTTCTCCTGTATAAGGATTCTCCGAGGTAACCTTAACTCCCACAATCATGGAGGATTTACCCACATAGTTTAAAGAGGCCTGAATAAGCACATGGTATCCCATTTTAATGGGAGCAATAAAGTCGATATCATCAATATGGGCGGTCACTACAGGACGACCACAGTGACGAGCGGCCACCATCGCTGCCGCAATATCAATCCAACTCATAACAGTTCCACCAAAGACAGTTCCGTGATTGTTAGTATGATTGGGCATAACCATCTCACGCATTTCTATTGCGGTTTCAGATGGAGTTTTAAGAGTAGCAACTTTCATATCTTCCTTAGTCTTCTGGTTCTGTACAATAAAGATGGTGGTTCCAACGGAAGCCTTCAATGAAGGCATTGTAACCAACACTGACAGTAGCACCAGCGTTTGAATTCTGGCCCTGATCTCTGGGAGAATCAACAATATTGTAGATTCGATTGGTTAAATTTGTTTCTGATCCCTGAGGTTCAATTTCAAAGTTTCCAAATGCGCCGCCTTGGCGGACTTTACCTGAGGCACAGTAGGCAGCTCCTAATTCCCGAATTTTATCATTAACAGCTGCAGTTAACAGTGGCTCACCAGTTGTGGCATCAAAGTCAGCTTCCAGAAGGCCGCCCCCTGGTTTATCATCTCCAACACCTTCATTAGAGACAAAGCGGTTAAAATAAATCATCAGATCCGCACCTGCCGGGAGAGAACAAGTTTTGATTCCTGAATCTTCATCTGTGTAGGCATAACCTGAGCAACATTTCCCGCCATCAGTGACTGTCTTTCCTAGAGGACTACAACATTTGAAATCATTGGGAGAGAAGACTGGTTCATTAAGAAGACCATGAATATTGGTAAAGTTTTTAGTGACATTCTTCACACCGCCGGAGGTATTGGCCGGATAAGTATGGCGGAAAGAAATATTTGAACTGGTAAATGAATTGGCAGGAATGAGTGGGTCATTCAGGAAGTTCACGCCTGTTTTATAAATCCCGGGGATTAATCGGTTAGCGTTGTCATTACAAGTGATGGCCTCAAATGTTATTTGAGGTATCCCACTTAATTCAAGTCGCCCCAGACGCTTTAAGTAATAGGCACTGGTTCCTGGTTTGCTTCTTGGAACATTAGTGCGGCCAGGAGTGAGGGCCTCGAAAGCAACTCCAACTTTTCTTCCACTAAATGAGCTTGCTATCATAGCAGCATCGGCCGCAGCTTTAAGAATACGAGTGGCAGGATCATAAGAATAATAACAACAGCCTCCAGGTAAACCACAGGCCACTCCAGTATATCCGGTAGTGGGGGCACCAGGATTGTATGAAGGAGTTTTCAGGCAGGTTCTGACAACGGCAGCGTTGGCCGCTTCCATACGAAGATTAAGAGTGTTATTGGCATAAGCGAGATCGAAATCTCTTGAGACATAACTTGGTATTTTAATAGTGATGTTTCTTCGGGCATCACTGGCAGTGCTGGCGTAATCAATAAAGACATTGCTGTTACCATCTCCGCTTCTTGGTCTGAAGTAGTAATCGCGATTGGAAGAAGAGTAGTTAGGTGTGACAGTATTTACGCGGGTAATATCATACGAGTAAACCTCTTCAGGAATACTATCATTGTTAGCATCTTTAAACTCTTCAGGTATTGTGTCAGTTGAGGAATCAGTAATCGAGTACTGAGCACAGGCCCCATTGGTATTAGATGAGTCTTTACAGTAATCGCCATAATCCTGATTTACTAAAGACTGAACATCTGCCGGATTATTATTGTACATGTAGGCGACATCTGAGGAATTAGTAATGAGCGGTGTTCTGGAATTAATACAACGGAAGTTGGTCACGTCCAGCACGAAACGATCACGACGGGTCCAGTCATTTGAACCGTCAGAAAATTTTCTGATCCAACCACCACCACAGCAAGATTCTGAATTGGCCTCAGTTAAAGTTTTCCATTGATGGGGACTCATGACGTTGGTTCCAAATGCATTTGAAGGATTTGATGTCAGTAGATTTGCAGGAGTTCTTTCCTGGTAGGCCGAAAGAATCGGTTTCAGAGAGGTTTTTCCTACATTTTCCACTGTCGCAAGTCTTGAGTAACGTTTTGGATCATTCGGGGCCATTCCGGGAGCGACGGACATCTTAAGACCTATCGTGTTCACATCATAATTATTGGGGACAGTACTTGTAGGTAAATCTCCTGTGTAGGTTGTGAGATCACTTCCCACTTCGCGGCAGCAGCGGTTTTTGGTCATGTCATAGTTTTTAAAAGCTTCTGTATTTGATGCCAGTGGTTTGGAATCACCCTGGCCACAAACCAGATATTCACTATAGTAAGATTTTTCAGCAGCATTACCAAAAAAGCTCGTGCCGAAAATTTCAACTTGAGACGCATGCTTTTTATTTGGAGAGCAATCCAGGTCTGTATGGCAGACAGCTCCGGCCCTTCGCAAACAGGCATCTCTGACTAAAGTCTGATCGAGAATAATTTGAGAATTTAAAGGTCTGGCCTCAATACTTCTAAATGGTGAAGAACTCTGTAAGGTATCTGCTGATGAGCCAAGAGAAGCTGTTGGTAAGAGGGTTTCCAGACCACAGGCATTTTGATTGGTAGCTCTATTGAAATAGCCGGAAGGCAAAGAGCTACTGGCAAACTGCTCATAGTTGCCATCGCTTCCGATGACTGGACAAGATGAATGTCGGTATTCGGTAAATAAACCGGAGTTACAACTTCCAATCTGATTAATGAAATCTGTTCTGCGTGATAGATCCGGCGCCGTCTGTTGATTAAATGGATTTGATTTTGTCAGTTGATTATTCTGATCTGGCAAGCTTTTGCCAGGCTGACAAAGTCCTGTGAAAAAGTTTCCGGAGCTTTCATTTAGAAGTAGGTTTTCATTTAAGACTGATCTGATGACTGAAGTTAATGATGAACTCTCACCGCTGGCTACATAATGAAGAGGGCGACCCAGGACATTAGCATCTTTACCATAAATATGATTCCGACTAAGCGGAATTTCTTCCAGCTTGGCCGCAAAACGCGCCACTTTGGAATTAAACAGACCTGATTGATTAACATTGGCACAATAAAAATTAGGAGCACAACTCAGGAGTTTTCTCTTGTTCAGATCAAGGGATGAGATGCTTCCTGCATTGGAGTGACAGATGGAGCCGGCACCACGGTAAATACAACGTTTTGAACTGCTGGAAGGAAATCTTTTTTGCAGAAGAATTTGATCAATGGATGTAGCAGTGGCCGTGAGTGGCTTCTCATTTCCATTTCCATCGAATTCCGGCCAGTTGGTTTTGACGTCTTTGACATCAGCGCAGGCATATTCCCAACCGAGTTGAGTGACACAATCAGTGTCGGTCTCACACATGTGATACTTCTGACAATTACCGGCCTCATTTTGGTAAGGATGATACTGATGATATTCAGGATCATAATCCACTTGTGCCGCCTGGGTAATACCGTCATAGGCATTTACCTGAACGACATGCAAAGTAGGACTGGCCAGATCTGCAAAAGGAGCATTAATTGCCAGGAAAAGTTTTTTAGAGGTAGAGCGTACAATTCGGCCTTTTCCGACAGCAAACCAGCTGACGCCATCAAAAGAACCTATGAGAGCACCTTTATTAAACCCAAACCAATCTCTTTGGTAGCCATTGGCGAACAAGGCGCTTTGTGTTTCCAGTCGGGCCGCTCTCTGGTCTTTTACAGAACTGCGGGCAGAATGAGAAAAGGGAATCATGGTAGGTGGTAACCAACAGGCACGGCCAAAGATAGTGTCTTCATAGTTTCCGGCCGTCGTATTGGTCGAGAAGGCGTCTCTCTCCGTGCTGTGGCCAATCGCCTGAAGACCAGTTCCAGTAGAACTCGATGGATGGGCCGTGAAAGTATTTAACCATGAATCCTTGCCGCAAGTCGGACATGGAGTGTAGTAGCCGGATGTGGTTGAGATAAAATAGACCTGATCCAGTTCAACATTAACTGTCTTGGCCGGCAAGGCCTTATCAAGTGAGACAGTCATCTGTCCCAAGATGGCATTCATGCTGAAGTTTTGCTGAAGCGGAAGAACCTTTCCTTCATCCATATATTCAAAAGGGGCACCTTCTTGTTCAGCACCGGAAGAAATATCTCTTTCAGCTCCATTGGTATCAAAGAAGCGATGAGGGGCAGATCGTGAATTAACCGAAACCGTTTGATGGGCCGGAATCGTCTGGGGAGAACTCGGAGGCGTGTAACAGTCAATACGAATAGGTTGATTCGCTGTATCTCTCAAGACCACTGAATATTCATAGGCCGGACAACTGGCAATCATGTCCGGCAGTTCAGTCTTTGAGCATCCACAAGTGGTATAAAGACGTTTCATTACGTTCTCAAAATACATGGTTTTTTTAGAATCGGTTGTGGCGGTTAAACAATCCGTTGCCGGAGTGTAGGGAGTCGCGCGGCTAAGAAGTTCATTGTGAAAAGGTGAAAGAGTCGATTGCGATTTAATGTGCTCAACACACATGTAATCTTTTTTTAATTGCTCAAAGGCCGCATCATATCCACCTGATCCACTGCCACCAGTGCTACCACTGCCGGATCCGCCGGTTGTTGGAACTGATGTCCCACAAATATAATAAAGCTGTGGGTAATTTAAATAGGCGAGAGGATTTTGTAAGCGTTCTTGTTCTGCGGTTTGAAGAAGGGAAGCATATTGTGTTGCCGCCGCTGGTTTCACAGCGCCATCTCTGACACATTGATTTTCCAAACAGCAGTCAAAGCCCCGGGCCTGACAATCTGATTTACTGCACGTGCCACCACTTCCGGTATTGGAATAGTTAGGATCAACTTGCATTGCCAGGAGTCCAGTATTCACCTGACCCATGGGAACTTCATCCAGATAAGTCACAGTAGGAGAAGTATAGGTCACGCGCTTAAAAAGTCGGACTCTGGTAGCGGTGAGCATGCTGGTGCATGTAGGACATATTAAAGAAGGATCATACTGAAAGATAGGTGGAGAAGTGGTATCCGGAACGTAATCACCGTTACTGTTTTTCACCCTCAGAGTTTTATCACAATAGGCAGAAGAATTTGTGACATCATCAAAATCCACCCTTAAGTTTTTAACAGTTCTTTTTAAATTAAAATCGTAATAAGAAATTGGAACAATACGTGAGCGAAGTTCATAAGGTATTCCACCCAGCGAATAGGTACTGACTAAACAGTAATTGGCATTGATGAAATTTTCAGAGGTGCCGAGATAGGTTTCAATCGGGGTCCCGACAATATAAGCGTTGTTGAGGTTTGATACGTTAACAGTAATAGAAGAAGTATTCGCTCCTAGATAATTCCAACTGACTGCGGAAATAACTCCACCACCATCAGTACTACCACCGTCTGATCCTCCGGTGGTTTCTGTGTTCTCAAGATTGCCTTTACTCACTTGAGCAGTGGGCATACACGAGACGAGAAGAAATAATGATAAAATGAGGTACCTAACATCCATGCTGGTAATGATCTCCTGTAATCTTTTTCGGAGTTTCATGCTGTTAGCTTTATTCTAGCTCACTTGGGGAAAACTTTGCCGAATAGGGTTAAGTCTTTGAAACTAATGTTAACCAGAGTGGTGCACTCGGTGACCTCGCCAAAAATATTTGGCAATTTAAAGACCGAAGTACTTATTGCCTGTCGCCGAGACGGCTTTGTAGGGTGAAACCAAGGAAGCATTTCCGAAGGCAGTGTAGGGTTGATAACCCGGGGTAGGCATATAAAAACCATAGGCCCCATGGTAGCGGGCATTGAAAAGAATCGTGTCGGAAATACCCATCGGTCTTTGCCCATTGTTCCAAGGTGAATAGTTGTAGGGATAAGGATTGGTGTAGGACTGAGTGTACTGCTTGTTCACATAATGCCTTAAAACATCCGTCAAGAGACTTGAACCACCTTGAATCCAGGCATCCCGAATCTGGGCCTCTTCATTGCCACCACTAGGTGCTACTACCGGACCATCAAAATCTTCTTTCTTGGCCGGTCTGACAATGTCGGAAGTGGTGTCATTGAAAAACTCACAAAGACGCTCTTCTTGTTTTTTAAACTTACGGTCTTCGTCACAAATCTTCTCGGCTTCTTCCTCAGCTTCTGGTTTCGGTGAGAAGACAACGGCGATTTTTAAGGTGTCACTAAAAGTCAGCAACGCCTCTTTTGAAATAAGAGTATTTTCTTCACAAAGATCCATAGGTGAAGAGAGGGATTGGCACTTCTGAGTTCCCCATTTTAAGAGGGCAAAATTCCGGAACTTCATCAGTTCAATATTCTCGGCGCCAATTTTATCCTTTAAGAGATTAAGTTGCAGGATTTTATCCTGAACGCTGGCGTGGTCCCGGTTAAATTCAGCATAACAACTTTCAGAAAGAACATCTTTTGTTTTGAGTTCATCCTTACAAGTGGTCTCTTTATTTTCCAAAGCATCAGCATAATCGATGGAAGTTTTGATCGCCGGTAGAAAACGTCCTAAGTTGGCCTTGGCATCGCCGGTTAATTTCGACTGAACATCGGCCAGATGCTGGTAACAACTGCGAGCGATTTTATAGAGGGATTTTGCATTAGAACAATCAGCTTTTTGAGATTCCGTAAGATCAGGCAGAATGTCTTTTAGATCATCATAAACGATAGAAAGTTTACTCTGAACTTCATACTGCTGACGAAGTTTAGCGTCTCCCATCAGAAGAAAGAATTTATCTGAGGCGACCTTCGCTTTCTTTTGGTCTTTAATAGCACTTAAATCTTCTACAAAACTAAAACCTGGAACGTTTTCAAAATCACCCAGCTTCTTGATCGCTTCAAGATGACCTTTTGAGAGAACATCCCTGGAATCAAGTGTCGCGAAAGCACCACTAAGTTCATTTTGCATGTCATTGAATGAATAGGCCGGATCATCTGGGCCGGCATTTTTTCTTCGGATCGAGAGCATCTTCTGCCACTTGGATATTTGCTCTATTGAAGGATCTGAGTTTTTTATCAGCCCAAGAATTTCTTTGGCGGCGTCCGGATTTGGTTTAAAGACATTCGGATTACAAGCGTCAACGTCTATAACGTGTTTGTTATTTAAATAAGCTTTATCACTGGCCTTACAGATCTCAGTCAGACGATCGCTCAAATCTTTTTGCGTGAGTCTTTGATTTTCAGGAAAGGCCTTGAGCTTTTGAATAAAAGGGGTCCCGTCATCTGTTGTCGTCTGTAAAAGTACTTCCAGAGACTGAGCGGTATTGAGGCTTGAAACAAAACTCATTCCGGCCACCCGCTGAGCAGCACCAGTACTTTTCTCGGTACGCTCTTTAGACTGGGCAACGGTATTCTTAAGCTGATTAATGCCGGTTAAAACCGCTTCTTCCAGTTTTAATTGTTCCAGTTGAGTTTCTATCGTTGCCAGATCTGAACACATCTTGCCATTTAGAAACTCAGGATCTTTAACCGGAATATCCTGAATGAGGGTCTTATAATCAATCTTTCCGCAGTCTGTGATGAACTTTTTTTGCAGATCTTTTTCATAAGACTGAAGAATATTTCCCAGTTCACCACAATTCGGTGGAGAACCGGCAAAGCTCAAAGGAATAAGGACCAGGATGAGTAATAGGGCCATACCTTCATATTTTCGGAAGGATTGGGTCAGATCTTAAGTACTATATTTAATAAGTCGGAATGAGGGGTGTTATAACCCATATTTCCTAGCTTTAGAGTGATGAAAGCAGTTGAATTTAAATATGGCGGAAGCCAATACTGAAAGGAAAAATAAAATGAAAAAAATATTTATCACGGGATCCACCACCGGTCTGGGGCTTCTTGCCGGTCAAATGCTTTTGAAGCAAGGACATGAAGTTGTCCTACACGCTAGAAACAAAAAGTCTGTAATGAAAGAAAATTCTCCTTATGTTATCGGTGATTTTTCAAAGCCAGATGAAGTGAAATCAGTCGCGGAAGAGGCCTCTGCCCATGGACCTTTTGATGTCATCATCCATAATGCAGGAGTATATACAGCGAGTTCGGAAGAGCTCTTTGCCGTAAACGTTCTCGCCCCCTATGTTCTTTGTTGTCTCATGAAACAACCTAAGCGCATGGTCTTCATGAGTTCGGGAATGCATCTCAGCGGAACATTGAACCTGGATCATCGTAACTGTTCCTATAGCGACACTAAACTTTTCGATCTCATGCTGGCCAAATGGTTTGCCTGTCATTGGCCTGAAACATATAGCAACGCAGTTGATCCGGGATGGGTGCCAACCCGGATGGGTGGAGCGGGAGCGACGGATGATTTAATTAAAGGAGCTGAAACACAAGTTTGGCTATCCGTAAGCAATGAACCCGCAGCACTTGTAAGTGGAAAATATTTTCATCATCTTGAACAAAGAATATCAAACCCACTAGCTGATTCACTTAAGGCCCAAGCAAGTCTTATTTCGTATTTAGAACAAGTATCTGGTTTGAGTGTTGCTAACCGTGACCTGAACTCATGAAGACTTCATCATAATTGATGAATTTTTGGGAAGCACCCAGAGAGAGGAAGTAATCTTCGGCCAGCTTCATACAATCTTTCAGATCCTGGGAACCAAAGATCTGAGACCGAAAGGCCGCCGCATGAGGAAAACCTGCCGCAAACCACACCACTAGTTTTCGGAGCTGAACCAGAACAGTCCTTTCTTCTTTAAAAGTTTCCGTACAATAATGATGAAGGCGTTCCACCACTTCCCAATAATCACTTCCCAAAAAGACAGAACGTTTTTGAGAGGCGTATTCAGGATCAAGTGATTCCAAGAAAATAAAAGGATTTCGGAGGGCCCCACGGGCAATCATCAAAGCATCACATCCGGTTCGTTGAAGTCGTGATGAAACACCATAAGGATGGTGAAGGTCACCGTTACCAATTAAGGGTAATTTTTTATCTTCATTCAAAGACTCAATAAAGTCCCAGTTCGCAAAACCCGTGTACTGCTGAGTCCGGGTTCGGCCATGAATGGCGACCCATTCAATGCCCGAGTTATGGGCGATATTCATGATCTCTTTGGCGTTCAGAGAATTTGCGTCCCACCCCGTGCGAATCTTAATAGATAATGGGGTTTTCATCTTCGAGCGCATTTTCTCAAATAGAGGTGCGAGCTTTTCAACTTCTTTCATCATGGCCGAGCCGCCACCTTTACTTACAACTTTTGTAACCGGACAGCCCATGTTGATATCTAAAAACTTTGGTCCGTAACTTTCCGCCACTTCAGCTGCGCGGGCCATGGATTCAGCATCCTCACCAAAGAGTTGAATGCCGACATTTTTCTCCCTCGGGTGAATTTTTAGCATCTCAAGTGTCCGCTCATTTCCGTAATTTATCCCATGACAGGAAATGAGTTCAGAAACCGTCCCACCCGCACCTAAATCTTCCATCAAGACCCGGTAAGGGATATTACAAATTCCGGCCATGGGGGCCAAAAGGAGCTTGGAAGAAAAATCAATCTGTCCCAACTTAACAGGGGAGGCATGAGAGCGGAAGCTCTCGATCTTCTGAGAAAGTTCGGGACTAAAAGGGCGTGGATGATTCATAGCAAGGTCAGTTGTATAGGGAGCTTTAGTAGTTGTAAATATGGAGTCATCACTACTAAAATCTTTTCTTATGAAACACATCATTTTTGACTGCGATGGTACCCTGATTGATACCAGTGGCCCCAAATTTCAGCTCTTTCCCGGAATTTCTGAACTCGTTCAGGAACTCGCCCCCCATTGTTTACTCTACGTCTGGACTGCCCGAGGAAGATCGTCAACACTGCGCATTTTAGAGGAGTTAGGGATTTATTCCTTTTTTGATAGTTTTTCCACGGTGGATGATTCAATTCCTAAACCCCATATAGCGGGTTTAATTGATCTGGTCGGGAAAGCACCCAAAGAATCCATCTGTATCATTGGAGATAGCTCCAATGACATGCTTGGAGCAAAGAATTTTGGTGTCCTCGCTATTGGTGCAATGTGGAATAAAGACTCTCGTTTTGAATACTTGAAAGAAAGTGGGGCCGATTTCCTAGTGTCTCATCCTTCTGAATGTAGTAAACTCATCGAGCTTAATCTTAAGGGAGAGACCCATGTTTGATAATCTAAGTGAAAAATTTTCGGACGCGTTCAGATCGCTTCGTGGAAAAAATAAAATCAGTGAAGAGAATATTGAAGAAACCTTGAAAGGTGTGAAAACCGCACTTCTAGAGGCCGATGTTAACTTCAAGGTCGTCAAAGAGTTCGTTGAAAAAGTAAAAACTGAGGCGATGGGAGAGAAAGTTCTCCGTGGTGTTGAGCCAGGCCAGCAGTTTGTAAAAATCATGCACGATGAGCTCGCCCGACTGATGGGTGGCGAAAACTCGGAACTCAATTTAAAGCGCCCACCGGTCATGCCGATTCTGATTGTGGGTCTCAATGGTGCTGGTAAAACAACTTTCGCCGGGAAGCTTGCTCTTTATCTGCGAAATAAAAACAAAAAAGACGTTTATCTTATCCCGGCCGATAACTTCCGTCCGGCAGCTAAAGATCAGCTCATTACTCACGCTAAAAATTTAGGCGTCGATTATTTTGATTCTGATTTATCCATGAAGCCGGTGGACATTGTCCGTGCGGGTCTTGAACAAGCAAAAAAACTGCATAAAGAAATCGCTATTATCGATACGGCCGGACGATTGCAGGTAGATGAAGAACTCATGAGTCAGCTCGTGGATGTTCGTAAATCCCTGGATAATCCGGAAGTTCTAATGGTGGCCGACGCCATGACCGGGCAGGAAGCGGTAAACGTTTCCAAAGTCTTCCATGAAAAAGTTGGGCTGACTGGAATTGTGCTCTCAAAAATGGACTCAGATGCCCGAGGTGGTGCTGCTCTTTCCATTCGTTATGTAACGGGTGTGCCAATCAAGTTCATCTCGGTTGGTGAAAAGATGAAGGATCTGGATGCCTTCCATCCGGATCGTCTGGCCAAGCGTATTCTTGATATGGGTGATGTGCTTTCCTTAGTTGAAAAAGCTGAAGAGGCGATCAACCAAGACGATGCTATGGGCATGATGGCCAACCTTGAAAAAGGCAAATTCACTATCAATGATTTTGTTAAACAAATGGAAACCATTAATCGACTGGGTTCTTTTGGCTCCATTCTAAAAATGATTCCAGGTATGGGGAGTGCCCTTCGTCAGATGGGGGACCTTTCTCCGGCCGAAAATGAAATGAAGAAAATGCGGGTCCTGATCAATTCCATGACCAAAAAAGAGCGTGAGGATGTGGATTTAATCGACGCTTCTCGCAGAAAACGCATCGCTGCCGGGGCCGGTCGTACGGTTCAGGATGTGAACCAATTCATCGAGCGCTTCGGACAGATGCGTCAAATGATGGTGGGTATGATGGGCATGATGAAAGGCGGCGGTTTGCCAAATATTCCTGGAATGGGGCCAGTCAAGGGCTTTAGGCAGGCCTCTCAGAGTCAAAACCAGAAAATGCTGGGGCAGGAACCGAAGAAGACTGATAAGAAGGGCCAATTCGGTAAGAAGTATTTCTAAGTACTTCCGGGCAAAGCTTTTGACTTTGCCCTTAGCATGATCTATAAAATTTAAAAAATTTGTCTGCGAATCTATAGGAGATTTCCAAATGGTAAAAATTAGAATGGCCCGTGGTGGTCGCAAAAACCGTCCTGTTTACACGATCGTTGCTATTAATTCACGTAGCCCTCGTGATGGCCAATTCCTTGAAAAATTAGGTCAATACGATCCAAAAGCTACAGAAGTTCTTAAGACTGTTAATGTTGAAGGCATAAAGACTTGGATTGGCAAGGGTGCTCAACTTTCTGACACTGTAAGATCTTTGCTTAAAAACAACAATATTAAGTTATAATGTTGTTAACCCCGTGCTCATAACGGGGGGTAAACCTTTCAAGTAGGTACTATGAGCAGCGAATTAAAGACCCTGATCGAGTTCGTTTCTAAAGCACTTGTGGATATGCCCGATCGAGTTGAAGTAAACGAGATTGAAGGCGAGCAGACCACAGTTATTGAGCTGAAGGTAGATAAGTCTGACCTCGGTAAAGTAATTGGTAAACAAGGTCGAACTGCAAGAGCTCTCAGAACCATCCTTAATGCGGCCTCAACCAAATTAAGAAAAAGATCGGTTCTCGAAATCATCGAGTAATTCGTTTTTTTTACTTCAAATTCTTGTGACCCCGACTATGGCCTTTTCGGCTTTAGTTGGGGTTTATTTATTTTATGAATAAAGACGAACTCATTAAACTGGCCTTTGTTGCACACCCTCATGGAATCAAGGGGGAAGCGGAACTGCGCCTGATCAATCCTAACCCCGATGAATCGATTTTAGATGATGATATGAAGGTGTGGTTATACCCATCATCACCCAAGTCTAAAATTAAACCTGAAGGTGAAGAATGGAATATTCAGAAGCTGCGCTTTGGAAATAAGGTCATCTGTCAATTTGAAGGAATCAAAGACCGCACTCATCTTGAGACGCTGATCCCCTTTGAAATTTATCTGAAGAGGGAAGCTTTTCCGGAACCGGAAGGTGACCAGGTTTACCTGGTTGATCTGATTGGAATGGATGTGGTGAATGAAGAGGACGCGCCCGTAGGAAAAATTGAAAGTTTTTCTGATAATGGTATGCAGTACCTTTTGGACATTGTGCTTTCAAATGGGGAAAAGCTGACTCTACCGTATGTGGATGCTTTTTTTCCTGAAATCGATTTAGAAAATAGAAAAATCACGGTCATCATGCCGGAGTATACGGAGTGAATAAAAAAATCTGGATACTCACACTCTTTCCAGAATATTTTAAACCCCTCCTTGAATGTGGCATCTCTGGGCAGGCCTTCCGGGGCGAGCGCAGTGAATCTGTAAAATTTGAAATAAACTTCGTTAATATCCGCGATTACTCCACCACCAAATACCGTAGTGTCGATGATTCTCCTTTCGGAGGAGGTCCTGGCATGGTGATGAGGGCCGACATTCTTCGGGATGCTCTGATTAAAGGTGTAGTGGACGCCGGTGCTTATAATGGTTTGGATAAACTCCATGTGATTTATACTTCTCCTCGTGGGAGAGTTTGGAATAACAAAGTCGCCCGGGAATTTGGAACGGAAGTTCTGTCTCATCCGGAAAAAGATATTGTTTTTATCTGCGGCCGTTATGAAGGAGTGGATGAGCGCTTTCTTCTTAAATACGTGAATGAGTTTTATTCTGTCGGGGACTTTGTTTTAACTGGTGGGGAACTAGCGGTCATGACTATGCTGGATTCGGCGGTTCGATTTGTTCCGGGAATTTTGGGTAATAAATTATCTTCTGAATATGATTCATTTGAAGACGGCATGATTGAGTATCCTCAGTACACTAAGCCTCAGGAGTTTGAAGGCATGCCTGTGCCAGAAGTTCTGTTAAGCGGTCATCATAAAAAAATTGAAGAATGGCAAAAAGAGCAGAAAAAGCTCATGACTCAAAAACTGCGGCCGGATTTACTCCCTAAATAATTGCTGCACTATTGCTTTCAACGTCGGCACCGGAAAAAAACTTAGATCTTTTTTAATTTGCCTAAGGCCGTTCGTTCAAAATTTGAAACGATTCGGACCTCATCGATTTTTACCGGATGAATTAGTGACGAGATCTCTCTGGAGAAGCATTCTGCCTCGGGCAGAGTGAGAAGCAGAAGTTTTTTGCCCTTGCGCTCATCATCTTCCAATAAAAATTCCATCTTCCCGAAAGCTGTTTTTTCTACCAAAAAAGAACCCAGAGTGTTTTTTAATTGGTTCATATTTACCAGGTGGCCCGCTATTTTAAATTCATCACCCAGGCGACCTAAATGCTGAAGGGTCTTGCCTGAAATCAGCGCTCGATCTGAAGTGCGATAAAAACCGGCTTCATCACATAACTCACTTTTAGGAGTGACTATCATCTGATCGTTTAATAACTCAAACTGCAAAGTGAAAAGGGCGGGGCCTTTGACTAAGAGTCTTTGATCCCCATCGGTCTTAACCTCGTGAATCGGCATAATGGAAAGTTCATCGGATTCAGGTTTCGTCGCCGAGGCCAGTTGAGAGCAAACTTCACTCATGCCAAAGGTGCGGATCACGGGCCAGCCTAATCTTAAGGCCTCACTCTTTAACTTTGAACTTAGAAGATCTCCACCCACGACAATGTATTTTAAATTTGCCGGCGCTTTAATGCCGCGTTTTACTAAGTCATATAATTGAGTGGGAACGATAGTGGTAATAGAAGCGTCTTCAATTTTTTTTACCCATTCCAAAGGTTCCCAATGTCGGGCATCCAGGAGTTTGTTCCCAAGTAGATGGGCCCGGGCCACTACCGATAGACCACCGATGTGATACACCGGTAGAGAAAGGGCCCAGAAATCACAGGCCGTTAAATGGAAATGTTCATTAACTGCTTTGGCATTAGTAAATAAGGCCTCACTGGAAATGGCGTAACCTTTCAAGTGCCCCCCCGTGGTGCCGGAAGAAAAGAGAATAAAGTGATTCTTTAAGGAATGGGGTTTTAGGCCTTCCAGCATTTTAGGAACCAAATTCTGGTACTGAGGATGGCAAATAACCTGAGGATCTGCCTGGTTAAAATCTATATCGAGCATAAGAGTTTCCATTTAAGATCTGATACTTCCCGATAGAGCTTCTGAACTTTTTGGGTATTGGCAATAAAACCATCCTGATAATTCCCATCAAAAAAGTTTTTTTCTTCCTGGTAGTAACCGGGGGTATGAATCCCATGCTCAAATGTGAGATCTCCCGTTTCTATCGCTTCACAATAAGCGTGCCAGCGTCCCAGGTCATGGCCTAAGTAAGAGCTGTAAATGATCTTCGCTTCAGTTTCTGGTTTAAACTCACAGTTGGCCTTATAGATTGCAAAGTCAAAAGGAGTGCCATTAATGAAATCTTTAGCACTCTTAAGAATGAGTCCACTCCAGTCCTTATCCATCAAAGGATCTTCCATGTAATGAATCTGAGACAGAAATTTCTCAGGGATATCTTTTACAAAATATTCATATTCGCCGCGGTTAAATAAAGCATTGGCATCAAGCCTGATAAACTTTCCTTGCTCCAGAGGAATCATGAAAGTCCGGTCTTCTTTATGGAGCAATTTGTATTTAATGGTGTTGGCAATTAGAGGATCAATTCCAGTCCAGAGCTGGTGATTGAAAAACTTTTTTGGTTTTAACCAGTAAAGAAGATGATCCCGCAGTAGAAAATCAAAAATCTTTTTATCGTAAACTTCATTCTGAAATTTAAACTCATCCAGAAACTGATCACAACCTCGGTCATTAAAAGCGATATGAGGAAAATAATCGGCAAAAGTTGTTTTATTTCCCAGAACACCTTTCAACAGCACACCGCTTTTTGAGTCCATAGAACTCAAACGATTGGCCCTTTTCAGGGGAGTCAGTCGATAAGGGCTATAAAAGACTTTCATAGATAAAGGCGAAGCTCAGTAAGATTGAGAAGATAATCAGATGGATACCTGAAAACTTCAAACCTTCATTGAGCATGGCCCCTTTATTCTTAAAGGTAATATTTGTGAGTTTTACCGCTGGAAGGATTGCCAGGAAAACCCAACCGATCATGCTTAAGTCTTTAAAGTAATAGAGAAGTAAATAAGGAGTAAAGATAGTTGCGAGGATCAGGTACTGATAAGACCTCACGCTAAATCTGGTGGCCAGGGTTCTTTTACCAACTTCTAAATCTGTTTCCCGATCCCGTAAATTATTTATACCAATGAAGGTGGTGGCCAGAAGTCCGAAGATTGAGGCGAGAATAAATGAACCCAGGTTAAGCTCTAGGGAAAATAAATAATAGGAGCCCATGACAGAGAAGAGCCCAAAGAAGAGGAAAACAAAAAGCTCACCCAAACCGCGATAGGCCAGAGACACTTTCCCACCAGTATAACCATATGTGAGATAAAGAGAAACAAGACCCAATATCAAAAAGGGCACTCCTCCCCGGATGATGAGAGGGATGCCACATAAAGCGGCCAGCGAAACACAGATGATCGCCCATCTCTTCACTGTTTTAATATCAACTAAACCCGCGGCCGAAACCCGAGTCGGACCGACGCGTTTTTTGTCGGCCCCTTTTTCATGGTCAATCACATCATTAAAAAAGTTTGTGGCAATCTGGATAAAGAGCGCTCCCAGGACTGCCAGCATCAAATAAAGTGTGGCCCCAGATCTGGCGGTAGATAAGAAATAAGCGTAGGCCACCATCGGAGGGATCACTCCGGCCAGAAGTGTTTTCGGGCGAGCTGCCAGAATGAAATTTTTCATAATATGCCTTCGTCAGTTAAGAGCTGGGTGAGCTCAACAGAGTTTTGGAATAAGCGGTGTCCGCCTGGAATGCCCTTCACCCGAATTTGATGAGGCATGATGTATTCAGTGGCCACTTCCATATATTTTTCATCAAACAGTCCCACAATCCATAAGACTTTATCTTTGTTTAGTATGAGTTCAGGCAGGTGATTGTTTTGCTTTGAGAGACGATAGCGTTCAAAAAGCTCAGGTGATTTTTTAAAGCGATCCTGAGGTATATCTTTTAAAGGAGCATCATGAAAGAAGATGGGATAGTCATTCCAGTACTCAAGGAATTCTTTCTGGGTCTTCGTCTCAAATTCTTTTAAGACACTAAGCTCAAAGTTTGCACGTTGATTTTTTTCTTCTTCCGTTTCAAGCCCTGGATGAGTATTAATCAGAACTATTTTTTTTAATTGATACCCATTGGCGTGAGCAATCTCCATCGCAATCCTGCCCCCCATGGAGTATCCAATAAGGGTGTCTTCCGGACCGATAACAGGGAAGGCTTCCATTTGATAAAGATCATGCAAGATAACGTCATCTCTTTTTAAATAGGAAAAGTCCTGAGGTGAGCCCAGAAAACCGTGGAAGACATGAATCATCGGACCCACTCCTGAAGGAAGGCTTCACTTTGAGCGCGGTCAGGCGAGAGTTCCAGTACCTGAACTTGATTAAAATCGGAAATTTTTTGACTGTAGGAGAGTTTAAGCCCAAAAGCTATATCTTTAAAATCATGCTCATGCTCCATGACAATTCTTTTATCCAGCTTGAGCATGTCAAAGATCCTGCCGCCTTTATTATTCATGATGATAAGTTTAAGGTTCTCCGGCATATCCCTAAGACTTGTGAGGTCATAGAAAGTGGTTACATCACCCAGGATGCAGAAAACTTGTTTCTTCGTTCCCATGGCCAGGCCTATGGCCGAGGCCAGTTGCCCGTCGATACCATTAACCCCCCGATTACCAAACACCACCAGATTCTTTTTCTGAGTTAATTCAAAGAATCGGATGACTAAAGAATTCCCTAAATAAACGACATCATCACTATGAATGAGCTGATTGAGTTTATCGCAGTAACTGATTTCTGCTTCGGGGTACTTCTGGATGAGTTCCTCGAGCGACCAAATTGTTTCATCCGCCACCGGATAAGGCAGAAGCTGAGCGGTCATTCTCCAGAACTCATCACTCTTTAAAAGATTATCCGAATTCATTGGAAGAACTTCCCCGAAAGAGAGGGCCGGAAGATTTCTTGCATCAAAATGAAAGACAGGCAGGGGAGACTTTTCTAATAGACGCCAGATTTTGGTGAGCGGTGTATGACCCACTCTGATAACGGCATCAAAAAAACCGGCCTTAAAAAGCTCGATGAGTTTTTTCTCGGTTTTAATAGGAGACAGATCATGGCCCCCACTCAATGTTTCAGCATAAAACGTGAGCTTACTTTGGGCGAATTTTTCAATGAATGGCCGCATGCTCATGTTTTCATGGGAGAATATAAAAAGCGGCTTTTTAATCTTATCTATAAAATTCTTATAAGCTTTGAGCTCTTTATGGAAGTTAATATCTATATTATGCGGAACTGTATCATCCACCAGTACATTGATATGCACAGGAAATTCCAGCTGATTCAAATCCACCTGTGAGAGCTCACTTGAATCAATTTCTAGATACGATCTGCGACAACTGCGAGTGAGCATTTCATGCTCAATGGTCTGAGGAGATCCGGTTCCATGAAGTTTTTTGGGACGATCTCCGGAGATGAGGACTAACGGTAGCTCTGAATAATAGGCCTCAAGCATCGCTGGCACACATTGGGCCACAGCAGTACCGGAGGTGGTACAGATACCAACCGGAGTCTGAGTCATCTTTGAGAGGCCTAAGGCCTTAAAGCTTGCCATTCTTTCATCATATTCAAACCTAACATCATGCTGATCAAAAATTTTTAACAGATCATGATTGCGGGCCCCAGTGCAAAAGAAAATTTTATTCAGCTCTAATGTCATAGGTAATGCTTTCTGATGGTGTTTCTCTTTAAATGAATCTCATCGAGTTCTTTTTCAAAAACAGATTCACTCACAACTCCGCCGCCACTTTCAATAAAAAGATGATGTCCTTCCCACTGCACGTTCCTAATAGAGACGATGAATTCTTTGGTTTCCTGACTCATGAGTCCCAGGGCCGAACCAAAGTATCTTTCACTATATTTTCTCCCGTAATGAGAACCTCTTAAAAAATTTAAGGACTCAAGTTTTGGGTATCCTCCCAGAGCGGCGGTGGGAGAAAGAGTATTAGTGAGGGCCGTATAGTTTGTATCAGGAGACACCTTGGCCTCAATATCAGTCCGGAGATGAATAATTGATTTAAAAGAATGAATATGAGTCGGAGATGTTTCAATTTGTGATGAGAAATTTGCGAGTTTTTCCTGAATGTCCTGAATCACCAGATTGTGTTCATGACGGTCTTTAGCTGACTCCAGAAGGTTCTGCTCCTGGCCACTCTTCGCGGTGCCGGCCAGAGCGTAAGTATTAAGCACTTCGTTTTGCACATCAAAAAGTAATTCGGGAGTGCTGCCTATGACACCATACTGACTATTCCAAAAACCATAGGGAATACCACTCCCCAAGCTAAAGGCCTTCTTCATCAGATGAATTATCGTTTTTTCCTCTTCAAATGGTTCATAAGTTTCCCGTGATATCAGAACAACTTTTTGTAAATCAGATCCGAAGGCACTTTCCAGCAGACCAAAATCTTTTTGATAAAGATCATCGTCATTGGATAGAGGAGAAAAATGCTGAGGTTCTTCTTCCGGTAGTGTGATCTCATCTCTTGAAACCTTTATCGTTTCGGCCGGGGAGTAGGCGAGATAGCGGTTGTGATAAAAATCTTTAAGATAAAAAATCGGAGATGGGATTTCTAAGAACTCTTCTACGATGGTGAAAGAACCACCTTTAGCGAAGACGACTTCTTTTCCATCATAAGAAGTAAGAAAGGCCCCCAGTTTATAAAAATCACGATCAAGCCATTTAATAAGAGCTGATGGTGATTCTTTCATTTAGTACATCCAGGGAAACTTCTCGAACTCAGGTTGCCTTTTTTCCAGGAACGAGTTTCTGCCTTCTTGAGCTTCCTCAGTTCCATAGGCCAGGCGGGTGGCCTCACCGGCATAAACCTGCTGGCCTACCAGACCATCATCTATCAAATTAAAACCAAACTTCAGCATTTTAATCGCTGTAGGAGATTTGTGACAAATGGTATGGGCCCATTCAAGACCCACTTTTTCCAGATCAGCGTGAGGCACGACTTTATTAACCATTCCCATTTCAAAAGCTTCCTGGGCCGTATATTTTTGCTCAAGAAAGAAAACTTCCCGGGCCCGTTTTTGACCCACTTGACGAGCAAGATAGGCGGAGCCAAAACCACCGTCAAAACTTGCAACCTTTGCATCTGATTGCATGAAGATAGCGTGCTCTTTAGACGCAATCGTCATATCACAGACCACATGAAGAGAATGCCCTCCACCCACTGCCCAACCAGGCACCATGGCAATCACCACTTTTGGCATAAAACGAATCATGCGCTGAACTTCCAGAATATGCAGACGACCATGGGCCACTGGCATTCCGGGTTTGGTATCCTTGTATTCATAACCAGATTTACCACGAACATTCTGATCACCGCCAGAGCAGAAGGCCCAGCCACCATCTTTCGAAGAAGGCCCATTTCCAGTGAGCAAAATGGCACCCACATCATTTTGGCGATGAGACCATTCTAGTGCCGTTAAAAGTTCATCAACGGTCTGAGGACGAAAAGCATTGCGAAGATCAGGCCGATTAAATGCTATTCGAACAGCGCCGGTATTTTTGGCCTTATGAAATGTGATGTCTTCGAATTTAACATCGGTGACTTCATTCCAGGCATTAGGATCAAAAATAGGAGAGATCATTATTTGCCCTCATTATTGGCATAATAAATATAAGCAATACCGCCAAATACCGGGATGAATCCATAATTCTTAAACGTCATATTCTTTTTCATGATATCCACAAAAGTCTGTCCACTTGGGAAAGTCTCAGAAGAGGCAATGAGATACTCGTAAGCATCTTTTCTTTTTGAGATAAGACCAAATAGAGGAACATACATTCGAAGCATCGTGAAATAGAGTTTTTTATAAAGGGCATTCTTTGGCTGACCAAATTCCAGGATATAAACACCATTGGAAACCCGGCCCAATTCTTTGAGCCCCAGATCCAAGCTCTCCACATTGCGGATACCGAATGAAATGGTGGTGACATCAAAAGTTTTATCTCCAAAGGGAAGATTTTGAATGTCGGCGACTTTGAATTCAACCGGTAGGGGACTCGCTTTAGCACGCTCAAGCGCGAATTCAATCATGCCGGAGGAGAAATCAATTCCCACCACTTGCCCTGGACAAGATTCTTTTAACTTGAAAGCGATGTCACCAGTACCAGTGGCACAATCCAGGGCCGTCTTAGGTTTATTTTTAAGTGCGATGCGGACAAATTTTCTTTTCCATAAACGATGAGTTCCCAAAGAGAGCACATCATTTAAAAGATCATACTTGTGAGAGATGTCGTTAAACATCACACGTACAAAATCGGCCTTTGCCATAAATTACATCCTGAGTTCTTTATCAAATATTGGAGCAAGTTTTTTAAGTTTCGCGACCATTTCATCAAACTGGGGAATGTTCAAGGCCTGCTGGCCATCAGAAAGGGCACAGGCTGGTTCCGGATGAACTTCTACCATGAGACCATCGGCACCAGCTGCAACAGCTGCGTAGGCCGCATCGGCCACGTAGGGAGTCAGACCCATACTATGGGAAGGATCAACTAATACCTTGAAGGGAGTATTTTTCTTTAAATAAATAACCGAACCCAAATCCAGAAGGTTTCTGAGTTTGTTATCAAAAGAGCGCACGCCGCGCTCACAAAGAATGATGTTCTTTTCACCTAAATTGAAAAGATATTCAGCAGCACCTAACCATTCCGAGATGGTCGCACTAAAAGCACGCTTCAAAATCACTGGGCGGTTATACCGAGAGAGCTCTTTTAAGAGTTCATAGTTATACATGTTACGGGCACCCACTTGGAAAACAGAAGTAACCGAAAGCAGTGTTTCTATCTGACGGGCATCAGTGACTTCCGTAATAAAATCAAAAGGGATTTCTTTTTTTAATTTTTTGACAACTTCCAGGCCTTCATCTCCTAATCCCTGAAAAGATTTGGCATTGGTGCGCATCTTATGAATTCCGCCACGAATAAGAGTCGGACGATTTTCGTTCATTAAAATGGTCCGCAATTGATTTTCTGATTCCACCGCACAAGGGCCTGCGATCAAAAAAAGTTCATTAGGACGAAAGTTTAAAGCATTTGTTTCCATAAAATATTCACTCGAAAAATTGTCATTTTAAGTATGACAGGTGTAACTAATTTTACTCTTAATGGAAAGCGTAATCTCCCCGTTTTCGCTAGACATTTACCCCCTGACGAGCTATCCAGATGTTTTCATTTTCAAGTGGATACATATGGCATTCCCTGTTCCCTGTTATATTGGTTTAGTACATGGCCCGATTCGTTCTAAGGACGGCTCAGAGATCACCACTTCGGTGACTAACCTGGATATTCACGATATTGCCCGTTCGGCCCGAACCTTCGGGTTTAAACGATATTTTTTGATCACTCCGATCAAGAATCAACAAACCATGGTGAAAAAGATTTTAGGATTTTGGGAAACAGACTCTGGTCTGATTTACAATCCGGATCGGAAAAATGCTCTGGCAGAGGCGGAGGTTATTGATTCTATAGAGCTTGCCATCGCTGAAATCACCCGAATTGAAGGTCAGGCGCCGTGCGTTGTCGTTACCGGGGCCAACTTTGAATCTTACGATGGAAAAGAAAAAGAGCTGATGCACAAGTTACAGCTTGACGGCAAGCCTATGTTCTTGTTATTTGGTACAGGATGGGGATTAACCGCTCCGGTTGTTGAACAGGCCGATTTTCGGCTAGAGCCTATTTTTGGCATAGCAGATGACGGATATAATCATCTGTCTGTTCGTTCAGCAGTTGCAATTTATTGTGACCGACTGGCCCGAGCCTCTGATCCTATATATTAATTGTCATGCATTTTATGCATGAACTTTTTCCTTCCCTCTGGTCCCAGGTGTGACGAATGGAAGACAGATTGTGGAGACGTTATGAATTTGATCGATGTTGTTGAAAAGAACTACGCAAACCCAAATTCTTCAAAAATTACTGGTTTCAGAACTGGTGATACAATTGAAGTTGCTGTTCGAATCAAAGAAGGTGAGAAGACCCGTATTCAGAATTTCCAAGGAACATGCATTGCCATGAAACACCCTGGTCAAATGAACGGTCACTTCCGCGTTCGTAAGATTTCTGATGGCGTAGGTGTTGAGCGTGTTTTCCCTTTTCATTCACCGGCAGTTGAAGGTGTGAAGATTATCTCTAAAGGTAAATCTCGTCGCGCTAAACACAACTACCTTCGTGAAAGAACTGGTAAAGCAGCTCGCGTTGCTATTGATTACTCTCGTTAATCAAAAAAAACGGTTTCAAAAGCAGAAAGGCCCCGAAAGGGGCCTTTCGTTTTTTCAGGGAGGATAAATGAAGTACCTCGTCTTGCTTTTTCTCTATATCCCTTTAGTTCACGCTCAACTTGCGACTGAGAAACTTCCAACAGAAGGCTCGGATGTTGTACCGGTTTTAGTGCGGCCAGAACAGTCACCGGTAGAAGAAGTGGTCGAAGGTGCCCAGGTCCAGAAAATCTCCACTCCTATACTCGATAAAGCGCAAAGAATCGAAACTGAAATTTCTAAAACAAAATATCTACGTGATGATTCCACCGGCTCAATCATGGTGGGTTACCAGTTTCTCACTTCATGGCTTCCTTCCAAAAAGACAATTTCTTATACGCATATCTTTAATCAAAAATGGTCATTAGAAGGCGAGTACTCATGGGCCTCAATTAATTTTCCGATTGTAGGAGTTGATTTAGGAGAGATTAAAGAAAAAAGATATACCCTAGAGGCCCGCCGTTATGTCGGAAATTCCTTTCATTTCACCTTCGGGGCAGTTTTGAATGAATTTAAGGCCCGTTTAGGAAGTGATTTTTTAGATAATCTTGGTAATGAAATCCATTCTGACTTTGAGGTTCATAATATAGGCGTCACTGGTGGAATTGGAAACAGATGGCAGTGGCAGAATGGTTTTACTTTAGGGTTAGACTGGTTTCGGATAAATATTCCAGTTGCTGAAACTAAGCTCGAAGATAATGTTTTGGATGATATCCCCGGAGGCAGTGACCGCAAAGAAGTGAAGAAGGTCATCCGGGCACTAAACCGTATTCCAACTTTTGTTTTATTTGGCGTGAATCTTGGTTACACGTTCTAGACGTAAAGACTCAGTTTATTGTATGACCAGCATACATGCTGGAATTAAAACTTATCCCGAATTTCCCTCAAGAGATCATCGCAACCGATGAAGTCGGCCGTGGCCCCTTAGGAGGTCCTGTTGTCGTTGGCGCCATCCGTTTATGGATTGAAGATCCGGAAGCCTTAAAAGCTCTGATTAGGTTTTTAAGAACTAAGGGAATTAAAGATTCAAAGAAACTCTCTTCTGATGATCGATTAAAAGTTTTAAAGAAACTAGGTATAGGGCTTAATCCTTTCAGGCAAAGAGAAGTCGCTACTTTGAAAGGAATTGAAATCAGCTACATCACCTGGGATATGGATCATGAGATTATTGATCAGGAGAATATTTTAGCGGCAAGCCTTCGAGGCATGAAAGAAGCGTCTGAGTTTCTTTCAAAGGCGAAAAAAAATCAAACCACAGTCCTGATCGATGGACACATGAAACTCCGTTGGGGCAAAAAGGTTTCACCCTGGAATGAAATTCCCATTATTAAAGGTGACTCAAAGTCATTATTAATTGGACTGGCCTCCATTATCGCTAAAGAAAAGCGTGATGCTTTCATGAGAGAGATGCATGAACTCTATCCCCAATACGGCTTCGGAAAACATTACGGCTATCCCACGAAAGAACACCGAAGCGCCATTATGGAATTCGGGCCATGCACCATCCACCGGAAAACCTTTAAAGGCGTTAAAGAATACCTCCGGACTTAAAAATGAGCTCTTCATTTCGCGGACCTTTCATTCTGTAGGTTTTCCTCTTTTGGTCTCTCCTCAATTACTTAGAACAAGATCCCTCGGGCAAGTTGATCTGGCCCGTATCACCAAGGATCAACATGGCTGGTTACTCGAAATTGGTGAGGTTAAAAGTTCAACTGTCGGAGAAGAGCTTTTCCAGAGGCACCAAAAACTTCGTCTAACCGCTAGTCAAAAATTCCTTTCAGGATTATTCGGCCATCGTTCTCGACTCACTTCATTACTCAAGTAAGAATTTGTGCTGCTTTTTAAAATTTAAGTTATAAGTGTGAAGATGATTGAATTAAAACTTGTGACCCAATTCCCCCAGGAAATTATTGCAGTCGATGAAGTCGGACGTTCACCTTTAAGTGGGCCTGTGGTCATTGGTGCTGTTCGATTGGTGGTTAGTGATCACACCTCACTGATTGGTCTTTTACGCTCACTCAGGCGATGTGGGGTGAAAGACTCAAAACAACTTCCTCACGAGCAACGGATGAAGCTTCTGGGAAAATTCATGATTCAAAATCTTCCTTATCGGGAGAAGGGGATTTTCCTCTGGAAAGGGATTGAACTAAGTTTTATTACCTGGAATATGGATCATGATGTCATTGACCGGGAAAATATCTTTGCTGCATCGATGAGGGGAATGAAGGAGGCCGCAAATTTCCTCTCGGTGGGCGACAAATCTCAAACCACCGTTCTGATTGATGGGCAATCCAGGTTTAGATGGGAAACTGAACCCGCTGGCTGGAGAGAGATTCCTATTATCAAAGGTGATATCAAGTCATCACTGATAGGTCTGGCGTCAATTATAGCAAAAGAGAAGAGAGATAGCTGGATGAGACAGATGCATGAGAGCTATCCTCAATACGGATTTATGACAAACTATGGATATCCCACTCGTGAGCATCGTCTGGCGATTGAAGAGCATGGGCCATGTCCCATTCACCGTCTGACTTTTAGTAAAGTGAAAGAGTTTATTCGAAAGACTGAAGAAGTCGGGTAACTGTTTTTTTTGCAAAAAATCCAAAGATTCATTACTCTTAAGATATGAAAAAATCTTTTTGTACACTTCTGGTTGTTCTGTTCACTTTATCCCTGATGAAACCAAATGAGGCCCGCGCCGAAATTCCGGTCAAGGCGAAAGCTTTCATGACAATTGTGGGTTATGGAACTGCTGGTGGTGCCCTGCTGGGTGCTGCTTCTCTGGCATTTGGTGGCTCTACCAGAAATATTGCTCAAGGTGCCTCTCTTGGTCTTTACGCCGGTGTTTTGTTCGGAACATATGTCTTAATCTCCCATCATCAAAAACGTTATGGTAGCTATGACGACAGGTCTTCTCCTTATCAGGATTCAAGTGATATTTATAGTGATGAGTATCGGGATGATGAGGGCGGTTCTTCTGACGCGGATTCAGGTCGCGGTGGTTTTTTTGAACGTTTTGAAGTCATTGAGCAGAAGTTTGCAAACAAAAGAGGAAGCAAAATGCCTCCTCTTAAGCTTAACTTATTTCAATATAATTTCTAGTTTTCAAAAGTCTGATTACGATTTCCAAAACGAGTGTTGAGCTGGTCAATGTCGTCATTGTCAAAGTTCATAAGCTCGGCCACATAATCGGCTTCATTTAAAGAGAAGAGACGGAAAATTTTCAGAAATTCCGGTTTTACATTGGAAAGACTGACATTGGCCTTACGTCCTTCTTTAATAAACTTAACTGTTTCCACGAAATGGCAGATTCCAGAGGAACCAACGAAGTCAATAGCACCTAAATCGATAGTGATTTGTGAGTTAGGATTAGAGTTGGCGATATTTTGCAGCTCATTTCTGAGGGGAAGTGAATGATCGTAGTTTAAATCCCCCTGCATATGAACGATAATGTTTCCATTAGCGTCTCGTAGAACATTGGCCTTCATACTCATGGGGTAGCTCCTTTTGGATGGTTCGGCGTTTCGCCAGTACTTGGACATTTTAGCATGAGACTTAAAAGGGGTTTAGAGTGGGAAAAATCATTCTCTTAAATACACCAATCGGTAATCTAGGCGACCTGACGACCAGGGTTTCAGAAGCCTTAAAGAACGGCACCCAGTTCGCCGTGGAAGACACTCGGGTATTTAAGGATCTTTTAAGTCATTTGGGTATCAGTCTGATTGGAAAAAGAATAGTTTCTTTGCACGACCAGTCTGAAAGCGGGCAGGTTAACAAACTCATTGAAATGGCCCGGCATGAAGATCTTTATGTGGCCTCGGAAGCTGGCAGTCCAATTGTTTCTGATCCGGCCTATCCCTTAGTAGTTGCGGCCTATGAAAATGACATTAAAGTAGAGGCCTACTCGGGTGTATCTTCTCCTATTATGGCCTTAGAGTTGTCAGGTCTTCCGCCCATTCCTTTTCAATTTCATGGTTTTCTTCCACGTGAGAGCGGTAAAAGGGCCAAAATCTTTACGGAAGTGGGTTACGGGACTCATATCTTTTTTGAGGCCCCCACCAGAGTTGAAGAAACCTTGGATGAACTGGCCGAACTTAGGCCGGAAGCAGAACTGGCCATTGTCCGTGAACTGTCCAAGAAGTTTGAGCAAGTCATGAAATTAAAAGCGGGTGAGTGGCCTCAAAAGAAAAAAGACATCAACTTCAAAGGGGAATTTGTTTTCCTTTTTCATAACAAAGAGTCCAAAAGCGGCCTTTCGGGAGAACTTAAAACTCTTGCCCAGGAAATAATGGACAGTGGCGCCACCCCTAAGCAACTCTCTAAACTTCTGGGAGTGATTCTTGACCGTCCAACTAAGGAAATTTACACCGAATTAAATCGGCAAAAGAAGGGCGGACAGGAGTAGTGGCTTGAGGAATATTTTTAAACACTTTACAATAAAATGATGAAAATACAGGTTCTTGGTGGTCATGGTGGTTTGGCAAAAGGTTTTTCAACCACATCATTTTTGATCGATGAAAAACTTTTAATTGATGCTGGATCAGTTGCCGGGGCCTTGACGATTGAGCAGCAGACACAGATAGATCATATCTTGATTTCCCATTGTCATTTAGATCATATTAAAGACCTGGCCTTTATTTCTGATAACTGTTTTGGATTAAAAGGCAAACCTTTTGAAGTTTACACTCACAAGACAGTAAAAAAAATCATCAAGGATCATTTTCTAAATGATATTATCTGGCCCGACTTTACGTTATTACCAGACGATAAAAATCCGACCATGTCCATTCATGCTGTGGATGAAGAAAAGTGCTTTCAATTAGCAGATTATAAAATTACCCCGGTAAAAGTGAACCACGCTTACGATGCCATGGGCTTTATAATTGAAAAGGGTGAGATAAGTGTTCTTTTCACTTTGGACACAGGTCCAACTGATCGCATCTGGGAGCTGGCCTTGAAAGTCAAAAATTTAAAGGCCATTTTTACTGAAGTGAGTTTTCCTAATCATCTGAAAAAAGTCGCTGAAATTTCTGATCACCATACTCCTGAATCCATTGAGCAAGAAATCACCAAGATGCCTCCTGAAATTCCTATCATTTTAACCCATCTAAAGCCTAATTACCGGGATGAGATTTTGAAAGAAATGAAAGGCATCGGTCAGGGGCGGGTGAAGGTGCTGGAAAAAGACGGCGAAGTTTTTAACTTCTAAATTGTTCGCAGACAACTGAGGATATTTTTTATCATCGCATAAGATGTTTTTTCAAAGAGTTTGATTATTTTTTTAAAAAATAGTTTTAGTAAAAGCTTAAAATAAATGGATCAATTATAATTGATCCTTGAGACGGCCATAAGAATCCATATAGATGATTCCAGGTTTCTATTCTGAAACAGAAAGTGAATGTTGTTTAAGAATTTCAAGCGCTTTTAAAATCCCCAGTTATCTGCGAACAATTATTTGATTCCAACGGCGGATGTATCACTGGTTCCCCGGATAGGGATCTGAGGTGCAGCATTTCCTGTATTTCCCCTAGGGCCTGAGGGTGCCTTCGCCAACATGTCAATTGTGGTACACTTTTCGAATTTCTTATCACCCTTACTGATTTCTCCGCAAACATCGTAATTAACAGTTGAACGCGCTTGAGTGATCTCCAATTGATCCCGTGATACTTCTGTTGGTACAGCTGTCTGAGGTACTTCTGCCGGTGTCTCTTCTTCTCCGGCCAGGGTGATTTCAGATTTCGGAGTCGTTTTTGAATCAGTTTTCCAGCCTTCTACTGGTTTATAGTCACCGTTATTCTTAAAGAACCATCTGAAGGCCCAACCTTGATTAGGTTCGCTGATGGTTGCTGTGACTTTATAACTTAGTTTACCATTTTCTTTCTTGGCCACTTCCAGAGTTGGAGGAGTTTCATCAACCACCGGTTCTTCTTTAGGCTTAGATTCAACTATACACTCTAAATTGACTTTCTCTGATCCAACTGTTCCTGAAACCTTAAGGGTAATTGGTTCAGATGAGGATACTTCTTTTAAGGCTTCTTTAAATTCAACAGCGGCACCTTCTGAATCAGTGACCTCATATTGACAAGATTGGGAGGCTTCTGCTTCACCTTCTTTAGTCTCAGAAGTGCTACAGGTTGCATTTTTACAAAGATACTCTTTCTTCTTCACCGGTTCTTCAACTTTAACTTCGGGTTTCTCAACTGGTGGTGTGACTTCAGCTTTTTTTACCGGAACGCCACCACAGAACTTGGTGTATTCTTCCGGAGTATTCGACTGAATGTTGATGACAAAGTTTTTGTAATAATCTCTGATCTGTGAAGGTGATGAGGTCGAGCGGTCAAACTTATCTTTAGCATATTCTCTGATCTTTTCAAACACAGTGGTATCCATTGCAAATTTTGGATCTTCACAGATGGTGGTTTCGGCCATCATTTCCATCATCCCATAACAGGTTTGATGGGGTTGCATGTACTTGAGGTAATCCTTGTTGATATTATTTTTCGGATCAACACAGATACATGATTTAAAGATAAGCTGCTGGACACTTTGATAGATCTCTGGTTTTTCAGAGAGTGCCTTTCTTAAATAACTAAGTCTGCTTTCAACCGAATCCTGATCAGGAGCTGATTTCTCTTCGAGCGCCGCTCTCATGCAGTACAAAGATGAGTTATCGGCCTGATTCACTCCTGAAGAGCTTACACCGGCATCAACACAGAAGAGAGTGTTGTCGGATTGTTTTTTATAGCCAAAAACCACGGGATTGCAGGTAATTTTATTTTTTCCCATGCAGTTCTTTGCGGAAGCATAGGCGAGGGTTTCTGCCGGATAACTTGTGGCAGGAATGCCGTCATTAATATGATTGGGATGAATACATAAAGATCTTTTCGTTGTGGAGCCGTCAGCAAGCTTAACACCCTTAAGTGACATGCGTGAAATCCAGCCACCATAAATGCACATCTCTGGCTTTTTCAAAAGATTATTAAAGTCATTGGCTATGCCTGCAAAATCCTTTGCCGATCTGGTAGTCGGAAGTGCTAAGGGTTTGACCTCAGCGGCATGGGCCGAGGAGATGAGGAGAGATTTAAGTTCATTTAAAATTTTTGAATAACGACGTAATTTTTTCTGATCAGGGTTTCGGGAGACAAGTTCTTTTTCATACTTGGACTCAAGCTCCACCACCATTTCCATAGTCTTGATAATGAAGGCATTCTTTTGAGCATCTGACTGATGAACAAATTCCGCATGAGTATAGAGAGTTCGCGCTGACGAACTAAAACTCATTAAGCTTATGCTAATAATTAACAGCGAAATTTTGAACATGGTCCTACCTTAGAGAACTTATCGGAAACTCCTGCCATTTCCTTTATTTTAGATTAAACGCTAACAGCACTTTCCATAGGATCAAATTGATGAATCTGATACCAGGGATAGTGATATTAGAGGTTTGGAGCAACTAAATGAATAAAGTAAAGGGCTCTGTGAGATTCCTTTGCCCAAGGAAAATGGCATTTTCCTTCTCAAACCCTTAATTTTCGGTCTAAGATGGTTTTTTTAAATTTACAAAAATGGAAGGGTTACAATGGGCTGGTTTCATCAGGTCAAAAATCCAAAGTTAAAAAACGTTAAAAAACTTGTTTCAAACACTCCAGTAGGATTATGGAAAAAATGTAATCAGTGCGGTGAAATACTTCAAACTGAGAAGCTTGAAGAAAACCTGAACGTTTGTCCGGTTTGTGACTACCACTACCGGATTTCTGCTTATGAGCGAATTGCGGTCATGACAGATGAGAACAGTTTTGAAGAGATCAGTCCTGATCTCATTTCTAATAATCCTCTTCAGTTCCAGGATAAATTACCTTACGTTCAAAGACTCCAGAACGCCATCAAGACAACAGGAATTAAAGATACTACAGTCTGTGGTACGGCCACTATTGATGGAAAACCAGTGGCCATGGCCGTTATGGATTTTCGTTTTATGGGTGGCTCGATGGGAGTTGTCACTGGAGAAAAAGTCGCTTTGGCCATGGATATCGGATACGATAAAAAAATTCCAGTCATTGTTGTGTCTTGCTCTGGTGGAGCCCGGATGCAGGAAGGGATTCTTTCGCTTATGCAAATGGCCAAGACTTCGGCTTCCAGGTCACGCTTGAAAAATGCCGGTATTCCTTATATCTCTATGCTGACAGATCCAACAACAGGTGGTGTGGCCGCTAGCTTCGCTATGCTGGGTGATCTTAATATTTCTGAGCCTAAGGCATTGATTGGTTTTGCTGGCCCTCGAGTTATTGAACAATCAATCCGTCAGACTCTACCGGAAGGCTTTCAGCGTTCTGAGTTTTTAAGAGATCATGGTTTCATTGACCGAAT
>DFXY01000056.1 GCA_002381945.1 Bacteriovoracaceae bacterium UBA4096
AATCCTCAATCATACGCTTCTTTTGAAACTGTTGAGAAAAACCTTAAGTTTCTTGGTCTGGTTGCAATAGCAGACCCCCCTCGAGAAGAAACTATTCCCGCTATTAAGGCCTGTAAAACTTCCGGGATTAAAATAGTAATGATTACGGGCGACCACCCAGTAACAGCAAAGGCCATTGGCAAAGAGCTTGGGATTGTAGAAGAGGGTGTGTTTGACGGAGTAATGACTGGGGCCGATCTAGACAAACTTTCTTTTGAAGAACTTGCTTCTAAAGTGGAGAAGGTAGCTGTTTATGCAAGAGTTTCTCCTGAACATAAATTGAAGATTGTAGGTGCCTGGCAAAGTAAAGGAAATGTCGTTGCGATGACAGGCGATGGGGTTAACGATGCGCCGGCCTTAAAAAAGGCTTCCATTGGAGTCTCCATGGGGAAGGGAGGCACAGAGGTCGCAAAACAGGCTTCCTCAATGATTCTAACAGATGATAACTTCGCAACAATTGTTTCTGCAGTAGAAGAAGGCAGAGCGATTTTTGGTAACATTCGAAGAACTATTCAGTATCTCTTATCAGGGAATTTGTCTGAAATACTTATTATGCTTGGAGCAGCAATTGCAGGTTGGCCAGCACCATTAGCACCTATTCATCTTTTGTGGATTAATCTTGTAACAGATGGTTTCCCTTCACTTGCATTAGCGGCCGAACCCGTGCCCAGCAATGTTTTAGAAGGAAAAACACCATCCTCTAAAAATTTCTTTAACCGTCATTTTTACAAAGAAATGTTTTTCATTGGTTTTATCACTGCGATTATGGCCTTGGCCTTATATGGATACTTACTCAAGACCTCAGATGAATTAACTGCACGAACATATGCTTTTTCTTTCTTGGTTTTTGCTGAGCTTTTTCGCTCGTTTGCTTGCCGAAGCGATGAAAAAACTTTTTTTCAGATGGGAGCATTCTCGAATATTTATCATTTGATTGCTGTTGCCATTCCTCTCGTATTTCAAATATGGCTACACCATAATGATACATTCCAATCAATTTTCAAGGTGAAGCATTTAGAATGGCGAGATTGTTTGATTATGATTGGTGTTACACTTCTACCAGTAACTTTCTTAGAGCTTAGGAAGATTACTAAACAACGTAAAAAAACAGGAGTTTTTAAATGAGCGTAATTTGTATTACAGGTCATAAATGTTCTTGCTCAAAAGATACACATCCATCAAAAAGAATAGTGATTACAGGAGGACCTGGAGCAGGGAAGACAGCCGTTCTCGAAATTGCGAGGAAGAATTTTTGTGAGCATATTTCGATCCTACCTGAAGCAGCAAGTATTCTTTTTGGAGGAGGATTTCCTAGAGGAGAAGGTTTACCTAAAAAGAAAGCTTCTCAGCGGGCCATCTTTCATATTCAACATGAACTTGAGCAGATGGTAGAAGACGAAAAAAAATCGGCTATTACACTTTGTGATCGTGGTACAATTGACGGGCTGGCATATTGGCCACTCACTGAGGAGCTTTTCTGGAAGGAAGTCGGTTCAACTAAAGAAAAGGAGCTTTTGAGATACGATGCTGTAATACACATGAGAACTCCTCCCGCTGAACAGGGTTATAATTTCCAGAATCCTGTAAGAGTAGAATCTGCCGTACAGGCTGCTTTAGTGGATAAAAAAATTGAGGAGGCATGGAAAGATCATCCTCATAGATACTTCGTTACGAGTGAGAATGATTTCCTTGAGAAAGTGCTAATCGCCATTAATCTAATCAAGGAGCATTTGCCTGACTGTTGTAAGCATCATGAAATTAAAGAACTTAAGAAGTAAGTTCTTTCGTTTCACATTTTTATTAGCTTCTCAGAGCATTACCTGATGCAGTAAGATAATTCCTTGTCTTCAAACTTAATCTCTTCAGGAAGGTTTAATTCACCTGTGCTCAAAGCTGCTTTGATCATCTTATTTTCTTTTCTTAAGTAACAATCTAGTGATGAAGTATTGGTAGGTATTAAACTGGCGATATCAGAATATTCTGGCCCATTCAATAACAGTCTCTCAAGTTGGGTCTTGGCCATCAAATAAGAGTGTCTGGCGTTATACTTCATCTGTTGGTTTTCTAGGTTCTCTCTGAGAACTGAGATGTATCGATTAATGTCCAGCTTTGAACTCACGTCAAAATCGCTTAAGAGGCTATCGAGAATATATTTCAGGGACTCCTCAACTGAAGAAATGTGTTGGTGAATTTCAATGGCAGTATTAATCTGGGTTACTAAAACATTGAGTGTCTTCTTGAGATTAGTTTCATATGCTCTTTTCTTGATATTCAATTTCTCAATTTCTGAAAGTCCAATTCTAATATTCGCAAGATATCCGAAACCAAAAGCATTTTCAGTCCCGGAATCAGGAGTCAGGAATTCATACGCCCTTGCTCTTTTGCTGTATTTGGCCGCAGCACTAAGATAGAGGAGAGCTTTAAGTTCAGGAGAAGCTTGCAATATAATTTCGCTATAGTTTTTCGCTCAAATTTTTTGCTCATCCCTTAAGTCCGGTAAGAAAATCTCGACTGGCCCCACAGTCCTCTCATTTGAAACGTCAGCAAGGAGGTAAGCTAGTTCAGCAGAAGATTGTTCAAGGAAGGAAGCAAGACCTACTTGATCTGCTTTCATTAGAGAATAGAATGCCTTCAATTCCGATAGGTCCTCATAGGCCACTTCCCCTTGTTCAAACCTTTTATTCATAAGCTCCAGAAGTTGTTTTGTGAATAAAATGTGACCCTCAAGTGTTTTAAGATTGATAAGTTCTTTGTGGGTAGATAAATAAAGTCCCTTTCCCATGCTTTTTTGGTTAGCGACAAGAGAGATATAACTATGTTCTTGTGCCTTTGCGTGTAGTTTTGATTCTTTTAATCGGAACCAGTTACTGGGAAAAATAAAGCCAACTAAATTTGGAATGTAGTCAAACATATCTAATGGAGACGAAATTCTAAGGCTAAATGAAGGTAGAAGTTGACCTGTTCTGATCTTGATACTTTGACGGGCCTCGAAGAGGTCGAGAAGACCTTCTTGTGAATCAAATGATACTTTTTCAACTTTCTCAGTAACCGTCTTAAGATCGTAGCAATCATCAAAGCTGCATAATCCTGGGTGATTAGTCTCACTATAGAGGGCTTCTGTATTAAGTACCTGTCCGAATGCTACAGAATTGAATGATAAAATTCCGATGAGTAGGTACTTCATATTATTTCCTTACGAGTTTGAGTTTAGAAGCGGTTAGTTCAAGGTACTTTGTTCTTCTCAATGGCTTTGATGGGAGAACGAGCTCTATTTCACCTTTCTTTAAAAAGCCCTTTATTATTCTTCCGTCTTCTGTTTTTAAATAAAGAGTCCCAACACCAAAATCGTAAGTTCCATCCACAATATTCAAAACGAAACTTCCACATTTCAGATTTATCTGAGGATGTCTGGAGTGGATGTGAGGGGAGTCGCTGAAGGGCTTCAGGTTTTGCCAGAAAGTCGTGATCTTGATAAAGTGATACCGTTATTTCGGTAAATATTTGAGGGTTTGGGGTAACACCCAATTCCTCATAATATCAATGGGTTCCCCGCCTGAAAAGCCATGGTATTTTAAAGTTTAGAATACCAATAAGTGGGAGGAAAATTATGGGCCAGCAAGAAGAAAAATCAGGCGTACAAAAATTGAGAGAAAGATATTACAGCATCAAAAATAATCTCAAGCCATCAAAGGAATTGATTGATGCTCTTATCAAGAGTGGCAAGTTAAAGCAGCCCAAAGATAAAAAAGTGGCGAGACCCTATACGCCTGAAGCAGGAGCTTAATGGAGTTAAAAATTTTAGATTTTGAAAATTCAGTAGAAAAATTTCCAGCCTTAAAACAAGGCTGTATTGTTGATACAAATGTTCTTTTCGCAGGGTCTTATCCACTTGATATTCACAATGATTGGGCAGATGAGGTTTTCAAAACCTTAAATCGTTTAGGTATTCCCGTTTACACGAATCTTAACGTCCGCTCAGAGTTTCTTGATTTGCACCGCAAAGTTTTAATCCCTGAAGGCCTTGTTGGCTTTTATGAAGATTTCTCAGAATCACTTGCTGGGAAAATTTACGATGAGCTAAAATATCTCAAACGTAAAGCAAAGGCTGCGACTGATGAAGAGCGCGCCTTTAAATTAAATGACTCAGACATAAAGAAATATATGGAGCTTTTTGGCCATGAGCCAACTGGCGATGGGCCGAGTCCATGGACAGTCTTTTGTCAGTCCTACTTTGCACCATACATAAACGGCATCTGGGAAGATGTCGTTCAAGACTTAAAAATCAATTTTCTTGGGACAAGAGAAATTGAGAGCAAAGAGTTTTTTGAAAAGCATCCATCTTGGACGGACATGGTCGCCATACTGGGAGAGTCAGGCATTGGCTCCGCAGATGCGATGATTTTAAATCTTTATAAAGAATCAAGTTTCTCGCTTCTTATTACTGCCGATAAGGCTGTGAAGAATACGATGTTGAATAGTTCGTTTAGTGGGAAGTTTGTTTTAAGTCCCTAGGGAGAATTATGCTTTTAAGGGTAATGTCTGACAAAGGTAAGTATCAGACCGTATACTTCGCCTTGATTGATATTTTGGGTTTTAAAAATATTTTAATTAATAATTGCAAAAAAAATCCAAATTATCTTTTGAAAATTATTTCTGAAGTCGATGACGCCTCTTCGAGAGGTCCATGGTACGGAATAAACAAGATTTTTCTTTCAGACTCGATTTTAATGTGGACCCCACATAAAAATGCTATCCCTTATCTCTTAGAAAATTGTGAGCGCTTGCAAGAGAAGCTTTTTTTGAAAGGACATTTAGTTCGAGGAGTTATTGTAAAAGGATTGCATTACTCAGGTGCTCTTGAGTCTCTGGATACGAAAGCTCGAAAAATGGAAGTATTCCCTGATCATATTCTTGTAAGTCCGGCTCTTGTTAAAGCCTATACGTACGAGCAGTCCTTAAGCGATCCAGTGATTAAATGTGAAGGTGCTGTTCTAAATGATTTGCCGAAAATTCTAAAACAAAAAAGTTCCAAAAATCAAAAATATAAAAGCAATGAGTTCTACTTTGGAAGAGATTACTGCGGCCATTTTCCTTACTTGCATTCATTATTAGGTGCTTCTGATAAAAGCTGGAATAAAGAGTTGAAAAAAGAGGTTAAGCATATTTTGAATTTACGAAATATGGTCGAGAGAGAAATAAAAAATAATTCAGGGAGTCCAAAGAAAAAATGGGTATTTGTAGCTAAAAGATTTAATGCATGTCTCGACTTAGTTGCTGAAGGTCTAAAACTTAAAAAGATTGATATTCCAAGAATTAAACTTCGGTAATAAATTTTGATATGACACAGGGTAATTGATTAATGCTTCCAGTAGAAAAAAAATGTATCTTTTGCGGTGAAAAGCCAGTTGATAAGAATAAAGAACATGTACTACCTAAGTGGCTACTAGAGCTTTCAGGAGATCCCAAAAGAGTAGTTAATCAAGGAATTGATTGGAAGACTGGCAGCAATCGTTTTTTTTCTGCTGATCAGTTTGTATTTCCTGCTTGTTCTGGTTGTAATAGCTTTTATGCTGATTATTTGGAGTCAGATGCCAAGAGGATTATTGAAAAGCTTACTAAGCATGAGCCTGTAACCTGTGCGGATTATAAAATATTGCTCGATTGGTTTGATAAAGTAAGGATTGGCCTTTGGCTTGGTTTTCGTTATTTGAATAAGAACCATCTAGGAATAAAACCGAACTTTCATATTGATCAAAGACTTGGCACAAAAGATCGGCTCCTCGTTTGTTACCCCTATAATAAGGATGATAGGGGAATAACTTACATTGGAACCGATTCGCCCCTTTTTTCTGTTATGCCCTCCACTTTGGGTATAAGGATTAATAACTTAATTTTTATAAACGTTTCAGCAGACTACTTGGTTTCTTCTAGGCTCGGCTTTCCGTATCCAAAGGTAAGTGAGATCAAAAAAGCTGATAATAATATGTTTTCAATTGGAGATTTTAGAAAAAAGAATAGTATCACATATCCAGTTTTCCCATTTAAATTTCATAAGCCGTTTATTTATATCGCTCAAGCAAAAACGACCTGGGATATCTTTCAGTTTACTCAGCCAATGTATTCTAAGCCGCCTATTCTTGGGAATTTCTACATAAACAACAAAGACATTGGGAGTAACATCTTCGATGTCCTTGCATCAAAATTTCGCTACGATGAGGAGTTCATAGAGCTTGGAGAGATAAAATTAAAAGAAGCTAGGATGGCTTGGCTGTTATTCTTACAAGTCTTTGAATTACAAGAATACCTTAAGGAAAATGCATTTTTTAAGCAGGAACTTCCTAAGGAGTTTATTGGTTTGCACAATCACATAAAAAAACTTTTCAAAAATCAGTACTAAGGTAACAGTGTCTCTCTACATCTCTGTAGTTAGCTAATATTGGCTAAACAATTACATAAATCACCGAAAACTGTAGGGCGGGGTCAAATCCACCAAATTTCCGATAGAAAAGC
>DFXY01000028.1:0-50763 GCA_002381945.1 Bacteriovoracaceae bacterium UBA4096
AAAGTGGATTTCCTTTCAAACCATCTTAAAAATCATAAGCAAGATTTAAACCAAACCTATAGTTTTAATCCTATCCATCAGGAGCTTTATGCTGGGTGTGAGTCTGAAGCGTGCTTAAAGGATTTTGCCGCCAAAGAAATGAAATATCTGGATTCCAAAGATCTTGTCTCTACTATAAACTATCGGCAAAAGAGTAAGAGAAAATATTTAAAGAAGTATTTAAGCGAACTTTCACTTAAGTAAGTCAGCTTAAGAATTTCACCATGCGAGTTTTAAACAAGCGCTCATTCCATTTCAGACCCAGGCGCCTCAAGACTTTACGATCAACGCTCAAATAAGAATTCTCAACTTCCTGATAAATGGCCGCTAGAGATGTCACAGAGAAATCTTTTAAGAAGTGAGCCCCATTGGTTAAGTATTCACGATTAATGTTCAAATCCCGCACAACCACCGGGCGTCCAGTGGCCAGTCCCCCAAAGGCTTTGGCCGGGAAAAAAGCTTGAGAGAAATCCCAGATTGCCTTGGCCTGATGAGAGTATAAAGCACTGGTGGCCTCACAATGATCACCACCAAACTCAACTTGAGGAAATTCTTTTTTAATCGCTTCCAGATGGGCCTCAGGTCCCAGTACCCGAACAGTCTCGCCCTTATCAGTAAAAAACTTCAGGACGGAACGCATCTCATCCAATTTCAAATCATGAGTGTAAAGCAGTTGATGGGTGAACAAGAAATTATGATCCTCATCTCTAACAAACGGATACTCTTCAGTCCGGTAAGTCGGAGCGATGACATCAGCGTTCGGTAGCTCCAGATAGCTCTTAAGGGTTTCAGAACTAACAGCAATACGCGGGTACTTAGTTAAGGCCTTTTCACGCCAGTCATTCACAAAAGGGGCAAATCTTTTTTGAAACCACCCCAACTCATTTTGATTAATCATTCCCCAATCCATCACATAAAGATATTTCTCCACATGATCAGGAAGATTTAACCCATGAATATAACCACGGCTTAAAACTATGACTTTCTCGATTGAAGGATGAAGTGGGATCGCCTTAACTGCTGATGGCATGATCCAGAAGTTCTTCTTAAAAACCGACACATCCTTCGCCCGATGGGTGAGAAAAGAGGAAACGATGGGACGGGTTTCAATTTGTCCCAGGATTCCACCCTGCTTGTGAGCGATGGTATAGATTTCCGAATTAGGGAAAAGATTTAATATGAGTTCCAACATGAAAATGGAATCATCTCTTAAAAGTAAGGAGTCAATGGCGATGGCAGTTTTCATATTAATACTTTTTCAATTGAATCACTAAGGATCCAAAAATCAGAATGGCCCCGCCCAAAAGCTGGACTTCAGTTAATTGTTTACCCAGAAAAATCCAGTTCACAATAATGGCAAAGAATGGAAAAAACATTTCCGCCACAGCGGTGGTTTTAGCTGAGAGGCGTTTTAAACCCTGATAATAAAACCACATCGCAAGGGCGCCGGATATGATCACCATCACTAAAATTTTAAGATAGTCCTCTCCACTGGGAAGAATCATTCTTCTATCCCATTGTACAAAAGGAATCAGCATTAAGAGTCCGGTTAGAAATCTTCCGGCCATAATAGACTTGGGTTCAAATCCCGCCATGGAAAGACGTTTTCCAAAAACTGTTGCCGCTCCCCACCCCAGGATTGAAATTCCAACCAGTCCATAACCTTTAAGCGCAACATCAGAAGTCACCGCTCCCACATCATTTAAAATCAGGTGATAAAACCTTTCGATATCCGGTGAGCTGACTAAAAGACCCCCGAGCAGACAAACTGCGGCCCAGATGATGAAAGGTTTCTGAATTTCTTCTTTCAAGATCATGGATGCTAACAAGATCACAACAATCGGTTGAAGCTTTTGCAGCAGGATCACTAGCGAAGGATTTAAAAATTGGAAAGACTCGGTGAAGGCCACGGTTGCAATGGCTGAACCAAAACCACCAACGATGAAGAAGCTCAGAAGATCAACGAGCTTAATTTCGCCCAAGCGTTTGATGTTGGGAATGAGCCCTAAAGAAAAAATTAACGACAAGATACAATGTTCATAAAAAACAATTGTAACAGGATTAATTCCGCGCTCCACCAACGGGTAGCGAATCAGGGTATCCATTCCCCAAAGTAAGCACGCTAAGATGACTAGTAATGTTCCGGCCATGTTGGTTATCTTAACGAAGAAGAGAAGCTTTGGAAAACTTCTTGTGCTCTCTTGGCCACAAGTTCTTTCTTAAGTTTCTTTCCTCCGGCCTTCCTCTGCTCTTTAGTAAATTCAACTGAAGGCAGTAGGCCAAAATTAATATTAGATGGGCATGGCTTCTCAATAGTCATGATGTAATTAACCAGTGCCCCGATAGCGGTTTCTACTGGAAAAGTTACAGCTGCTTCACCTTTAATTCGTCTCAGAAGCTGAAAGGCCACATAAAGACCCATCGAAGCAGATTCCGTATAACCCTCCACCCCGGTGATTTGGCCCGCAAAGTAGAGCTCAGGGTATTTCTTAGATTTAAGATCTGAGTCCAGAAGCTTTCTGGCATTTAAAAATGAGTTACGATGACATGAACCCAAATGAATGAAACTTGCTTCTTCAAATCCCGGAATCATTCGGAATACACGAACTTGCTCTTTATAAGTTAAGCGGGTTTGAAAACCCACCAGATTATAGGCCGACCCAAGGAGGTTCTCTTTACGAAGCTGAACAACCGCAAATGGCCACTTACCATTAATGTCCGGCTCAAGGCCTACCGGCTTCATACAAGAAAAGCGCGCAGTATCCGGACCTCTTTCGGCCATCAGATCAATCGGTAAACAAGATTCAAAAAATTTCCAATCTTCAAACTCTTTAGGCGGAACTTTTTCAGCATTCTTTAACTCTTCCACAAAAGCGTAGTACTGCTCTTTAGTCATGGCCGAATTTAGATAATCTCCACCCTCATCCATCTCTTTATGGCGGTCTTTAAAATACATTTTAGAAAGATCCAAAGTATCCGCATCCACTACCGGGGCAATGGCATCATAGAAATAAAAATCGTCCCCGGAAATTTCTTTTAAAATCCAGTCTTCCAGCGATTTACTAGTCAGAGGACCTGTGGCCACGATGACAAAATCACATTCAAACTGAGTCTTAAGTTTGAGAGGATCATCCGCTTCCATCTCCACCACTCGAATCAGTGGGTGGGACTTTAACTTCTCAGTCACATCCGCTGAAAAGAGTTCCCGATCAACGGCGAGGGCGTCCCCAGCAGGAACCGCATTTTTTTGAGCGGTCTCAATGATAAAAGATCCCAGAGACAACATTTCAGATTTTAAAAGACCATGGGCCGAATAGGGATCAAGGGATTTAAGAGAATTTGTACAAACCAGCTCAGCAAAGGTAGGGATCTTTTGGGCCGGATTAAGTTTGAGAGATTTTCCTTCCAGCAAAACGACCGAAACGCCGTTTCTTGCTAAAAACATGGCCGCTTCTGAACCGGCCAAACCTGCTCCTATGACTAACACCCGAGTTTGCCCAGATTTCTGCATGAGTACTCTCTTTTTAGCTTCTTTTTTTGTATAATCAGGAAGTCTTCAAATACCCCTTTTTTAGGCGACGTGTCAAGCAGCAATGGACCCTCATATGAAAACCAAGATTATCCTTCACCAAACCCATCATACTCTGGCAGATTTTGACGCCATTTTCGAGACAACCGTAAGTGTCTTAAATGGAGATGGCCTCCATCTTTTTCCCGAGCTTTATTTGACTGGCTACCCTCTTCAGGATCTGGTTTTACAGCGTCCTTTTATGGAGAGCTATCAGGAACTGATTAAAGACTTGGATGAATGGGCCAAAAAACAAAATGGTCAGTGGCGGGCCCTGTTAGGAGGCCTTGCCTATGAATTTGAAAGCGAAGGAATTCCTACTAAAATAAAAAACGTGATCTATGAAGTCATTCCTGGCATAGGATTAAAAAATCTCTACACCAAGCGCCTCTTGCCCAATTACGACATTTTTGATGAACAGAAATATTTCTCCAAAGGTAACAGTAACGCTTTTTATGAGTTCAATGGAAAAGTACTGGGCCTTCAGATTTGTGAAGACATGTGGGCCTCAAGTTTTCACGAAATTGATCCCTGTGAATTAATGCTCAAAGAGGCCCAAAGCAAAAATCTAAAAATTGATGCTGTCATTAATCTCTCAGCTTCTCCCTTTGAAGCCTCTAAAAAACAAAAAAGACTCCAGCGCGCCAAAACAATTTCCTTATTGTTTAGCTGTCCGTTTTTCTATCTAAACCGGGTCGGCGGTGAGGACGAAATCCTTTTTGATGGAAACAGCTTTGTCATGAGCGGCTCCGCCCTAGTCACGGAATTAAAATCTTTTGAAAGTGAATCTAAGGCCATTATCCTGGAAGACATTCCAGAAAATTACACTGAAAAACCTGACCTACATCCTGAAAATACCTGGGAAGGCCTCTTTTCCCCTAAAATTGATTTTAGCAAAAGGCCTGCAACGCTTAAAACCTGGAGCGATGAAGAATGCCAGGAAGTGCTGAAGGCCCTGACTTTTGGTTTTCAAGAATATGCCACCAAAAGCGGTTTTAAAAAGTTTCTGGTCGCCCTTTCCGGAGGCATGGATTCAGCTCTGGTCCTCGCCATCGTCAAACTGGGTCTAAAACCCGGTCAATCGGTTGAAGCGATCTACATGCCAAGCATCTACTCTTCTTCCGTTTCCACCGCTCTCTCCGAAGAGATGTGCAAAAAACTAAATATCCCACTTTCCTATCTGCCAATTAAGTTCCTTCATTCAGCAGTTAAGAACGCTTTCACCCAGACTTTCCCTGAGCCTTTTCAGGGCCTTACTGATGAAAACGTGCAAAGCCGCTTGCGTGGCACCCTTCTCTACACCAGATCCAACCAAACCGGTGCCATGGTGATCAATACCTCAAATAAATCCGAACTGGCCGTTGGATACTCCACCCAATACGGCGATTCAGTAGGCGCCATTTCACTCTTAGGCGACCTCTACAAGTCTGAGGTCTACCGCTTGGGTGAATACATCAATACTCACTTTGACCAACCCATCCCCGAGGGCATCATTCATCGGGGTCCGTCGGCCGAGTTGAAGGAGAATCAACTTGATCAAGACTCACTTCCGCCCTACGAACGCCTCGATCCGATCCTCGAAGGCATCTTAAGCTACCGTTTAGGAAAAAAACAATTGTTAGAATCAGGTCATAATGAGGTGGAAATTACAAAGGTGCTTCATCTCTATCTAAAATCAGAGTATAAAAGATCTCAGTTCTGCCCGATTCTTAAAGTTAAGGCAAAAAGCTTTGGTTTTGGTTATCGGATGCCGATGAGTAAAAATCTTAATTATCAACTGAACACCTAGTCCTGGAGGATATATGTCTGAAGAAACCAAGAAAAAAGTTATCGGCAAAATCAATGAAATCAAATCAAACATTGAATCATTCATTTCTGACGTCAACGTCAATGATCTTAGAAACAGCTTTAACCTCATGGTAAAAGATGCTCAAAAAGATTTTAACAAACTGATCGATAGAGATCTTGAAAGCATGAAGAAAAAACTTCAGAAAGAAAAAGAAGATATCGAAAGAAAGGCCAAGAAGTTTCTTGATGGTCACCGTAAGGAGCTTAACGCTCTTCAAGCGAAGATTGATAAGCTCATCAAGAAGAATTCAAAAATCAGCACGAAGAAACAAGCAGCTCCTGTTACAAAGAAAGCTGTGAGAAAGAAAGTAGCAAAAGCTACTCCGAAGAAAGGTTTTACTGCTAAGAAGCCATCTACTAAGAAAGCTTAACACAATGAAGGCCATGGTTTTGAATCATGGCCTTTTACTTTTAATTGAAACCAGATTTGCTTTTGAAATTGGTACGAGGAAATGGTCTCGAAGACGTAGCTTCCCAATCTAGCCCTTAATTTATTTCAATTACTGATATTTTTCCTTTATATAAACTAAAATCGCAACTCATCCAGTGATACTTATCATCTTCATCAATAGTAGCATCAACCCTTATACCAACAAAATCTTCTCTTTCAGCACTAGGTCCAAAAGGATAAAAAGCGAAATGGATATAACGTTTCAAATTAAAGCATTAAGTATAGAGATTAAATTCTTTTTCGAACCTCAACATGCAACTTTTGAAAATTGTTCCTTGGCAAAGAGGATTTAACTTAAAGTAAACAGAATTTTGTAAATCATGATCACCAAAACAAAAATCAACTATCTTTAAGCATTCATTACTTTCTGGCCATTTAGTTTTGGCTACGCAGGAATTAAAATCTTTAGCGATCCTCTCAAAAACAGCAAGTGACTCATTTAGAAAGAATGGACGTATTATATCAGATTGGCGTCCCGAGACCTTGTGTTCTTTCAATATCCAAGCCCAGATTTACTTTTGAAATTGATACGAGGAAATGGACTCTCGGGTAACGATTCCCAACCTCGTCTCTGATAAATTCCAATTACTGACAACTTCCCTTTGTACAAACTAAAATCACAACTTAACCAGTTATACTTATAATCTTTATCAGAAGAGGCGCTTACTCTTATACCTACAAAATCTTCTCTTTCAGCACTAGGACCAAAAGGATAAAAAGCGAAATGTATATTACGATTCAAGTTGAAGCATTGAGTATAAAGGTTAAATGCGTTCTCAAATCTTATCATGCAACTTTTAAAAGTTGTTCCTGAGCAAAGAGAATTTAACTTAAAGTGAGCACCTAAATCGACATCGCATGAATTACGTAGATCATGATCACCAAAGCAAATATCAACTATCTTTAAGCATTCATTGCTTTCTGGCCACTTAGTTTTGGCTACGCAGGAATTAAAATCCTTAGCGATTCTTTCAAAATCAGCAAGTGACTCATTTAGATCTCGAGCAAAAAAACTGTAAGGATTAGTGATAGCATCTTTATACCAAGAGTGTTTGGAGTTTTCCTTCTCATTATGAAACTCGGGACGCCAAACTGATATAATACGTCCATTCTTTCGCACAAATTGTGCTTCAAGCTCGTCCTTGCCGTTTAACTTATCTTCAACTTTCAGTTCTGATGCATTAGCAAGGAAAAAATTTAACAAAATGAGAAGTACACTTTTAATAATCATAAATTCCTGCACTTTAAGAGGTTCATATTTAAATCGTAACTTATTTCTTTCGGTATTTATTTTTTATTTGTTCTTTCTCTAATTGACCTTTTTCCCTTTCTCATGAGCAAAAGTTTGAATAGAAAGAGTTCCAGTTAACAACAAAAATATAATCTTCATCAATGCCTCCAAAAATATCTCTTCGGAGGTCTAATTTATTGCTTAACTTAAGTTTCATTGATTATAAGATTTCTTAAATCGGGACTTTCAATTCATAACAGCGTATTGTAGCTACTAACTCTAGATATAACTTTTCTTAAGAATGCTTGTTTGCCATCATTCGACCACATTTCGTTTGCAATTCAGATCATGTTAAGAATTACTTCATATCAAAATATTCAAACTCATCCCCAAATACCAAGACCTTCCAAAATCGCTTTCCATCTCAGTATCATTAAAGCTCTCGCCTTCTTTTAACTTTCGATCGAAGGCCATGCCCGATTGAATTTCGCCGGAGATGGATTTGGTGAGAGGTGAACGGATGCCGGCAAAGATTTTTTTTTCGTTGAAAAAGAGGCGGTCACGCAATTCATCGCGGTCGGCCCTTAAGAAGCTTTGTTGGGAGATGGAGAAGCCTGTGAAGGTCTGGACTTTGTCTCTGAATCCATAGGCGATTTCTGAGTTGAAGTTTGTGATGAAGTAGGACATTGAGAAGATCCAGGGCTCGATGGGTGTCCATTGAATGCTTAAAAATGGTAAACCGAACATGCCGGTGAATTTTTCGGTTTTGTATAAATAGATGAAACCGGGAATGGGGACATAGTTAATCAGCGGGTTATTGTTGGAGAGAAAGACAGTCCAGATCCAATGAGTGTTCTCAGTTGAACCTGGGTTTGTGTAAAAAGAGTTCAGGCTGAAAGTTATTTCATCGCTACCGTGAAAGGGTTTGTCACTGGCAGAGCCGATAGATGTTCTGAGTCCAAACATTCTTTTGCTCTTTAGGGCCTTACTGTACTGGGCGCCCAGTTCAATTCGATTCAGTTCTTTGGGTGTTTTAATGCCAGTATCAAAGGACTGCTGCTCGTTGAAAGAGAGTCTTCCGGCATTGACGGACATAGAAAAGGACTCTCCCCCGTCTGACCAGATGGGTGTTGCGATATTGATTTTACTTTGTTCAATGACGGTTGGATTGCCTTCAGGCGCGAGCTGGCCGTTTAGTGAAACGATCGTTTTCTTAGGAGGCAAGAGGCCTATGCCTCCCATGACTCCTCCAAATGAAGAAAGGCCCCCACTACCACGGGCACCAGTCGCTTCAACGACTTTGCCTAATCTTTGCAGCTCCTGCTTACATTGGGGAGTGACTTCTTTTTCTAATTTTAAAAGGCAATTTATGGTATTGGGTCTACCTGTCTCATTCGGACAATGCTCTTTAATCTCCAGCTGACAGGCCGAAAGAGGTCTCTCTTCGGCCACAAGAGTAAAAGAGACGGTAATTAAAGCAAAAAAGACCAATATTTTCATGACGAAAATCATAGTACCAAAACGCTTCTATCTCAATTTTTATTCTTTACGTATTACTTTTGTTGAACTTGTTTTTTATCACTCTTTTAAACCATTAAGAAAAATTAAGAATTTGCGAACAGATGTATGACTTCTATTTTTTCTAAAAACCAAAGGATATACATGAACAAGTTCAGCTTAAAATGGAAAATAGTCCTGATTGGTCTCATACCTTTTCTCTGCTTCGCTGGCCTTGCGGCCTATCAGTTATCCCAAAGCTTTGCAGTCTATAAGGATGCTGGTCAAATCACTCAAAAAGTTGCTCTTTATGGAAAGGCTTCTACCCTCATTCATCAGCTTCAGATCGAGCGGGCCCGGACAGTTGCTTTTCTTAACGGAGCAATTGAAGCTGAAAAGCTTCGTGAACAATGGAACATTACCAGTAAGGCCATGGGCCCGTTTGCAGAGGCCTTAAAAAATATGCCTACTCCTTATCCTGAACTCGAGCAAGTTCTTCAGGAGCATGCCGCACTTATGGAGCAAGTTAAGGAAAAGAAGACCACCAATACAGTGGTTATTCAGAAATATATCACCTTTATCGCTAAGCTCATCCGACTCGGCTTTCAATCTGCAGATGAAACAAAAATTGTTAATGCAGCCATTGGATTGAGATCACAAGCTTCAATTGAAGAAGTTAAGGAGTTCTCCGGTCAACTCCGCGCCCAATTGACCGGAATTCTCTCGGCGAATAAACCAATCAATGCGGAAGCTCTGAACAACATTGTGGCCTTAAAGAGTTCGGCCGATACTTCTCTTTCATCCGGGAACTTAATATTGGATCTTAAGGCCAAAAATCTTTTGACTGAGTTTCAATCATCTTCTGAATGGAATGAAGTCAGTAAAGTTCTTCAGACCGTATTAAAGAACTCAGCTGTAGGAAATTACGGAATAGATGCTGTAGGTTTTGTTGATACCATCACTTCTGCGATTAACAAGCTGGGAATGTTAGTTGAATACCAAGCGAACTTTCTTCTAAAAGAAGTTCAAGAAACCAACTCTCAAGCCGTTTCAAGAATCTGGATCATGAGCTTAAGTTTACTGGGGATTACTCTGGCCCTCACTTTTATTGTTTTCTATATGGTTAAGACCATTAATCAGTCTCTCCGCACAGTCGCAGATAATCTCATGACGGGCTCCAGGTATGTTGCAGAAGCCTCGCAGGAGATTGAAAAGAACGCTGTCATTCTTTCAGAAGCTGCGAATGAACAGGCCTCAAGTGTTCAACAAACATCAGCTGCAATTGATGAGATTAGCGCCATGGTAGAAAAAAATTCAGATTCGGCCCAAAGCTCTAAAGAGGAATCTGCCAAAAGCCAGAAGGCTTCAGAGAGAGGGAAAAGATCAGTGGAAGAGATGCTGGTCTCAATTAAAGAAATCGGAATGAGTAACAATGAGATCATGCAACAGATGGAACAAACGAACAGAGAGTTTTCAGAAATTGTAGGAGTCATTTCAACCATTGCTGAAAAGACCAAAGTTATTAACGACATTGTTTTCCAAACTAAGCTTCTCTCTTTTAACGCTTCTGTGGAAGCTGCCCGTGCCGGTGAACATGGCCAGGGCTTCTCAGTCGTGGCCGATGAAGTTGGAAACCTGGCTGAGATGTCAGGCAAGGCGGCAACGGAGATTTCTTCCATCCTCGATCAAAGTATCCGTAAAGTTGAGGGAATTATTCAAAGCACCCAAGGCAGAATCAAAACACTGGTTGAAAATGGAAAAGAAAAACTCTCCACAGGAATCAAGACTGCTGAAAGATGTGATGTGGCCCTGGATGAAATTCTGGAGAATGTCGGCAATGTGGATAAGATGGTCTATGAAATTGCTTCTGCATCCAAAGAACAGTCAAGAGGAGTTCAGGAAATAACCAGTGCCATGTCACAAATTGACCAGGCCAATCAGCAAAACACGAATATTTCTCATGACTCTTCTGTTGCCGCTACTCAACTCAGTAAACAGGCCCATGAACTGGAAGATGTGGCCAATGAGTTAAAAATGTTAATTGAAGGTGCTGGTGCTAGTGCTGATGAATTTCAGAAGGTGAAGCACTCCCCTGTTAAACCAAAGTCGAAACCAGCAAATGTCCTTCCACTTAAACCCAAAAGAAGAAAAGCGGCCATTGATGATATAACAACACCTAAGGCCGACGATCCAAGATTTAAAGAACTCTAATGAACTAAGCGACAACTTCAGTGACGTGGAATACTTTTCCACGTCCTGACTTTTTGGACATGTACATCATTTTGTCGGCAAAATCGATGATGGACTTGGCGTTGGTGGCATCTGTCGGGAACTCGGCCAGACCGATCGAAAGAGATAGACGATACTTTTTATCTTTATCGATATTAAATTCAGCGGTTTTAACAGCTTCGGAAATTCGAAGAGCAATGTTCTTGGTCTCACCCACACTTGTTCTGGGAAGCAGAACGATGAATTCATCACCACCATAGCGATAAACTAAATCAGATGAGCGTAACTGGGCCTTTAAGACGCTGGACATATCAATCAGAAGCTGGCTTCCAACTACGTGGCCAAACTGATCATTAACATTCTTGAAATAATCAATATCAACAAACAGTAGGCTAAACCCCAATTTATCGTGTTGATAGCGGGCTATATAAAGCTCCAGATCTTCAACTAACTTTCTCTGATTGAAGAGACCAGTAACTTCATCAGTCAAGGCCAGCATGCGGATTTCTTCTCTACGCTTTGATTCATGGAGGATAGACAGAGATGTTCTTAAAACATTCGCCAGATAATCACTTAAGATTTCCTTACTGGTGTAGTTAGAAATGTTTTTCGCCACGAGGTAAGAAAGTTTTCCATTCCCCCGCTTGATTAGAAAATAGAATCTCTCTTTCACAAAGCGCAGGCCAAAAATCAATCCGGTTTCATCCGAAAGAAAACGTTTAATGCGTTTCAGTTGATGTTCAGTCAGTTTTAATTTTTGCTTCAATGAGGCCAGAATCTTAAGATTTGAAGTAAAGGTGATCTCTTTTTCAATTTCAAAGAAGAGGCTTAAGTATTGATCAAGTCCGGAAGCGATATCCGGAACGGTGGAAAAGCTCTCAGGTCGAGAAAATAAATGAAGCACTGCCCTTTCCGGATTCCATTGACCGCTTTGAATGGCACCGTGAAGTTTTAAACGATAAATGACTGTGCGGAGTTCGTTCCTATCCAGCGGCAGGGATAAAAAATCAAATAACCCTGCTCTGAAAGCTCCAATGATACCGAGATGATCTGGTCGTGGAGACAAGAGAGTAATCCCCGCTCTCGGAATGGTTTGATGGATCCGCCGGATATCATCGACCGTCTTTTGACTTTGACGATTGGAATAAAAGAATACGGCATGGAAAGGCCGTTTCCTTACACTCGCGAGCTCACTGACCTCATTTAAAAAAGTCAGTTGATACTTCAATTTATTTTCCTGCAATGATTCCTTAATCGTCTCAATTGAAAACGAATCCAGACCTATGGCAAGAATATCTAACTGTTCATCTTTTTTCTTCATTACATATCAATGTTTTTTTTCAATGCATCTAGTGCACTTGTATGATCTGATTCATCTTCAAGCACTGTGATGGCACTTCTTAAAGTTTTTATTGCTTTGTCTAACTTATCTTCAAGTTCAAAACGACTCTCAACCGAACGTTTTTCCTGGAGAGAAATGGATTCCATATCAAATTCCATAGCATCTATTTTTCTCTTAAGTTCCAGTATCTTCAGGTCACGATTTCGGATCTGAGTTTCGGCATCTGACTTTAATAGTTCAAGCTTTTGCTCGAGTTCCCTTTCACGCATTTGAACTTTCTTCACATCAATCTTATTCTTTTGTCCTGCCTTATCAAGCTCTTGTGCAAGAATCCGGTTTTTTTCTTCCAGGATCAGGCGCTTTTCATCGAATAGTTTCACTTTATCTTTTAATTCATTAATTTCTTCATTGAGCTTTCTCCTGATAATAGTCAGCTCAATCTTTCTTTCATCCAGCTCGGCTCGAAGGCTCAAGAACTGACGTCCTTGCAACATTTTATCTTCTTCATGACTTTGTATTTTGGCCAGGAGCTCTTCACGATCCGCTCTGAGATTAGAGATGGTTGCTTGCATCCGCTCCATTTCGCCGGAGTAGGCAGTAGAAATTTCATGAAGATCTGAACCTAAGTCACGATTTTTTTCAGAAGCTTCTTTTTTCTTCTTCTTAACCTTCTCTTCTTTAACAGGAACTTCGGGTTCTATTTCTGCCGTACCTGCATCTGTCACTTCTTCTGCATCAAAGCTTAAGCTCTCCAAGTCCAGGTCATCAGAAACCAAGGGTTCATCCAGGTTTTCTTGCTTCACCAGGTCACTCCTGATTTGAACCTGTGAAGCATCATAATCAAGGATGGCATCGATTTCTTTAAGTTTTTCTTTGGCATCATCCGAGAGATCCATCTCCTCAGGAGAGAGTTCCAAACCTCGATCAGTTTCAAAGCTCAGGGATTGATCTGAGACAGACAAATCATCAGCATCATCCGATAAGTCCAGACTCAAACTATTCTCATCTCCTTCATCGGTGCTAGCTGAAAAATCAAGTGAATCACCTTCGCTCTCATCAAGCGAAAGCGAAAGACCATCATCACCTTCAAAGCTCAGCTCTCCGAGATTCTCAATAGTCCCTTCATCAAGTGACAGACTATCCTCCTCCGCTGCATCTTCAAAGTCATCTCCTAGAGAAAGCTCCTCATCACTATCATCGCTTAAAGAGAGCTCTTCTTCACTGTCATCATCCAGAGATAAATCACCAAATTGGTCAGCATCCTCTTCATGAGTTTCCCTCATCTCGACTTCACCCAGCTCAAAACTTTGTGAAGCATCCAGACTAAGCTCCATCCCTTCATCAACCAGGGCTTCATTAGATGGTGTTGATTCTTCATCAAGATTTATCTCGAGTTCTTCACCTTCTAAAGAAAGTTCTTGTTCTTTAATGGCCACGGATTCCCCTTCCTCTTCACTTGGTGTCGACGATAGAGCATCAAAGCTCTGCCAGTTAGGCTTTTTAGATGCAGTTTTTATCACTGACTTAAAAAGCTCATCTATTTCAATGCTCTTAGGATGATTTTTCATCTCTATCAGGGCATCAAAGTCGGAAAATTCACTTTTTGCCTGGTTTTCCAGACGATTATGGATATTTACTATTTCCGGGGCCTTCAAACTCTCCAGCATATCATTGAAGTTCTTCTCAGAAATCTTCGAGTGTATGTAAGCGTCCCCTCCCACCGGTGTTAACTGATGGGCCTTTAAATCATGAGCATTATTGTCTTCTGTAATATACAGCACTTTCGCATGAGGTGCTTTTTCTTTTATTTGCAGAACCCACTCATCCATCTCTTCATTCAAGCCCAGGAAATGAATAAAGAAAAAGGTATTCCCCGGAACTTTCTCGAGTTCTTGGGCAAGCTGGTTTTCATTTTCAATCAAGACAGCATTTCTGAGCGCCGACATCCGGTTCTGGAAATCTTTAAATAAGTCCTGATTGGCCGTAATCAAATAGTAATTCATTAAATACCTTCTACTTAATCATAACTTCGGAGACAAAACGAGACCATGGAGAGGCAAAGATTGCAGGCAGATAGATACATCTTTATTGATTCCTCCAGATGCTCATAATACAATCGTAAGGAATCTTCTGGAGGATTTTTGAAAAAGTTTATATTCATTACTTGCATAATGTTGATCAATTCCGTCTGCTTTGCAGCAACACAAGATAATTATCTTCCTTCAAACATTTTAATGTTGGATGATAAATTTTCTCACCATGTGTTGCTAGTTGAGAAGGCAACCCACAAACTTCATCTTTACGAGAATAGCGGATCATATCCTAAGCTGGTAAAAACATTTTCCACTGCTACTGGGAAATTTAAAGGTGATAAATCAATTAGCGGTGATCATAAAACTCCGGAAGGCATTTATACCATTTACGATTTTTTATCCAAACAGGAACTTTTGAAACGTCACGGAAAGTATGCCGAGATCTATGGCAGTGGCGCTTTTCCTATGGATTACCCGAATTTCATCGATCGCCGGGAAGGAAAAACCGGTGGAGGCATCTGGCTTCACTCAACTGATGATGATAACCGTATTTCTAAGGGACTTGATTCACGGGGATGTGTCGTAGTTCAGAATCAGGACCTAAAAGATATCTCCCAGTTCGTAGAACTTAATCACACGCCGATAATTGTAGTTCAGGATATCTTCTACCTCTCTCAGTCAACCTGGGACCGGAATCGTAAAGAACTCAATGACTCCGTTCAGAAATGGGCCCGTGCTTGGCAGACAAAAGATTTTGAAACCTACATCAATAGCTACGATCAAAATCGCTTCCATGATAAAAAACATGGCAACTACAACAGCTACAAGAGTTATAAAAAAGCCGTCTTCTCCCGAGGAGACACTCCTGAAATCAAACTGGATTTCATTTCAATTATGGCCACAAATGAATATGCAGTGGTCAATCTGCAACAGGATTATCGCTCACCAGTCATAAATGACATTGGGAAGAAGACCCTTTACTTGAAGAAAGATGCTAATTATGACTGGAAAATTGTAGGAGAGGTTTGGTCTTCAGTGACCCCAGAATCATTGGCCTTCACCCCTTCTAAACGCTTTTTCAAAGAATAGGCATGAAGGAATTTATACAAAAAAGTGGAGATGAAGTGGCCATTGTTATTTACGATGCGCCTCTTCCGCCAAAGTATTTTCGGCTAACGAAACGTTTCATCCGGACCCTCTTTATAACCGTTCCCATTCTTTTAACTCTTTTGCTGGCCGGTTTCTTTTTTTGGGGTCTGGCCGGACGAATAAAAGAAGTGCCTACTCCGACAATGCCTCAAGTGATAACTACTGAAGATAATCAAGTGACTCTCCTTGAAGCTGAAATTAAGACTCTTCAAAGAAGTAATGCTGAGCTTGTAGAGAAACTTGCTTCTACTCCGACCGCCATCAGTGCTGAAGATCCCTATTTAATGGGAATAAAAAAACCTTATGGCATGCAGAATCTGTTGGCCCAGAACAAAGTGACACTCGATCAATTTGAATTGATCCAAAATGCCAACAAAGTTAATCTGAAGTTTCAATTAATAAGTTCGACACCTGAGACAAGAGTGACAGGCCATATAATCGTCTTCATGCTTTCAGAAGCGGGTCTGATGGCCTACCCGGATCCTGCCAACTCGGCACTAAGCCAGGGTATCAAATACTCCTTAGGTGAATCCTTTGCCGTGTCTCGTCTTCGCCCTACAAATGCAGAATTTAGCCATCAGCTCACAGGTGATTCAGTTAAATTTGTCATTTATATTTTTAACCGTGAAGGTGATCTTCTCCTGATTAAAGAAACTGAGCCTTTAAAAATTGGAGAGAAAAAGTGATCAATGATAAAGACTTCCGGGATTTTCACTATAATGTTCTAGGGGCTAAATCAAAAATCATTGGCGATTTAGTTCTCTCTGGGGATTCCATCATAAATTCCATCATTGAGGGCACCATTGAAGTGCAGGAACAAGGCAAACTCATTCTTGAAAGAGGAAGCATTGTTAAAGGGAAAATCAAGGCAATTGATCTTGAAATTTTTGGTTCGGTAGAGGGAGAAATTGAGTGTACAGGGCTCCTCTCCATACGCTCCAGCGCTTTTGTGCAAGGAAAAATTAAATCAGGCAGATTGGTTATTTATCCAGGGGCCATAGTTGAAATGGATGCCACTTCCAAAGAATAAATCAAAAGCGAAGTGAGTAGCGATACTCACTTCGCGCAAATGTTACAAATAATCTTGATAATTTAGAACTCTTACCGGACGGATTCGAGACAAACTCTTCACCAGAGACTTATCCCCCACCACTACGATTGTCTGTCTGTCCCATGGGAAGACTTCCATAGTCGCAGAAGAGAGTTCCGACTTAGAAAGATTTTCAATGATCTTAGGAAAGTTTACCAGATCTGCAATATCACGATTCTGATGATCATAGAGCATGATCTGCCCTAATAAAGCATTGGTTTGTTCAAAGCTAAAAGCATACCCGCCTATCTGATGATTCTTTTGATGAACAAACTCTTTGTCTTCATAGCGACCTGCACTGACGTCAGCGAAGACATTCCTTACGATCGAAATAGCTTCTGCAGTAGTTTCATTCTTTGAGAAAGTCATCACTCCAGCACGTCCATAGTCTCTTTGCATTGAGACATATGCCCCCGCAGAGTAGGTCAAACCGCGTTTTACCCGAAGCTCCTGGACTAACTTAGAAGTAAAACCTCCTCCTAAAAAGCTCGCCATAAACTGGAATTGATCATATTTACCTTTAAACTCATCCGCTACCAGATAGCGGCCAATTCTGATCTGGGCCTGATTGGCATTTGGCACTTCAACTAAATAAAGAGTCGATTGAGTCGCAGGTTTTTGAATCATCTGCGGAGTTACTTTCGTTTCATTGGTCCAGTGACAATTTTTCTCTATCACTTTGCGAATATCTTTAACATCAGAAGGTCCGGCAAGATAAAGCACTTTCCTGGTTTTATTCAGGCCCTCTAAACGCGACTTAAGTAGTGCTGGAGTTATCTGATCAAAACTTTTTAAAGTCCCCTCTACTGGATTGGCATAGGCGGTACCTTCCAATGAAACTCTTCTATAAACTCTATCTGCTAAAGCCGCGTGAGATGTAACCAGATTCTTTAGGCCGCTTTTGGCACGACTTAGATGAGACTTCAGCTCATTCTGAGGATACTGAGCATCTTTGAAGATTTCACAAACTTTCCCAATAACAGGTTCAATATCCTTAGTCAGGGCCTGAACAGTGAAGACTGAATACTCATGGGTAACAGAATGACGGAGGTTTGCTCCATAGAAATCGAAAAACTCTGAAATTTCTCGCTGAGTTTCTTTTGAGGTACCGGCAGTCAGCTGATCAAAAGCCGCTTGAGTGACTCCTGAAACAGAGTCATTCAATGCGCCATCCTGGAAATAAAGGGAAGCTGTAAATTTGGGAAACTTATCATCTTCAATCCAAACCACATCCAAATCCTTCCACTTCATTCTGTTTACAGAATCAAGGAATGAGTCACTGGCAAATGTGGTATTTACAAATAAGAGGGCCGTTAAAATATATTTCATGGTTATTCTCACTTATGCTGGTTCCAGACTGAGACAAAGACACTAGGCTTACTGAAGGTCTCTTTACACAATGACTTCACATCATCAACATTGACCTTTTCATAGAGTTCCAGTTCTTTTTTATAATGTCTCCAGTCGCCGAGTAGTAACTGTCTATCCCCCAGAAATTGGGCAAGACCCGCGTTGGTGTCCAGACCGCCATACAGATCGACCAGATAATTATTTTTGATCTTCTGAATATTTCTGGGAGTAATTTCTGTTTCACAATATGACAAAAGCTTCTTCTGCAGGTTTTGTCTGAATTCATCCAATTTCACCCCACGCAGAAGTTCACCACCGATGAAAAACATACCGGCCTTCTCAAGCTGTTGGTGAGCTGCATACATTGAAGTGGCGACCGGACGGTTAACCAGAATGTATTCGTTAATAAGGGCCGAACTCTTACCAGAACCCAGGATGCTGGAAAGAACATCCAAAGCATAACCTTTTGGATGACCCACTTTATAGGTTGGATAGGCCATCATAAAAAGAGGACTTGGGGATTCACCTTTCTTTTTAACAACTTTAGATTCCTTGAAAGTTACCTGAAACGCTTCATCTTTTAAGGAAGCATGTTCCTGGGCCACAGTAGGAGATGCCGGAATCTTTCCGAATTTTTCACGAATCATTTGTTTGGCATGACTGGTTTTAATATCACCGACTAAAACCAAGGTAACGTTATTGGGAGCATAAAACTTTTTGAAATAAGCATGCATTTGTTCACGGGTAACAGACTTAAGATCCGGAATATCTCCAATAACTGAACGCCCATAAGGAGTGCCGGCGAAGAAGTTCCGCATTAGCTCCTGATAGAGCTGACCACGGGGAGAATTTTCATAGCGCATTTTTCGCTCTTCCAGAACGACAGCTCTTTCTTTTTCGAAGTCATCAGGGTCAAGGGATAAGTTTTCCATCCTGTCAGCTTCAATGTCCAGGATCATGGAAAGTTCCTTAGAGGGAAGATTCTCATAATACACTGTCTGATCATTGGTAGTGTAAGCATTGGTTGAACCCCCACTGCCTTCAATGATAAAATCAAGAGTGTTTTTGCCAAATTTTTTGGCCCCCTTAAACATCATGTGTTCAAGAAAGTGAGAAGCACCGGTGATACCGGGAACTTCATTTTTGCCACCTACTTTGTAGAAAAAATAGAGTGAGAAAATCGGGAGTTTAGGGTTGTTAACCAGAAGAGCGGTCATGCCGTTATCAAGTTTAACTTCCTCAACGTCTAGATTGATACTTTCTGCCAGATTTTTATCTTTCTTAGCAGAGGAACAACCATTCAATAGGAGCGGGAGCAAGAGTAGCGAAATCAAAAACTTCATAGTACCATCCTCGGATGAACAAGATCACGATATTAGGTTCAGGAACAAGCACAGGAGTACCTATTTTAGGGTGTAACTGCCAGGTTTGCCAGTCAAACGATTTAAGAAATAAAAGGTTTCGCACATCCGCTGTGATTGAATTACCCGATAAAAAAAGAATTCTGATCGATGCTTCACCTGATCTTCGAAGTCAGCTACTCCGGGCAGAGGTTAGTTCACTTGAAAGCGTCATAATTACCCATGATCATGCGGATCATACTCATGGGATGGATGATCTTAGACCTTTTGGATTCAAGTCTAAAAACTCCATTCCCGTTTTCACCGATGCCTCAGCCGCCAAAGATCTGCGCCGAAAATTCCCCTATATCTTTGACCGTGAAAACTATTTTAAAGACAAAGAGATCTTAGGAGGCGGAATCCCCCTCCTAGAACTACACATCACTCAAGTTGGAAAAGAACTCATACTTGGCGAAGGTTTTGAATTTTTCTCTCTCCCCCATGGACATGAAAACACCCTAGGTATACTTCATCGCAAGATGGCCTACTTTGTTGATTGTCGAAAAATTCCTGATGAAACAATTGAACGCTTAAAAGAGGCCCGGCTGGAATTATTCATTATCGATTGCTTAAGACCCAGCCCTCATCAAACCCATCTTCACCTGGATTTAACTCTCGAGTATATTCAAAGGGTAAATCCCAAAATAGCGATCCTGACCCATTTAGGCCATGAATGGGATTACCTGAAATTAATTCACGAACTCGAGAAGCGTGGTGTAAAAAATACATTCCCGGCCATAGATGGGCAGTCCTTCCTCTATTCTTAAGCAAAAAAAACGTGTAGGATGGGTCAACTTTTAACCGCTATTTTGTTCTGCTTAAATAAGGGAGTCCCTGATGAAAATTGCAGTTCCTAAAGAAATTAAAAACAATGAAAACCGTGTCGGTCTTGTTCCAAGTGGTGTTCGTCAATTAGTTCAAGACGGACATGAAGTTTATGTTCAACATAATGCAGGTATGGGCATTGGTATTACTGATGAAGAATATACTAAGGCCGGTGCTAAGATTGTTGCCACTTTAGAAGATGCTTTTGCTGCCGGTGAAATGATCATTAAAGTTAAAGAGCCACAAGCTAACGAGATCGCTCTTCTTAAACCTCATCATATCCTTTATACCTATTTGCACCTTGCTGCTGATAAACCACAGACTGAAGGTCTGATGAAGTCAGGCGCTACTTGCATAGCCTACGAAACAATTCAATTAGATGATAATTCACTCCCACTTCTGGTTCCAATGTCGGAAGTTGCCGGACGTATGTCAGTCCAGGTTGGGGCAGCTTATTTGCAGCTTGATAAAGGCGGAAAAGGTATTCTTCTAGGGGGCGTACCAGGTGTTCGTCGCGCTAAAGTTACTATCATTGGTTGTGGTATTGCCGGAACAAATGCAGCTAAGATGGCCATTGGTATGGGCGCAGATGTGACTCTTATCGATCTATCTACAAAACGTCTTGCTGAACTTGATGATCTTTTCGAAAACAAAGTTAACACTGTATTCTCAAATTCTCAGAATATCGAAGACGCAGTTCTTCAATCTGATTTAGTTATCGGCGCAGTTCTGGTTCCAGGTGCTAAAGCTCCTAAACTGGTTACCCGTGAAATGATTTCTAAAATGCAGAAAGGTTCAGTTGTTGTGGATATCGCAGTTGACCAGGGCGGTTGTATTGAGACCTGTAAACCAACCACTCATGAAAACCCTACTTTCATCGTCGATGGGGTTGTTCATTACTGTGTGGCCAACATGCCAGGTGCAGTTGCTCGTACTTCAACTTTTGCCTTAACTAACGTGACTCTTAAGTATGCCCGTATGATAGCCCGTGAGGGTGTTGATCGCGCGGTGATGAAAGACAAGCATCTTCGTTTGGGTGTGAATATTTATAAAGGTAAACTCGTTTACGAACAAGTAGCGACTGACCTTAACCTGCCTTATACTCCGCTTGATCTGGATAAATATCTTTAATATCTCCGAAGGGGGCGCTTGATGCGCCCCTTTTTTGTGTTACCATCAATTCATGGTCCAAAAAATTCTCATTATTCTCAACCTTGTGATCGTGCTCGCTGGAGCAGGCCTGGTCTTTTATTCTCACAATTTACTCAAGCCTGAGCCGGTAGATCAATTAGCTGAGAGTGAGGCACTTCGAAATGAGGCCATGGCCAATTCTCAAATCCAACCGGTGCCGATTAAGAAGTTTGCCGTTAATCTCCACTCTCGCAGTAGTCGACTTCGTTACTTGGATATAGAAATGAATATCCTCCCTTTTCGGGAAGATCAGAAAGCGCTGATCAAACAAAGTGAACCTATAATAAAAGATGTTGTGATAGAAATTGCTTCTCAGTATGGGCCGGATGATCTGAATTCACTGACAGGAAAAATACTTTTAGAGACCAAAATTAAAAATCAGGTGAATGCCAAACTTGGCAATTCACCTGTTGTTAAGAAAATTTACTTTTCAGTTTTTGTAGTTCAGTAATCGTAATTACTGAAGATTGCTGTTTTCTTCATGATCAAGAGGAACAGCATTTGCAGCTTCATCTGGAAGTGTTTCAAGAAACTTTTTAACCTCTTCTTTCGATAGCTTGCCTTCAGCAAGAAGACGGTCACGAACTCTTAGGTCCAATTGTTTTTCTTCAAGAGCTAATCTCAATTTCATAAGTCCTCACTTTTAAACGAAACTCTTTGTACCACTCGGTGATAGACTTCGCAAGAACTAACACGCAGCACTAGCTTATTGCCAGTATTTGGGTGGCTTTTGGTCTTCATCCTTAACTACATACAGATGCTTTTTCTTACCTGCCCGCGGACTCCAGGAAGATTGCAGGACTTTTCTAATGAGGGGTTTATTCTGAAAATGAATAATTAGAAAACTAATTCCCATGGCCAACAAATGGGCCCAGGAACTGGTAATGGACGTGAAAATTGCTACATAGGCCTCAATTCCAACCAAAATCCAGCAGAATGTTCTCGCCTTCATAGGAAAAATCATCATAAAGGCCATCTGACGGTCAGGAAAAAGCAGTGAATAGGCGATCAAAAGTGCGAAGTTAATTCCGGATAAACCATGAAGAGAAGTAAAATAAACTGGTGTCCCAAAAAAGAAGACCAGATTAACCAGAGAAAAAACAAGTCCTACCCCAATCACCGTTAACAGTAGAAAACGAATATAAATCTTCTGGCCCCACTGAGATTCAAGCTCTGAACCTATAAACCAAATAATTAAGGCATTAAACAGCATGCTCATTAATTGAACTTCCACAAAAGGATAAGTAATCAGCTGATAGATAAGGCCTTGAAAAAGACCACTGCTTGAAAGGCCCAGAAGGTTCACCAGTGAAAAGGCCCCTATGGCCTTTAAAATTGAGGCACCTAAAAAACAGGCACCTGCAGTAATGAGGATAATTTTATTAATTTTAGTAAGCTTAGGAGCTTGAAATTGAACCTGATTCATACGGGCCTCTGGGATAACTCAATTAGAACACCACCAGTAGATTTGGGATGAATGAAATTCACCAGACAGCCTCCGGCCCCTATTCTCGGTTCAGGATAGATAAACTTATATCCCTTATCGGTTAATTCCTGGGTTTTTGCCTTAACGTCACTGACTTTAAAACACAAATGATGGATTCCTTCACCCTTGTTTTCAATGAATTTATGGATAGCACTTTCAGTAGAGGTTGGTTCAAGAAGTTCAATATGAGCATTTTGATCAATCTGAGCGAAGGCCGTCAAAACTTTCTGATCTTTCACTTCTTCAATTTCCGCAGAAAAGTTCAGTCCCATATCCTGATAGATTTTTTTGGCATCAGGAATGCTTTTAACGGCTATAGCGATATGATCAAGGATGCAGTCATTTAGATCTGGTAAAGACATTTGGGTCTCCTTTCGGTTCCCTATTATGCCTCGAAGAAATGACCCGATCAATCACTAAAAGTTAGGAGCAGGCACGGCGTTATCGCAGGCATCCTCTGCATTGGGATCAAATGGCGTGATTGTTTCCTGAACTGGAGGAACACAGGTTCCGTTTTTACAGTCACCAAATTCCTCAACATTATAGCAATGCTGTCGGCAGGTAGTGTTTCCTTGAGTATCAGTCCCAGTTTTAACTACCAGGCATTTCACGACCGTAGTTTTCTGACACCATTCCTTAGCTATACAGAAGTCTCCGATAGGCTTACTACAGAGAACAGCTGGCGAAAGAATCGTATTATGGGGAGCACATTGTCCGGTACTCCGATTACAACAAAGACTGGAGCATTCTAAATCTGTGCTACAGCTCTCGCCGATAATTCGATTACCCTGGGTAAGTGAAGAATCAAAACACTGCGATACCAGGGCCTGATCCCAGCAACGATTGTTAAAACAACACTCACTGCCACCGCAGCCGGCATTACTGGTACAGCTCTTGAAGTTAGTATAAAGAACTTCATTACCTACATCTGTTCTGTACTGAGTAGGACGGACTAATTGTAATTTAACATCATTGGAGTTCGCGATAATGTATTCATTGCCATTATCATCTTTAGCAGTAATTTCAATGGTAGCGGCTACGTTACAAGATCCCACATGTTCAAGATCATAGTTTTTGCTCTGAGCTCGGGCATTTGCTCCATCCATCCATAGGCTCTTTCCTGCAACTGGAAGAGTCTGCTCTTCACGGATTCCATCCACTTCATCTGATGCCAGATGAGGAACACCTGCCGTAAGACTAAGTTTAGTGGCCAGTGGGAAAAGATAAGAGTTGTAATAAAGTTTGTTCTGCACCGGAAAGGTTTGATTATCATCTGGCAATGGACTAGAGAAATAAATGGGATAATCGACCCATGAACCTTCGCGGAAAAGTCGTTTTTCACCATCGAGTTTATTGAATCTAAACTGCCATTCATTACTATTTACCAGACGATAAGGTCCTCGGTAATAATAAGGGGTTCCAAGAATGGTGACTGGATCCCAGATGGTTGTTGGATAAGTAAAAGTTACCGCTTGGGAATCAGAACCAATCAGAGAAGCATCACTAAATCTGAAACTTCCGGCCACATTAGAAGCCGTGGTTGGCATGGTATCTGGTAAGGGCTTCATTAATTTATAGCTCATTAAATCTTGGAAATAGTTTCCGCCACTGGTGCTTTTCACCTGTGGAAAAGAAGGCGTCATAGGAACTTTAACTGTTCCTGAAACTTGTACCAGCCCTTGATCCATAACCTTGGCATAAGCGTAAAGACACTCTTCTGCTGGCTGACTAGGATTGGATTGAACACCATCACAGGCACCTACGCCCTGGAATGTAGGATCATCCTCTACTCGTAAGCCACGGCAGTATAAACCCGTATTGCGGTTATCCTGAGTTGGCTCTTCGCCAGCGGCAAATTTCCCATTACTATCCAGATTGTATTCGTTGTAATCATATAGATCGTATGGAAGGCGAATATTCCGGAAAGGCTCTGATCTAAGGTCCATCACTAAGACGGAAATATCAGTTTGCGGTGTGATCCCCGGAGCTTTAGTCACAACAGCAGGAAGGGAAATGATTTCACGGTTCATTCCAAACTTAAATCGTACTCTGACATGCCTATTAGAAAGAGAAGCGATGTTAATTCCTGCCAGATAAAGTCTACCGGCGAAATTTTTTGGAATGGTTAATTTTCGGACGTAACTTCCGCCGCCAGCATAGCCGGTTCCGGTATTATAAGTAGTATCCGTAGAAAGATTGGGCTCAATTAAGTGTCGAATTTCAACTTTAGGAGGAAGAGAAGTTCCATTGCCAATGGTTGAATCACCAGCACCTGCCCCATTACCACCAGCTGCATTACCGATAGTTCCGTTCTGAGCTGACTTAGTTGAAGTTGGTATATCTGAAGACATACATCCAGAGATGACGAAAATCATCACAAGTAACTGACTTAAAATTTTCTTCCCTAAAATACACTTATCCATGGTCTTAGACCTCAGTAGACTCTTCGGACCTTATTTCTTAAATCTATAAATTTATTATGAGGGAGAAAAGATTTCCGGGGGGAAAGAGCGGGATCTGGCTTCATCTTTCAATGAGTTATAAATCCCGCTTAAATCGATCAGCTTATGTGGATGCCCGCTTCTGGTGGCAAATCTTACTTTAGGGCCTCATTCAGTACCATTGCCAGACGAACACCGGCCTGAAAAAGACGCTCTTCAATCACAGGGACAAATTGGTAGCTATACTCGTAAGCAAGCTTAGGCATATTTTCTTCAGGAACCTTAATATCATAACGGCAGTACTGCTTAACTGACATTGGCCCAGAAGCTGGAGTTACATCTGCAGGATAAATCTTCGAGCGTAAATTTTTAGATTCACGGGCCCAGTCTAAAACATCACCTTTTCTCCAGGCGAGAATTTGTTCACGGGTTTTACCCTGAATAACAAACGAGCCCATTTCGGTGAAACTAAGTCCGGTGAAATTAATCATCCCCTCATCCCAAAGTGCATGAAGATTAGTTGGTTTATTATGGAAAAGTACTTTGCAGGCATTGCCTCCCCGGTCTAACCCATTTCCCACATGTAGTGGCATATGGACGTCACCGATCAAGTGAACAAGAAATTTTAGAGCAAAAGCTTTTTTATCTTTTGTGGCACTGGCATCTTTTAAGACAGCAACTTGTTCACGAATTGCACCAACAAGTTTACCGGAAGAATTTGTCTCATCATGGTCATGAGCTTCATCCGCCCAGTCAGTGAAATGCCAGTTATAGGTGTGTGAATAAGACTGCGGCTCGGACTTAATTTCATCTGACCAGGTAGAGACCCGTGCCAGTGTCTGATTATCCAGAATATTATAAATCTTTAAATGGACATCAGTATTAAGGTATCTTTCTGCGACTAAACCAACTGTTCTATGGCCAGTCGGTCCCCAGGCCAGGGCATTTGCTGAAAACAGGGCCATGGCAAGAATGAAAGTTTTCATAGTTCGATCTCCTCAAAAGTTCCGCGCTGTTTATTTTTTCTGAATTTCGGGACTGTAAATAATTTACCGTGAAAAGTGACATAGTATCCTGGCCCAAGAATCCTGGCCGCGAAGATGGCCTCAATCACGTTTTGAGCGGCATCTGAGTCATCAAACCCTAGAGGCTTCATAGCACCCGTAAAGACTACAGGGACTTTTATTTCGGGATATTTTTCAAAGCAGTATTTAGCGGTAACATCCATCGTGTCGGTCCCGTGAAGGAGCACGATGGGATTCATTCCCTTTTCATGGGCCTTGATGGAATTAAGAATAAATTCCCGATCCTTATCATCCATGTAAAGCGAGTCTTTCGACATGATTTGCTTAACAGTAATGTCCGTATAAGGAAGTCTCAGCTTTTGCAGGATTTTATTTTTGACGATGGTATCGCGGTTTTGAAGGGAGCCTTCAAATTCGTCATAGATTTTCTCAATGGTCCCCCCAGTGGCGAGGATGAATAGCGGCATCACTTCATTAGACATAAATTTTTCAGCTACCCTTGACGTTTGTATATATGGGCCCATCTTTTGTAGGTATTATTACGCTAAAAGACAAGATAGACAATTTGACACCAGTTTTGGAGGATGCATGACAACTCGTAAAGGTTCAATTTCAGTAAAAACTAACGACATTTTTCCGATTATTAAAAAATGGCTTTACTCAGAGCATGATATTTTTATCCGGGAATTAGTCTCAAATGCCTGTGACGCGATCACCAAAAGGCATACTTTGGCCCGTTCCCAAGGTCACGAGATGCCTGAAGGTAAGGTTCAAATTGACCTCAATAAAGAGGCCCGCACCATTATTATTACCGACAATGGTCTGGGAATGAATGAGAGTGAAGTTGAAAAATACATCGCTCAACTGGCCTTCTCTGGCGCAGAAGAATTCGTTCAGAAAATGAAAGACATGGGTAACACCAACAGCAAAGATGAAATCATTGGTAAATTCGGTCTGGGTTTTTATTCAGCTTTCATGGTCGCTGAAAAAGTGGAAGTGGAATCTCTCTCTATGGTACCTGGTTCTGTTCCTACCAAATGGACTTGTCTGGGAGACACTGACTATGAATTTTCTGAATCAACTAAGAGCGAAGTAGGAACGAAAATCACTCTCTTCATCGGACCTGATGGAGAAGAATTCCTGGATAACTGGAAACTTAAAGAAACACTAAACCGTTATTGTGATTTCATGCCTTATCCAATTACATTGGGTGAAGAGCTTATAAATGAGACAACTCCCCTGTGGAAAAAAGATCCCACAGTCCTCAAAGATGAAGATTATAAAGAGTTTTATCAAAAAATGTTCCCTATGGACCCGGAACCTCTTTTTTGGTTACACCTCAATGTGGATCATCCTTTCACCCTTCAGGGTGTACTCTTCTTTCCAAAGATAAATCAGAATAAGCCAATGCAAGAAAATGGCATCAAGCTTTATTCAAAACAGGTCTTTGTATCTGACAATGTAAAAAATGTTGTTCCGGATTTCCTGGGCCTTCTAAAAGGTGCCATTGATTCGGTGGATATCCCACTAAACGTATCCCGCTCCGCCCTGCAAGGGGATCCGAATATTAAAAAGATTTCAAATTACATCATTAAAAAAGTCTCCGAATCCTTGAAGAAACTTTTTAATTCTGACCGAGAACGCTATGAAAAGGCCTGGGAAGATATTGGACTGTTTGTTAAGTACGGATGTATGCAGGACGAGAAATTTGATGAAGTGATGAGAAAGTTTGTCCTGTTCAAAAACACAGATGGAAAATTAATTACGCTTGAGGAGTATCAAGCAGGAATTCCTGAAGCCTACAAAGAGAAGCTCAAAGATAAATACGTTTATTTTGAGAAAAACCTGAGTGACGAATCACTTCGCAAGCAGCTTCATGCCGAAGGCATCCAGGTGCTTGAGACCGATCAGTACATTGATCCACACTTTATGCAGCACTCAGAGATGAAGAAACTTGGTGAACAGAGTTTTAAATTCTCTGCCATTGATTCAGAAGTGGAGAATTTACTTGATACGGCCCAAACCAGCGCTGATGATATTAAAGTCAAAGATTTCTTCAAACAAGTTCTGGTTGGCGACAATAAGGAAATTGAAGCTAAGCTGGATGTTGATGTCAAAAATCTCAAGAATGCTTCTTCCAGTGCTTACTTTAAGATCGATGAGAATATGAAACGCTTCCAGCAGATGACTAAATCCATGGGGCAGACTGCTTTCGCTATGCCTATTAAGAAGACGCTGGTGGTGAATCCACGCAATGTTCTGATTCAAAATGCCTTAAAAATTTGGGAGAAAGGTGAGAAGAAAGAATTGGCAGAGAAAATCTGCCACCATGTTTCAGATCTTGCCAGCTTATCTTCGGAAGGACTCACTTCAGAAGAGAAAGAAAAATTTGTTTCTCGTTCTCAATCTTTAGTTCAAGAACTTTCTCAATTTATCGTTTAATTCATATCCGGGGCCCACAAGGGCCCCAATACTTATCTTCTAAAACGACGGCCTGCTTCCCATTTAAATAGTTGCGGAAGATAGTGCGCTATATTTATCCCGATTTGAGTCATTCCACCTGGTCGAAAATGTTCGTCATCTTTTTTTATCGATTCACCTATAAGTTGGGCATACTGATCGGCATCCATATAATCTGAAGGTACTTCGAAGTTTTTTCCATATTTATTTTCAATATCATCAAACATACGGGTTTTGATTCCTGGGGTGATCAGGCATAAAGTAGAAACACCGGTTCCTTTAAGTTCAATATTAAGGCAATTAGTAAAGGCCAGCACTGCGGCCTTTGAGGCTGCATAAGTCGAGGCACAGGGAAAATGCATAATTGCCGATACGCTCGAATTATTCACTATCTTGCCTTTTCCCTGTTTGATCATCTGGGGTAATAGTCCTCGGGTTAAATGGACCAGAGAAACTAAATTGACCTGAAACATGGAATAGATATCTTCCAGTGGCTGTTCTTCCAAAAGACCACCTGTTAAGAGTCCTGCATTATTAATAAGTATCTCAATGGGAGTATGGGAGAGCTGATGAAGCAAATTCTCCACTTGATCTTTGCGGGATAAATCAGCTATCCAGATTTTAACCGATTGTGCGCCAAGGAGCTCCAACTCATGAATGAGAGCAGTTTCTTCATTTCTCATGACGAGATGAAGTTTTGCTTTTTCACGGGCGCACATTTTTGCAATGGCCAAACCAATACCTCTGTTGGCGCCCGTGATTAGAACTTCAGCATTACGAATTTCCACGAATGACCTCCGGCCATTTATCTGGCTTGGCATAGCTTAATCGATTTATCCGAGTTGTTGTATGATAGTCATCAAGTCCATTCACGCAGATGGAGCCTGCTTTTTCGATATCCAAAAACCCGTCTACGTTCAGGCAATTTTCTGGTATATGGACTTCTAAGATTTCACCAATGATCAAATGGACACCATTCTCCGAAATCAGTTGTTCACGGATAAATTTCATTCCAATCTGTATTCGGGATTCTTTCACATAGGGCGCCAGGAAAGAATTCTTATATTCTGCTGTGAGCTCGCAGGCATCAAATTCAGAGATAGTGTCCGGATATCTGGCACTGGTTTGATGGGCCTTAAGATAAAAATCTTCCAAGACATGGTTAACCGTATAAAAACCCGTAGCTTTAATGTTCTCAATAGTATGTCTGGCAACATTGGTGGGTCTTGAAATAAATCCCATTAAGGGAGGTGAGGCCCCAAGGTGAAAAAAAGAATTGAATGGGGCGAGGTTAGTGCTTTTTTCAAGGGAAACAGTACCTATGAGATTTAACGACTTAAATCCACTCAAACAATTTATAAAAGTTGCATTAAATCTTTGGTCTAATTTCGAGAGATCATTTTTAGTAAAAGTCTTCATTCGAGCATCTTCTCTGAATCATCGGCCATGAACAAGTCTGTCTGAGTTTTGTTTAATCAAAGCCTCATTTGACAACGTTAGTAATTTTAAACATGATTCTCTGTATTGGAGATCATCATGAACTCAATCATTCTTACCCTTTTTTTCATGGTTCTTTATTCATGCGCCCATAATGATCCTAAAATAAGTCACACCAGTGGTTATGACCTCCATAAGCAAGATGGCCACTGCTCTCTATCGCGTCACGGCAGATTTATAACTAAGCTCAAACTAAAGTGGCCTTGCCAGTTTCATCTCGATCCACAAAACGAGTTAAGAATAAAAAAACTGGATAAGTACGATGTCTTCTTAATTGAACATAGTGAAAAGCTAGCAACCACAACTAAAGATTGCAGAACCCAAGTTCAGGCGGTACGCATTTTTGATGGCAAAACTGAAGCCTCACAGTACGTAAACAATGTTGCAATATGTTTGCCTTTTCAATGGGATGAGAAAGTATTTATAGGTCTTTTCTAAAGGTAGTTCAGGCATTTATTTCCTCTGAAAATGCTATCTTGGAAATTCATGTTTTACCTTAAAATAAGGGCATGAATATTCTAACATTATTATTCGTTACGATAGTTTTTGCCTTACCGGTCTGGTCCTTCTCCCCTAAACCTAACTTCATAGAAAAACCTAATATCGGTTTTGTTGATAATTATTTCGATGAAACCAGAGGTATTGCCTTATCTCGGATGGCATCTGATTTTGACTTTCAAGATCTAACTCCTGAGAACGTAAAAGAATTGAATAAAGTTCATGATACGAAAAGAGAATTTGGAAAGATGTTTGGATTCCATGATTGGAAAGTCACAGGCCAAAAACTTATCGAAAAAGATTTTGGTCGGGTTCTCCTATTTGAAGGTACCTACCTGAATAATAAAAAACAAAAAGTGAACTTCCTTGAGGTTTACTGGGCAAATGCCCAAAGCTCCCGCCAGTTTCTTTTAACCTCGGAAAAATACCTCTTAAAACTTGATCAGTTTCAGGAATACTTTATCCCATGAAGTTTTTATTTTTACTCATATTGAGTTTCATCCTCATGCAGACCGAGCTTAGAGCTCAGGAATTAAAATGTGAAACGGCCGGAGAACTCATGTCCTCCAACGCCTCTCTTCAGGAGTTTCAGACCATATGCCAACATCTGGTTAACAGCGACCCTGCTTGTCTAAGAATCGTTCCTGAGAACAGACTCAATTGTGATAAAGGTCAGGACAGTAATCGTCTTCTCTCTTCTGAAGACATCCTCAGTAAGGTTGGCCAGTGTCTAAAAGGCTTTCTATGGGATTCACTGGCAGACTTAGGCGGCATGATCGTGGACATCATCTCTACTTTAGTTGATGTGCAGGTTAAGAGTGTAAAAAGCATGGCCAAATTTCTAGTGGATGATGATTTTCGAAATGATGCCCTAAAAAAACTTCAAAAAAGTGGTGGCGAAGGCAGTAAACTCGCGATGGACTTTCTAAGGATGGCGAGCGCCTACTTCTCTCAAGAGTTCACGCGAAATCTCTATGACAATGACTTCAATCTTATGGCCGCTTTAGGTAAAACTCTTTTTGAACCTTTAGTAAAAATGCTCACCAATGCCGTCGAAGGAATTGCTCATCACTACATTTCCGAATATCAGTGCCTCAATGGAGTGGCAAAATCCAATACCATCTGTAAGGCCGTGGGATCTCTCGTCATGCCCCCTACTGCCATCTTCGCTTTTTTAAAAGGTGGAAAGGCCGCACTGGTAGCTTTGGAGGCCACGAGTGCCGGAAAGGCCGCTGTTATGACCTCACGAGCAAACTTCTCCAAACTCAATCACTTGAAGGCCGCATCCAATCTCAGTGATGCAGAAAGATTAACCGAAGCCGCTAAACTCCTGGGAGATTCAAAACTAAGTAAACAACAAATGGATGCCATCATCGAGGCCCATAAAATCGGTATTGCCGATGGAAGAGGTTTTTATACCTATACCCAAGCTGACATTGCAAAAAAGGCCCGCATCCTAAGAGAAGCGGGTTTTGATCCAGCTCAAACTCGCCTACTGATGGAAAGAGGGATTACCGGAACTTTTGCCAATCCCAATACCACTAGCCTCGCCAATAGTGCCCGAGTGCAGGCCCAGTCATTGGGTCTCGCCATTGGAAAGGCCAGTGAAAGAGGTGCTGACATTACCAGTGATATGGCCAAATATAAGTCGGCCTATAAAGAAGCCGCTGAAAACTACACTCTATCTGCTGACATCGCCAAAAATCCTTTGATTCTCAAAATGGGTTGGGAATCCGCTGCTAGAGCAGGAGATGTTCCTGGAGCGATTGCGGCTTATAAAAAAGGCATCGATACCTTCGGCATGAATACGGATAAAATGCTTCAGGGAGTTTCCCAGGACATCGCAGCTCTTCAAAAAAGAGTGCAGGCCTCACCTAAAGACCCGACACTAGCACTTGAACTTAAAACCATGAAAGAAGTTGAGACCAAACTTAAAGCGGAGTTACGACCTGCCATCCCGCTGGCCCCCAGGCCCGCGACTCCAGTAGTGACACCTGCAGCACCAAAAATCAAATCCGTTGATGAAGTAAATCCGCGTGAGGCCCGTGATATTGCCAATCGTATGAGACTTGACCGCAATCCAGAGGAGGCCAGTAAGTACTATCTTAAGGCCAGCACCAAGCAGGATTTCTCCGATACCAACTTCCTTAATGCTTTTGATGAGAGTCTAAAGGGCAATGGTACGGTGGCCTCGCAAATCATTTCAACTTCCAAAAAAGATTCTCGAGAACTGAATAAATTTGTTAATGAGATGTTTGAAAGAGAGATGCATAACACTCGAGACCCGGTGAGGAAGGCCAATTTAAGAAGAATTCTTGAGGATATTGAGAATACGCCCTCACGTGAAAGAGGTCTGTATAATCCACAGGAAAGCATGCTCAAGACTATGTTGAGATGGACAAAGGATCAGGATTAGTTTCTTCATACCGTTCAATCGGAAGTTCAATACGAAAAGTAGAGCCATGTCCAACTTTACTTGCGAGCTTAATGACTCCTCCATGGGCCTCTACTATTTTGCGGGATATATACAGTCCCAATCCTAGTCCACTAAACTTTTTGACTGAAACTGCACGTTCAAACTTTTGAAAAATCTTTTTTTGGTCCTCATCACAAATACCAATTCCCTGATCCTTAACCAAAATGATGACTGTATCACCTGATTGCCAAGCCTTTATTTCAATTGGTTTTCCTTCTCCATACTTAATGGCATTGGTTACCAAATTTTCTATCACAGACTCTAATCTTGAGGCATCCCAGTAACCGGTTAGCCCCTCTTTAACATCTAAGTGAATGCCATTCACAACCTTAACGTTTAAATTCAAATGACGATCAATCACTTGTTTGATGAGGTCATTGAGAATTGTTTTTCTTTTGTGTAAAGTCAGTCTGCCGGCACTAATTCTTGAGACATCCAGCAATTCATCAATGAGCCGTGCCAAACGGTCTACCTCTTTTTTAGAATTCTTTGTTATCTCCAATAAATTTTTATTAATAGAAAAGCTATCAGTGCTAGTCACCTTATTGAGACTGCGCTCAAGCAATTGTAGTTGCATGGATATTGGAGTCAGGGGGGTCTTAAGTTCATGAGCGGCAATAGAGAGGAAATCATCCCTCATTGCCACAGATTGCTCAGCGGCTTCTCTGGCCAAATGCTCCTGCTGGAGTAAATTTTTTTGATGCTGTTCAATTATCTTACGATCAGAAATATCTCTGACATACGCGTAAAAGAGCCATCCATGATTATCAGGGATTGGAATGACAGTGAGTTCAATGGGGAATACAACCTCGCCTTTCCGCAGGCCTACCAATTCAATTCTAGTATTTAAGATTGGTCCTATCCCTGTTAAGAGAAATTTTTTCAAGCCTATACTATGAGCTTCACGATATTCGTGAGGAATAATGAGACTTGCCAGATCTTTGCCTAAAGCTTCGGCCTCACTCCATCCAAAAATTTTTTCTGCCTGGGAGTTCCAACTGGTTATCACACCTTCAACGTTCATTCCGACGACACCATCAAGAGAATATCTTATAAGGCCATTAATTAAACTTGCCCGTTTAAGAGCAAATTCATTACGAGTACGCTCTTCATTAATCTTCTTAAATTCGGTAATATCTTCTGAGATACCCACAAGATAACGGGGACTTCCATCGGCATTGAACACAGGAATCTTTTTGGTTCTTAAAACTCTGCTCCCTTTATCTTTGGTTTGTATTGTTTCTTCAGGTATTTCAAATACCTTTTTACCCTTAAGCACTTCCTGATCTTTAGACGTGAAAAAGTCGGCTTCATTCTTCGGAAAGAAGTCGTAATCATTTTTCCCCAATAAGTCTTCTTTCTTAAAACCTAATAACTCTTCTCCTGCTTTATTGAACTTCAAGAACTTAAGATCCTGGGCATCCTTAACAAAAATCATATTAGGAACATTGTCCAGTATCGCCTCTACAAAATCGTAGGCCTTTCGCATTTCTTCATTGGCGTGCTTCATCTTTGTGAGATCTCGTGCAGCCGCAAAGATAATTCCTTCATCTTTCATAACAGAGCTCGTCCATCCTAACACTTTATAAGTCCCATCTTTACTTAAATAACGATTTTCAAAATCTACAGATCCTATGCCCATGATCAATTTTTCGAATTCTTCTTTGGTTCTTTCGTAATCATCAGGATGAACAAATTCTAAAAATGGGCGTTCTAACAAATCTTTCGATGAATAGCCCAGTATCCTTTCAAAAGCTGAGTTAACTTGCTTAAAATGGCCATCAAATGTGGCCATGCATATCATATCGCTTGATAGATTGAACAACTTTTCATAATCACTTCTTCGCTCTAACTCTAGTTTGTGTTTTGTTTCAACTCTATTTAATTCAACGTAGCTATTTCGAAGGATGTAACCAAGAATGAAGATAGTGGTAAGTTGAACAAGAACAACAATAGGAATTGATTTTATAATACTGTTTCTACTTAAACTAAAAATGACAGAGATAAGAACAAGTAAAAAAACAAAAGGCAGCATTTTACCTATAAAATTCCTTCCAAGAGTTTTAGTAGGGTCTTTATTTCTTTCACGATGAATAGAATTCATCCACGTTTCCCGTTACACCATTGTTCACACCACTCATTGGCAATGCGTAGGAGTGCATCCAGATCAATTGGCTTTTTTAAGACACCTTTTGATGGTATGGACTCAGCTCGTTCACCATAGGCCGTCACAATAACCACCGGTATTGTGGCCAAAGTCATTTCTTTGGATAAAGCTTCAGCAAACTCCCAACCATTCATTACAGGCATCATTAAATCAAGAAGTATAAGACAAGGGGTTGGCATTTTTGGCAATAACTCGAGACCTTCTTTTCCATTATCGGCAGTAAAGACTTGATACCCTTCCATTTCAAGGGCCATTTTCAGGATCTCTTGTATTCCCTTCTCGTCCTCAACTATGAGTATTGAATTGCACCTTTTACCGTTAACCTCACTATTCATTGCTCACGCCTTTGACTTGAACTTAATTTATTCTAAGTTAAAGCTAATACAGAACGGTAGATATCATTCCTTACAGGGAGTTTTTTAAGGTTAAAACAAGGTTAGTGATGACTCGCGGGATGCCTCATCTCCATGAATTTTTTACCTGTGAAACGAAAAAGCAAAGCGATTCTTTTACTTTCATGCGAGAAGTCATTAGCTCAATTAACCGGATTCACAGGAGTCCTAGATGAAAAATATAATCTGTCTTATTTTCGCACTTAATTCCTATGCCGCTTTCTCCCAGAGTTCCCCACAGTGCATGGAAAAAGCCGAGAAGGTCATTATAAAGAAAGGTCAACATCGAGGAGAAACAGCAACCCTAAGATGGACCACTCCTATTGGCGAGAATGAAAGATACGTGGGCTATAATGTTTATGTAACGGTGAATGCACGAAATATGTCTTTCGACCAAGTCTGTCGCATTATTATGAAAAAGTCGAATTGCTCATACGATAACACTTATGGATGTGCTTCGAGTGTTGAAGAATTAGACTCAGAAGAATAAATCAAGCAAATGGGATGCAGCTCTTCGTTACATAAAAGGCCATTACCATGACCTCAACTACTTCCCCCTCACTTTGAAAAAAATTCACTCTTAAACAATAAAAATTAAAATGTGCTATATGAGTCAAAAATACTCATTTATCCAAGGGAAATTACATGAAAACACTTTTGGCCCTATCTTTTTTAATCATCTCAAGTCTTTCAAGTGCTGCAACAATTAGCAACATTGTAGGAAGTTACAAAATCAGCAACCCTGATTTCCCGGTCCTGACAATTGTGACAATCACTGCCAATGGGAAAGTAAAACTTACAGAACAATCTCCCTATGGAAAACTTGAATGTTCAGGTAAAGCAAAATTAAAATCCGATATTCTCACCTCTGAAGTCAAGTGTGAGGACGGACAAGAATTTACACAAAGAATCAACCTCAAGAGCGTAAAGAGTTTTGGTAAATTCACAGCTCCTGTTTATAGCTCACTATATGGCCAGGAAGTTGAAATGAATTTTGAGAAAATCTAACGGATCTATTAAACCAGATCATAAGACTTAAGCCATGGATCAAAACCATGGCTTAATATGAGAACTTATATCTTACAAGGATCAATTCACAGGCCCAGGAAATTCGCACGACTCAGAAATCTGAAGGGCACTGGTAATGATATCATCCAGTCTATGATTTTGAATGGAGTGTCTTACTTCATCAGTATAATCCTTACCCCGGGTCGAATATTTCAACAAATAAGGTGCCAGTTCAACTCCGGTAAAGTTCTGACGTTTTTTAAGGATCTCCGCACGCTTATTTCGAAAATCTTTGTAGGCATTATTCTTATTAATCGAAAGAATATAAGCATCCAAACTCTGTTTTTTATCCGTAAACTTGGCAATTTTCCTGGAAGGTGTATCGCAAACCGAGAGACCACCCAAAGCATGGAGTCCAAATAGGTTGTTACAATTTTTAGCAGCGTTAGATCCTCCCCAACCAGACTCAATGGCCGATTGAACAAGAATCAGATCAATTGGGATAATATTTACTTTTAATTTTAAGTCTTCATTGGTTTTGGCATCATAACGGGCCTTAAGGGCCTCAAGTTTTTTTAGGTCAGCTTCAGTAGGCGCTTTTTTGTTCAAAATTTCCAGCATGTCTCTTCGCTCTTTCTCAACAGAAGAGAGCGAATTTACGATATCGGGCAAAATACTTTGGAAGAAGGCGACCTTTTTGTCATATGAGCCTTTCGGAGATTGAATACCTTTGATGGCCTCATTCAATTCCTCAATCATTTTTAAGTTATCTTTGCTGAGCGGAAAAGACTCACCAAAACTTTCGTAGGCATAACAATCCTCTTCCTGGGCATAAACTGCAGAAGCTGCCATGAGAAAAATGATGATGAGAATTTTATGAAACATTCAACCTACCCTTCTGAAATAAACTTATCGGATGAAAGAGATATTTTTGAAGTGCCAATTTTTTGGGCCAATGAATGACTTGACCTTACCTTAGGGGAAAGGTTTATCATCCAAAGATGAAAAAATTCGATAACAGTACCACCGACCAGTACGACCAGGAAATCCGTTTAAAAGTACCGGGATATGAACTCATGCAGGAGCTCATCTGTGCCATTCTAAAAACAGAACTGGACCATCAACCTCATCTTCTGGTGGCCGGAAGTGGAACGGGGGAAGAAATAATCCGACTTTCACAGCTCGGTCCTCATTGGAAATTTGATGCTGTTGAACCTTCCTCAGACATGATTGAAGCCGCAAAAAAAAGAATCATGATAAGCAAAACAGCTAATGAGATCCGCTTCTTTGAATCCACAATGGAAAGCTGCAATCAGGCCATTATCTATGACGGGGCACTTTCTCTTCTGGTTTCACATTTCATTCCGGATGATGGAAGGAAAGAGAAATATTTCGCCGCCATTGCGGGCAGACTGACCCCGAATGCTCTTTTACTTACTGTGGATCTCATGGAAGCAGAGTCCCTTCATCAGAAAAACCATCAATGCCTCTATAATTGGGCCAAAGAAAGAGGTCTTCCTTTCAATCAATTAGAGCAACTCACTCCCCGAATGAATTCATTATTCTTTCCTGTGACAGAAAGTCGGTTTGAAGAAATTTTTCAAAAAGTAGGATTAAAGATTGAAGGTCGCTTTTTTCAAGGATTAAACTTTGTGGGATACCTTGCAAGAAAAGTGACAAACTTTTAGACACCCTTTGTATAAAACACTAACACTTTTACAGACCTAACCCTATATCAGTTTAAAAACACATCAATGCCCCCCTCCAAAGTTGGTACGGACCTTGCAAACTTCCTGGCATGAAATACTATCTATGCCTTCTTACCCTGACTTTCGGGGCCTATGCTCAAGCACAGTCAATGGACTGGGCCCAACTCTCTCCGCTTAAAGTGGAGGAGAGATCCGGTGATTCATTACGCTTGATTGAGCCAACTTCGGTTGTTTTAGGGCGGGAGCTGGTATTAAAGATTCGTGAGGACAAACGTTTACCAGAAGAGATCCTTCAGGAACTCATGAGTTTTGAACCTCAACTTTCCCGGGATCTGATTCTTTCATCTGGGGCCTATGTAAATACATTAAAAGAACCTCTGGATGAATTCTGTAGAGGGGAAGCGAACTATAACAACATTAAGTACACCCTCGTCGAACACGCTGCCATACCGCTGGAAGTACTTACTCCTATGCATGAATCATATAAACAGGAGTTACGCTTAATTTCTCAGGATGATCGTGATCAAGAGTTCTTCTCTGAGGAGGCGCGCCTCTTTCAGGAAAGAAGAAATAATTGTGATGCTGCCCTTAAAATGGTCGCACTGGAAAACAAAGCTAAAAAACTCTCTCCAGGAAGATATGATCGCTTGATTGATCTAAACCATAAAGTAAGTTCCCCCGAAGGCTCTTTCCCACGCATTCAGTACGCTATCAATGGCTTCACGCAATTTGTTTACGGCGAACTCTTTAGTATGGAGGATGAACGTCTTAGTCTCTTATTAAAGACCGTTCATGCTGCGCTCAATGATTGGAGAGATGAAAGAGTGAAAACAGACGCTCCTCTTAAAAATGGTTGGATTAAAACTGCCGAAGAAGCGAGCTTAAAGGCAGGCTTTACTCCACGTGAAACCTTGCTCGCTTTATCCTACTCAAATAGAAATATGCCATCTTTGGATGTTCACTATGCTCACAACCCTAAAAAGTCCCTGATGCTGGAAGTTTACTTCTGGAAAATCAAAGCTCTTCGAGATGATGTATCCCGAAAGTTTTTACCGGAAGTTTTCCCAAACCGTATTTTCAAGAAAAACCCAGGTGTTTATCATTACTTGACAGCGGCTTTTTTGGCCTGTGAAGTTAAGCTCAATGGCTATACTGGCTTCATGGCCCGCTCCCTGGCCATTGCCAGCAAGGCCGGTTATAAAGGCCAGAAACTCTTCACTTACATCTTTGATCCAGACAATAAGAACCGTTCTATTAAAGGAATAATTGCAACCGCCAAGAAGCAGGCACTGGGCGAAGGTATTGAGGCCGGAAATTATGGCGGCAAGTATGGAACTTCTCTTTGCAAAAAACCATCTTTCTTTGGAGCTAAAATATGAAAACATCACTCCTAGCACTCGTACTTTTAATGGGCTCAACTCAAGCCTTTGCAAAAGTTAAAATCACCAACACTTCTCTGGAGAATCTTTACCAGGAAATTGGTAAGAAGAATTTCAAAACCTCTTCTGAAATCACATTTGCTTCGAGCATGTCAGAGAAGCCATTTAGTTTAAATGAGTCAAACTCAAAAAAATTGGGTTTTGATGTCCCTCTTGCCAGAATTAATAATTCAACTCCACTTCAGTATATGGCCGTCATGAAGTTCCCTAAGCGTCTCTCTCAAGTTGATGATACTCGGTTCATCACCAGGGTGATTTCAGATGCCATGGATATCAGAATCCACGAATATAACAATGATGGATTCGCAGGAGTGGTGAATTTCCCACTCGGTCCTACTATGGGATTAGCTCCGAGCTCACTTGAATGTGAGTTTGATTTTAAAACGGCAAGCGACTCTACTGATGTCATTAATTCAAAAATTAATTCACTGAATGGCAAAAAAGCCCATGGCACTTGGCTGATATCCGCTCAAAACTGCAACACCATGCTTGTTTATCAGACCCAATCTTCTTCTTTCATCTATACCGGAGAACAAGAAACGACACTTTTGGTGAAAGGAATCTTTTATGTAACCAACTCGTCTATTGCAAAACTTAATAAGATTCCGTTTATACCTGCTCCCGAAAAGCTATTTGCTTCTAAGATCAAGGATCAGATGATTAATTTTTACAATTCAATGCTTAAATAAACATGAAAACAAAAATATTATCTCTCATTATTCTTTTCAATCTCACTCAGCCCGTTTGGGCAGACATGAGCATTGAAGAAGCCTTTAACTTTCGTCAAAAAGAACTGCTTCTGGAGGATCATCTCTCAGACCTGGCACTTCTTAAAAGAGTTGACCGAGCTAAGCGAAATATCGGTTTGCGCCTATTGGGAAAACCAATTGAAATTCCTGAAGGTCAGTCATACGAGGAAAGAGGGATAAGAGACGAAATTAAAGATGAACTCCGCCTTGAGGGACGAGAGAATCCTTATAATCATGAAGGCTTCTCAAACATGTTTCTTCAGGTTATCGAAGAAGAGCGTAAAAACGGAATTGAGCCAAGCGTAGGAGAATTTCACCGCTGGAGTCCGGAGACAATCAGTAAGCATAGGTTTAATCCAATGCTTGCCATGAGTAAGATTTTAAGCGCTCTTGCTTTGGGAATCAGCTATCGCGTGATGTACACGGGGCAGGAAGAAGCGCTCAAGGCCTATTTATTGGAACAAAAAGATAAGTCTGTTCACTTTGATATGTTCTTCAGGAAGGCGTATGTCTTAAATCAAGGCAATGTTTATCTCGCTCTTTTAACGATGGAAAATCTTCTGGCAATAAACTGGAAGGCACCTCATCGTGATCACATCCCTCATTTTAAAAAACTTACTCCCCTTCTCTCTCAGTACAATGAAGGCGGGGACATCTATGGATCATACTATCATTTTGTCGGCATAATGCTGTATGGATACGTCAAGGGTGGACTCGCTGCCAAGTTAGTTGGAATCACCGAGGCGATTGGAAGCAAAATCCTCTCTCGCTTTCAGTCAGAAATCCAGGAGAATTTAGCGAATTTCAATGGAGGAAAAATTGGAATGCGTTTACGCAAAAGCATTAAGAACTATCCATCTGCTAAATTCATTCCAGATCCAAAGCATTTAAACCTTGAAAACTATCTGAATCATGATGAGGATTTCAGGGACCGTCTGCCTCTGGTTTCAGATGAAAACCTGGAGCTTAAAATTTATCATAACCGGGATTCGTATCGTAAGATGAGTGACGCTTATCTTACTAATAAGGGTGAGAGTCTCTATAACTGTAAGTTAGAAATCTTTTCTAAACCCTATAAAAAGGCCAGAACCAATAAAGAAATCCTCCGGGGAGATCTGGTTAGCAATAAGGCACTTATCATCTCCATTCCAAATGATAGTAGAAGGCCTTCGATGCGCATTCTTATCAGTGATTGCCGTGATTCAGAATTTTCCGGCGGGATTCAAGATAAAAGATACTAAAATAAAAAAGGCCTGGTCAGAAGACCAGGCCTTTTTCTTTATTCTTATTTAATTAACCAACGATGTCCTGATAATCCATATGGGTCACATGAAAATTCGTGGTTGATGTTTCATCCTTATTGTAACCCCTTTCCAGGTGCTCAATTGGAAGTACACGTCCCGTCTTTAATGAATCTCGGTTTTTATGAACCAATTGATTCTCCTGCTTCTCTTCAGCTTCTTTGCAATGAATGCAAAGATCGGCGGTAGGTCGTGCCAGAAGGCGGTTGTGAGTAATCTCGGCACCACAATCCTCACACTCTCCAAAAGTTCCTTCTTCAATCTTCTGAAGCGATTTGCGAACTTTTTTCAGGTATATTGCATTCCTCGCTTTTAAGCGGAAATCCATTTGGTTTTCTTTTTCAACTGAGACGATGTCTACTTCATCGCCTTCCATACTAACTGGTGAGAGCTTGCCTTCGAAAACTTCTTCTTCAGAAAGAATTTCCATGAAAAGATTTTTAAAGTGCTCAACTGTTGCTTTTTCCATAAAGCTCTCCTTAAATGATTTTCTTCCTGATAGTTCCAGACCATTCCTTTGGTCTTTTTTTCCATGTGAGAATCGAAGGTGAAGTCCGTTTCCTGGCCACTCATCCTTGAGTGATCCTTCGTTCTCTCAAGAGACCATTGAGCAGGAATCGTGCCAAGTTTAGCTTCTATGATTTTGGTGACTTATAGGAGGATGTCAGAAAGGTCTACTGGATCGGAGGGGCATTTTAGACAGGGACTGAGGCCAATATAGCTCCATGCTTGGAGTCACTAAGACCCTTGGCAATACAAAAACTTAAACGTACTTTTCGGATTTATCTTTTGAAAGAATGATTTCACCTTTTTCTCTTAAGCGGTGAACCACATCCATAATTTTTTTCTGAGCTTCTAAGACTTCAGACAGGGGTCGTGGTTTCCCTTTTAATATATCTTCCACATCCCGACGCATGTTGGTTGAAAACATATTTAAAAGATGCTCGGAAAGATCTTTATTGGCCCCTCGAAGAGCGAGTCCCAAAACATCCAGATCAATTTCCTGAAGCAGACGCTTCATCATGGAGACCGTGAGATACTGAAGGTCATCAAAGGTGACAAGATTCTGTTTGAGCTTGATGGCCATTTCAGGATCTTTGCGCGCTATTTCTGCAATGAGCGATTGTTGGGCCGCAAGGTCAAGACCCTGAAGCATTTCTACCGCTTGTTTCAGACCATCAATTTTCTTTTTCATTATTTACTCAAATAAGGTTCTGCTTGTGACAGATGATTTCTAACGTAGTCATTTACTGCGTCTTCAAGTTTCATGAACTTAAATTTCGGAAGAGCTTTTTTCAATTTCCCCATTTCTGCCTGAGTATAGTACTGATACTGGTTTCTAAGCTCCTCAGGCATATCAATAAACTGAATTCGTGTTTCAAGATCCATGGAATGAAAGGTCGCCTTAACCAGATCATGAAAGCTTCTGGCCTCCCCAGTACCTAGATTGTAAATCCCGGAGATAGAAGGTTTTTTCTTACCAGCATCAATGAGTTCGATCATCGCACGTACCACATCTTTGACATAAACAAAGTCACGCAGCTGCTCTCCGTCCTTAAAGTCAGGCCTATGAGATTTAAAGAGTTTTACCTCTCCCACAGCACGAATCTGATTAAAAGACTGATAAACCACGGAACTCATCTTGCCCTTATGATATTCGTTAGGACCGAAAACGTTAAAGAACTTAACTCCAAACCAAACCTTTGGTTTCTTCTTTTGCTTTAAAATCCACTCATCCGAAAGCTGCTTGGAATAACCATATTTATTTAAAGGCTTCAGGGCCGGAATGCCTTTATGGTCATCAGCATAGCCTTGTTCTCCCGCCCCGTAAGTCGCCGCACTTGAAGCATAGACGATAGGGATATTCTTTTGAGCAGCGAGTGTTAGAAGTTGATTAGTGTACTGAGTGTTGTTCTCATACAGAAAATCCATATCCAGTTCTGTAGTGTCTGAACAGGCCCCCATGTGATAGATTGCCTTAAGACCGGCAGGCTTCTTCCAGATTGAATGATTAAATAAATCCTCCACCTGGACAAAAGAATCGTATTTCAAACCCCGAAGATTTTTCCATTTATCACCACTTTCAAAATGGTCGCACAGAATTAAATCTTCATGCCCTTTATCATTCAGTTGTTTCACAATCACACTACCAATAAATCCAGCAGCACCAGTCACTAAAATCATGATTTCCTCTCAAAGTTTGACCATATTATCATAAGCGTAAACATCGGAAACGTCATTCAATCCTCGTTCTAAGACTGATTTAAGCGGCTATGTGTCATTATTCGCTTGGAAAACCCCGGTGTTTAGGATAGAAATTTCCCATATTTTCGAAGGAGTTTTATGAACGTGCCAGGTTGGATGATTGAGGAATCTTTTCGTAATACTTTTGCTATGGGATTTAAAGTGAAGGCCCACCTTCACTCTGAACAATCCCAATATCAAAAAATCGAAGTGGTAGAAACTGAGTCAGTTGGGAAGCTTTTGCTTTTAGACGGAAAGACCATGGTCTCTGATAAAGATGAATTTGTTTATCATGAAGTTGTTTCTCACATTCCTTATATGGTTTCCCGTAACTGCAAAAAAGTTTTGATCATCGGTGGCGGTGATGGCGGAGTGGTTCGTGAATTCGTCAAGCACCCGGATATCGAGCAAATTGACCTGGTGGAAATTGATGAACGCGTAATTGAAGTTTCTAAAATCTATTTCCCGGATTGCACCTCAGGTCTGTCAGATAAGAGAGTCCGCGTGCTTCCACAAGATGGTTTTGCCTTCATTAAAAAAGCTAAAAAAGAATATGACATCATCGTAGTTGACTCTACTGACCCGGTTGATTTCGCTTCCGGTCTATTTACTGATGAGTTTTATCAGGACGTCTACAATGCGCTGACTGATGATGGCATCATGATGAATCAGACGGAAAATCCGTTTCTCGATGAATGGGGTGTAAAAGATATTTATAACAACATGAGAAAAGTCTTTCCGGTGGTTAATTCTTTCAATGCACCTATGTTGATTTATCCTGGTGTTTACTGGACCTTTGGTTTTTCTTCCAAGAAATACCGTCCAACAGATATTAACCCGGAAAAAATGCAGCACATGAATACCCTTCAAAGAAGTCTCAAGTGGTACAACATGGATTGGCACAAGGGGACTTTTTCGATTTCAAATTTCCATAAGAAAATGATTGGGCAGGAGTAAATATGACAGAACCACGACTTATAAAAGAAGTTGAAGGATTAGAGCATGCCAGGGCCTTTATCGGTACCCAGTATGCTGAGGCGATCTATTCTCACTCCACGCATATTATTGGATTCTGCTTTGATGGCACAACCAGCTTCAGACCAGGAGCTCGTTTTGCACCAGGAGCTATCCGGGAAGCTTCATATGGTTTAGAGGACTACTCTCCCTACTTGGATAAGGACACTCAAGACTATAACATCATCACGATGGGAGACCTTCCGGTCTATCCTTCCAAGTGGCATATCACCAATGATTTTTTCATGGAGATGACAAAAGATCTGGATCTGAAAAAAGATCAGATCAAGTTTGTCACTTTAGGTGGTGAGCATTCCATTTCTTACGGGCCAATTGTTACTTATTTAAAAAATTATCCGGACATGGTTCTTCTTCATTTAGATGCCCATACTGATCTTCGGGATGGTTATCTGGAAGAGAAATTCTCCCACGCCTCCATCATCCGACGCGTCCTTGATCACTTCACTGACAAGAACCGCTTGATTCAATATGGTATCCGCTCTGGCCCAAGAGAAGAGTTTAACTGGATGAAAGAGAATAAAACTCTGGCGACTTCTCTTAAAGAGTGTTGCGACTGGCTTGAGGCCATTCCAGATGACCGACCTATCTATCTGACTTTGGATTTGGATTTTTTTGATCCAGGCTTCTTCCCGGGAACTGGTACTCCTGAGGCCGGTGGTGAAGACTTCCATGGCTTCATGAGAATTCTTAAAATCCTCAATCGAAAGAATTTCGTCGGTTCAGACATTGTAGAACTGGCACCCATGCTGGATTCAACAAATAATTCTTCGTGTTTTGCTTCCAAAATTACACGAGAAATTATGCTGGCGATGAACAAATAAATCTCTTTGCCACAAAATGAGGGCTGGATGTTCACCATCTGGCCCTTTAAAAATCCTAGATTATCCTTTTAACTACCCAAAATTACTTACGACATCAAATAATCCGCAATACCTTAAGGTTTCTTCCGATAAGCTTATCGAAGCGGAGGTTCCAGCATGCGTAAACTTAGTAGATTAGAGGCCAATAAAGAAGTTAGACGAGTTTTAAATCGTCACGGTGTTGATCTCCAATATTGCCAATACAGTGTTGCCGGAATGGAAATCAGACTCTCGGGCTGGCTATGCAAGCACGATACCTCAGATTTTAACGGCTCTCAGATAGAAAGCATGATTCAAGAATTTATGCGCCTCTTGCCAGGCTTTTCAGTGGCAGGAGGGTTCGATAACTGGAGTTTTTCCACAGATCACATAAGTTACTTAGGTGATGGACGCGAAGAAGTTACAGGTCCAGGTGGTGGCCGGGAAGAAGAGCAAGAGCGCTATATTATTGATATCGATTATGACTCAGAGGCCAGCTGATTCGTCCGGATCCATATGCTTTCTTTTTAAGTAAGGATGAACAATCAGTGCAACGGCCATGATGCCAATTTCATAAAGCACCATCATGGGTATCCAAACACACATCATACTCAGAATATCTGGAGTTGGAGTGATTACCGCTGCTGCAATTGCAAAGGCAACAGCAAGATAACGCCGCATATTTCTTAATGAGTATTTAGTAACGAGTCCCATAAAACCTAAAATCAAAATGACGTTAGGTAATTGAAATAAAAGCCCCAAAAAAACCAAAATTTTACTAGAGAGCAAAAGATAATCCTGGAGATTCAACATGGCCTCTACATTCTGGACCCCAGAGGCCAGAAGAGTTTTAAAGGTGAAAGGGAATATTACAAAATAACCGAAAGACACTCCACCTAAGAACAACAGAAAGCCAACAAAGATGAATGGCCGAATCGCTTTAACTTCAGCTTCATAAAGACCCGGTTTAATAAACAGCCATGCTTCCCGAAACCAAAAAGGACTTGCGAAAAAAACGCAAGACCAGAAAGCAATCTGAAGCTCTGCCAGAACTTTATCTAAAAGTCCGGTAAAAATGACCTTCCCCGTCGAACCAATGGCCTGCCTTAAAGGTGCCAGCAAAAACTCCTGGATATCATTTGAAAAATAGTAACAAAACCCGAAAGAGACCACTAAGATGACAAAGATGCGGATCATCCTCGTCCTTAACTCTTCTAAATGCTCCATGAAACTCATTTCTTTCATGGACCCATCTTAGCGCTAACACTATTTTCTGTCTTATCTTTTCTAAAATTAAGGGTACAATTGATTCATGAAACCCTTGGTGACCCTCCTTCTTTTAACGTTTTCCGCCCCTCTTTGGGCCAAGAACTATCAGATCCTTAAATGTCTTGGGGAGGAAGAAAAGCGTTTTCATTTAAAGAAAGAAACCGGACCGGTTTATGAACTTAACCAGAGGTTAATCTCGGAAATGGTNNCAAAAGTTCTCAGAGTCATGGAAACTTCTCGAGCGCTCCATCAAAAAGGGCAAAGACCTTTTTATTATCCCGGAAAGCATCACTGGAATGCAAAGAGAGATGACCAAGGGAATGATTGATGACTACATGGAAGGAACTCGTGAGATCTTGCTGAATTTTATCAACCAGATCCAAATGCTATCCCCCACTCCAACGTGTCTTAAAGAAGAAATCCCGGAATTAAACAATTTCTTTATTGAGATCAAGTACCTTCAGGAAGATGTTGATCTAAAACAGATTTTTGAGGGCAAAGACGAAAAGATTTTTGAAAAGTTAAAGAACTACCCTTTAGCATTTGAAAAATGCCGTGCCGATCTTAAAAAGAAGGCCAAGTCTAAATCAACAGCGGCGCCCAGGAAAAGCTGAAGCTCTTGTGCCATCTGCTCTTCTTCTTTCTGAGTAACATCTTTATCAAATGAAATAGTTATTCGACCTTGCTTCATTCCCTGAACTTCCATCTTCCATTCACTGGTATGAGGAAATTTTGTCAGTTGATAATCGATCTGAACCAACCAATCAACAATAGGACGTGCTTTAAAGTGGTGGCCATGCTTTTTTTCTTCATTAAGAACCAACCAGCGCTTGAGCTGAAGAACACAAGACCTGCACCCCATTCCTGCTTTAGTCGCACTTGCCAGGCTCTCCAGGGTCGGCCGAGCCTCCTTATTCAGATGCTCTACTACATCTGATTCCCTTACTCCAAAACATCTGCAAATAAGAGGACTCACTTCTTTATAGAGATACTCACGACCTTGAAAGATATCCAGAGCACTTTTTAACAATTCCAGAGGATCATTAAGAAAATGATTCTCCTGCTCCTGTCTGAGATCCCAGAAAAGCTGATCATCTTTAAAAACTTCTTCCCATTGTTTCCAAGTCAGGAAAGAAATCTCATTTAAACTTTTTCCGATAATTAGACTGCACAAAGAAGAAAGCCATGGATTAACTGGCCCGGAATACCCGGCATTTAAAACCACGTCTTTAGGGTCAAATCGAAGAGAAAGAGTGTGTTGATTGAGAGAAGCGGAAACCGAAGGGAATTCCACGGTTCGGTTATAAATACTCTCAGCAAGGAAGTCTTTAAATTTTGTCATCAGCATCTGTCCACTCTTCCGGAGAGAATTGTGTCAGGATTTCATAACCACTCTCAGTAATGAGGATGGTGTGTTCAAATTGCGCTGACCAGGATTTATCTTTTGTCACCACAGTCCATCCATCATTCAAAACCTTGCAGTAACGTTTTCCTAAATTAATCATAGGTTCAACAGTAAAAGTCATGCCTGGTCTCATTTCCGGACCAGTACCTTTTTTGCCAACGTGAACGATTTGTGGTTCTTCATGGAATTTTCGGCCAATGCCATGTCCACAATACTCATGAACCACAGAAAATCCATGGCCATGGGCCATCTCTTCAATGACTGCACCGATGTCACCGATATGGGCACCTGGGCGGCAGGCCTTAATTCCTTCCATCATGCAAGCATGAGTGACTTCAACTAGTTTCTGAACTTCAGGTTTTACGTTACCGATGAAAAAAGTGGCGTTGGTGTCGCCATGAAATCCTTTCCAGATGGTGGTCACATCAAGATTAAGAATGTCGCCGTCCTTTAGAATATCTTTCTCAGTAGGAATGCCGTGACAAATAACATCATTGAGTGAAGTACAAAGTGACTTGGTAAAACCATGGTACCCAAGAGTGGCCGGTATACCTCCACGATTGATCGTGTATTGGTGACACATCTGGTTAATTTCTTCAGTACTCATTCCAATCCTGAGATTTTTACCTAAAAAATGGAGCGTTTTAGCTGCCATTTTTCCTGACTCTCTCATGATTTCAATTTCGCGGGCGGATTTAATAGTGATCATAGTGTTCCCTTATACACTTTTAGCCTCTTTTACGCTAGTTTGAAGAGATGAAAAGCTTCCAAGTTATCAGAACTCATGTCTCCCCTTATCAGAGTCAGGATTTTTTAGCTCGGGAAGAAAGTATGGTCCAGGCCCTTCCAAATCTAAATTACCAGGCACTTGGAAGTATAAAGGATCAGAACACTATACTGATCACCAATACTCATACCCAGTTAAGAGATCTGCCATCCGCTCTTTTAAAAAAGACTAAACTCATCATCCATCCTAACTCCGGTTATGACCATTTTACCGATGAGCATGATCTTTGGCAGAACATTCCCTTAGTCATAGGTCACTCGATCCGTGCTCAGGCCGTGGCCGAATACTCTTTAGCAGCTGTTTTTGAAGGTCTTCTGGAACTACCACAACACATCACCTGGAATAAAGAACGTAGTTGGAATCGAACTCTCTTGAAAGGCACTTCCGTTTGGATTTTCGGATATGGTCATATTGGAAAAATCATTGCTGACACACTTTCCACCCTCGGCATGAAAGTGACGATCGTTGATCCTTACAAAGAAGGCTGTCTCTCTAGTTGGAAAGAAGGAAGGATCAATGAGGCCCGAGTTATCATTGCGGCAATGAGTCTCAATCAGTTAACCCGACATATCTTCAATCAGGAATTTTTCTCGGCACTCTCAGATAAAGTTTTATTCATCAATGGTGCCCGGGGGAAACTGATGGATGAAGAAGCCTTAAAAGCTTATCTTCTCTCTCATCCCAACTCTTTTGCATTTGTGGACGTTTTTGAAAAAGAACCTTTCGGGGAAGAATGGCATGGCTTTCCTCAAGTCTGGAAAACCAGTCATATTGCAGGCGTTGAAAAAAATCTGGATCAAAAAATTTTAGACTTCGAAGAAATGGTCTTAAAAGATTATCTTCATCTTGATGAAGCAAGCTTCTTTAGAAAATATGCCAAAGAGCTCTTGCAGAATAAATGGATTAAAGGAGTGCTCATTTGAAAAACTTACCACAACTTCTGACATTACCAGGTAACGGTGTTTATACGGTTAATACCGGAAAAGAAAAAAAAGCTAAACTTCTGGAAGCCTATTATGGGACAAAGAATATCGAGAAGGCCCAAAAGAAGTGGCTTAAGACTTTTGAGAAACTCGATATCGCAAGGCCTTGGATCATCGGTATTCCATCGGATAATGGTGGTGGAATACAACGAGGGGCCAATTGGGGCCCCTTAATGCTGAGACAAGAAATCCTCGCCTCTTCCCGGGATTTTACCGATTTGGGAGACGTCAGAGTCATTCCTCATCTTCTTCATGATAAATATCTGAATGCAGAAACAATTAAACTTTGTCAGAAGGCCCTCTATGGTAA
>DFXY01000028.1:50825-144745 GCA_002381945.1 Bacteriovoracaceae bacterium UBA4096
ACCTGGCTTCAATCCCGTAAAAAAATAAAAGAAGCTGCTCTTTTTCATTTCGATGCTCATACTGACCTTTTAGATCGTCGTCTTGGTATCGATATCTGTTTCGGAACCTGGACTCACAAAATTCTGGAAGATCTTGCTAGTCCTGATCATGTACTGCAAATCGGCATACGCTCCAGTGGTAAAGATAAGAAGCATTGGAAAAAGGCCTTGGGAGTTGAACAGCTTTGGGCAAGTGAAGTGAATAAATGGGGAGTAGAAAAAACCTATAAAAAGATTTTTGCCCACTATAAAAATCTAGGAATTAAAGAAATCTACATTAGTTTTGATATCGATGCCTTAGATGAAAAATTTGCTTCAGCAACAGGAACACCTGAGAAGGAAGGGCTCCTCCCTACTGACTGTGCTGCAATCATCAGACTTCTTGGGCAAGATTTTAAAATTACCGGAGCCGATTTGATGGAAGTGGCCCCATTTGTCTGGCCTGAAGGTGTCCCGGCACGGGATCAACAAAGCTCACTTACAGTCGCAGGTGATATGGCCCGAGTCCTGCTGGAAGTTTTGCACACATGAAAAGAAAGATCGTTTTCCCACCTGTTGAAACAGCTTCAGAAGATGGATTAGTTGCTGTGGGTGGTGATCTTGAAATTGATACTCTTCTAGAGGCCTATCATAAAGGGATTTTTCCCTGGCCTCTATCGACCTATCCCTTAAATGTGAATCTTCCCAATACCTGGTTTTCACCAGATCCCCGAGGGATCCTCAATTTTAAAGACCTGCACGTTTCAAAATCTTTTATCAAGTTTTTACGAAAAACTCCTTATCAGGTAACTTTTAATCAGGCCTTTGAAGAAGTCATTCACCATTGTGCTAAGATGCCCAGGAAGGACCAACCCGGAACCTGGATTACACCGAATATGATCAAGGCCTATACTAATTTTTTTCATGCAGGTTATGCCTATTCGGTCGAAGTTTGGGATAAAGAAAAGCTGGTGGGAGGACTCTATGGTGTGATCATTGGAGATTTCGTTTCTGGTGAATCAATGTTCACTATAAAAGATAATGCTTCCAAACAAGGTTTCTACGCCCTTTTAGTGCATTTAAAAGATAATGGCATTAACTGGGTAGATACTCAGATGGTAACTCCAGTCGTCCAGCAATTTGGCGGGAAGTATGTTCCACGCACAGCTTTTCTAAAAAAGTTAGATAAAGTAAACTGGTCTAAACGTCGCTCTGATTTTTTTTAAAGATTACTAATTTTTGATCCGAGTTCATTTCTAAAATCCCGGCCGGGGCCAGTTCAACACAAAGGCCACAGGCAATACATCCATGATCATCGATAATAAAATCTGATGCAGTCACTTTAATTGCTTGAGTCGGACAGAGAGTCTCACAAATCTTAGCTTCTTTCCAGGAGCGCAGGGCTTCAAGATTACCGGTAAAACGTGGGATTCTTTTAAGCCGGGGAGAATAGTAATATAATTTTTCAGGCCACTGTGTTTTGTGCAGCTTAAAAGCTTTGAATATTTTATCTCCGGTCAGCTTTTTAATNNATCATTAGCGGTCAATCTCCCAACGAGACAGTCCTAAACTTGCCAGACAAGTACTCAGTTGTTCTTCTTTAAGATCATTTACAAAGATCGGTAATGCTTCAGCAATTACAAAGCTTGGGGTTTTAATTTTAATTCTGGAAGGGGTTAGATCTTTTTCCAGACTAAATAGAAAACCTCCTTCACCTGAAGGAGTTTCTAAAGCGCTATAGTGCCACTGCTTTGGTTTATCCAGTTTCGCAAAATATTCAGAGAGCTCAAGATAATTCTTATTCAAATCTTCGTTTATTATATTGCCCAGAGGAAGATTATCAATCACTTGAGTAATAATTCGGAGGCTCTGGAAAATTTCTTCATAACGAATCAAATAGCGATCATATCCCGTGCCATGGATCCCAACTGGAATATCAAAGTCAATATCCTGATAAAAATAGAATGGTTGTGATTTCCGAAGATCAAAGTTAAGCCCCGAGGCCCGCATCGCCGGACCACTCACACCCCATTGGAGAACTGATTGGGCGTTTACCGGTCTCCCTTCAAGCTGTTTACGGAATTTTATCTGGCTGATTAAAGAATTGTGAATGAGCTTTAAGTTTTTTGAAAGTATCTCGGCCACGGACTGATACTCGATAATCCATCCAGCAGGTAGATCTTCACTGACCCCGCCTATCTTGGCCACTCCACTTCCATGTCGAAATCCAATAATTTTCTCAAAGAGTTCATAGACCTTCTCACGAGCATTTATAAACAAGCGATATTCATTTAGACCGGAGTAAAAACAGATTGCTTGCAAAGTGGTTAAATGGTCTGCAATTCGTGCCAACTCCAGCATCACTATTCTTAAGGCCTGGGCCCTTTCGGGGATTTTAATTCTAAACATCTCTTCTATTGCCTTTGTCCAAGCAATCGAAAAATGTGGGGCAGCACTGAGATTTATCTTATCAACCAGATTGAGGATCTGAAATATATCTTTATTTTGTAGAAGTAGTTCCAATCCCTGATGATGAAAACCAATTTCTACTTTAGAATCAACTACGTTGACAGGATCAAAGCACACTAACCATTCAAAATTCCCAAGAGTCTCAGGAGAAGTCAGACCATACTTTTTCCATTGATAACTTTCTTCTGGATAAGGGGGTTCAGATTTATTCGGATTGTATCTTAAAACCGGTAGACCTGAAGGAAGTGCAGCGGGCCAGTCTCTTATTTCAGACTCAGGTTTAAGGGGATATATTTTTTGTGCCTCAGGTAGTAATAATCCAGCTCTTGCACGATCGAAAGTCTGATTCAACATTTCGGCCTGCTCACGTTCCATCCAATCAGCATGTGGATAATAATCAACGACGGAAGGAATCATTTCGCCTTTTTTTACAATCAGATGCAAATTAAGACGCTGATGGATCCCCATGTTCAGCAAGTGATAAACCACCTCATCTGCTCTGGAAGCAATATCAGTCATGGTAAAAAAACCAAGATCTTCTTTTAAAAATTTTATCCAATCTAAAAGGTCAATGGGTCTAATCGTTAAATGGTGTTGACCCCAATCATCACGATAACGGCTTCCTCCCATATGGGATAAAATCTGTTTTAATTTTTCGAATTCTTTCCAGCTAAACATTTTGTAACTTTTGATAACAAAGTTCCAGCGCGCCCAAAAGTTCTTCTGGGAGAACATTCCAGCCTGGGACTTCAACATAATTTAAATTAGTAGGATCAAATATTTTAACAATAGGATGGTTATTGAATAATGTCATGGATTCACCCAGTAGAAGCAGGACCTTGCTCTTTTTCATCTCCTCTAAGATCGACTGAACGAGGTCATGATTTTTTGGAGTTAGAATTCCATCCCAGATAATGACATCTGCCAGACCCATGTCTTGAACGTATTCAAATTCAAAAGGTAAGGCATGTAGAAACTTATCTCCTAAAATAGAAAAACTTTCCGTGACGAGTAAGGGATGCCCCAGATTGAATATTTTAAGCAGCTGTTTTTTTTCTTTCATTAATAGATCAACCTTGAATCCGGAGCAGTGTCTTTAACCTTCCTGTTTTTCCAACGAACATCTTCGGGAAAAAGTTTCATTTCTTTCTTGATTGTAACATTTGGGTCACTGCTACAATCGAGCTTAAGGGATTTGAGCTTGATCCAGGCATACATTTTATTATGAGTTCCATGAGTATGATTATCATAATCTATAAACGTGAAATATTCTTTCTCACTTTTAAGTCCAGTTAAAAAGTTTGGGAGATAATCCATAGCTTGATCAAGCATTTGTTCATTACACTGACTAATTCCGTTTTTCAGGTCATAAATGCGCTCACCTTGAACATTCAGAACATTTCGCTGCCAGGTACCTGCCCGACAGTCAAAATAATAGCCTTCTTTATGCAATCGATAATAAATCCCCATATAGCTCAAAAACCAAAAAGCATCCGGATTACGGTTGATGTTTCCATGATAGACAAATTTTTCACATGTTGTGACTTCATTAAAATATTTTTTAGTAAATTTGTGTAAACGAGCAGCAAAACCAACCGGTAACTTCTTTTGCTTAAGTTCTTCTATCAGCTTTCTTTTTTTATTATACTCTTCATTGGTTTTAGCTGAAACATCCTCAGGTCGGATTCTTCCGACTTCTTCCCAGAGGTTGTCATAAAGAGCATGACAACCATTCTGGATTTTTTTTAGTTCTTTAACAGTCAGAAATATTGAGCGTTTTCTAAAAAAATCAAAAGCATCATCATATTCAATTAATTGTCCCACCTTAATTGCAGGATAAGTTCTATCACCAATGAAGTTTCTGCCGTTAATATTCTCCAGGTGGGCCTTGGAGGTTTCCCAGTCAAAAGCCTTTTTAAAGTCGGTTACATTCTGGATTTTGCTCAATTCTCGATCATCTCCATCTACACCTATAAATACCAATCGTGATAACCAATTACTTTTTCCTAAACAATTTCCTTCCTGACAGATTTGTTCAACGAAGGCCCCCACCAATTTAACATCCCGATAATTATTAACGGCCGTTTCGTGATAATTTTTGTTTCGTGACCAGACAATCACCTTTTGCGGCTCCCCAACCTGGTCCAAGATTTTGGGGATTATACCTATTGAAAATACCGGCCGATGAATCACACCAGTATAGTTATTCCAAATGTCTTTTTGTTTACAGTAAGTATGACTGTAATGCCTTTGACCTGAATAAAGATCAATCTCATAGGCATGCTGAGAATTTTCCGGGGTGGCAATAACGACATTAACCAATCGATTCTGTAATCTGAATTCCGGCTCAGTATCAAAGATCACATGGGGCACAGGTTCACCCTGAGTCCCCTGTAGGGAATGATTGGGATTCACAGAGAACCAGTGATTCGGGAAAGTTGTTAAGATTTCTGAGCCATTAGGGACTGGCCTCTTCCATTGCGAGCAGGAACTTAAAGTAATAAGCGTTATCAAAAAGAGAGAGCGGCTTTTCAATTGACATAATCTCAATAACATAACATCATTACTCTACTTTTCTTCAGGCCCGGGTGGTGGAATGGTAGACACAAGGGATTTAAAATCCCTCGGATGAATAATCCGTACGAGTTCGAGTCTCGTCTTGGGCACCAATCACAAGCTAATACTATCTGCAAGATGCTAAAATCATTACATTTCTTCAGGTGTTAGTCCAGAAATAACAGCTTTCCTTATTCCTTTATCAAAGCTGTTAACTATCGATAATCATTAAAAAAAACTCACTTTTTGATCTGACAATTCCGATAACTCCAAGAGTCACTGGAGTTTTGATGTTGAAGTTCTTTTTAATGGTCTTATTTATTAGCATCAGTGGATGTAATGAGATCAAACTGACTTCAAAAGTTAGACCAGCTTATATCCCTGCTCCAGATTCAACACCCCCACTACCAAGTTTAACCACCATCACTGATCGAAGTATTTTTGAAATGCAGGCCCTTCTTGTGGATGCTAGCGACAGTACAACCAACTCTGACATAACCACCGGCGGAAATCCTATCACCTACAACTGTTACTACGATAACACTGTCGATGGTGCCGTATCAGATGCCAGTAATTGTACTGCGATAAGCGGAATATCCTTTAATACAGCGACGGGCGCTCTGATCTGGACTCCTGACTTAGGTCAAGCTGCGGATTATGAAGTTAAAATAGTTGGTAGCGATTCTGAATCAGACGCCCAAGAAATCTTTCATATTGAAGTGAAACCTCAAATGCCTTTTGTTTCCATCTGGGAAACGACTGCGCCCAACGAAACGATCAGCCTGCCTTTGAGGGCCGGTTACACTTATAATTTTCAGGTTGATTGGGGTGATGGAAGTCCACCTAGCACAGTAACATCAGATGCCGATCCAGACATCACCCATAATTATGTCACACCAGGGACACATACAATTACCATCACGGGCCGAGTTGAGGCCTGGTACTTTAACTATAATGGCGATTTCGACAAGATCGTTGAAGTCGTGAACTTAGGTAGCATGGGCTGGAAGAACCTCGAGAGAGCATTTGAAGGATGCTGGAATTTGACATCATTTGCCGGCGGAGAAACCTCTTCAGTCACAGACATGAGTTATATGTTTTATGAAATTTATAGTCTTAGCACTTTGGATTTATCAAGTTTTGATACCTCAAACGTGACCACTATGAGCAACATGTTTGCGTACATGGAAGGTATCAATACGCTAGATCTTTCAAGTTTTGATACTGCGAAAGTCACTGATGTGAGTGATATGTTTTATTCTGCCTGGGAAATATCCAGCATCAATCTTTCTAGTTTCAATACATCAGCTGTCACTAACATGTCGGGTATGTTTGCCTATTCTGGAATCACCACTATAAATCTTTCAAGTTTTGATACAACTAATGTAACCAACATGAGTAACATGTTCTCTGGAACCTGGGATTTAACAGCATTGGATCTGGCAAATTTTAACACCTCCGAAGTTATCAGCATGACCAATATGTTTGCCTATACCGGAAGTTTAATAACCCTGAATATATCTAGTTTTGATACCTCCAATGTTACTGATATGTATGCCATGTTTCAAAATGCTAATAGCTTAACCTCACTTAACCTTTCCCACTTCAATACTGCCAAGGTTTTAGATATGGGGAGAATGTTTACAGGCACCACCAACTTGACTTCATTAGATATATCCAGTTTCGACACTTCATCCGTTACCAATATGGATTTCATGTTCGCAAGCAGTGGATTGACATCTATAGATCTTTCTCATTTTGAAACGGCAGCTGTGACAAGTATGCATGGCATGTTTTCCAACACGAAATTTTCGACTCTTGATCTTTCAAGTTTCAATACAGCTTCTGTGACGGATATGGCCCAGATGCTCCGAGATACAACCCAACTCACTTCACTTAACATTTCCAGCTTTAACACTTCATCAGTGACAACCATGTGGCTAATGTTCTACGAAGCTAGTGCCCTCACTTCGCTAGACTTATCAAGCTTTAATACTTCTTCAGTGACTGATATGGGATATATGTTTCAGAATGCCAGTAGCTTAGTGTCTTTAGATCTTTCAAACTTTAACACTTTCTCTGTAACTAATATGCCTGGTATGTTTCAAGGTACGAGTAACTTAACAAATCTCAATGCTAACAATTGGGATATTTCAAACGTTACTTTCAGTTCTAACATTTGGAGCGGTACCAATGCTGGTCTTCAAGTCTTTTGCGATCAGGGCGGCTCACCAGGTACCGGAAGTCTTTTCGGAGAAACCTGTAATTAATGAAAATAGAAAAGTGTTAAGCCATGCAATGACTTAACACTTAATGGTTTAAAATTCAGGATGGTCAAAATAAGGCAATTTCACAGGCTCTTTACAGTCACGCAACTCTACAGTCACAATGCCCATAAATTCTTTATCTAACTTCATTCTGATTTCGTTAAATTCATAAGAAGTAATAACTTCCAGAGTATCGAATTTAACGTTTTTAGCAGAACATTTAGCTTCAAGGATGAGAGCACGAACATCACTTACTGAAGCATTCTCAATCTGAGGTAATAACCTCTGAATGTGGGCAACCATGGCCTCTTCAGATGTAAATGTGGGAACTAAGAAGCTGCCTTTGAAACTTTTAGGACTGTGATTTCCGACGTCAACGCCTCCACCACTCCAACCGTTCAGGGATACCAGGACTGTCATCAGAATTAGAGTCAAATTTTTCATTGCTTTACCTCTGTCAGCGGAAACAGCTGAACATTTAACTGGTAGACTTGATCAAGTCCATCCATATTGCTGGTTAGTTCGTTAATTTCTCTTCTAAAAGTCCGGATTTTTTCTTTCAGCAATGGAAGTTTATCTTTGCTGATTTTTAAAGTGACACCGTTGAATTCGCGCATTTCACTTGGATCATTTGATAAAGATCCCAGGGCCAACTCAATCATATCCTTATGATAAGAATGAACACTTAAATGTCTGAGATCGTCAGCGGTAGATAAAGCCCCTGAAATCTGACGGTAACCTTTCTTACTATCTTTCTCGATAAGACCCAAAGTCTCAAGTGAGGCCAGAGCTTCACTCACTTGTTTGACTGTTACTTTCTTTCGAAGCCTTTCTGAAATCCATTCCAGATTATTCTTAAAGTCATCGAGATCAATAAGAACATAAATGGCCACATGAAACCAATGGGCCAGAAGATCAAACTGATGTTTTTCTAATAAAGAAAGACCCTGTTTTCTTTTAAGAGTCATTATATCGTTAAAATATTTTATTTTCTGATCAGCATTATCTTCCTGGTTATATTGAACCAGAAGCTCAAAGAACTGAATATCTCTCTTCTTTTTAAGGCCGAGAGCATTGATATATTTGGGAATTGTATTAAGTGTTAAGTTACGGCTTCCATCAATGACCATTTTCAGATGTGATGGAGAACCCAGGTCGCCTTTGTTGACAAAAACTCGATAGGAATACGAAGCATTCTCTTTCTTCTTCGAAAGATAAAAGTCCTGAAGGAACTGGCGATAGTTCAGATATTCAGTAACGTTTGGTAGATGTTCTTGCTTCATAGATTTATCTCAAAAGAGGGTCCTCCAAAAAGGACCCTCGAATTTAATTACTTATGAGAAACAAAACAACGGTTGTTAGAAACAATTAGAAGACCACGGAATTTGGCTTCTAAAGTACCATCAACAGTTCTGTAGAACTTCTTGATGAAAGTCTTACCGATTTTGATGTGACGAGGGTGAACATCACATCTTTGGAATTTCATAGACTGTGTAAGTTCTTTATCTTGGCCAGCTTTGATTGAAGGAATTGCAGCTTCGATCATTGAAACAACTTCTTCTTCAGAAGATGCCCAGAAGTATTTTCCAAAGCTATTAGTTTCATAACCAGCAGCAAAGCTAGAAGCAGAAAGAGCAAGAGCAGCGATAAGTACGATAGTTTTCATTTTATTCTCCGTTTATATTTTTATAATTAGTGGTTAGATACGAAACAACGGTTGTTAGAAACAGTTACTAAACCGCGGTATTTAGAAACAAGAACACCATCAACAGTTCTGTAGAACTTCTTGATGAAAGTCTTACCGATTTTGATGTGACGAGGGTGAACAGTACAATTTTGAAATTTCATAGACTGATTTAGTTCTTTGTCTTCGCCTGCCTTGATTGAAGGAATAGCTTCTTCGATCATTTCAACAACTTCTGCTTCTGTTGAAGCCCAGAAATATTTTCCAAAGCTTTGAGTTTCATAACCAGCAGCGAAGCTTGAAGCAGAAAGTGCAAGAGCGGCGATAAGTACGATAGTTTTCATTTTATTCTCCAGTTTTGTTAAGGACGTTTCTTTTTAAGTAGTCGTTTTGCCTTGGCAGGAGGGAAAGTAGATCAACTCGCTCGGGAGTGTCAAAACTGATTCACATTTCACCAAAGAAAGCGTTCACGGATGTGTACAGGGACAATACCTAAAAAAACTTAAACCCTTAATATCAAATAGGAATAAAGGAATCATTAAAAGATTAACGCTTTGTACTTAATACAGACGCAAAGAGTTAAAAAGGTACAAGCAAAGATGAAAAACTATTAAGATTCACTTAACTCTTTGAAAAAGCAGCAAAGTTTCGTGGCAAACACCTCCTTTTCTAGTCAAGTAATCTTTCGTTATGACCGACAACTGACTGAAAGATCGTAAAGAAAGCAGATTAGAACAGTTTACCTTTACACTGGGCTTAACCAAATTGAGGTCATTATGGAACGTTCGTTAAAACCTTTTTGGATCTTCTCACTAAGTACCCTTGTACTTATGTCTCCGGCTCAAGCAGGAAATAATTTGTGGGACGGTCTAATCAAAAAACTCTCTGGCAACAATTCAAAAGTTTTGAAGCTCACTGCAGGACGAGAAATTAAACCTTATTACAAGGTCACTCCAAAAGTTGTTAGCTTCAAAGGTGAAGTCGAAATTCCATCGTTGGTTTATTTATCATCCGGATGGGGTGTAGTTCATGAGACAGCAGCACAGATCATCTTTGATAATCAAACGATATGTAACTACTCTCCCCGCTCAAATAATCCTCTGGTGAATCGAGGTTACTCTCTTCAAAATTGTTCCGATGGTAGCCGCGCAAAAGATGCAATCTACGTTAATAATAAAATCGAATTGAAACTCAATCAGGCTTCTAGTGATCGGGCCACACTCCTTGCGAATGTAAGAGTCATCCGTTCCGAAGAAGTAGAATACGGTCTTGTTTTTCCTTTTATTTCACCGACTGATGGTCAAATCTTGATGTTCAATGGTGATGCATGGGTACCTGCAGACCCAGCATCACTAGGTGGAATTGGTGAAGCAGGACCACAAGGTCCTCAAGGTGAAGCAGGCCCGATGGGTCCACAAGGGCCTAAGGGCGATCAAGGTATCGCTGGAGAAAAAGGTGATAAGGGAGATAAAGGCGACCAGGGTGAAAAAGGTGAACCTGGTATCGCAGGCCCTGCCGGTGCAACCGGGCCACAAGGTCCAGCTGGTATTGCCGGGGCCCCAGGCGTAGCTGGTCCTCAAGGTCCAGTAGGACCAATGGGTCCAAAAGGTGCTGATGGTTCAGTGGGTTCAATTGGACCAATGGGACCACAAGGTCCGGCCGGTCCAACGGGAGCAATAGGTCCGCAAGGTCCTGCTGGAGTTGATGGGGCGATCGGTCCACAAGGTCCAAAAGGTGACGCCGGAGCTGATGGTGCACCGGGAGTTGCTGGTGCTCAAGGTCCACAAGGACCTCAGGGTCCAATGGGATTAACAGGTGCTCAAGGTCCACAAGGTCCGGCCGGTGCTCAAGGTCCTCAAGGTGAAGCCGGTGCTCAAGGTCCTCAAGGTGAAGCGGGAGCACAGGGTATTCAAGGTGAGAAAGGCGAAAAAGGTGACAAAGGTGATCGCGGTCTTTCAGAAATTGCTTATATCAGAGATCAGAGACCATCAGGTGTAGCTGCTGGTACATGCCTAGCTTCTGTTTGGAATACCCGAGTACTCAATACATTAGGTGGTAATACAAGCTTTATCACTTTATCAGGCAATAGATTTACACTGACTCCAGGAAAATACTTCATTGAGGTGCATGCCCCTGCCTTCAATGTAGCGACCACTCAAGCAAAATTAAAAGTGATAGAGACTAATATGGATGTTTTAATTGGTTCATCTGCATACTCTCACCAAACAAGTGCTACAACTGCTATTTCGATTATCCAAGGTGAGGTTATCATTTCAGAGACATCTACATTTGAAGTTCAGCAGCGTTGTTTTCTAGAGAGACTTTCAAATGGATTGGGCCAACCCACTAGTTTTGGAGTCGGCGAGATCTATACTCAGGTAAAAATTATCAAGACTGAATAGTTTGCTTTAGCCTCATGACCCCTTTAAAATAAAGGTCATGAGGCTATTCCTTCTTTTAATTATTTTTTCGACTACAGCCTTTGCCCAACTGGATGTCGGCAGCAATACGACATCTGATTGCCTTGATATTGATTTTAAAACTATCACTCCACCACCCAATAATATTTTTGAATGTAAAGATGTCATCATAACGAATTTAAGTACCTCCGATTTTTTTGATCCAACTTCACCATTGGTGATTAAGGCCACTGGCTCAGTTACAATTGGGACAATCAATTTTTCAGGACAACCAGGTATAGATGATGGCAATGGGCTGACAGCGACTGGAGGACCTGCGGGTCTTGGCGGTGGTGACGGCGGTAGTTTCTTCTTTGGAGGCAATGATGGTTTGCCAGCATCGCATGCAGGTAAGACTGGAAGCCCTTCAATATGTGGTGCAGGTCAAGCCGAAGGTTCTGGTGGATCAGGTGGAAGTCTTGAAACGCCCGGTAAAGCAGGTTACGACGGTGCCTTTGCAGATCCAGGTGAAATGATTGGTACAGCTGGCGCACCGGGGCCTACCATCACTATTGATCCAACGAACTTTCTCTTTGCCGGCTCAGGTGGAGGTACTGGTGGTAAAGGATGTAACCCGGCCGACTTGGTAGGTGGTGCTGGAGGTGGCGGTGGAGGTGGAATTCAAATTATTTCTGCTGGCAACGTCTCAATAACTGGTACGATTAATGTATCAGGTGGAAATGGAGGAACTGCTCCAAACTTTTCAGGAGGTGGCGGTGGTGGATCAGGTGGAGTCATCATCATTCAAACCTTAGGGCAAATAACAATAAACACCCTGAACGCAGCTCCCGGAACTGGTGGAGCTAATTCTACAATCACGAATAATGGTGGAGATCCGGATGGTGATGGTGGAAATGGAGCTCCCGGAAAAATTCTACTTGAAGATTGGGATGGCACTGTCACCGGTAATTTTGACTCGACTATCACCGAAATCAATCGGCTTGGTCCAATACCCAAAGTGAACAGCTTAAACTCAGACATCTCATGCGGAACTCTTGCAAAACCAAATGAAGAGCATCATCAAGTCCTTCAAATCGCCGCTGGATTTATGTTTGCCATGATGCTTGGATTAATAATTAAAATTCTTTCCCGATTCCCAATGAGATCTTAATTGAAGATTGCTTACCCGAATTAATCTCATACTCTCTTGAAGTGTAGCCTACTCCAACGAGAAGCATGTACGAAGCTTGCTGACGGATTAAATCTACGTCTATTTCCATTTGCTTGATATCACCTAAGAGATAAAGCAGTTTTCCCTGCATTTCCCAATTTTCATTGATCGCAAGATAGTTTCTAAAAATGGGGCCATAGCTTGGTCCGGAGACTGATTCAGCAGTCACAACATTGTCCGTGCCGATGTCATAGGCTTGACCAGAAGACTGACCGATCGCCATGCCTAAAGCTAACTTGTGATGATGATTTGTATTAAGCGTTTTAACTGCATCCAGAAGGATTCTTTGAAAAAGATAACTCTCGCCTTCAAAAACTTCTCCCGTTTGTCTCAAGAGCTCTCCATTAAAAATCCATTTCTCCTTAAAGATGGTTCCGCTTAATTGGGCACCCATCATGGCAGTCCCATCAATCTTTCCCGTCTCTCCATCTTCAAAAGTATAACTGTCCATCGAAGGGGCCCATGCTAAAAAGCTCCGGCTCTTCCATTCTTTTTTCCAGGGAGCAGGAAACTGATCAGCGATGATTAATTTTTCAAGTTGAGGCTTAATGATGAAGCGGCCGGTATTACTGAGGATTGCTTCCCTTCTCTTATTGAAGGCCCGTATCCGCCAGAAGTGAAGTTTTGAAGCAAGCTTAGGATCAGTAAAGGTAACTTCATTTTTTGATGATTCCTTTTGAAGCAAAATCTTTTTAAAATTACGTTCCTCAGCTATCTCAATTTGATAATTGATATTGGGTCCACTGTGACGCCATCTGAAGACCAGTTCAGGACCTTCAATTTCCACAGCTCTAATCGGTGACAGGAGTCTAGGTTTTACAGGAGCTGGAACATCTTCACTCTTAATGGTTAATTTGGCCGGATCGCTGAAGAGACTGGTTCGGTCCCAAAAGTCGATCACTGCATATTGCCAGTAATAAACTCCTGCCTCTGCATTTCTCCAGACAAAATCTTTACCCGCAATCTTTTCTTCATAAACTAACTGGGAGAGCTTTTCATCTTTATAAATTTTTACGATATAACTTTTGGCCTCTTCTTTAACCGGTAAGACCAGACGAACAACCCCTTTGACTTCATCAGCATGAGCTGTAGGGATCAGAAAATTTAAAAACGTTTCCAGTAAAGTTGTCTTAATTGGAAATTCTTCCAGAGGAACTTCCAGATCCGGTAGTTTCTCAGGTTTTTGAGGAGCAGGAGTTGGTTCTATAATAACCCGACGAGGTTCGCTTATTTGAAATGTCCCATCTGGAAGGTATTGGCGACTCCTCCAGTAATAAGCCCCGACTTCCGGAATACTTACTTGAACCTCGGTTTTTGAAACTTCTACTTTTTTTACGACTGTTTTGAATCCTGAATCTTTAGCTAATTCGAAAACACTTTCTGTACCTTCCTTCGCTTCCCAATTAAAAGTAACCCTTTGATCAGGCTTCTCTAATTGGACCCGCTGAATCCCCTCTGCATTTTTTTGATCTGAAAGATCTTCGATTTTAAAAGTCGTCCATTCTGTCCACTCACTGGCGCGGAGATGGGAGTCAACCGCTCTAACTCGCCAGGAATAATCACCTGCCAATTGTCCGAGATAATCAAAACGATTCCCCTTAACTTTTTGTGAAGAAACATTTCCGGCCGGGTCCTGAACTTCTAATTCGTTAGGAAAATCACTTTCCCAGGAAAACGTAATTTTCTCATTTGGTTTTTCATAAGTTTGGAATTCGACTCCACTTGGGATGAGATTGGTGGGCGTATCAGGATGAGGAATTAAAGTGACGTTTACTTCTTGCCATTCTGTCCAGAGGGCATCGGGTCGCTTTTCTGAATCAATTTTTAAACGCCATTTAAATGGACGACCATTGGTAACTTTTACTACAACACTCTCTCCGTGTGCTTGAAGAGAATGCAATTCTCCATCGTCCCACTCCAGTGAATATGTTAATCTCTCAGGATTTCTCCACTGAAGTAATAAGTGATCCTCACCTTCCAAAACTGATATTTCTTCACCATGAAGAGGCCGTATTAACTGCGGTGGTATTTCTCTAACGATTTTAAATGAACTAAGCAGGGATGAGCCTTTTTCACTTTCAACGCGAAAGTAGTACAGCCCAGCAGGAAGGTTAACATTAGTCATTCCTACTCCCTGACCGGTGATAGGCTGCTCTAATGTTGATTTTCTTGAAAGGATAACTCTGGCTTCTTCTGCAGGCTCCCATTCAAACATAACTGTCTCGGGAGAATTTACAACGTACTTAACTTCACTTTTAATAGGCCGAATGCTTTTAAAATAAATTATTCTCTTCTTGAAATTCTCTCCTGAAATCTCAAGCGCACTTTCAGGATTAAGACTCGCAGAGAGTCCATCTTTTTCCACTTTAATTTCGCCGTTCAAAACACCTATTTCACCTTTTTGATCTTCAAGATTAATTTGAATATCCGCATTGTTGCCTGTAACGAGATAATCTTCACCATTCATCTGCACTTTCAAAGGCCGATTCCCTTCGAGCTTGGCCCGGATAAAACCTTTGGAAAGATCCATTGAATGTTCTTTATCCGCAGACTTTAGTTTTACCAGTGAATTCTCACCGATTTCAAGTGCACCCCCTTCGGTAAAGAGCACCTCCGCACTTGAAGCACTATCGGTATAGATGAGTTGATTTTCAGTCAGATCATTACCAGTAGAAGCATCTCGCCAATCCAGGGCAAGGGCATTTTTAGTTTTTACCACTGATAAAGTTGAAGTCAGCGTTCCAAGTTTAAGGCCAGAAGAACTGTCTGAAGCTTTAAAAAATAACTGATAAGAACTGATAAGTATCAGCAAGGCCCCCAGGCCCATTAATAATCTGTCAATTCTTCGCGCAGTCATGTCTATAGTGTAACAGACCGCAACTAGGTAAAAAGGGTAGGCTTAAATTACCGCAAAGCTTGGATATAATAGAGTTACTCTAAAAAAGGTTTTAAATGGCAACAAGCATGCGACAAGTTCGTTTTCCTCTGAAGATCAAGCTTCTAACAGTGATGCTTGTTCTCATTGCGGCTTCATTGATTGTTTTTGTCAGTATTGCCTTGAGAACATTTAAGGAAGATAAGAGTGCCTACATTTTCGAAACAATGCTCAACAAGGCGAGTTCTGAGCAAATTATCCTCTCGCAGAAGCTGGGCCCTGGTCAGTTTAGGGTTGAAAATTCAACTCTCAGCTTCGATGGCACTGATCCAACTGAAATACTGAACAACCATCTCGCTGACGAAACCACCTATGACGTAAAACTAGTCGTTCTTGATCAATCCAATTTCTTTGAATGGAAAAATAAAGAATTAAAACCAATATCCGAAGAAGAGGCCCAGATCCTTGCAAGCATTACCAAAAGTTCCATTAACGAAGCGGTTAAAGAAGTTCAATTAGCGAATGAAAAGATTCTTTATTCTTATAACTATAATCCTATTTTAAACTATGCCTATGTCGTTTCTCTCCCACAAGAAAAAGCCTTTGCGGTAACGACTTATCTTATCAATAAATCTATCTTCTATGGCATCTTCATTTTGGGAGTGGCCATGCTTCTTTCAGTGTTACTGGCCCGTCCACTAACCGCGCAACTCGAAACACTCTTTGGTATGACTCAGGAAATAGCCAAAGGTAATTTTGATAAACGAGTCGAGATCAAGGGTCACGACGAAGTTGGTGCTCTAAGCGATTCAGTAAATGATATGGCCGATAAAATAGTCGTTTATATGAATGAGATGAAAGAAAAGGCCCGTTTGGAAAATGAAGTCATGGTGGCCCAACTGGTCCAGTCCTCATTTTTTCCACAGGCCTCATTGTCGGATTCAGTTCTATCTACCCATGGTCATTTTGAACCGGCCACAGAATGTGGCGGTGACTGGTGGGGTTTTTTTGACAGAGATGACTGGAGGGTATTTTTCATAGCCGATGCTACAGGACATGGTGTGCCGGCAGCTCTTCTGACGGCCACTATCAACTGCTGCAAATCTAGTTTGAACTTTATTCTTGAAACACGACCTAACATTCTGGGCGAGCCCCATGAAATTCTCCGCTACATGAACCAGGCAGTCTGTGGAGCAGGTAAGGAGATTCAAGTGACTTGTTTTGTTGCCAGCTTCAATCGTCAAACAAGGGAATTTATATTCGCCAATTCTTCCCAAACGCCTCCTCTACTCTTTAATGCTGGTGAAACAGAACTTCAGAAAGATCATTTTCGCCCACTTATAGAGGCAAATGGACCAAGATTAGGCCAGAAACTAGAAGCTCAGTTTGAATCTCATACCTTGGAGCTCAAAACCCATGATACAATCTTTTTTTATACAGACGGCCTCACTGAAGCAGAGAACTCAGAAGGTAGCGCCTATGGACAGAGGCGTCTGATCAAATCCCTTTCCCAGCATGGAATTGGAACACCAGAGATGATAATCGAAGGAGTGATTGGAGACTTGAAGGTCTTTACCTCACAAAAACCATTAAACGATGACTTAACTGCCGTCTCAATGAAGGTAATTGCATGAATGCACATGTCGCTGTTTACGCCAAAGATCCTAAAGTTGTTGAGCAATTGAAAGCTGCCGCCAATGCCACTAACTTTATTGTCGAGGATTCTCCTCACTTTGCTGACTTCCAGGAACAACATTTCATAATCTGTGATAAAGAAACTTTTCTCGAAAGGATTAAGGAATTTCGACGTATAGAGAAATATTTCCTCTACGTACTCTCCGATGCAACAGATGAAGAGAATATGCAAATGGTGGAGAAATATGGTCTTCATCATCTGGTAGGCCAAAATGACGGTATTTTTGGTCAGGAAATCTTTAATCACTTAAGAAAAGCATTTGATAAAAAGATCTGGGGACTTAAAACTTATCTGGAAGAGGATGCTGAATTAAAAATTATTTCTCTTTCAGATTCAAAACAAACTAATGAAATGATCCAGGATGCTTTAGGACATTTTGACTTTCAGGATTATTTCTCCTCCCCGATTGAATACATCCAGGTAATGGCAAACGAACTCATTTCTAATTCACTCTACAAGGGACCTAATAGAAAAAGACAAGAGCAGGGCCTCGATTCAGTTGACCGGAGAAGTCCTGTTTTTTTAAAAGGTTCAGATCTTGTCCAGGTAACGCTTGGCATGGATAATAAAGGTGTAGCACTCTCAGTTCAGGATTCATTCGGGGGACTCTCTTATGACCTTTTGATGGCCAGCTTAAAAAGAAGTTTTGATGAAAAAACAGTTATGGAAAAAAAGGATGGAGCAGGTCTTGGCCTCTATCTCACTTTCCTTCATAGTAACCAATTCATCATTAACTATCGTGAGAATTTCAGGACAGAAGTAATCTGCATAATTGAAAAGAACAAAAGATACAAAAATTACAAACAAAGAATACGTTCATTCCATTTCTTTCAAGAGGTACCTAGTGAAAAGACTACAGATAAATAAGCAGATCCTTCAGGATGAGCTGAACGTTGAACTAATAGGCGCCATAGATGAAGACGCAGACTTTAAAGAATTAATGGGTCTGGAACAAAAAACCATCTCTTTTGATTTTAATCAGGTAAATATGATTAACTCATGTGGTATTCGAGAGTGGATAAAGTTCCTCGAAAAAATACCGGAAGCGACTCATGTCATTTATAATAATTGTCCTCAAATCATAATTGAACAGATCAATATGGTTCATGGCTTCTTCCGCAAGGGTGCTTCAATTAATTCTTTTTATGCACCCTATTTCTGTGAAAATTGTGACAAAGAAAATAAAGTTCACTTAATGGCCGATCAGGTAAAGAATCGTAAGGCGCCAAAGATGGAGTGTCCAAAATGTGGAGAAGCGATGGATTTTGATGCCATTGAGGCCCAGTATTTTAGTTTCTTAGGGAAAGTATGAGTGAGGAATTCTTAGCTTTTGATCATTTATTTGATCCAGTAGTCATGGTTAACCTCAAACAGGAACTGGTTTACTTTAATCATCAAGCGAGTATTTTTTTTAAACTACCTCCCCGCCTTTTGAAACAAAAGCGTCATCTGATTCAGCTTTGTGATTCTCCAGATCTGGATTTGGAACAATGGTTATCTAAGGCCCTACTGAGCTTTGATGTTTTAATTTCTCCGGAAATAAGACTGCAGCTTCCTCATGATCCGAATACAGAGTACTACATTACAATGAAGCTCATTCCTGTCCAGACCGCAGGAGGAGCTAATTTTGCCATTGTTATCCATGATATGACAGTAGAGACGAATCTCCACATAAAGTACCGTGAGCAGCTTGAAGAGCTCAAAAAAACTCATAATCAAATCCTTCAGGCCGACAAGCTGACAACATTAGGTGAACTGACCGCCAACATCTCGCATGAGATTAATAACCCTTTAACTATTGCGGCCGGACATTCAGAGATCATTAAAGATTACCTTAAACATCCAGCTGTGATGAATAAAATACCCCAGCTTCAAAATGCCAATCAAACGGTTCTTGATTCTCTGGAAAGAGTCAATCAGATCATTAAGAACATGAAAGACTTCCTTCACCAAAGTGAAGAGCAAAAAGAATATTGTGATTTATCTAAATTGATTGAGACCGCCATTGAGTGGGTCTTGCCTAATGCAAAGAAGGCGAATGTCAATATTGTTTGTGACTTTAAAGAACATTCAGTTGCTCTGGTAAATCGAATTAAGATTGAGCAAGTCATTATCAATTTGATTAAAAACTCACTGGATGCTATTTCAGAAGCGAATACCAATAAGGGTGAAATTAAAATTACTCTTTCTAAATCAAGTTCTGAACAATTGACCTGTATTGATATTAAAGACAATGGTCCGGGAATGCCTGCTGGAATCAAGAAAAACCTTTTTAAACCTTTCCAATCTACCAAAGACGCCGGACACGGCACAGGTCTGGGATTATCTATTTGTGCTAAAATTGTCGAATCCCATAAAGGCCGAATTGAGCTAATTGATTCAGAGGATGGCTGTCATTTCCGTATTAAGCTTCCACTAATCGAAGTCTATAGTTACACGAGAAATGATAGATCTCTCACTGGATCAGTAAAACAAAAACGGATTTTGGTACTGGATAATGAAGTCCAGATTCTTAACGTGCTAAATACTTTCATCTCTGATGAAAATTTTGTATTCATTGGCTCTTCAGATCCAGTGGATGCTCTTGCTTTTTTACAAAAGGCCAATATTGATCTTATTCTGACCGATTTTCACATGCCTGAAATGAATGGAAGTGAGTTTTCTTACAAGGCCAGGGAAAATGGTTACATGGGGCCCATCTTATACATGAGCAGTTCAAAGGGAATTGAACAATACAACATTGATAGAAAAGATCTGGATATTAGTGGTTTGATTGTCAAACCCTTCACGCGCGAAGATGTCATGAAAACAATCCATGCGGCCCTTAGGTCAAAAGAAGGCATGGCATGACTACGACTACCCGGAAAGCTCAGGACATGAACGTACTGGTCATTGATGATGAAGAGAAAATCTGCGAGCTGATCAAAATCTTTCTTGAATCAGCTTTTGAATTTCATTCAGTTATCTCTGCACCTAATGCAGCCCAGGCAATGCAGAAGTTCGCCAATCAGGACTTTGATCTTTTAATTATAGATCATGTGATGCCTGGGAAGGCCGGGATTGAATTCATTGAGCAATTAAGAAATTCAGTAAAGTTCAATAAGCTTAAAATCATTCTTATTTCAGGTTACCTTCAACAGGAAGATGTACTTCAGGCCATTCAATTTGGAGTTAAACATATCGTAGTTAAACCATTTACTCGCCAGCAACTAGTCAACCAGGTGGCAGATATACTTAAATTGAGTCAAGAGGAAGAAATCGGATAATCATTTTTTATTCTTAATCTTCCTTTCCCTTTCTTTTTGTCTTTCTTCCTGTGCTTGTTTTATTTTCTTTAAATCCTCTTTAGAGGGATCTTCAATATTAAAAGTTTCTATTCCTTCATTTCCAGGAGTTCCTCCTCCCATAATGGAAGTATCACTCGGAGCTGCATCCGGTGTTACTGGTCCTCCTCCTGAATTAGTAGTATTAGAGCCAGTTCCAGGATCTCTGGTGAAAGAAGAAATCGGTAGCATCAAGATAAAAACATAAATTAGAACTTTCATAAGGCTTCTCCTTCCTCTGAATCATCCTCCAGATTACTTCCCTCCTCTTTATCGGCTTCTTCTTCTCTCTTCTTTTCACGAGTTTGTAAGTGATAACTTCTAAAGACATACTGATCAACAGGTCCATACTGATTTCTTAATCCAAACTCATCTTTAGTATAAGGTTCATCTTTATGACATCGATAACCTTCTCCCAAATCAATACAATGTTTAGTGAAGTGAGGGTCTTTTTGATATTCTTTATCTGTATCCATACTCTCAGCTTCACCAAAACCATAACCATCAAGCCGGTCATTGTAGTTCATACTTTCTGAGTCCGGTTTTTTCTCGGTGTTTTCCATATAGGCCTCCGTTGCTCTCCATTAAGATAAGCAAGACCAAGGCCAGAGAATTTAGAGGGAATCTATTCGATCTGTTTTAGTGGCAATCTTTTGAAGAGGTTGAACACTGAGAACTTAGGTCTTTTATTCTATCAACACATTCTGATTTTTTATCACAAACATCACAACTACCCATCAGATTCGCAATTCCACCACAAGATCCTTGTATAGGTTTTCTCTTGAATAAAATTCCGACAGACATGATAAGAACAGCAGAAGTAAATGCACCTAATGTGAAAATCATAATGTCCATAAAACTCCCTTTCCTACTCTTGCTTCGCAGGTCCATTTTACCAAATTCAGAGTTGATGGGCCTCAATAAAACGTTTCATTGAAGGCGAAATAATCTCATCAAACAAATTCTGTTTTGTTGCATTTAATAGCAGGACTTTAATACCATTTTTTTCTGACAAGGCAATTCCTTCTCTACCTAGTACCATCATCGTAGTACTCCAGGCATCAGCTTCTGCGGCCGTGGTTGCAATCACGGAAGCAGAGGAAATTGAATGGCCCACCGGCTTCCCGCTTCTTGGATCAATGATATGGGATCGTCTAACTCCATGATCATCGAAGAATTGACGATAATTCCCTGAAGTGGAAATGGCCTGATCATACATTTTGAATGCCATCTGGACGCTCTCAGCTCGCTTTAAAGTGGGTTTCTCAATCCCAGCGATCCAAGGAACATTTTCTTCCTTGGTGCCTTTAAAGAGAATTTCACCACTTAGATCAACCATAAAATGCTTAATCTCCTTGGCAATTAATACTGAACCTATCAAATCTGCCACCCAGCCGGGTGCAAAAGCATTAATATCCAACTGTAATAAATCACGTGTCTTCCAAACTGTAAGGGTCTTTTCATTCCACTCAACATACTGAAAACCAACCTGCTCCATCGCTTTACTTAGTGCCTTTTCGTCAGGAGATTGCTTTTTCTCACCCCCACCGAAACCCCAGAGTTTAATTACCGGACCAAGCGTCGGGTCAAATGCCCCATTTGAATCAGTATGAAATTTCTGAGCAAGTTTTAACATTTCGATAAAACGTTGCGAGACCTTCATTGGAGAATTGGCCCGAGACCGATTAAATTCACTGATGATGGAATTTTTCTGATAAGTGGAAAATTCGTGATTAAACTCGGAGAAAAAAAGATCCAGTTCAGTTTGAAACTTGGAGGAATCGAGATCACCTCGATATTTAATGATGTAGTAGGACCCAAAAACATCTCCCTGAAGAACATGGAGTTCAGGTTTAGGGTCGCTCTTAAAAAAACAGCCTGCTAAAAGCAGGCTGCTCATGAGAAGTAAAAATTTTAAAATCTTAGCCTCCGAAATCATCCAACATAATATCCTCTCTCTCTACACCAAGAGAAAGAAGCATGTTAATGACGGATTGGTTCATGATTGGAGGTCCACAAAGGTAGTACTCGCAATCTTCCGGGGCCGGGTGATTTTTCAAATACTGTTCAAAAAGAACATTATGAATAAAGCCCGTTGGACCTTTCCAGTTATCATTTGGTTGTGGCTCAGAAAGAGCTACATGCCATTTAAAGTTTGGATTCTCATTCTGAATAGCATCGAAATCTTCAACATAGAACATTTCACGTACAGAACGAGCACCGTACCAGAAAGTCACCTTACGATCTGTCTTAACTCTTCTGAACTGATCAAAGATATGAGAACGCATAGGCGCCATCCCTGCACCACCACCTACGAAGATCATTTCTTTCTTAGTATCACGAGCGAAGAATTCTCCGAACGGCCCAGAAATCGTAACTTCATCACCTGGCTTCAGATTGAAAATATAAGAAGACATTTTTCCTGGAGGTGTTGTCTCAGGAGCTTTAGGATGAGGAGTTGCAATCCTCACGTTAAGCATGATGATCCCGGCCTCTAACGGATAATTTGCCATGGAATAAGCACGAACGGTTTCATCCGGAACAACACTCTTATATTTCCAGAGATTGAATTTATCCCAGTCTTCACGGTATTCAGGTTCAACATCAAAATTCTTGAAATCAATGGCAAGGCCAGCTGGTCTTTCAATTTGAATAAATCCACCAGCACGGAAAGGAACTGATTCCCCAGCGGGAAGTTCAAGTACGAGTTCTTTGATGAAAGTGGCAACGTTGTGATTTGAACGAACTTTACACTTCCATTTTTTAATACCAAAAACTTCTTCAGGAACTTCAATTTGCATGTCTTGCTTACAAGTTACCTGACAAGAAAGGCGCATGCCTTCTTTTGCCTGGCGCTTATTAATGTGGCCTGTTTCTGTAGGAAGGATATCTCCTCCACCAGATTTAACAATGACCTTACATTGCCCACAAGTGCCACCGCCCCCGCACGCGGATGAGAGGAAGATCTTCTCAGCAGCTAAAGCTGTGAGAAGTTTACCGCCACCCGGGATCTCAATGTCTTTTTCATGATTAATGTTAATTTTAATTTTACCAGTGGATACTAACTTCGAGCGTGCAATCAAAATGATCACAACCAAAAATAGGATCACACCAGTGAACATTGTTACTGCTAATAAAATTTCACTCATAGTTGAATTCCCGCGAAGGCCATAAATACGATGGCCATTAGTCCAGTAGTTATGAAAGTGATCCCTAAACCTCTTAAACCCAATGGTATATCTGAGTAGGCTAATTTCTCACGAATCCCTGCCAATGCCACGATAGCTAAGGCCCAACCAGTTCCTGAACCAAGTCCATAAACCACAGATTGTCCAAAAGTATAATCGCGCTCGACCATGAACAATGATCCACCAAGGATTGCGCAATTCACAGTTATGAGTGGAAGGAAAATCCCAAGAGCATTATATAGGGCCGGGACATACTTATCCAAAACCATTTCCAGGATTTGAACGATAGCTGCAACCACACCGATATAACAAATGAGTCCTAAGAAAGAGAGATCAACTTCAGGATAACCTGCCCAAGAAAGAGCGCCTTCTCGTAGCAAATTGTTATAAACGAAGTTATTAGCAGGAACGGTCACCGTTTGTACGATAATGACAGCGATACCTAGACCTATAGCGGTTTCAATTTTTTTAGAAAGTGCCAAGAAAGTACACATTCCAAGAAAGAAAGCGAGGGCCATATTTTCAATAAAAACACTCTTAATAAATAAGCTTAAATATTCTTCAACCATATATCCCCCTACTCTTTTTCAACTTGTTCAGGTCTGTAAGTTCGTAGAACCCAGATCAAAACGCCAATAATGAAGAATGCACTAGGAGGTAACAAGAGAAGACCATTTGACTGGTACCATCCGCCTTCAGTGGTAAGACTTAAGATAGAAACCCCAAAAAGTTTTCCTGAACCAAATAGCTCACGGATAACACCCACAGCTAACAAAAGAACTGCATAACCGAAGCCGTTTCCTACTCCATCGAGAAAGCTGGCCACAGGTTTGTTTTTCATCGCAAAACCTTCAGAGCGGCCCATAACAATACAATTGGTGATGATGAGTCCGATATAAACCGACATTTGCTTAGAAACATCAAAGAAATAGGCCTTAAGGACCTGATCAGCAACAATCACCGCAGAAGCAATCACTGTCATCTGAACAATAATACGAATGGAGTTAGGAATAGAGTTGCGAATGAGCGAGACCATAGCGCTGGAAACGCCTGTCACAATCATAACGGCTACACCCATAATGGCTGCTTGCTTTAACTGAGATGTTACTGCCAGGGCAGAACAAATACCTAAAACTTGCAGTGCAATCGGGTTGTTTTTAACTACTGGGTCTAATAGTAATTCTTTAGATTTCATTGGATTTCTCCAGTTCTCACGTTAGTGAGAAATTTTGCATAACCATTTTCTGAAAGCCAGAATAGGAATGTGTTCTCAACACCCACAGAAGTAAGTGTGGCCCCTGAAAGACCATCAATCTTATATTCTGCGTTCGGCATGCCTGGTTCAACATTACCTTTAACAACATCAATAGCCGGCTTCATTTCTTCATTATAAATTTTCTTGCCCGGCCACTGTGCAATCCACTTAGGATTATCAACTTCTCCACCTAACCCTGGAGTTTCAGCATGAGAGTAAAAGTTGAAACCTCTAACTGTAAGGGCATCTTTATCAAGAGAAAGGAAGCCTTTCATAGTTGACCAAAGACCTTTCCCATAAACATGAAGAACAATTTGATCGAGAGCTCCGTCTTTTTTAACCAGGTAAACTTTTTGAAGTTTAGCTCGACGCTTAATCCCGGCAATATCATTTTTTTTAGAAATGCTCTCTACGAAATCAGGATTTTTATCGGCTTTAGTTTGATCAAAAGTTTTAGGATCAACGCCCTCAGCAACTTTACCTGTTTCGAGGTTAATCACCACAGGTTCAACTTCTTTAAACGCTTCATTAATATCAGTACCCGGCTTCAATAGCCCGGCCGACATAAGAACGTTCTTTTTGAAATCAAGATCAGCGTTAATCACTTGTTTTGGTTTTAATACAACGACAGCACCTGCTACGAGGACTGAACATACCCCGCAAAGGACTGCCGCGACTGTAAGGGTTTTACCAGCTGTTTCAGACATGGCGGGCCATCCTTCTTTTAATATTCGCTTTCATCACAAAATAATCAATTGTAGGAGCAAAGGCATTCATGAAGAGGATTGAAAGCATCCAACCTTCAGGATAAGCAGGGTTAACCACACGGATCATAACACCCATCATACCGATCAAGATCCCGTAGATCCATTTACCAGTGTTGGTCATTGAAGCAGAGACTGGATCAGTCGCCATAAAGACGGCAGCAAACGCAAATGAACCAATAACCAAGTGCCACTGAACAGAAAGGCTGAACATAGCGTTTGTATCTGAACCAATGCTGTTAAAAGTAAGAGTCATCAGAACCAGACCCACTACGCAGGCAAGCATGATTCTCCAAGATCCAATACCTGTATAGATGAGGTAAGCTGCTCCGATTAGGATTGCTAGCTCTGAAGTTTCACCCATTGAGCCTGGCTGGAAACCAAGGAAGGCATCCATCCATGAAACGTTCAAGGCTTCAGCTCCACCTGATGAGGCCTGTGAAAGTGCCGTTGCACCTGAGAAACCATCAACTGCAACCCAAGGTTGCTCGCCAGAAATTTGCGCCGGATAAGCAAAGAATAAAAAAGCTCGGGCCATGAGTGCAGGGTTAAAGATGTTTTTCCCTGTACCACCGAAGACTTCCTTACCGAAGACCACACCAAAAGCTGTTCCGATAGCGACCTGCCAAAGAGGTATAGTTGGAGGAACGATGAGAGGAATAAGCCAACCTGTTACCAGAAAGCCTTCATTCACTTCATGTTTACGGATAGTAGCGAAGATAACTTCAATAATCCCCCCAGTGATATTACACACCAGGAAGATAGGAATAAAGAAAAGTGCACCATAGATAAAGTTAGACAGGATACTAGTAGGATCATGGGAAAGACCTAGAGACATAAGAAGATCATGTCTCCAACCAATGGCCTGGAATTTCCCGGAAGCTAAAACTAAGTGTGCCTGATAACCAGTATTATAGAGGGCCCAAAGGATGGCGGGAATCAAAGCAAACACGACAGTGATCATGGTTCTCTTAAGATCCAGAGCATCTCTTACATGTGCAGTTGTTTTAGTAACTGAGTCAGGTGTGAAGGCAAAAGTATCAATCGCTTCATAAACTGGATAAAACTTTTCCAGCTTTCCACCTTTCTCAAAAAGCGGTTTTTTACTTTCAAAAAAGTGTTCAAGGAATTTCATTATGCGCCTTCCTTCTCAATAATCTCTAAATTCTTTCTGAGTACTGGTCCATATTCATTCTTACAAGGATCCACAAAAGTACAAAGAGCAAGATCTTCTTCATCAAGTTCCAGTGCACCCAGATTTACGGCCATATCAGTTCTTTGGGCCAACATGTAACGCAAAAGTTGAGTCGGAAGAATATCAAGAGGCATCACCGCTTCATAGGAACCAATTGGAACAATTGAACGAACTGAGCCGTTGGTATTTGTATCAAAAGCAAATTTCTTCCCAGGTATAAACTTAGAAAGGAAAACATTTTTGATAGAAAATTTATTAAACCCTGGAGACTGCCAACCAAGAAATTCTCTGTGATGACCTTCTTTCAAAAGAGTTACTTGAGAATGAAACTGACCCACATAATTAGAAGGACCAATCGCTGTTCTACCACCCAGGACAGATCCTGAGACATAACGGATTTGAGAAGTGGATTTAGTTTCATCTTGAGTAAGATCAGAAATGCTGGCACCACGAAGTGTACGTACCAGACGAGGATTTTTCGCCTCTGGCCCGGAAAGAGCTACGACCTTCTCGCTTGAAACTTCTCCATTTTTGAAAAGGTATCCAATGGCGATCGTATCCTGATAATTCACATGCCAAACAGTCTTAGCGGCGGAAACCGGATCAAGATGATGGATGTGAGTACCTACGTTCCCAGCAGGATGTGAGCCGGCAAAACTTTCTTGTTTAACGCCTGAAATATTTTTCACATCAACTGCCGTTTTAGGAGCAGTGACGACAAATACTTTTGCTCCAAGACGTGACAGGGCTTCAACTCCTGCTTTGAAATCATCCATTCGCTCACTCAAAATCACTTCTGGATTTGGAGCAAGTGGATTGGTGTCCATTGCATTAATGAAAATTGATGAAGGTTTAGAATCAATCGCCGGAGTCTTTGAGAACGGACGTGTTCTAAGAAAAGTCCAGGCACCAGACTCAATCAAAAGACTTCTAGCTTCTTCCGCAGAATAAGCACCAATGCCTTTTTTCTGGAAATTTTTAAGAGTCACTTTGTCTTGACCTAGTACATCGATCACAATCGACTGGAAGACTCTTTTGTCCCCGCGATTCAGCTCTCTGATAGTGCCAGAGACAGGTGAAGTGAATAAGACCCCCGGAGTTTTTTTATCTTCAAAAAGCGCCTGGCCTTTTAAGACTTTGTCACCAACCTGCACCAGCATAGTTGGCTTCATTCCGTGGAAATCTTCGCCTAGGACAGCTACTGAACGAACAGTACTGCCAGATGAGATTTGTTGTGTTGGACTGCCCGTAATGGGGATGTCCAAACCTTTAGATGTTTTGATCATGGAAATCCTTCGTAATGTCATAAGAAGACGCAGTTAAATTAGCATTTCAATCACTTATTCTCAAATGAAACTCTGCACTTCATTTAGATAATATATAGATGCACAGCGTAATGATAGCCGCTCTTGGCAGGAAGCCTTTGATCAATTAATTTTAGTTCATGTCACAAAACGCCGAAATACTGCTCGAAGGGTCTTATCTTTATTATCAGAAAGAAGTGAACTACTCGCAAGAGAGTTTCAAGCTGGTTCATCTTCCTGAAGCCCAAAGCTTTCATATTTATGCTGAAGTTCTTTCAAGAATAGAAACAGGAGAATTTTTAAAAATTATCGTGCGTTTTGAAATGAATCTTCATTACACGCCTCTGTTTGCGAGGATAGAAAAATCCATTGGTAATAAATATGCCCAGGAAGTCTATAAGGTGGATCTTACAAATCAAGAGCTCCATTACACTTTTCAAAATTCACAGAGCACTCAGGAATTCACGCGGCCTTTTAGCGCAAAGCATTACCTAACTTCACCTGCTGTCAGCACTTCAGCTTTATTTACTTTAAGTCGGAAGTTCGATGCAACTGGTAGGACTCCAGTTGTTTTAATTAGCTCGAACAATGATTGGGTCTACCAGGCACCACCAACTGAAAAAGTGGTCTATGCTGAGTTTACCACCAGAGATTTGCCGGATTTCAAACTCCATGGCAACTCCCTTTCGGCCGGCCACCTTTGTCTTTATGAATATGATTCTTCCCATGCCATTGCTGAGGAACCGGTAGAGCTCTTTATCAGTAAGCACTACGCAATTCCGTATCAACTGATCAAGGGTGATCAGAAAATCGTCATTAAAAACTTAAAGAAAAACTTTTAATTAAACTTTGAAGTACTCAGCTATTTCCTTAGTCGCTTGATTCAGCGGCATAGAAAGAATCTGATATGGTTCCATGAGTTTTTGGAAAGTCCGTAGTGTCCCGCCTTTCCATCTCTTAACCCTGTTATCCACCAATAAGATGGCCCCATGATCGTTTTCAGTTCTGAGTAAGCGTCCAAACTTTTGATGAAGAGAACGGGTCCTATGGGCCAGGAAGTAGTCATTAAACTCATTTCCAAATTTAAATTCAAAGAAGTCTCTTCGTTTTTGAATAACCAGATCCTGTCTCACATCTGGGATCTTATCTACGACGATAAATGAAAGCTTCTCGCCGGGAATATCAATTCCTTCTCCAAAGCTCTCCATCCCAATCAGGATTGCTCCTGACTCTTTTTTGAATTCTTCTACGACGTTCTTACCAAGACCTTGAACAAAAACAGGTATTTTTCCTTCAAACTCCCTGAGCAGAATATCAGTCGCCATTTCGAAACGAAGTCTCGAAGAAAAAAGTAACAAGGTTTTACCGCCAAGCCTGGTAATGAGAGGACTGACTTCTTTTAACAAGTCAGGAACAAATAAAGGATCTGAGATATTCCTCGTATCCGGACACAGATAGACTTTAGAATTATTTTTATAATCGTAAACAGCATCAAGGTAGAGACCTGATTTAAAACGTTTATCTGGAGCAAGATAGGTATAACCTGTCATCCACTCAACACCCTGAACACCTGAGTCTCCTGAAGCATTTCCCAGAGTGGCCGAAGTAAAGACCACGGAAGAACTTGTCACCAGAAGCTCGTCATGAATTTTTTTACCCACATCTATCGGGGAAGACTCAAGGCTATAACCTTCATTCTCGGAATACTTCAGAATAGTCGACCAGTCAGAGGGATTTTCCAGATAGTGCTTGAAGGCCGTCACCAATCTTTCCAAAGAGCCAAAGTTGGTCTCAAAAACGGCCCAGGCCTTCATCTTCTGAGTTTCATTCTTAAAGTCTTTATTTTCCCAGCGGGAAATAAAAGGCATATACAGGTTATAAAGGTTCTCAAAAATAAAACCCATGCTCTCAATATGGTTCAAGATGGTAGCGGCAAGGGAATCCTTCAGTTCAGCTTTCTTGGGAAAAGGCAGCTCATTGGAGTAAGCTGGACTATAGTTAGGCAGTTTTTTAAAATAGGCTTCCATTACTCCTGGCAGCCCTTCAAAATGATCACGCAGCATTTTTAAATTAAACTGAGTCTGTTCCCGTAACTGGGAAATGGTGTTTTCGACTTGAAACTCATCTTCCATATTGGAAAGAAGATAAATCAAGGCCCCCATTCCTTGCGGCAAATTCTTCAAAAGAGATTCAATATTTCGATGCTGTACTTCAAGGCTATAGGCCTTGGTCGCCTCATGCTCCAATCGATGGGCCTCATCTACCACGATATATTGCGGGCGAGGGATACTTCTGGGCCAGTTAAGCATTAAAGCATGATTTCCAATGATCAGTTTCGCTTCTTTGGCTTCCCGTAGCCCTTGAACATAAGAGCACTGGTTCACTAACGGACAATTTTGGCCGGCACAAGCACGATAATCCACCGCCAACGCAGTTTCTTTCTCTGACAACTCGGGTGTTAGTTTTTTTAAAATATAAGGAATCTGTTCACGGGTTAGTTTCTTTTCATAGGGAACCCGGGAATTATAAAAAAAGAGCATTTCAAAATAGGCCTTAGTGAAAATTTCCCCAAAAGGCGTGATAAAAGCTCGCTCTGCTTCATCTTCTCGGAAAAGAAGCTCACACAGATGATTATTAGAACCAACTAATTTAACAACTTTGGTTTCTTCGCCTAAATTAAGCAGTCTTTTGATCTGAGGGACATCTTTTGCCAACGCTTGATCCTGCAGGGTTTTAGTTCCGGTAGCTACCAGGCAGGTTTCTTTTTCACTTAATGAAAAAAGGAGAGAAGGTAAAAGGTATCCCATGGTTTTACCAGTTCCCGTTGGGGCCTGGATTAAAGCATGAACTCGATTTTTGAAAGCTTGCCCAACCCGAACCGAGAGAGATTCCTGAGCAGCACGATGCTTGTAATGAGGCAGGATCTCATTTATCTCCTTCTCAGCTCGTAAAATGTTCTGGATATTCTGCCCCGAGAAGTCTTTATGGAATTTATCGAACTTATCCATTTTGATAGGTTCAGATTTATGAAGATAAAGATAATTCTTTGCAGCTTCTACCAGTGGATAATCAATTTCTTTTCCAATTTCTTCCAACTCATCCGTCGAGAGCATAAAGAAATTCCGATAGAAGAATTCAGAAGGGAACTCCATGAAAACTTCCGTCAATTTGATACGAAATTCACGATCCTGATGAGTCAAATAAGTGGCCAGGAGAAGGGTCTTGAGTAAATCCCTGGAATCGGCCAACCCCCTATGCTCTTCCTTTTCAGCAATCCCTAAAAGATTAATGAAAAACTCAAGATTAAGCGCAGAAGCTTCCGGGAACATCATGGCCAGATAATATAAAGAATCGTGATAACTTTCACGGCCATTTGGCTGCTGGATTTTATCAAAATAGCGCTTTAAAAAACTTTCTTCAAAATTGGCGTTATGGGCCAGTAATGAGTGAGACTCGAGTGTGAGCAGTTCAGGCTCAACTTGAGACCATAGTGGGGCCCGTTTTAATTGCTCGTTAGTAATCCCTGTCAATTTAGTGATAAAAGAAGAAACAGTGTTTTCTGGTCGGACTAAGGATGAGTAAGAGCGAACGAGTTTAGTCCCTTCGAACTGCAAGAAGCCAAGATCTATGATCTCATCATTGGCCGGATGAACCCCAGTTGTTTCTATATCAATAGCGGCCCAGGATCCAAGACCCATTTTAATCCTTTATGCGAAGTGACATGTGAGTGTTCTACCATAAATTAATAGGCAGACTTTCGTCAATTATGCTAACTTGCATTAAAAAGATTTTTTCAAAGAGGAATAATGGAAACCTGGTTAATGCAAACTCAATCACTTTGCATTGTCTTGCTTATGCTTGCAGGAATTGTGGCCAGAAACCGTCGTCAACTGCACGTTAAAATCATGAGTAGTGCCATGATTTGGGATATTCTTCTGATACTTCAGGTGGAACTAAGTCGTTCGGCCATTCTTAAGGCCTCCAAAGCAGTGACAAACCCGCTCATTTTAAACATCCATGTTTCGTTTGCCGTGTCCACAGTCATCCTTTATGGTTTTATGGTGTATAGCGGACGTAAAATGCTGGCAGGAGATGTCAGTATTCGAGCGAAACATAGGATTTTGGGATACTCTACTTTCCTGATGAGAATTCTTACTTTTATTACCAGTTTTTGGGCGGTTGCCCCTAAGGGTTAATCATGAGTGATTTTAAGTTTGTTGAAGATATAATCAAGGCAGGCCTTCCAGACGCTGAAGTCATGGTGGAAGATATGACCGGTACACGTGATCATCTCGATATCACAGTCGTGAGCGATGCTTTCAAAGGAAAAATGTTATTTGAGCAGCATCAAATGCTCATGACTCTTTTGAAGGAAGAGTTAAAACAAAGAATTCATGCGGTAAAACTGCAAACTTATACTAAAGAAAAATTCCAATCGATTAAATAAGAGGTAAACCATGTCATCTTTTAATGTACTTAATAATGATATTTCAGAAATTGAAGTGACCGATAAATCAAAAGACCTAAAAGAACAAATTGAAGGCCTTCTCGCCAGTTCAAAAATTGTTTTATTCATGAAAGGCAACTCAGAGATGCCTCAGTGTGGATTTTCGGCCAATTCTATCGCCATCCTTAAACACCTAGCTGTTCCTTTCAAAACATTCAATATTTTAAACGATGCAGACATCCGGCAGGGTTTGAAAGAGTTTTCAAACTGGCCGACTTACCCTCAGTTATATGTTAATGGGAAATTAATTGGTGGTAACGACATCATCACTGAGATGTATCAGTCTGGTGAGTTACAAGAATTTTTAAAGAACAACTAATATATGAAAAGAGTTATCGGAAGACTCAATCCACAGGACAGACACGTTACCATTTGGGGTGCCGGCTTTTCGGGATTAATACTAGGCTATTACCTGAAAGATCTTGGATATAAAATAACCATCTATGAGCGCTCAAATAAAGTCGGTGGCAAAATTCAAACGAAGAAGACAACTGCAGGCATTATCGAAACCGGGGCCAATGCCCTGTACATGAATGCAGACGGAATGGATCTTTTAAAGAACTTAAAACTTGAACCCATTCCTGCAGCAAAAAAATTAAAACGCTTTCTGATGATCAACGGTAAGTTGAAACGTCCTTTGCAATTAAAGTTTATATCTAAGCTGGCAGTTAATGGGCATAAAAAGCCACCTTTAGTCGGCGATGGCTTAACCGTGGCAGATTTTTTTCGCCCACTTATTGGTGATGAGAATATTCAAAAATTCCTTTCCCCTGTATTGGGAGGCATTTATGCTACTCCTGCTGAAAACCTGCACTTTAAATCCGTTTTCCATGATCTCTCCCAAGTTGCTCAATTCAACTCGTATTGGGATTTCGTAAAACTCGTTATAAAAAGACAGAAGGCCAAACCCCGTTTAGAAGTATCTGGCTCAGTTAGCTTTGAGGGAGGTATGCAAACCTTCATTAATCGACTGGCCGATGTATTAAAGCAGGATATTAAACTTAACTATAAAGAAAATTTCCGTATCAAGGGTAACACCATTCTTTGTACCGATGCTATAACAGCTTCAGAATTGACCCGGGAAATCCGACCGGAGTTTAGTCTTGAATTAAGCAGAATCAAGTATCAACAGCTCACCAGCGTGACTGTATTCATGAAACGGGAAATTAAATCGATTCAGAGATCTTTTGGAGTATTGATTCCGCTGGAAAGTGGGCTGAATTCCATGGGTGTCATCAATAACAAAGCAATCTTTCCTGAAAACAATGAAAATGTTTACTCTTACACTTTCATTTCGCGCAAGAAGTGTACGAATGAAGAGATTAAAGCGGATATCAAATCTCTTTATCGTGAGTTTATTCCGGAAGATATCGAACATATTGAGAATACATATTGGGATAAAGCTTTACCCGTTTATGATATGCAGAGGTACTTAAGTATTAAGAAACTCCATCAGTTGGCGAAGAAAGAAGAAAACTTTGCGATCTTTGGAAATTATGTGGCGGGAATTTCTCTTAGAGAGATGATCTCTGCGGCGAAAATTTTTGCGAATAATCCGCTAGATTACACGGAGACAAAATGAAGAAAGCATCTGAATTTCCATATCTCCATGGATTTTCTGATACTGAGCAGGCCAGGCTCCGGACTCAAGCAGAATTTGCTGAGTTTACCATCTTTCAAAACATAAACTTCTCAAATGCTAAAAAAATTCTGGAAGTCGGTTCAGGTGTCGGAGCGCAGACTGAAATCATTCTTCGTCGTTTCCCAAAAGTTCATGTCACAGGAATAGATCTTAACGAAAAACAAGTTGAAGCTGCCCGAAAATATCTTGGTTCATTCCCAAGTGCGGCCAACCGTTATGAATTTCATAAGATGAGTGCCGATAATTTGACTTTTGAACCACAGAGTTTTGATGGTGCGTATCTGTGCTGGATCCTCGAACATGTACCAAATCCGGCCCAAGTCCTGAGCGAAGTCCGCCGTGTTCTGAGGCCTGGTTCAGAAATTGTTGTTACTGAAGTAATGAATTCATCTTTCTTCCTTGACCCTTATTCACCTAATGTCTGGAAGTATTGGATGGCCTTTAATGATTATCAATACGATCATGCTGGAGATCCTTTCATTGGTGCCAAATTAGGTAATTTACTAACTCAGGTTGGATATCATCAGGTTAAAACAGAAGTTAAAACCTGGCACTTTGACAACCGCCAACCGGCCCTAAGAAAACAAGCGATTCATTTCTGGACAGACCTGTTGCTTTCAGCTTCTGATAAATTAGTCGAAGATAAGTACGTCGAGCAGGAAGTTGTGGATAAAGCGAAAGAAGAATTGGGTCGTGTTGCCAACGACCCTAATGCTGTTTTTATGTATTCATTCATGCAGGCCAAGGCCCAGGTGTATTACTAATCCTCGGCCAGAAGATCTTCCAGGCGCATAATGGCATTCATTCTGCCATTACCATCCGACAAGAAATCAACCTTATCCAGACCAAGTCCTTTTAATTCAGGATAACGAAGTTCAATCAAATCTTTATTGCTAAGTGCTGCCAGCTTTTCGCGAATAGTGTTTGCGACTTTATTTCTAAACCGGGGAATGTCCTGAACAGTACTAATCAAGTTCTCATCAGGGCGACCATAGATCAATGTTTCATCGGAAGTATCAACATCATTAAGACGTACGATAATAACCGGTTCATCAATAATTTTTTCAACTCTTACTGCAATATCCAGAACTAATGGGAAACGAATAACTTTAGAGCCCGTTATCAGTTTTTCCATTTTAGTTGGTTTATAAATAACGTCCATAATCAGAGTTCCCGAATCCCCTCTTTTATCCATACGCATGATGACTTTATTCGGGCCGAGATCAACTCCTGCCTCATCCAATGCAGTCTTCCAAAGACCAGCATCATATGTAGCTACCAGAAGTTTGTTTAAATAATCCTCAGATATACTCGCTACAATATTTGCTTCCCCACGGTCCATCAGATCTTTCATAACAAAAACAGAATCTTTATGAAGTTTTGCATTTAAGCGAGTCTCAGATGTTTGAGTAACCTTACTGTGGATACACTGTTTCTTTAATTGATTAAACTTTTCACTCGTACAAAAATCTCCCGGCAAATTTATTTCAATATTATCTCCGGAAGTAGTGGTACTGAAACGAGAAATCATAATTTGGCTTTGGATAGAATCTGTGTTCAGCCAATGTTCCTTATTAATTTTAACTTGCTCGAGTACTCTAAAGGCAGCTTCTGTAGTGTTTGATTGAAGAATGTCTGCGGCCTGGGCCAAGAGAAGCCCTTTAATCGCCGGTTGATTATCACGAATAAGTTTTTCAATTTTAGACGGAGAAAAATTAACGGTTTTATTTCCGATTTTCAAACCGACTTCCGGAATAATAATTCGTTCGAAATCCAAATGAATATCCTGAGGACGACTGAGAAGTCCCCGCGCCATCTGGTCAAAGTTGGCCTTCTGGATTTGCAGCTTAAAAAAGTCCTTATTATCCTGAATTTTAATCTGGGTGAAAAATTTAATAAGATTCTCTTCTGATGCCCGAATAACAGGATTAATAATATCCACTTTAAAGATTGGAGAGGCATTAGGATTTTTCCCAGGAATGACTAAAGTCAAGGATATCTTATCCGCTTTAAGTCCTACTTCAGAGGCAGAAAATTCAGTTCCCATGACCAGGCCATCGGCGACTGCCTGGCTTGCCTTGAGATTAGTTTTAAAACCTTTCACATCATACGAAAGTCCATGCATCCAGACTTTTGTTTCTGACTTAATCATTTGCAAACCAACGGCATTTCCAAAGCTCTGCATGAATGATTTTGAGCTCGCTGGAAGGTAGTCTCCAATTCTGGATTCATTAATGAGAATTGGTTCAGCAATTTTCCCTTTAAAAGGATCATTCATATTATTATTTTTAAGCATCGTCCTGAATTTTGAAATCAGGACGCCTGACCAATCATAGTCCAGCTTGGAATCAATGATGATATCGGGCGATTTAAAAACCTCTGCGCTCACATGACCAGAGATAAGAGTTAAAGCCAGAATAAATCCTGTCCAGTTTTTCATACTTGTGCCTTATCTTTTATTTGGGTTTTTGCTGTTAAACTTGATATCCACTAAATCCATATTCAGTAGCAGGTAAGCTGATTGATTTATTGAAATTGATTTCGGCAGGAACTCTACTCCTGCCTGATTCAAAAACTTAGAGAGATCAACACTGTAAATTCTATTGGTATGGGGCTCAAGTGATCCTCTTAATTCATCCATTACACCGGCCTTTACAATCTCGCTCATCTTAGGGACATTAGTTGGATAGTTGTAACGATTAGGCAGTTCGGCATAATTAAATGGTGATAAAACTTTAAGATCAACACCTGTTCCTCCAGATGCCAAAGCTTTGAAGTAAGGAATGACTTCAACTTCAATCGGGAAATAAATCACTGAATTGTTATTGTTTCTCTCGAGGAAGACGGCTATGTTATTTTTGAACCATGAAGCGATACTGTTAGAGTGAAGCTTTTTAAGGTCCACTTGAGCATTAACAACGGCAACTAAGCTTTTATTTCCGTTGAAGTGCATTTTTACACTTCTGATTGAAACACCAGGAACTGGAGCCGCGGCTTCCAGAACTTCCTGAAAGAGACCAGTAGAATTTACCAGATCGAGAGCTCCGTTTATAACGGGCTCAGAAATCGCAAGATTAATGTCATTGTTTCGATGTGAAGTCAGATCAAGCCTCGGAAGTGGCCGAAAAGAATTTCCAAGAGTATTTCTGACATTAAGACCACGTCCGTTCAATACAAGATTAACAAGTCCTGCAAGTTCTACATCCTTATTTTCAGGCGTCGAAATCTTTTTAAGAGCGATTTCAACCTGAGCACTTCTGATCACCTCAGAAATCTGTGCCATCATGGTATTGATGGGATTATTTCTTTTTTCAAATTCAGATATTGCTGAACGTATGTACCCCGCTGGCATTGGTCTCGGGAAACTCAAGAACTCATCAAACTTAACAGGAACATCTTTGCGATAGATCTGATAGGAAGTCGCCACTTCTGTATTAACTAAATAAACGTTAAGCATTTCAACTAAATCACCAGCAACGAAATCGGCGACAAAACTCAAAAGTTTTTTGGAAAGGAACGTTTTATACTTAAGAATTTCATTTTTTAATCTGGAAGTATCAAGTTCAGTTTCTTGCCCATTGATAACAATGGCGATTCTTGGGACATCTACAGATTTGAAATTAATATCAAGATTGGGAGCATTTTTCCCTTCCAGATTAGTTTCTACCGACCGCACTGTTACTCGGGCAACATGACCATCAGTACGTAGTCGAAGTACTGCTTTTACTGTAATTGGCCTTCCAACTGTTTTTATCTTTAATTGTGATAAAGAAGCTTGAAGTCCCTGTCCGCACTTTTTTGAATACCTATCCTTATCTTCACACAAAGCAAGGCGAGAAGCATCCATAACGACCTGGGGAATATCAATACTTAAACTTAAATCAAAACCATTATCACTAGAGTTGGAGATGGCCATTTTCAGGCTTTTCTGATCTACATCCCCGCTGACTTTTATGTCTGAGGTATTAAGATAAAAGTTAAGGTCTTTGTTCAAGTTCAGGTCGCTGATTTCATTTACAACAGGAATAATTGGATTAGAAAGGATCTGGGATTTAGGAATCGTAAATTTATAAATGTTTTGAGGAATGACAATTGTTCGGCTTTCTTTTGTCGCCGTATTGTATTGAACTGCCATTCGAAGGATTTTCATCATTCCTTGTTCATTTAGTCTAAGAGCAAGCTGCTCTTGAGCAAATAAATGACCAGAGATAAATGAAAGTACCAGAACCATTCTCCATGCTTTCATGGGAACTCCTCAATAATTAGGTTTTGTAGTAAACCTGCAAAGTGAGGGCCAAATGGGTATGACGGGAATCCTTAGTGTTGTGGGAGAGAGTGACTGAAGTTTAGACGGGCCGTCTAAATCTTAGACAGTACCAGGGTATTATTTCATTACAGGGATCTTAAATGGGCCTCTTTAATCTCATGCCAGAGATGAGAGTCCTTCCGCTTACAGAGAAGCTCCCAATGGTTAAATTTCTCAATTTCAATGACTAATTCAGAAGTTTTCCACAGCTTTGAGGTACTTTGAAGATCTTTATCATACTGAGTGAGCCGTGGTTTTTTAGAAAGGTAGGAAGTATCGGCCATCTTAATTAAATGTGATTGCATGAAATTGAAAAAACCACGCATTTTTTCAAAGTCCCCCTGTAAGGCCACCAGCTTCTCATAGAACTCTTTATGTTTTTTTCGTGCAACAAGTGAAGCCAGTTGAAACTGGTCCAATTTTTCAAGGGTCAGGAGCTCTTTAACATTCGAGAGGGTAACTTCTCTGGCTTCGGGATGATTTAGTTTAATCAAACAACAAGCATTATAGAAAGATCCTAAATTATTATCAAGAGCATCTAGTATCCATGTTTTTGAATCATAACTTAAAGGCAATCGTAAATGGGCACAGACAAAATCTAAAAGCTTATTGAGTTCCCAAAAGCGTGGAGATTCAATAACCAATGTCGCAATTTTGCCTTCTTTAACCAGCTTCTTCCAAGGCGTAAGTTCATTTTCAAAACTTAAAAGTATAAATCTGCCGCTGACTTCGAGTTTGGAGAATATTTCCAAAATATCTGCCGGAAGATCATGGGCCTGATGGATAAAAAAGCTTTCCGTATTACCGAATAAGCTTAATGTTTGAAACTCTTCCTCAATCCACGCCTTGGTCACTTCTGAGGCCATCTTGTAATGAAGAACCTGATCGGTCAGGCCACGAGTAAGATAGTCTTTCACCAATTTAAGACAAATAGGATCAAAGGTATTTAGGGCCAGTATTCCCTCATAAGACTTTAAGGTATCTCGATTATAAGAAGAAAAAAAATCCCAGATCTGCCATTTAGAATGCATACAAAATCATATCCCTTATGGAATTTGCAGCTCTTTCTGATAGATTCTTCAGTATCTTTCTTTGAACCCCGATATTTTGAGTGGAATTTACTTGCACACCTGCTCCATCCAGGATTTCACGGGTGTATTGAATGCGCAGTGGAATGAGTTCATTGAAAATTACTTTAGAAGTGGATTTTATCTGATCGCCAATTCCGGACTTTAAAAGCGCTAACTCTTCTTCAGTAGGTTTTTTGATAACAATAACCTGAAGATATAATTGAACATCAGAAGTACCCGGAACATAGAAATTTTCTCTTTGAGATCCGATCGCCTCCCTGGCCTTTTCCTGGGCAACTCTAAGATTTGACGGACGTATCGTTTCAGCAACTTTTTCTGGAGATTTGATGATTCCAATTAAGACAGCATCGGCATTTTTCTTATAACCATTAATGAGCTTCAGACCACTAAATCCAGTTAACAAGCGGTAAGTTTCACGGGTAAAATCCGCATGGACTTCAGTTACATTGGAATAATTATAAAACATGGGTACGGAAAGACTCTGAATTCCATATTGGGATAATGGATTATCCTGCTGGGAAAAGCGGTAGCCGCTGCAAGCAGTAATTAATAATAAAAGAGTTAACCTAAGCATGATAATTCTATATCATGGACAAGAGGGAAGAGCTAGGTTACTGAGTATAAATCATGTTCAAAAAAATCGATTTTAAAGGCTTAAATTACAAAGATTTGGAGAGGTATGACTCTCATGACCTTAAGCGCGAAAATCTTCACTCTTTTTACCAGACTTTCGATTTCCTCCAATTAATTAAAAAATGGCCCGATATTGTAGGTCCCAAACTCTCGCCCGTGACCTCCCCCCTTAAAATCAAAAATGGCTCACTTTTTGTCATGGCCAAACATGCTAGTTATTCTCATCAACTATCGTTTTTAGCTGAAGAGATAAAAGTCCAGATATTCAAGATATTTCCAGAACTAAAGGCAGTAATAAAGAAACTGGTTTTTCAAACCCAGGAAAACTTCTTCAATGAAGTAAAGATTCAGGAATCTAAAAATCCAGCTCCCCCTAAGTTGCATCCTCAGTCTCCTCAATACAAAATTTTGAAAATGGAAGCAGAGAGGCTTTTTGGAGACGTAGAGGATCCTGAGTTAAAAGAAATACTCACTTCAATTTTTATACAGTCTCGATAATTCTAAAAATATGAGATTACTTTCTTTAAAGACCTGTAAATCAAATAGTTGATTGTTTTTTTTTATCGTATCTAAAATAAATCTATCGTCCCTAATCACTAAAAAGGCCCGACCACTTTCTGTCATCGCTTTATCAAGGGTATCAAAAAAAATCTTCCAGTTATCCAGAACAAAAGATCGTGCGAGCTCTCTTCGTGCATCTTTATAAGGCTCCCCTCTTCCTGGCAAAAAATAAGGAGGATTACAGGTAATAAGGTCGTACTTCTTTTTAGGAGACCATTTCCCAAATGATTCGTTCACAACCTCAACCGGTATCCGATGCTTTAGTTGAGTTCTTATATTTTTTTGAATATGAGGAACAAACTCCGTCTGCACCTCCAGCAGATTCAGTTTTTCCGGTCTTAAAAGGTTGGCCAGTTCAATTCCTATAACTCCGCAGCCTGCTCCTAAATCAAGCAGCTGAGAAGCTTTTGAGACTTTCATCGATACCCATTTCACCAGCTTTAATGAATCTTCATTAAAGCGGTAGAAGTCAGGCTGAGAGTAATCAGTCATGAGTAATGTGTTCAGTCGTTTTTTGCACCAGATCTTTATTAATATCACCCAACTCTATGAGCTTGTATAAGCTAAGCATAAATACTTGTGGATTCTCCAGATTGGCCTTGAGATAAGGCCTGCGACTGGGTAAAAAGCTTTTGCCGTGTTTTTTTGAGAAAAAATCTGCAAGTTTTTCATTATCCATTAAATAGATAAACCAAAGTTCATCTTCTTTTTCTAATCTCAAAAGCTCAGGATTGAGAGCATCTGAAACAAGGGGGCCAATGTTCATAAACGGCCAGATCCAATAGGACTGCTCTGATAGAGGTACCTTTTTAAAGTCTCTAAGAAGCTTCATTCGATGATTTTCACCCATTCTGGACAGCCTAATGAATTGAACCAATGAGGGTGCTAGAACTTCTGTATATTTTAAATCCAAGGCAGCTTCAACGGCACTGGTGTCGATGTTTCCAGCGATTCCAAGCAATGATTCATCATTATAATAATTTTTCAGATACAAACAAAAAAGTTCAAAAGAACGACGATCGGCCGGATGTTGGGAAAGTTTCGTAAACAGCTGGGCCATTAAACTGCTACTTAATTTATGATAGAAACTTCCGGACACCTTTGATTTCTTCCAATTTTCAAATGGAGGGGTATTTATGAATTCTCTTAAAATATTATCAGAACGGGCGATATTGCCAATCATCAGATAGAGGTAAGATTTGAGAACTTTCTCGCTTAAAGTGTTTTCGGGTACTTCATGTAAAATTTTAACAATCTCATTTCTTACTTTTAAGTCTGTGATCAGATTAAACTGGGAATTAATAATTTCAGTTAATTTACTCTGTATTTTCAGTTCTTTCTTATTTAACGGCTCACTTTTTGACATCCATTTCATCCACTTCTTTACAGGATGACTCTCCTCGAGCTTTAGAAAACAGTCACGGAGCTTAATGAGAAATTTCTCATTCACAAGTTCCGGAGGATGAAGAATGACACCTAATTGGAAAATTTCATTATTTAAATCAGAACAATTGATTTCTTCGATACTAAGGAAACTGGTAACCTTGAAACCATCCAGCCCCATGGAAGGCCTGAAAATAATGTCCTCAAGGGTAATGCTACTCTCTAATAGATTTTTTTTTTGCTCTGGTAAAACTTCCTGAGCATGACCATCATTTAATATGAGAGAGATAGGATTGAAAGTCATTTCTCCCTGGAAGAATGTACGAATAATCGACTTTCTGAAATAGACCATCAAGAAAAGAAATAGGAATCCCAGTATGCCGATATATTTTAGGTAATTTTGTTTTTTGAGAGGCTTAGTTTGTCGGGGAGTAGCTTTAGATTTTAATCCTGAGTTATTTTTTTTTTTAACCTCAGGAGAGGGAGTTTCTTTGAGATTAGAAGTCTGAGATCGGTCTTTAGGAATGGGAATTTCAGGCGAGGAAGGTATCCTGTCTGTTTGGCCCGTCAAGAGAGACAAATTAAGCCCTCCAACCCGGGTTATATCATCGCTATCAATAGATTGGGTTTCAGGTGCCTGAGTGATAACATCTTTGGCCTCGCTGATGGGATTAAAACCTTGAATCTCATTTCCGGTAAGAAATCTTTCTACCATCTCGTCTTCTCTGATGAAAAACCAGTAACCATTTCCTGAACAAACCTCATCATCCGGTTTTATCGAGCCATTTTTATAAAGCTCTTGCACCTTCTCTTTAGAGACGGGGCCAAGGATATGGTTCGATTTAGTTCTAATCAGCCAGTTTTTATCCATAATTACCGGGCAAATATTCCTATAAGTGCTGCCAGATCCTGATCATTAAACCTTAGACCAGCTGAAATGGTGGCACTTTGTTTTCCGTCCTTAGAGATTAAGTCTTCTCCTGCCACTCGGGCAAATAAAACGTTCCAAATTTTAATTTCTGTTACGAGTCGAAGATTAGGTCCTGCATCCTTTTGGTAATCAAATAGCTCTGATCCAAATCTAATGCCGTAGTCCGGAATATAGTAATCAAGACCAACACCACCAGTCGATTCAATTAGGCCAGCACGTAGTCCCCAACGCTGAATCCTGCGACCAATCTGGAAGTTAAATTTGAAATCTGATTTATCCACTTTTCGGACAGATGTTTTGGTCTCTGCCCCGCCATTTACACTTGTATAGGTATCAGTTTCACGTTCAGTTTCCGGGCCAAATTCATTGGTCACAATCCCTAAGCGGAAGAATCTTTCAGGGGCAGGATAGATATCAATGTCAAATCTGGTATCAGATCCAGTTCTTGTATTGGCACCAGTTGACAGGCCAATATCAGCTTCAATATTGTTGATTCGGTTAACTAAACGATTCACGCTGGAAAGAGTTTGGGAAACCTGATCAACCACAGCATCATCCCGAAGTAGTTTACCAACAGTCCCTTTACCATCTTTAACATCACTAACAATCAGCTTAAGATCAGACATAGCGGCATCGACTTTATCCAGGATTGGCCCGACTTTTGCCAGGTCTCCCATAAGAGAGTCTTTTTGATATCGATCAGTTTCATGAGCTAGTTGAGAAGAGACAGCTTCAATATCATCAATGATTTTATTAATCTTATCTTCGTTACCGGTAGTGATACGCTTAAGACTTGCAGACATATCATTTATATTTGTGACGATTTGCTTAATCATATTTCTCCCTTCATCATCACGAAGGGATTCTTTAACGGTTGCTGCAATTTCTTTAACTTCTTTTAAAACTTGTGAGGCATCCTTAGCAAGATTATCAAGCCCTTCTCCACCCTCAGTGGGAATTCTTGATCCTTCGGCCAGGCGTTCACCTTGCTGATCTCCTAAGTCCATATCTATGAACTTGTCACCTAATAGGCCCACGCTCTTAATTTTCAACTTCGCATTCGGTGTAACTTTAATTTTATCGACGATTTCAAAAGTTATGAGTGCTTCAGAATTTTCAAGTTCAATACTTTTGATTCGACCAGCGTTTATACCCGCGACTTTAATAGGAGTTTTTTCAAAGATACCCGAAGCATCTTTAAGCTTGGTTTGATAAGTAATATGTTTTCCAAAACCAGATTGGTTTTGCGTTATCTTTAATGACATCACCACTACACTGGCCATTGCCGCCAACGTTAGGAGTCCTACTTTCAGTGGATTCAAGAATTTACTCCATCAAAATTCAAATAACTCGAACTATCGGTTATTCATTGATGATAATCGATTCCGGCTATAACTCAAGGAATCTTCGAATGACAGGATTTTCCGATTTTTTGAAATTTTCTACATCCAAATGCTCAACTACTTTTCCCTTCTCCATGAAGACAATATAGTCTGAGTATTTAAGTGTGGCATGAATATCATGGGAGATAATTATAGAGGAAAAACCCCGGTGTTCATTCTGCCGGTGAGTATCCCTCATCAGATCATAAACGACGTGAGTGGTGATCGGATCCAGCCCTGAAGTGGGTTCATCGTAAAGCATAATATGAGGATCAAGTGCCAGCCCCCGGGCAAGACCTACCCTTTTTCTCATCCCACCTGAAAGTTCGGATGGGAGTCTTTGAGCGGCTTCTTTGGCAATACCAACAGACTCAAGAAGATTCATGACTTTTTCATGAATCTGCTGTTCATTCATTTTGGTAAATTCTCTCAATGGAAACGCCACATTCTCAAAGGAGGTTAAAAAATCAAATAAAGCAGCATACTGAAAAACCATACCAAAATTACGGCGAAACTCTCGTAGTTCAAGTTCGGTTAAATTTCCAATCACAGTATCAAGAACAACAACTTCCCCCTCAGTCGGTTCTACCAGACCCAGAATATGTTTCATTAATGTGGTCTTGCCGGCCCCGGAGAATCCCAGGATGGTCGTTATTTTTCCGCGATGAATACCAAAATTAAGATCACTTAAGATCGTGGCATCACCAAACTTCTTAGTCATGTGACGAAATTCAACTGAATATTCACTACTCATAGAATCTTCGCCAGGAAACTAGTTAAGAAGAAATCTACAACTAAAACAGTGATCATTCCCCAGACAACGGCCATGTTCGTTCCCTTACCAACGCCTTCAGCACCACCAGTGACATTAAATCCCTGATAAGTTCCGATAATGCCAATCAGGTAACCAAAGACAGTCGCTTTGATTAAACCTTCCGCCACCATCCCCAGAGTCATAAAATCACTAATTTTCTGGGTATAAAGAATTTCATCAATCTGGATAACTTTAACTCCAATGAGCCAAGATCCCCAATAACCTATCAAGAGAAATAGACCAGACAAAAGAGGCATGGCAAACATGGCACCTAAAATGCGGGGAACGGCGAGGTACTGATAACTATTTATTCCCATCACTTCCAAGGCATCAATTTGTTCCGTCACTTTCATGCTTCCGATTTGGGCCGCCATAGCAGCTCCACAACGACCGGCCACAACCAGTCCGGAAAGCACGGGGGCCAGTTCCTTGGCCAGAGCGATAGTCACAATCGGGCCAATGAATGAATCAGCGTTGATGGCTTTAAAGCCCAGATAAATCTGGAAAGCAAATACCGCTCCAGTAAAAATAGAAGTCAGAAATATAATGAAGACTGACTTATTGCCCATGAAATAGACCTGGTCAAAAAGCAGTTTTAATCTAAAAGGAGGTTTGAAAGTCCAAAAGATGGTCTTTAAAGTAAAATTAGTAAAATCACCCAGACCGGTGAGGTGCTTGAGAACACTCTCCCCTATTCCAGTTATTTGATTTTCAACAAATGCCTTAACGCTCATAGGTCTACTTTACTTTATAAATTCTGGGAATTCGAGCGGAGATACCGCACATTAGTTGATAAGCGTGAGTTTTACTCTGAACAGCTATATCGGTAATCACCCGTCCATCATGATTCCAGATTTCAACCTGATCTTCCGGTTTAAAGTCGGAAGCTGCTGATGAATCAAAAAAGATTAATGTGACATCCATGTTAACCCGCCCAAAGATTTTTCCCACGTGACCTTTCATATTAAGCTTGGTTCCGCTTAAAAAAGTCATCATGCCATCCCCATAGCCCATGGCCACCGCCACCATAAAACCATCTTTATCGGCAACGTTCACGCCATAACCTACTGGTGTACCTTTCTTAACATGAAAGGTAGAGATAACTTTCGTCACTAAACGTGAAACCTGCTCACCCTTCCAGGTAACGGGATCAAGAACACTCGGAGGACCATAGAGCATAAGACCAGGTCTTACATAAGTTTCATCCACACCAAATTTCTGTTCAATCGCTCCGGAATTAGAAACAGATGTTGATCTGATCTCTACCCCATAGTCTTGAAGTTTTTTCTTTATTTGTGTGAACTCAAGATACTGTTTATGACATTTATCTTCAGGTTTAATGACCTGAGCGGACCGGGCGAAGTGAGTGATGAAATGCTCCACTCCTCTTTGTTTGAGCAGCGGCAGATACTCATCCAGCTCCTCACTTAAAAGACCTAAACGATTCATCCCTGTATTCATCTTCAAAATAAGCGGCATCTTCTTGAAGGCCTGATCCTTTAAAACCAGATCCAGATCGCATTTTCTATGAATAACAGGAGTGATATTATAATGAAGATAGGCCTCTCGGGCCTTCTCATTTAAGAGTTCACTATCAGAAAATACCAGGGCCTCGGCGTCCAGATCCGGACACTCATCAAATAAACGAAGAGCTTCACCCAAAGTGGCGCATCCAAGTTTTTTTACACCACACTCTCTCACTAAGAATTGAGAAATCGGCAACATTCCGTTGCCATAAGCATCGGCCTTTACCATAGGAAGGATTTCAGCTTTGGGTGCCAGGGATTTTATTCGCTGAAAGTTCTGTCCAATCAAAGACAGGTTAACTTCAAGAAAGGTGGAGTGTCTCATTAGATAGATAATCTCTTTGCGTCAGATCGTGCAATATTCATCAGACGCTTGCCTTCTTCCTCTAAATTCAGATCTCCAAATTCTTTTTCAAAAATCCGAAGGTAATGGGCAGAAGAAGCCGGGATTAATTTTAGAACAGGAAGCATTTCTTCAGATAAGACCTGAGAGTTATCTTCAAAAAACTTCCAGTAGCTAAACTGCTTAACGAAAACTTGAAGCATCTGAGTTTCAGTTTCCACGTTTTCACGCGGAATAAAAAACAGCACATGCCATGGTCCAAAAAGTGAAAGCTTAGTGCTCTTTTGAAGTCTTCCTGAAAGCTGCAAGAAAAAATCATTAAAGAAAGCCGACCAGAAAAATTTATTATTCGTTCTTTTCTTGGCCACTTCCGTTAACGGGATCAGACTCAAGGCCACAATCCGCATATCGGAGTCAACTCCGCCCTTCTGCATTCGGTCCATATTATCCAGAGCTTCCCACATCGGAAGAAACTGGGAAGAGTATTGAGGCATTTGTTGATACAGCTTTAAACGTCGAAAGCTTGAACTCAGCATACTTTCCAGTACGTCCCACGGGAAGTTCATCATGCGCTCTTCGCGAAAGGAAACAAACAAAAGAAGTTCTGGATTAGTACTTCCAGCGTGAATGCGAATAGAGACAGGATCAATTTCAAACAAGTCGTTGGCAACTTGCGTGGCCATGTCTTGAGCGAAGGATTCAATCCCTTGAGTATTTTCCTGACCCAACCATAAAGAAGGAAAAGGATGATATTTACGTTTTGAAATTTCAGGGGCGATGAGCTTCTGGCCGTTTTGATTTAATTCATACAGTCCGTAACCGTCGATCGCCTCCCACTTTTCAAGTTTACCTAGAAGAGAAGTGGTAAAGTCCTGACGAGTGGATTCATCTTCAATTTCTGCACAGAGATTTCGGATATATTCAAAATGAGCACGGAATTCTTCCGCATCCGATCTTTCAGAGATCAGACGCTGGGAGCGAGCTTGCAGTCGTTGGATGCGGGTCTCAAGTTCAGCTTTTTCTTTTTGATTTTTAATTTCATCCGCCCGGCGGGTAACTAGTCCCATGATCTGGGCATTCAAGGCCATATCCTGGTGGATATAACCAATCGGATTCAGACCAAGTGTGGATTGAAGAAGAATCTTTGTCGAGTCTTTGGAGAAGAAAGCATAAGCGAGAGATCTATCCTGCACCTTCGGGTGAGTTTTAAACTGAATACTCCCCTGACTCATTTTCGTGACATCCACGATCGTCAGATCTGGCACCTGAATGGAACAAGCAACCCAGAATTCATCAAGGCTTTGATAGTGGTGGGCCAGAATATTGTGCTGTCTTAGAGCGCCGGCAATATCTTTGGCACTATTCATGTCATCCATGAGAATCGCCACAGAAAGTTCTATTCCTTGAAGTGTGGTCTGCATAGGTCCTCCCGACCAAATGTAAGCTTTTACACATGGTATCTTAGAGGAAAACCAAACGGCAATATTATGTGTGAAGTATTAAGGTTCCTGGTAGATCTTTTTTTCAGTAAAACCGGGGTTGCACTCATGTCCAAAATGCCCCATACACCCCTGATTTGTCACTATTCTGCTAAAAAACCATGTTGAATTTACTGTAACCGGGTCTTTTTGGTTTAAATGGGCGGGTAAATCTTTATCTTCAAAGCTTGAATTACTTCCTTCAACTCCGACCAGCCTCACCCATTTGGATTCCTCATAGATTTGGTCAATTTCTTTAACCCAATCTAAACATTCTTTTGTTCCAAGTTTACGACGAGAGAAAAACAGGTCCACTTTTTTATCCGTCATCAAATATATACTCAAATAACTCCTAGGTTCTTCACCTTCGGGTTCAGAACAAAAATAAAAAATTTTTCCGCGGGCCTGTTCAACATCATATATTTTCTCCGTCAAGTTATTCACTTTGAGTCGCGAATTGTGACTACAGCTAAAAGTAAAAATCAAGATAAGAGAAAAAAAAGTTTTCATTGTTTAAGTTCCTTCAAAAAACCATCTAAAATTAGCTTGGACTTTTTAGCTAATTCAGTTTTAGAACCTGTAAATCCTTTATAATCATAAAGGACTTCTTCCCAAGTGGGAGTTCTTTTCAGTTTGTACTCAAGTAGTTCATACTTTCGAAATAACCAGCGGACTCCAGCAGCGATATTAATGGTTGGATTCTCAGCATCTTTAGTGTCCAGTTCAACAAAATGATCTTTTAATTCGCGACCATTTCTCCCCAAGTACTTAACCGTTTCAGGCATTAATTGCATTATCCCAATCGCCTTGTGTCCCTTTGGCCCTTTTGGTACTGCCTGAAATCCTGATTCTGAGGCGATAAGTGCTTTTATCAAATCAGGATCAAGGTCAATTTTTGGCTTAAGGATATTATTCCAATATTCACACCAACCACCTATGACAGCGTCATATTTATTTCCATCTTCAAACTTTAAACTCTTGGTGGAAGGAAGCTTTTTTATCTGTTGAAAATGCTTATTTGCAATCTCGACTAGCTCCTCGGCAGTAATGACATCTTTCCCTTTTGGATTCTTGCGGCAGTGTCCATCAACAACAGTACTTACTCCTCGGCTAGACGAACGAGGATGCTCTTTAACCCAATGCTCCCCAATGGGACATAATCTCCAAGGGTGGGCCTGTTTGAGAGTTAAATTAAATCCTCTGTAATCAGTAACTTTATCAAGCACTTTTTTATCATTTTTATTCAGATTGATAATCTCAATAAAATTGTCAAATTCGTCTATACTTACCTTTTCATCAACCAGCTTTGCTATCCCCTCATCAAAGAATGAAGTACTCGCTACAATCAAATCTTTAAAATCCAAAACAATTTTTTTCTTTTCTTGAATTGCTTTTAAAATCATAAATCGAAGTTTTTCTCCAGCTTGCCTTGATATATAATCAGTTTGAAATATTTCTTTAATTTTAATGTTCATGAATCCTGCTCTTGATTTTTAAAGGTAAACATTACCCATGTTCCATTTAAGCGATGTTTTAATTTCATTCTGTTTACTTTGCGCTGTGAAAAATATCGTCGTATTTGTCCATCTCGACTGATAAAAACAAATTTTCCCTTTAATCCTTGAATCATATGAAATGTGTGAAAAAGTCCTAAGCCTCCAACTCTTTGTCTTCGTGTTGAAATCCCCTCTTTTAAACTCAACTCAAGGTAATTGATATCATCAATAGCATTATATTTCTGCTCCATCTTAGCTGGGAGAGAAACCCCCATATCAAGTACGCCAAAATGAACTTCATCGTCCTCTAAACCAAAATAGATATAATATCTTTCAGACGTAGAGTGATCTACAGCATTTTGTATAAGTTCATTAAAGACAAGTTGGACGGAGAAAAGTAAATCTTCATCTAAATTAAAAAAACTCCTCGCAAGATTTTCTTTATATCTTAAATCGACTCCTCCTTGGCAGCATAACAAGAAAGCATTGGGACGATTAAAATCATGCAGCACTGGTGAAGGAAGTTGACTGAACTTTTCATCCGTAAAAAGTATAAGAGGATATTTTTTTTTAAGAACGGGTTTAATATTTTCATGAATCAGTTTGCATTTCTTTTCAATCGATTGATCAAACAAAATACTTAAAATGGCCAAGCCAGCTGGCTCAATCTTTTGTACTTTTGACCAGTCCACATGAATGACTTCCTCATCTCGTAGAGAGAAGAGTAANNAATATTTATACGCAAACAGCTCATTTTACCTATTTAATTTCATATAATTTAAATAAATACTATTAAAATCAATAGGTTACACTGCGATAAATATTCATACGCTTAATTAGGGTTGAAACGGCTTTTTTCAAATCATTTTCAGAAAGGTTCTCTGCTCTTAATGAAATCCGATTAAAAATCTTTTGTCGCTCCAGGTAAATCTGATAAAGCCTCTCTTTACCTAACTTAATTAAAGGCCGCTCTTCAGAATTTCCGGAAGTGAGCCTTTCCCAGCAAGCCTCAAAAGGAGCGTGGACATATAAAATTTGAATCGTCCTTATTGGTTGATAAAGCTCCAGTAAAGCCTCAGTAAGAGTTCCCCCACCCAAGGCCAATACACCTTTGCCTTCTTGTTTGAGCCACCCTTCCAGTTCCTGTCGTTCCCATAAACGAAACTTTTCCCATCCGTGAGCTTCAATCACTGAGGCCAGATCTTTATGACCTTTTCCTCGGGACTTCATGATGAGTTGGTCGAGGTCTTGAAAATCCCAGTCTGAATCTGGAGCTTGAAACTCAATTTCTTTGAGAAAACTCGTCTTCCCTGCTCCGGAAAAGCCAGTAATCAAAATTTTTTCGCAACTCATTATGTTTGGTCCTTCACAGTTCGTGCAATCTCTAATAGAAGTTATCGCATAAACAGAGGTATCTATGAATAAGCAAGATAAGGTTGGGGCCAAGATCAATTTGATCAAACTTGCGGCCAATAATCCCATTCAATTTGAACTGGACCAGGAAACCGACTGGGTTAAAGAATTTTTGATGGAAATGAATGAAAATGCTACTGAAAGATCCCCGGAAGAGTACCTGGAAGAAACTTCCATCCTGATTTCTGGTGAAATTGAAAAGAAAAATAAGCCTGACATGGGTGAATTTTTAATCGCTAAAGGGATCGTTGAGGCCGACTATGTTACAGAATGTGTCCGGACCTTGAAGCCCATGACAGTCCAATTAGACGTTCCCTTTAAGATTGTATTTATTGATGAAGCGCTCGCAACCAGTGAATTATTCGCAGGAATTGACGAAACTTACGTGGAAAATGACGTCTACGAGATCTATTTTTATAACAAACGGACTATTGATTTCCAGGAAATGCTGCATGAGCAAATATTCCTAAATTACAATCAATACCCCGTCCTTGACGCGGAAAGCAAAATAGAGGGCGTTGACACTCCATAAATGCACTTGGCAAGCAGTGGAATCTGTATTAGAAATAGAACCTCAATTTTAGAAATTAGATAAAGCATTAGAGTAATATCGGAGGATTTGTGGCAGTACCTAAGAAAAGAACCAGCGTTTCGCGTAAAGGTTTAAGACGAGCTGGTCAACATCATAAACTTTATAGAAAATTCCCTCAGGCTTGCCCTAACTGTGGTGACTCTGTTCTTCCACACTGTGTATGCTCAGCTTGTGGCCACTATAAAGGTAAACAAGTTTTTGAAATCAAAGTTAAAGCTGACGCAAATGCTGCTCAGGTCTAAGCTTTCAAAATAAAACAAAATAAATAAGCCTTCGAAAGAAGGCTTTTTTATTTGTGCTCAAAGTTAAGTGACAAGGACGATCTATGAAACTTTTTAACACAAAAATTCTTGGGACTGGAAGCTTTCTCCCAGACAAAATTTTAACTAATGATGATATCGCTAAACGAGTCGATACTAATCACCAATGGATTGTGGAGAGAACTGGTATCCACACCAGACGAATTGCAGATTTATCAAAAGATGAATCTCCCAGCGGAATGGCAAAACTTGCGGCCCTGCAGGCCATAGAAGCGGCCAACCTCACTCCCAATGATATCGACTTCATTTTAGTTTCAGCAACCTTACCTGATATGTTCTTCCCTAACACCGCCTGCATGCTTCAGCATAAACTTGGCATCACTAATGCTTGTGGCGCTTTGGATATTAATGCTGCTTGTACTGGTTGGTTGTACGCTCTGCCGATGGCGGATGCAATGATTAAGACGGGAGTGTATAAACACATTCTGGTTGTGGGTACAGAAATGACCAGCTCATTTAATAACTGGGATGACCGTAATACCTGTATTCTTTTTGGTGACGGTTGTGGAGCTGTAGTTCTGGGTCGTGCTTCTGAGAATGAAGACTCTCAAATTTACAGCACAACTTTGGCGGCCGATTCAACCAAGAAAGATCATCTCATGCTTCAGGCCGGCGGTGCTTGCAAGCGTGTGACTCAGGAAGTTCTGGATAAGGGCGAAAACTGGGTAACCATGAATGGCCAGGAAGTTTTTAAATCTGCCGTAAAAACCATGGCCTCTCTTTCTGAGAAGGTCATTAAAGATTCAGGCAAGACCATGGAAGATGTGGATTGGTTTATTCCTCACCAGGCAAACCTTCGTATCATTGAAGCGGTTGGGAACCGATTTGGTTTTCCACCTGAGAAAGTCATTATCAATGTTGATAAATACGCCAATACTTCTTCGGCCACGATACCAATTGCATTAGATGAGGCCATCCGCGAAGGAAAAATCAAGCGCGGCGATAACCTTCTGTTAGCTGCCTTTGGAGCAGGTCTTACTGCCGGAGCCGTTTTCCTTAAATACTAGGAGAGATGATGAAAGTTACAGTTGTATTCCCAGGTCAGGGCACTCAATACGTTGGCATGGGAAAAGTGTTCTCAGACTATGCCTTTTTTGATCAGGCCAATGCGGCCACTGGTTATGATCTTAAAAAGATGATGCTGGAAGGTCCGGCCGAAGATCTTAAATTAACCGAAAATACCCAGCCTGCTATCGTTGCTCACTCCCTGATGTTGTTTGATAAATTGCAGGGGCTCTTAAAACAAAGAAATGTTTTTGTTGAGAGAGTACTGGGCCATTCAGTGGGCGAATATGCTGCTCTGGCGGCGGCAGGTGTAATGACTTTTGATGAAGCGGTTAAGGCCGTTCATTATCGTGGAAAATACATGCAGGAAGCTGTGCCTCAAGGCAAAGGCACCATGTATGCCATCTTAAAACAAGAAGAGGCCACAATTATCGATGCCTGTGCGGCAGCTTCAACTGAAGATGAAAAAGTCAGTCCTGCGAACTTTAATGAGCCTTCTCAAATCGTAATCTCCGGCGACAAGTATGCTTGTGAACGAGCGATTCGTTTAATGGAAGAAAAAACGGGAGCTCGAGTAAAAGCAATTGAGCTCCAAGTCTCAGCACCCTTTCACTGTGCCCTGATGAAACCCGCAGAGCTAAAATTAAAACCCGTGTTGGATGAAATTAAATTTCAACCACTGAAGTTTAACTACATCGCCAACGTGGATGCCCATGAGTACGCAACTGATACTAATCCTGAAATCATTAAAGAGAATCTTTTAAAGCAAGTTTGCGGAAGTGTTCTCTGGACTCACAGTATTCAGAAGTTAAGTGACGACACTCTCATCATTGAATGCGGACCAGGTAAAGTTCTTGCCGGTCTGATTAAAAAAATTAACCCTAATCTGAAAGTCATTAGTCTTGATACCGAGACAGGATTTTCTGAAGTCGAGGCCCTATGACTGCTACCTATTCTGATTTGAAAGACAAAGTGATTCTGGTAACCGGAGCTGCTCGCGGGATTGGAAAATCCATTGCCCTCTCACTTGCAAGTCAAGGCGCCCATGTGGTTTTTAATTACCGCGGAGATGAGGCCAAGGCCGCAGCTCTAAAAGAAGAAATAGTGGCCGCTGGTGGACAGGCGACAGGACTTAAGTTTGATGTCACTGATTATGAGGCCATGACTAAGGCGATTGATGAGTTCACTAAAAACGTAGCCCCTATCTCAGGTCTGGTTAATAATGCGGGAATATCTAAGGATACCCTACTGCTTCGTTTGAAGCCCGATGAGATGTCCCAAATTATCGATACCAACCTAAAAGGGGCGATGATGGTGACTCAGGCCTTGTCCCGCAACTTCTTACGTGCCGAAAACGTTTCGATCGTGAATATGAGCTCAATTGTGGGTCTGATGGGTAATGCTTCTCAGGCGGCCTATGCTGCTTCAAAAGCAGGCCTTATTGGCTTTTCAAAGTCGGTGGCAAAGGAACTCGCCACCCGGAATGTACGTTGTAATGTGATCTGTCCGGGCTTTATTCAAACCGATATGACGGAGGCCTTAAATGAGAAGGCAAAAGAAGAGTATTCTAAGTCTATTCCTCTGGGAAGAATGGGGAATGCCGAGGAAGTTGCCCAACTTACTTGCTTTTTACTGAGTCGCGCGTCAAGTTATGTGACGGGTGAAGTGATAAAAATTGACGGCGGATTATACATTTAATAAGTTAGTGCATCTCAAATTTTGGAGGATATTTTAATGGAATTACAAGAGAAGGTAATTAAGCTCGTTTCAGAAGCAACTAAGATGGACGCAGCTAACATTAGCCTTAACACAAGCTTCGTTGATGACCTTAACCTTGATTCACTAGATATGGTTGAGCTTATGATGAAGATGGAAGATGAGTTCGGTGTTGAGATCCCGGAAGATGAAACAGAAAATCTTAAGTCTATCGGCGACATCGTTACTTACTTGAAAGCTAAATCTCACTAAATCGTTTTAAAGGCCTCCGCCCTGGAGGCCTTTTACTTTCTGGACACAAATTATGAAATTACATCGAGTAGCGGTCACCGGAATGGGTGCCATCTGCGGCCTTGGAAATAATCTGGATGAAGTTTGGAAGAATGCTCTTTTAGGTAAATCTGGAATTTCCACGCTGGAAAATCAAAACACAGAAAACTGGCCCGTCACTTTTGGCGGAGAAGTTAAAAATTTCAAATTAGACCCAAATCTTATGGAACTGAAAGATCAGGACCGATTTGATTTGTTCAATCAGTATGGCCTTCATGCCAGTGACGAAGCTGTTAAACAAGCTCGTTTAACTGAGGCAGGCTACGCTCCGGAAAAAATCGGTATCATCTTTGGTACTGGTCTGGGTGGTTTCCCGCATATTGAAGCTAACCATAAAATCTTCATGGAAAAAGGTGCACGTCGAGTGTCTCCTTTCTTCATTCCTTCAGTCATACCAAACATGCCGGAAGGTTTGATTTCTATTCATTATGGTTTTAAGGGCATTAACTTTGCCGTGGCCAGTGCTTGTGCTTCAAGTGCTCATGCCATAGGACTTGCCGCCACTGAAATCATGCTGGGAAGACAAGATGCTATGCTGACTGGTGGAACTGAGGCCGTTATCACGGGCTTTACCATCGCAGGCTTTGCCTCTATGAAAGCTCTTTCACGCAGAAACGATGAACCTCATCGCGCTTCTCGTCCTTACGATGTTGATCGTGACGGTTTTGTGATGGGTGAAGGTGCCGGTATCCTCGTGCTGGAAAACTACGAGAAGGCCGTCGCTCGAGGCGCCACTATCATTGCAGAAATTGTAGGCTTCGGTGCCAGTTCTGATGCTCACCATATTACAGCTCCACATCCGGAAGGCATGGGTGCACTTTTATGTATGCAGCAGACCATGGAATCATCCGGTGTTAGACTGGAAGATGTGGGTTACATCAATGCTCACGGAACTTCGACTCCACTGGGAGACGTTGCCGAAACTCAGGCGATTAAAAAAGTTTTCGGCAAACACTCATATGATTTAGCGGTCAGTTCAACTAAGTCGATGACTGGTCACTTGCTGGGAGCTGCTGGCGGACTAGAATCTATTTTCTGTATCAAGGCCCTTGAGACAGGAATGCTTCCTCCAACGATCAACCTTGAAAACATCGATCCTCAGTGTGATCTGAACTACGTTCCGAATAGGCCTCAGCAGAAGGATATTAAGTATGCGCTTAATAATTCTTTTGGATTTGGTGGGACGAATTCTTCGACATTGTTTAAGAAAGTTAAGTAAGTCCTCATCTATTTTCTAGTCCTCTTAACTTTTGATAGTTGAGAGGACTTTTTACAAAAATCGTCATCTCTCCAATAAATATATGGGTCCAATCTCATTGATCAGTACGTCATTGTGGACAAAAGGAATTTGCGGTTCGGCGCCGAACTGATTCCTGCATAATTTGAAATAAAAGCATCACTCACATCAATTACCCTGTACCTATTTCATGGTACACGTCTGCACATTTGGTTCGCAAAGCGCGCTTAAACCATAAGCAATATCAATCACTTAAATCATATTTAAGCACATACCCCTGAGTTCACTGTACACATCCGTGAACACTTTCTCGTGCATTTCATTGGTTTCACCTTTACTTATTTTTGCATGTTCACTACTTTCCATCTCGACCCGACATACGAAATTAAAAACTTTAACCTCACTAAACGGAGAAAAAAATGAAATCACTTTTAACTGTTGCTCTTCTTGCTCTATCTGCTCAATCTTTCGCTTTCGGCCTTGAGTCTCATTACGGAAAACTTTCTGTAGTTAACGGAAAGCACGCTTGTACTCTTACAAACAAAACTGGTTCTGATTTAGACATCAAGCGTGTTCAATTTGACCTTGAAAGACGTGCTGGTAAGAATCGTGAAGTTGTTGCTACTAAGTCTGTTCACTCTGTTATCTACACTGGCGAGACAATGACTGTTGTTTCTAATGCTAACCAGTCTCTTATTGGCAGAGCTTGTAAATTTCTTGCTCGTTAATTTGTAACTTAAAAATATAAAAATTAAAAAAACGGAGAATAAAATGAAATCACTATTAACTGTTGCTCTTCTTGCTCTATCTGCTCAATCTTTCGCTTTCGGCCTTGAGTCTCACTACGGAAAACTTTCTGTAGTTAACGGAAAGCACGCTTGTACTCTTACAAATAAAACTGGTTCTGATTTAGACATCAAGCGTGTTCAATTCGACCTTGAAAGACGCGTTGGCAAGTATCGTGAAGTTGTTGTAACGAAGTCTGTTCACTCTGTTATCTACTCTGGCGAAACTATGACTGTTGTTTCAGATGCTCACCAGACTCTTATTGGAAGAGCTTGTAAATTTCTTGCTCGTTAATTTGTAACTCTGATAGACAGCTTTTTCTAAAGCTTAAGAATGCTCACATCATTTGATGTGGGCATTCTTTTTTTGCGGCCTTTCAATTAATTGAAAAGATTGATTCCTAAAAGTAATGCGTTCGCAAAGATAAAACCATTGATGAGCCGCTGATAACTAACTTCAGAAGTAAAAGCAAAAATTTTTTTTCCGATCAAATATCTCACAGCAAGTGAGATCCCAGCGCCGTACAGGTGATGGATCTCAAAATCAACTTGCGCAATAAATACCAGAATAATTAATTGTAAACTCGCCATAAAGGCATAATCAAAACTCACCGCCGCCAGCACCTTGTTCTTATCATTATAGAGGCTGGAAACCAGCGGAGTTAAGATTGATCCGCCCATATTGGAAAGGCCATGGATTAATCCCATCATCCCCAGAGCGAGAGGTAGATTTTTTTTCATCAGGATCTGAAGACGATCTTTGAAATAAGAAGATGTTCGTACAATAAAGGCCAGCACCAGCATCAAGGTGACGAAGAATTTTATTTCACGACTTAAATCATATTCAGTTGCGGCCAACATTCCCAACCCGAGAAAGGGCAAACAGATCAGAAAAAAAAGTTTTCGGTAGCCGCCATTTAATTTTTCATGAGAGAAGTCGCGCACCTGACTCCAACTCAACACCGCGGAGGCCGGCAGTAAATACATTAAGGCCTCAGTATATTCATAACCAAGAAGCAGCATCAAAGGTGTGCCAAAAAGCAAAAGACCCACTCCAAAGAGCGACTGCACCACCGAAAGAAAGAGAATCAAAAAATAGATAACCATAACGCCACGAATCATATCCGTCTTTCATGAGTCCAATCAATGGTTTAGGTATTTCTTACAATTCGGGATGAGTCCTTGAAATTACTAGGCACTACCCTCTCGGTCTCCTAAAATAGAAGCACAAGGAGACCTCATGTCCAAACATCTTTTAGAAGTCGACCCAGAAGTCGCTCAGTTTATCCAAAAAGAACAAAACCGCCAGGAACTGGGCCTTGAGCTCATCGCCTCTGAGAACTACTGTTCACAGGCCGTGATGGAAGCTCAGGGATCGTGCCTGACCAATAAATATGCCGAAGGTTACCCGAATAAGCGCTATTACAATGGTTGTGAATTCGTGGATGAAATTGAAACCCTCGCTATTGAGCGGGTGAAAAAAATTTTTAATGCTGGTTTTGCCAACGTGCAACCCCACTCAGGTTCCCAGGCCAATATGGCAGTCTACATGGCCATGCTTAATCATGGTGATACTTTCCTGGGGATGGATCTGGCCCAGGGCGGACACTTAACTCACGGGTCACCGGTGAATTTTTCCGGCAAACTTTATAAGGCCATTCATTACGGACTGGATCCAAAAACTGAAATGATTGATTACAATCAGCTCGAAGAAATTGCCAAAAAAGAAAGACCTCGCATGATTATTGCCGGAGCTTCGGCCTATCCGCGGATAATTGATTTCGAAAAATTCAGTGCCATTGCAAAATCAATTGATGCCGTTCTCATGGTTGATATGGCCCACATCGCAGGACTGGTGGCCGCGGGCCTTCATCCTTCTCCCATGGAATATGCCGATGTGGTGACTTCTACCACACATAAAACTCTCCGTGGTCCTCGCGGAGGCTTGATCCTCACTAACCGTGAAGATCTGGCGAAGAAACTTAACTCCCTCATCTTCCCGGGAATTCAAGGTGGACCACTTGAGCATGTGATTGCTGGTAAGGCCGTTGCTTTTAAAGAAGCTTTGATGCCTGAATTTAAAACTTATCAATCACAAGTCATTAAGAATTCCAAAATGCTTGCAAGCACTCTGATGGAACACGGGATTGAACTGGTCTCTGGAGGAACGGATAACCATTTAGTCCTGGTTAAAACGGATTCAGTTAATATGTCAGGTAAAGAGGCCGGTGAGATTCTTGAGAGAGTGGATATTACTTGTAACAAGAATATGGTTCCCAATGACAAGCGCTCTCCGTTTGTGACTTCAGGTATTCGTCTGGGAACTCCGGCGGTGACCTCACGCGGATTTAAAGAAACAGAAACTAAATTTATGGCCGAACTCATAGTGAAGGCGCTCAAAAATTCTCAGGATGAAAAAATCCTGAAAGAAGTAAAACAGAGTGTGCATGACCTTTGCGTGAAGTTTCCGGTTTACCCATAAGGAGCCTTTATGAAATTTATTTTATTGCTCGCCCTGCTGGTTTCTTGTTCCACTTCAAATGTTGAAAAAGAAACCAAGGAAACTCCCGCCACTGCTGGTGAAAGTAATGCCAAGCCGGCCAGTCCCTACACGGTTCAGCCCTGCTACTGCATGAAGATCTTCAAACCAGTTTGTGCAGGCGGTGTGAACTATGGAAATTCTTGTGAAGCTGAATGCCATGGCCACAAGACTTGGACTGAAGGGAAATGCAGGCCGTAAGTATTGAATATACTGATCTGGTGGTTTGTTAACATTTCAGCCATTTAGCTTCTCTTCTTGGGAGAAGAATGGTAGAAAACTTCTCATTAACCACTAGATGTAGTTTAGGACCGCATTATGAAATGTCCCTATTGTTCGGCACCGGATACCAAAGTTCTGGATTCTCGTAACTTGGAAGAAGGATGCATTATCCGTCGTCGCAGAAAGTGCGAAACCTGTCAGAAGAGGTTTACAACTTTTGAGACGGTCGAACTTTCTATGCCTATGGTGATCAAGCGTGATGGACGTCGTGAACCATATAAGCAGGAAAAAATTCTTAAGGGAATTGAGAAGGCCTGTGAGAAACGACCGATTTCAGCAGTCCAGATTGAAAGAATCATCAACAACATTGAAAAAGCAATCTTGGATATTTCTGATAAAGAAATTCATACAAAAGATATTGGTAATCTTGTTATGATGTATCTCCGACATCTTGATCCGGTTGCTTATATTCGTTTTGCGGCCGTTTATAGAAAATTCCAGGATGTGGAAGAATTTGTGAATGAACTCAAGCATGATGAGTTCAACCAATTTAAATTAACTTCAGCTCAAAATAAGGACGATAGCCGTGAGTATTAAGCGTGAGGCACGTGAATTCTGCCTTCAATTCCTTTATCATTTCCAACTTCCAGCTTTTAAAGATCAAAAGAAAGAACTGGATACAGTAGAAATTTTCAATCGTGTTCAGGAGTTCAAGCAAACTCTCTCGCTTGATCTGCACCCTGAGGCTCAGGCCTATGTAGCAACTATGATCAAAGGCATTCTTAAAAATCATCAGGAATTGGAAGATATCCTGGTTAAATACCTTAAGAACTGGAAGCTCTCGCGGATTTCAAAAATCGAGCACACTATTTTCATTATGGCGATTTATGAACTTAAGTTTCATCCGGAAGTGCCGGGTAAAGTTGTCATCAATGAGGCCATAGAATTAGGTAAAAAATATTCTACTAAAGAATCAGCAGGATTTTTGAATGGGATCCTGGATAATGTGTTTAAACAAGAATTAAACCGGAATGAATGAACTGATTAATCAAGTCACTCCTCTTACCCGTGGGATAATCTGGCTCGTTAAAGATGAGACGGATATGGAAAATCCCCACTACCGCGAAATTGACTATTTGCTGGATGGATTACTCACAGCAAATCTTCAAACCTCAAAAGACGTTTCTAGCCGTGTGATCATTGGCCAAAATTTCAATCGCCCCTTGTTTGTGATGGTCATCAAGCAAGCTTCATCTGCTGAAATCCAGAGCTTTCTTGCTCTTCTAAAAAATCAACTTGGTCCTGAAAACGATATTATAGTAATTGATGAATCAAATGCTTTTCCAGGACTTAAGGCCGAGTTTAAATCAATTGGTCCCCATCTCAGAACATTATAAAAGGACCTCCTTACAGAGGTCCTTATTTCATTAAAGTGAAATAACCCGTGCATTCCTGAAATCATGATCTCTCATGACTCTTTCGAAAACTTGTCCGTGCTTATCTACCAAATACAATTTTCCAGACTGATCCAGGAAGTAATTCGACCCCATCTTCAGGATAGAATTCACTCTCAAGTTCACTGGCAATGCAGGCATTTGTAGCTCTCCTGTCACGGCCGAAACTGTGAAAAAGTAGCCAGAAGAGTCCACAAAGAAGTTTCCGCCTTTTTTATTAATGATTCCTACTCGCATTTCATCCCGAGCATTAACCATTCCATCGGCCGCGACGGTGTACACGATTCCGCGATTATTCATAAAGTAATTTCCACCAAACGAAATGATATCTTTAACCTTGAGGCCAGATACTTCTGCTTTTTGAACAATACCTTCCGAGGTCACGACATACAGATCAATCAACGTAGGATCTTCTTCAGAGGCAGCAACCGTAAAGTATGTCCCTCCAAAATTAATCGCTTTTTGATAAAGGGCATTTTCAGTGACTTTAACAAAGCCCTTGCTGTCTATTGTGTACATGAAACCTTCTTCAGATAAGAAGTAGTTTATGCCTTTGCCTTTTATCTTCTCAGGAATGAGTTCATATTTTCTGAACAGAAGTCCCTTTTCATCAATTGTGGCAAGGATTCCACCTTCTTCTACAAAGTACTGCCCACCTTTTAATGTCACTTTCTGAGGGAAAGCATAGTGACCAAAATCATAGGAGTAACCAGAGCTGTCAGTGGTAATTGTAATACCATTATCCATGATTAAATAAGATTGAGAGAAAGCATTCAATGACAGAGTTGCGAGTGTCGCCAGCAATAAACTTTTCATTCGATCTCCTTCGATTTTATTAAAAGCAGAGCGACTATACTCAAGTATCATTTTCTTTTCTATTGTCCGGCGTGAAATTAACGAAGGCAGGCCAAGAGCTTGAATAGCTCTGTGTTTCCTTAAGATGTGACAAGAAGGGTCGGGGCCTATTCAAGGCCCCGGATGCGTTAAAGAGAAAGGATTTTTGCGCTACTTAAATTATGAGTCACTGTGCGTTCAAACATTTCGCCATTCTGATCAACGACGAAAATTCTGCCGGAAGAATCAAGCATATAATTGGCACCTATTTTCACGATATCTGCGACCACAATATTTGCAGGTAGAATGGGAAGAATTAAAAGACCTTCTTCCGAAATTGTGTAGAGGAAATTATTTGCATCTATGAAGAAATTCCCACCGGCCTTTTTGATTTCACCTGTTTTAATCTCAGCCTTTGGAAAAACAAAACCTGCTTTAGAAACAGTATAGATAATCCCCTCTTTAGTTTGGAAATAACTACCGCCATGAGAAGTAATATCGGCAGGATTTAAACCATCGACTTTCAATTTAAAATAATTTCCGGTGTTGTTAACTGTATAAAGATCTACATTCATTTTTTTGTTTTCAGGTTTTACGGTAAAATAATTTCCGCCAAAACCCAGAGCTTTCTTAAAGACTTTTATGTCTTCTTCATACTCATAAACAAATCCATTCTCATCGATAGTGAACAAACGATTATCATCGCGGATAAAGTAATTAAGTCCTTTTCCTTTGATCTCCTCAACTTCAATATCTTTCTCAAAGAGCAGGCCATTCTTATCGATGGTGGAAAGCTTCTTAGAGGTCACTAAAAAATTTCCACCGTTAATTTTGACCTTATAAGGAACATTGAAATGCCCAAAATCGTAAATGAAGCCTGCCCTGTCTGTAGTAAGAGTCACGCCATTACTTAAAATAAGATAGGATTGTGAAAAGGCATTCAATGAGGCCAGCATCAGACTTGCAATAAGGTATTTCTTCATGGGTCACTCTCCTTAATAGTAAAAGTGGCCGGACTATACCCGAAAAGCACCGTCGTCGCTATGCAGTGTAAAAATTTTATAGATTGGTAAGTGCTGAAAAATAAAGGGGCCCGAAGGCCCCTGGGAATTAATTAATACTTAAGAAGATCTCGTGCCGCAACCAAAATGCGATTCATATCTGGAAGCACAGCACGCTCAAGGATGCGGTTGAAACCAACTGGCGTGAAAGTTGACCCCACACGCTTCACTGGAGCATCTAAATATTCAAAAGCGTGTTCATTAATTTGTCCAACCAGCTCTCCACCAAAACCACCAAAGACTTTATCTTCATGAACAACTAAAGCACGGTGAGTTTTCTTAACGGTCGCTACGATTGAATCAAGATCAAGTGGGTTCAATGATCTAAGGTCCAACACTTCAACTTCAAATCCCTCTTTGGCCAGCATTTCTGCTGCCTCTAAAGAGAAGTGAACAGTGTTTCCATAAGTGATGATAGAAAGATCTTTTCCTTCTCTTCTTAGGCGGGCCTTACCAAAAGGAACTTCAAAGTCTTCCGGAATCGGGGTCATCGCGTATTTAGCGTTATAAAGAGTTTTTGGCTCAAGATAGACAGTTGTTCCACGAGAGCGCATGGCGGTTCTGAGTAAACCAGCAGCATCATCAGCAAAGGCCGGACACACAACCCGGATACCTGGGAGTGTGGTCAGTGTGCCTTCTAAGTTTTGAGAGTGATATAGACCGCCACCGATGTAACCCCCTGAGGCCAGGCGAACAACGATGTTTGGAGAGAACTTACCATTACTTCTCCAGTAATCATGTGAAGTCTCAACCATCTGTTCCATTGCAGGCCAGAAGTAGTCAGCAAACTCGGCACCTTCAACTACAATTCGAATTTTTTCCTGATCAAAACGACTCATTCCATTGGCAGTACCAAGAATATAATCTTCAGCAATCGGTCCGTTGAAAACTCGCTCTTTCCCGAATTCCTGTTGCATGCCTTTTGAAACGTTGAAAATACCGCCCTTTTCTTTGTTCGCCATGTCCTGACCCCAGATATAGGTGTGAGGATTATGACGGAATTCAGCTTTGAGCGTTCCATTTAAAGCATCGATGAACTTCTTAGGTTCAGATGTCTCTGTGTGAGTTCCATCAACATATTTTTGAGGGATATAGGCCTCTGGAACAACAAAATCAAAGATCGACTCAGGAGTTGGATTTGGAGCTTTGACGGCCTTAGCGTGGGCTTCCAGAAGCTCCGCTTTTGCTTCAGCTTCCAATTTTTCAATTTCTTTTTGCGTAAAGATTTTGGCCTTCAATAGATCGTCTTTAAACTTCGGAAGAGGATCCTGCGCTTTTGCATCAGCTCGCTCTTTTTCATCCCGGTACCATTCATGGTTATCTGAGTTAGAGTGGTTACCAATTCGTACACACATAGCATGAACTATGACTGGTTCTGAATTTTTAATGGCATGGTCACGTGCCGAAATCATGGCATTCATTGAATCAAAAACATCTTTTCCGTCACACTTAATGATTTGTAGATTTTTAAACCCGCTGAAATTATCACAGACAAATTCATTAGCGGTCTGATCACATTTAGGAACAGAAATACCATAACCATTGTCCTGAAATACAAAGATGACAGGAAGCTTCTCATTAGAAGCTCCATTGATGGCCTCGTAACAGTAACCTTCTGAAACTGAAGACTCACCCTGAGAAGAGATTGCCACACCCTTATGCTTATAAGTCTTCATCGCACGACCAACACCCACTGCATGTAATGTGTGGTTACCGGTACAAGAAGAAACGTTATGGATATTCCAATCTGGCTTAGCAAAATGGTTAGACATGTGACGTCCGCCAGAAGCAATATCAGTCGCCTTGGAAATACCATTGAGAAGAATTTCCTCAGTTGTAAGTCCGGCGGAAAGAGCAGTCAGCATGTCACGATAATAAGGAAACATGTGATCTGTCTTACGATCAAAAACCTGGCCAATAGCTAATTGAATAGCATCGTGACCAGCATAAGGAGCATGATAAGACCATCCGAGGGCCTGTTTCAAATAATTTGGCGCACGCTCATCAATCATCCTTCCCAGGATCATCAGGTGTAACCACTTCTTTAAAGTTTCTTTGTCAGTTTTCTTGATATCATGGTGTTTCACAACCTTCATACGAACTCCATCTGTGACCATTTAATAAAAAAAATGTGAAGGAAATAGGTATCATAACCCTAAGTCTCAAGGCCAATAAAATGGACCCTAACGCCAAGCAAAACGATCAGTTACCCAAGAAGGCAACTCCCCATTCGCGGAACATATTTTCTCTTTGAATCTTGGCCCCTGGACGGAATTCTGAAGGGTCTTTGGTGGGTAAAGGCACGGCCTGATACTCCTCCCCATCAGGTTCTTTTTTATGAGGAATCAGGACATACAGGCTTCTGATAAAAGTCGTTTGTTCAAGGTTGATTTCAATTGGAATAATAGGATCGAGCTCACGGTTGTATTGTGGATAAATACAATAATAAGGATAATCCGGAATTTTCACTCGCCAATGCTCATCAAAATCTTGTTGTGAAAGAGCGGAGTACTTCATATCTTTAAGATCTTTTAGCATCCATTCAATAGCACCTTCTCGGGTGGCGCAAACTCCATTAGTAAACTGCATTTTCTCTTTGGGAAGTCGAAGATCATAAAAAAGATAATCATAGTAAATATCTTCAACTTCAAATTTATCTTTCTCAATGATTTTACCAGACCAGCCCAGGTTCTTATCCAAAGAAGGTGTTGTGGCCAGGAATTGAGGTTTCTTTTCAGAGATAAATTTAAAACTGAACTTCTTATTTTGATGAATGGAATCAACATACACATTAGGTTTGGCCGCAAAAACCTGACCTTCACCAGGATAATACTGAGATTCTATTCCAGGATAGTTCCACACCCCAGGATATCTAACATTGGGATAATAGAGATTTCCCTGATAGGCCCACCAAGGCATGATTTGAGTCTGATAAAGTGGTCCTGGAAAACCTTGAAAAGGATTCACGACCCCAGGCCCAGGGTAGGCACAAAATGGGTCTTGCTGGACGGGATTAAATCTTGGCACACAGGCGTAACCTACACTTTGTGTCCAGACTCTTATCGTATTGCCCTGGCAAGGCCCAAGACCTGCAGCAGATACCTCGGTGATAAAAAACAAGGAAGAAATCAAAAGAAGGATTTTCATTTCTTCACCATCTGGACTGCCAAATCTATCGATTCAGCAGAAAGTTGCACTTTCTTTAAATACTCGCACCCGGCTTCATCTGAGGCACGGATTTGATAAGCTCCAGCTTTAACATAAAATTTAAAACTTCCACCTTGAGGGACTTCTGTATGCATCAGAAGAAGTCGCTCATTATAATTTTCTTTATCCAGTGATAACCAAACCATGGCCTTTTTAGAGCAATCAGAAGGAGCGTTCAATTTACCGGAAATCGTAAGTTCTGCAGCCACGGCCTGGAATGAGAGAAATAAAAGGAGGTATAATAAGGAGTTCATCACTCACCTATCGGGTTTTAAGAGGGAATATTGAATCCATAAACTAGACTAAGAGAGTCAAATAAGATCTCTGACCTTTACTCTTGATTAACTTCAAGTCTTCATCATAAACTGCCGAAAACTCTACATATCATTCACCTCTGGAGCATTTTATGGCGAAAACAATTGCTGAAGGTTTCTTCAACGATCCTCGTTTGGAAAAAGCAAAAAAACTTATTCAAGAAGCCCTTACAGAACATCAAACTCATATCAATGGTGTGAAACCAGCAAATCCTGAACTAAAAGAATCGTATGATACGCTTTTAAAAAAAGTGGCAGGCTTTCGTGGTGGCGCCCTTTTTTATAATTATCTGGGAACTGGAATTGGTAATGGTCCATTTGTTGAGTTGGCAGATGGATCAGTTAAGTATGATTTCATCACTGGTATTGGTGTTCATTATATGGGCCATTCACATCATGGTGTAATTGAAGCTCAAATCAATGGGGCCATTTCAAATACCGTGATGAATGGTCATCTTCAGCAAAATGTTGATACCGCTCAATTATTGGAAATTTTTTCTCACGAAGCTTGTAAGTATGGGGCGGGAATTAAGAACGTCTTTTTATCAACTTCCGGTGCCATGGCCAATGAGAATGCTTTTAAAATAATTTTCCAGAGACGTTCTCCAGCTTCAAGATTTTTTGCTTTTGAAAAATGTTTTGCCGGCCGGACTTTAGGAATGGCATGGGTGACAGATAAAGCTGCTTATCGCGCTGGTCTTCCGAAGACTATTGATGTGGATTACATCCCATTTTACGATGCCAATAATCATCAGGGTTCTATTGATGCCGCAGTTAAGGTGATGAAGAAGTATATCACGCGTTTCCCAGGACATCATGCCGGGTTCATCATGGAACTTATTCAAGGTGAAAATGGCTCATGGGTTGGCCATACCGAGTTCTTCGAAGCTTTGATTGCTGTTTGTAAGGAAAGTAATATTTCCGTAATGGTGGATGAGGTTCAAACTTTCGCCCGAACTTCAGAACTTTTTGCTTTTCAACATTTTAAACTTGATAAACATGTTGATGTGGTCACTGTTGGTAAAAACTCACAAGTTTGTGCCACTCTCTTCACTGATGATCACAAACCTAAACCAGGTCTTATGTCACAAACATTTACCGGGTCAGCGGCCCAGATTGCAGCCTCTCATTACGTAATTAGCTCCGTCGTAAAAGGTGGGTATCTTGGTGAGAACGGGAAGATTGAAAAGCTTCATAATCGCTTCAAACAAAATTTAGAAAAAATTTCCAAGAAGAACCCTGAAAAACTATCTGGTCCATATGGTATCGGTGCCATGGTGGCAATGACAGTTTTTGCCGGAGATGAACCAAAATCAAAAGCCTTTACCATGAAGCTTTTTGAAAATGGTGTGCTTTCGTTTATGGCCTCAGGTCATCCCACTACCCGAGTGCGTTTTCTGATGCCAGTCATGGCGACAGAGGAAAAACACATCGACGAGGTGTGTGAGATTATTGAAAAGACTTTGGCAGAGATATAAAATGTTTATAATCCGTCCGATTGATCAGAAAGATTTGGATGGCCTGATGGAACTCCTGGAGAAATCCGGACATGGTCTTACGTCTTTACCCAAGGATCCGGAAGTTCTGAAGAAAAGAATCCGGATTTCGGAAAGAAGTTTTTTACACCGTGAAGAAGGTCCTGGCGGAGAGGATTATCTTTTTGTCATGGAAGAACTCTTCACGGGTAGAATTGTCGGCGTGTGCGCCATCATCTCCAAGATAGGCGGATTTGAGCCCTATTATTTTTATCGTTTGGAAAAGACTCATCATGAATCGAAATCAATTCATGTAAAAAATGATGTCACTTCTCTTCACTTTCATTTCATACACAATGGACCTGCAGAGATCTGTTCCCTTTATCTTCATCCTGAATTCAGGAATTCACAAAATGGACGTTTCCTTTCACTCTCGCGTTTTCTGTTTATTGCCGAGAATAGAAGATTTTTCGAAGATCAGGTCATCGCTGAGATGCGAGGCATGGTAAATGATTCAGGTCATTCACCTTTCTGGGATGCCGTCGGAAAGAACTTTTTTAAAATCGATTTCCCGACAGCAGATTATCTCTATGTAAAAAATAAACGTTTCATTGAAGAGTTAATGCCGAAGTATCCTATTATTACCAATCTACTGCCTGAAGACGCTCAATATGTTGTAGGCAAAGTTCATCCCAATACAGAACCGGCCAAACGTATTCTGGAACAGGAAGGATTTCGATTCTCCGGTCTGGTGGGAATCCTGGAACCAGGCCCTGTTCTGATTGCTGAGGTTGATAACATCCGTGCGATTAAAGAAAGTACTGTTGGGGAGATTGAAGAAGTTAGCGATAAGAATTTCAAGTCAGAGATATTCATCATATCCAGAACCTCAGGAATTTTCAGGTCGGCCTTAGGTGGCGTGGTAAAACTTAAATCAGGTGGTTATAAAATTTCCGGAGTTACTGCCGCTGGCCTAAAACTCAGAGTTGGAGATAAAATTCGTTTTGTATCGTTCAAACCCAAAACTCCACCTAAAAAGAAAGTGGCAAAGAAGAAGTAAACTTCTCAAATATAGCTACCTTAAGTTCAACTAAAATTCCCCCGGAATAATAAAGAAATCGTAATTTTTGGATATAATGTTATCAAGGTGAAAGTATGAAAGGGAACCTACTCTTAATAGACGATGAAATTGAATTATCCGAAAGTATGAAAGAACTCTTCGAGGATGAAGCTGGGAATATTTACATTGCTTGTAACGGAGAAGAAGCCCTGCAAATTTTAGAAGATAATCAAATTGATTGTGTTGTCTCAGATATCAAAATGCCAGTAATGGATGGTCTAAAATTTATGAAAGCCGCCCGAGAGCGCGGACATAGTCAGCCAATAATATTTTTCACAGGTCATGGAACAGAACAATTAAAAAGAGAGGTCAGAGATTTAGGCGCAGCCGATCTTTTAATGAAACCAAACTTCTTGATGTTGGAGCTTGCCATACGTAAGCATATGCCAAGCCCCTCTTACTAAATTATTGACCCTTACTGGTACTTTCAAAGATTTTATCTGCTGAAGCCGCCACGAAGCCCTGATAAAGCTCTCCGCTTGGAAGTGGGTATCTTCTAGCAAATTCATAATAGCAGGCAGGGATAGTAAGTTTTCCATCCTCAAACGCCACTTCAATATTATTAGCAAGAGTAGAAGACTGTTCAAGACACACATCCTTGGAACCTTTGATCTCTCCCCCACTGGCATTTAACTTAAAGCCCTGCTCTTTCAGATAACTGTTTAATACACTGATATCCGAAAAATTCTTCAGGTCATTGATGAATACAGTGAAATGATTAGGTCGATAACCGAAGGCCGCAACCCATGCGGCATAATCACTTTCTTTCAACAGTTCGTTATAGACTTCAACCGATAACTTCCATGGGCGGCCAATGGATGAAAAATCAAATTGGGACTCTAATCCTGCAGGAATTTGATCTACCAGATCGCTCACTGTCTTTTGAAGTTTAGGTGAAAACTCTTCCAATCTTAATTCGGAAATAAAAATCTTAGGTAAAGAAGAATCTGAATGCTCATAATGTTTGGCATAGAGCTTTTTTTCCGGGAAGTGATAATCCCCTTTATAATTATATCCTGATTCGAGAAATGGCTTGGCCACGACATCCACATTAACCCGCGGATGATTAAAAGTTCTTAATGCAATGTGATCATTGGCAACTTCCTCCCCTTGATTTGTTAAAAGATCACTAATCTTTTTTGCAAGGGGATTAATCGTGATGTAATCCTGCCACATCTTATCCAACAGAGCTGGTAGAGTTTTTACTGACATATTGTTTCTCCTGAAAGTTCCTCTATCCTACCAAGGCCCACAGGAATGTGGAACAGGTCTTCAATTTAACTCTCCGTATTATTGTGGGATATTTGAAGGAAAAGGAGTATCATGGGTCAATTTCAAGCTAAGGAATTCATATGCAAATGCAATTAAAAGGCGATTACTTTGATGGTCGTTTTTATCATCCTCCACTTTCCAGTGCCCAAGAGAAAATATTAAAGCGCTGTCCCGCTGATCTGACTCAAACTTTATGGGAAGCCGGTATTTATCACGATCATATTGAACAGGTCATTGATTCAGCTGTAAAAGGTTTTGAAGTCTGGAGGAAGTTTAGCTTTGAAGAGAGAATCGGCTATCTTAAAAAGTATCAGGAAGCCGTTCGTGCTCGTAAGGATGAGATCGCAATGGCATTGGCCCTGGAGGTAGGAAAACCTCTCTGGGAAGCAAAGACTGAAGCCGCAGCTTTAGATTCAAAAGTCTCAGTCACAATCAGTGATTCTTACGACCGTATCAAGCAAGAAACGATTAAAGATGTCATGCCTAAAATTGATGGCCATGTCGTTTATAAACCTCTGGGTCCTTCTTTGGTCATTGGACCTTTTAATTTTCCTTGCCATCTGGCCAATGGACAAATCCTGGCAGCACTTCTGGCAGGTAACTCGGTGATCTTTAAACCATCAGAGAAAACAATCTATTCAGCGCAGCTCATGATTGAATGCTTTGCTCAGGCAGGATTTCCATCAGGAGTGATAAATTTCATCAATGGTGCAGGTCACACATCTTCTAAACTTACTTCTGATAAAAGAATCAAGGGTATCTTTTTCACTGGCTCGCGTGGAGTGGGACTCAAAATTCTGGAAAATACCCATAAGGACTTAAACAAATTAGTAGCACTTGAACTTGGTGGGAAAAATTCTACCATTCTTCATCATGACACAAATATTTCCCACGCTCTTCCAGAATTACTTCGTTCATGCTTCTTAACAACTGGTCAACGCTGCACTTCTACATCTATGATTCTGGTTCACAGAAAGATCGAACAGGAATTCATAAATCAGTTCAAGGCAGTAACGGAAAAAATCCGAGTTGGTCACCCTACTCTTTCAAACCCTGAAGCTTTCATGGGGCCTTTAATTGATGAGCATGCCCAAAAGCTTTATTTTGACTTTTGTCAGTTTGGTAAAGATGAAGGGGCCGAAGAAATCATTGCGCCCCGAAAACTAGATGTGGGTTATGAAGGTTACTATGTTTCCCCATCTATCCATTATGCTAAGAACCCTCAATTAGATGGCAAGTTTATTCAGGAAGAAATCTTTGGGCCTAACTGCTTTTTCATACCATATGATGATATAGAAGAGGCCATCAAGATTGCAAACTCCACACAGTACGGACTTGCGGCTTCGGTCTTCACCCGTACTCCGGAAATCTATCAACTCTGTCTGAGAGATATTGAATCAGGTCTAATTAACCTAAACCGGTCAACGGTAGGTGCAACTGCCAGACTACCGTTTGGAGGCCTTAAAAACTCAGGCAACCATCACCCTGCCGCAGTATCAATGATAGATCATTGTGTAAGCACGGTGGCTTCGTTGGAAACACTTGATGATACAAGTTCCAAACTAGCTGATGTAGTAGGGTTAAAAGAATAAAAATGACTAATATATCTGATGAACAACTAGCGCTCCGAAAGGAGCGTTGGTATGTCATCATCCTCGCTGCCATTCAGGTCGCCCATATTTTAGACTTTGTTATCATGATGCCTCTGGGCCCAAACTTCATGCGGGTCTTCAATATATCTCCTGTAGAATTCTCTACCCTGGTTTCGGCATACACTTTTAGTGCCGGCATAGTGGGATTTTTCGGTGCCTTATATGCAGATCATTTTGATCGAAAGAAGTATCTGCTTTTTAATTTTGCCGGTTTTATTATCGGCACTTTTATGTGTGCCATTGCACCTAACTTTGCTGCGTTACTTACAGCAAGGATCATTGCGGGCGCTTTTGGTGGGATTCTAAATGCCAGCGTGCTTTCTCTTGTGGCCGATCTTATTCCCTTTCAGCGTCGTGGGGCTGCCATGGGGGTCGTCATGTCGGCGTTCTCCATAAGTAGTATCTTGGGCGTACCAACTGGACTGTATATTGCAAATCTTTTCGACTGGCATGCGGCCTTCTACTTTATCTGCATCATTGGAGTGATTTTCTGGATCCTTTCACTCATCATGCTGCCTTCAGTGAAAGTCCGGTCCGAAGTGAAAAGCTTTAAGGACAATTTACAGAATTTTAAAACAATTCTGATTCAAAAAGATTATCTGCAAAGCTTTAGCCTCACCAGCGTGCTGGGTTTTGGCGTTTTTATGATTATTCCTTTCATCTCACCCTACATGGTGAAGAATGTGGGCTTTAGAGAGGATCAACTTCCACTCATCTACCTGATCGGAGGTATGTGCACTATCGTTTCCGCGAGGGTGATTGGGAAACTCTGTGATAAAGTAGGCAGCTTTAAAGTTTTTCGAGTGGTTGCGGCAATATCCATTTTTCCTATCTATTTTTTAACCAATCTTCCGGCCGGTACGGAATTGTGGCCTGCGTTGGCGGTCACAACAGTCTTTACCATGTTTGGCTCAGGAAGATTCATTCCGGCCATGACGATTGTATCAGCGGTGGTTAAATCGGAAGACCGTGGAACTTTTATGAGTCTTGAGAATGCTGCCCGCCAGTTATCTTCTGGTGCTTCCTCGCAAATTGCTGGGTTAATCATCGGTGCCACAGCTGCAGGTGCTTTAACCAATTATAACATTGTAGGCTATGTCGGGATCTTCACTTCTCTTGTAGGCATTTACATTGCTTTTAAAATCAAAACCAAATTCAATTTAAGATAAAACAATGAACTTTAATTCTGCTCATCTTAGTGCCATCGTAGCCTTTTCTCTCTGGGGTATATTTCCACTTTATTGGAAAATTTTTTCTGGTGAAGGCGCCTGGGATCTTTTTGGCCAACGGCTCATCTGGTCTTTCTTTACACTGCTCTTTATTCTTTTTTATAAAAAGAAACTGAACACCTTAAAAGATATCTGGAAGAATCAGCGCACACGCTACATGTTGATGCTTTCTGCACTTCTGATCTCTTCAAATTGGCTCATCTATATTTATGCCGTAAATAATGGCCGGGTCCTTGAGGCCAGTATGGGTTATTTTTTAAACACATTAATTAATGTTTTCATGGGTTGGTTAATTTTAAAGGAACAAATCCGTTCCACCCAGTGGCCGGCCATTGTCATTGCTATCATTGCCATTATTCTCATGGGCCTTCAGACTGACTTGGCCCACTTCCCCTGGGTAGCACTTTCTTTGTCATTATCATTTGCCATGTATGGTCTTATACGAAAAGTCACTCATGTCGGATCATTGGAGGGGCTGACTTTTGAGACCTGTTTTATCATGGGTCCCATTCTCATTTATTGGTATTTTCAAACGACATCTCCCATGACTCTCTACTTCACTCTTCCTACATGGAAGTTCTTTTTACTTACATTATCAGGCCTTATCACTTGTATACCGCTTATCCTATTTGCTTATAGTGCCCGACGATTAAGATTACAAACATTAGGTTTTATTCAATACCTTTCCCCAAGCTTGAAATTTATCTGCGGTTGGTTGGTACTAAATGAAACTTTGAGCGCTGAAAAGCTTCAAAGCTTTATGCTGATTTGGTTTGCACTGCTGTGGTATACGGTTGAATCTCTCTATTTTACCCAAAAGAACAGGAAGATACTTGCTGCTATTGAATAGCCAGGACTTCAGCTTTAGTTGAAGTTTTTTTAAGTTCTTTGGGAATATTTTTTCCAATGACTTTTATTAAGGCCTTTTCAATGGATTTCTTCATCGAATGTGGGCCCGTTACAAAACAAATATCCCTGACAGGAACATGTGATTTAAAATCCCGGACAAGTTTCTGATCAGCATCACTCATATTGATGGTGGCAAGATATGGGAGGACCGTAAATCCCTTGCTGGCCTTCACCATATTGATCAAAGTCTCCAGGCTCCCTGCTTCAAAAAACAAATGGCGATCTTCTTTCACATTTTTGTACTGACAAAGCTGCAAGGCCTGGGCACGTAAACAATGACCCTCCTTGAGCAGCCATGCATGCTTTAAATTTAGATCTTTTTCTTCGATATGTTTTTTCTTAAGTAGTTCATGCTGAGGAGATAAAAAGATTTTAAATGGCTCAAAGAATAAATGCTCCTCAGTCAGACCCTTTTCTTCCAGGGGAGTTGCAAGAATGGCACCATCTATTTTTCCCTCTTTTAACAACCGGATAATTTCATCAGTTTGATGTTCATAAATTTTCAATTCCACATCAGGGAACTCTTCCACAAATTGTTGAACAAAAAGTGGTAGGACGTAAGGGGCCAGAGTTGGGATGACTGCCAGAATAAACTCACCGGCAATTTCTCCTCGCAAAGACTTGGATAATTCTTCTAGTCCATGGGCTTCATGCATCACTTTTCGTGCATACTCTAAAACTTTCTCTCCCATCGGAGTCGGTCCAACAGGTGTCTTAGAGCGATCAAAAATGATAATTTGAAGATAATCCTCAAGCTTCTGGACTTGCATACTAAGGGTTGGCTGAGTGACAAAACACTCCTTGGCGGCTTGAGCAAAGTTGCGACAACGGTCAACGGCCAAAATGTAATTTAATTGAGTAAGTGTCATATATACCTTTCAAAGACTTCAACTTATACTTTTATTACACCATATAATCATTCTGAGGTCGAACATGATCTTCGCTTTAATAGCTGCTGCCATTCTCGTAGGACTCCTTATGCCAGTTCAGGCAGGTCTCAATGCTGAGCTTACGCGCTTTCTTAAGCATCCTTTTCTAGGCGCCTTTATTTCACTCACTACGGGAAGCATCGCTTTGTTACTGCTGATGCTGGTGCAGGGCTTCCCACTTCAGGAAGTAAAACGCATTGGCCAAGTACCTCCGGTCCTCTTTCTGGGCGGGATTTTTGGGGCACTTTTTGTTGGTTCCTCTATCTTCTTTATTCCGCGTATGGGTGCAACCTCTATGATCGCCGCCCTGATAACCGGGCAATTACTCATGTCAGTTATCATGGATCATTACGGTCTTTTGGGCCTTTCCACTTATCCGGCCACGCTTACCCGAATTGCCGGTGTGATTCTTCTTTTCGTCGGCGTTTTATTAGTGGTAAAGAAAAGTTCATGATCAAGGCTTCAGAAGTAACTAAACAGTTTGATAAACGTGGAATTGCGGGCGTCCATAAAATGTCCCTGAATTTAGATCAGGGGCAAGTGATGACGATTATGGGGCCCAACGGTAGCGGAAAATCAACTCTCCTAAATTTACTTTCCGGTAGAGTACACCCCGAGAGCGGGGAGATTTCTATTGATGGGGCCATTAGCTCATTCCCCACCGATGAAACACTTGAGAATATGAACGTTCAAAAGTTTTTGATTCGCTCCATCACTTTAGACATTGATGAAGAAAAAAAAATCCAACTTAGCCGTGATCTGGCCGATACTTTTGAATTCACCTTTCAGCTTCGTCAGAACATAAATGAGCTCTCCTCAGGCCAAAAACAAAAAGTTCTCCTTTCTAAAGAGCTCATCAATCGTCCCGCCCTTTTACTAATGGACGAACCATTTGCCCACCTGGATCCTTTCACTAGAAAAGATATTTTAAGCGGGCTTTTTCAGTATATACGATATCAGGGAATCACTGTGCTTTGGGTAACTCACGATCTGGAGGAAGCTTTTCAATTCTCTGATCAAATAGGACTCATGAATTTTGGAAAATTCGAACAACAAGGAACTCCAGAAGATTTAGTCAGGACTCCACGAAATCTTTTTGTTGCTCAGTTTATGGGTTATAGAAATTTCTTCTCCATAAAATATGAAAATGGGTCATGGCAAACTCCTTGGGGATCCAGGCAGATGGCACAACTCGCGAAATCAGATGGTATATTGATTGTGCCTGACCATGCATGGGAGTTTCAATCTCAGGACGGTCTGGAAGTGAATATTGAAACCCGTCATCCTGCTAAGCAAACCATGGAATACAGACTTAAGTCCCCTGAGAAAGTGATCTTTCTAACTCAAGGGTCTCAATTAAAACTTTTGGAAATGGGATCAAAAATTAAACTCACTCCTAAATGGGAAGAATGCTTCCATATTGCTCTGTAATTTCAATAGTTTAAAACGAGTGTAAAATGCTCGTCCCTCTAGTCGAATTGGGCCTCCTCGTGGTAAGTAATCCCCATGGCCGTAACATATTTTAATAAAGACAAATACCAGAGAAAACCTGAGTGGCTCAAAGTAAAACTTCCTCAAGGGGAAGACTATAAAGACATTCGGGACAATCTTCATGGGAAAGGACTCTCCACTGTTTGTGAAGAAGCCAAATGCCCAAACCTATCTGAGTGCTGGAGTGCTCGTACCGCTACTGTGATGATCCTCGGCGATACTTGTACCAGGGCCTGCAAATTCTGCAATGTGAAGACTGGTAATCCTAAAGGCTTCATTAATCACGAAGAAGTCGCGAATACTTCCAACATGGTGAAGCTCATGAGTCTTCGCTATATCGTTATCACGAGTGTTGACCGTGATGACCTGGCAGACCATGGTTCCGGGCATTTTGCAGCAGTCATTAATCGTGTTCATGAAGACCATCCTGAAACCAAAGTGGAAGTTTTAATTCCTGATTTTGGTGTTGTCCCTGAAAGAATGCATACCCTGGCAAAATCAAATCCATTTGTGATTGCCCAAAATATTGAAACAGTCAGAAGGCTTACACATCCAGTGCGCGATATTCGTGCCAGCTATGACAAGACTCTTGAGTGTCTTAAATTTTACAAAACCCACTATCCTCATATTCAAACAAAAACATCACTTATGATGGGTCTAGGCGAGACCTGGAAAGAAATTCAGGAAACGCTTGAAGACCTCCGAGCAGTCGGAGTCGATATTGTTACTTTTGGACAGTACCTTCAACCAACTAAACGCCACCTGAATGTTGAGAAGTTTTATACTCCTGAAGAATTTGATGAGCTTAAACGCCTGGCGCTCAAGATGGGATTCAAATTTGTAGCGAGTGGTCCTTTGGTCAGAAGCTCATATAAGGCCGCAGACTTTTTGGATTTCATCGAAGCTAAAGTTTAAATATGAAAAAGATCATTGTTAGTTCAATCAATCTCGCAGATTTTGATTTGAAAGAAGGTGATCTCCTCTCCCTTGATGACCGCACGGTTGTTGTGACGAAATGGAACTGGGAATACTCAGAGGCCCATCAGTTTCAAAGGGCCGCCTTAAAACTGGTTCAAGAGACCCCCAATTTACGTATCTTGATTTGTTGTAGTCATCCGGAAGTCCTGACAAATGGTCGAGGACTTCAAAAACCCCGTAAGGGTGAAGTGCTGAACCTCGTTGAATTTAATCCGGCCTCTCATCAAAAGCTTCCCTTCCCTCTCTTTCAAATTGAGCGCGGTGGCGGTTTAACTTTTCATCATCCTGGTCAGTTTATTTTTTATCCTATTTTAAAGCTCAATCCAAAATCACTTTCTTTATCCTTAATGATTGATCAGATCTTTGATTTCTCCATTGAGATTTTAAATTCCTGGGGTGTGAACAATCTGGATCATGAAAATAAACTTCTAGGCATCTGGCAGGGTCATAAAAAAATTGCCTCTATGGGAATTGCCATCGAAAAACTAACAACCTTTCACGGCATGGCCCTCAATCTGCTGGAAAATAAAAATATGAAGCTTGCTCTGGCACCGCTTAACCCTTGTGGTCTAAGTGCTGAAACTTATACTTCGGTTGAGGCCCTGGCAGAAATGCCATCAAATCCCCTGGAAAGTTTTCAGGATCAATTCCTCCAAAGGATTAAAAATGAGTGGAAATAGTTTTGGCCAATTGTTCAAGATTACCACTTTTGGTGAATCCCATGGGGAAGCTCTGGGAGTTGTGATAGATGGCATGCCTGCCGGATTAATGGTTAACTTGGAAGATCTTAAGTCCGAGCTTAAAAGACGTGCACCCGGGCAGCATGAAGTCCATACCTCTCGCAAAGAAGAGGATCTCCCGGAAATTCTTTCAGGTGTGTTTCAGCATAAAACTCTAGGTACACCCATTACGGTGATCGTCCGGAATACCAATCAAAGAAGCGAAGATTACGAGGCCTTAAAAGATAATTACCGGCCAGGTCATGCTGATAAGACCACCATGATGAAATTCGGATTTCGAGATCATCGTGGGGGCGGAAGGGCCTCAGGCCGCGAAACTCTCGCCCGAGTCGTTGGTGGGTATTTTGCCGGCCTTATTTTAAAAGAAGTTTCTTTTTATGCCTATATCAGTGAAGTTGCTCAGTTTAAACTCAGCTCTTCTCCTTTAAATCATTCGGTTGATCGTGGAGAAATTAATATTCCCGATAAAACGATGTCGGATGAAGTCATCACTTTTTTAAGAGAGTGCAAGGCCAAGGGAGAATCAGCTGGTGGTGTAGTGACACTCTCAATTTTAAACTCACCTACCGGCCTCGGAGAACCCGTTTTTGATAAATTGAAAGCGGATTTTGCAAAGGCGATGTTATCCCTTCCGGCCTGTATTGGTTTTAGCGTTGGAACAGCATTTGATTTAGTGAAGCTTCCCGGAAGTTTCATCTCCCAGGATTCCAAAAATTTTGGAGGCATGGAGGGAGGAATCTCAAACGGTGAAGAAATTATTTTAAATATGGCATTTAAAGCGCCATCAACCATTGGTGAGAAGGCCAAAACCGGACGTCATGATCCTTGCATTCTCCCACGAGTTGTTCCAGTGGTTGAGGCCATGGCAAAAGTTGTTATGGCCGATCATTACCTACGGAACTTGGCCTATTCAACTTTTCACTCTTAAGATACATATCAGTAATACTGATTAAACCTTGTGCTTTGGATTTTAATTTCATGAGTTCAGGAGTGGGTTCGGTCGGATACATAAGATCAAACTTATCGTCTTTCCATTTCCAGAATTTCCCATGGTGATAGGCTCCGGCAGGTCCAGCAAAAAGTCCGGAACTATTAACTGCAATCGACTCCTCAGAAAACATATCTTCACCAAGTTTAATGTAGCTCTGATCCGATAAGGCCAGATGGAACAAGGTCGGAAAAATATCTTCATGAGAGCCGAATTTTTTGTCATCAATTGTCTTAGGTTTGTAAGCTTCTGGTATCCGTAGATAAAAAGGTACCGCATACCTTTTGAATTCTTGTTCCTGGCCTACTCCTTTAGCAATCCAAAAGCTATGATCTCCTGTCAGGGCCACAATGGTTTTTTCATTTAAGCTTGAGCTGCCGATTCGATCCAGAAACTCGGCCATCTTTTGATTTGAGTACTGAAATCCTAAAAGTCTTTTCCTGGCCAGCTCTTCATTAATGGTGATGTTAGACAGAATCTCTGGTGTAAAATCTAATTTACGAGGCTGGTATGATGAAGGATATTCAAAAGGAGGATGATTAGAAGTCGTCAGCACCAGAAAAAATTGAGGTTTCGTTGATGTTCTTATTTGTTCATCAATAAATGAATAGAGATACTCATCAAATATTCCCCACTCATTTCCAAGATCTCTGGAAGAGAAATTTCCCAACTCGGGCATAGCTTCTTTGATTTCATCGGCTCCCCATAGGTGGTCATATTTTTGAGTTGCAAGGTACTTTCCCAGATCCCTCCAGCCTAATTTTCCTCCGTAGACAAAATGGGTATCGTAACCACTTTCTTTAAACGGCAAGTGTCCGGATGATTTTAATGCTGTTTTCATATACTCTGATTCTGAGAGGAATCTGGCACCTGGCCTGATCACTTGGGAAGTCGCGACTGAAACGATGCTACCTATAGTACCATTCTCAGCAGGGAGAAAATTCTTAAATAATACATCTTTCTTGAAGTGATCTTCCAAATCACCCAGAATCTGGAATTTATCTGAATGATGCTCATTCCAGAAAGACCCAAAACTCTCCATCACTACCAGAACAACGTGAGGCGGATTCGCTTTTAAAGATGAATTAAAATTTGTTTTTGAAAGCAGTGCTTTTTGTAAGTTCGGACTTTCAGCTTGAGTCCCCCTTGCCGCCTGAAAAGCCTCTTCCCAGGTTTGAAATCCACTGGCCTTAAGGTAATCATACTGATCCTTGCCGAAAGTTTTTCGAATCTTAATTGCACGATTCAGGGTTAGGGCCCCGTTAAGTGCGATTTCATTGATAAATTCATTATCACTAATAAAAGCGTCTTCTACCGAAAGGGGAAGACGTGTAAAGTTCCCCCTCGCCATGAAAGCGATCAAGGCCATGCCAACCAAAAAAGTAAGAGGAGCACGGTAGTTTATCGGCCGCGCCTTCAAATCAAACTCATATGGAGAAAACAGAAATCGGATAAAACGATAAAGGCCATAATGGAGTAAAAAGACCACGCTTAACCAGAAAACCAGGTTGTAGTTTTTATAAATAGAAATAATTACGGCACGAGTATCGTCCTCAAAGAATCCAAAGAACAATATATTAAGATGATCCTGAAAATAAGAATAAAAACCGTAATCAAAAACATAAAGCCAAGCGATGAGAAAATAACCCAGGCATAAAAGAGCGGTCATGAGGAAACGAGTACTTCTAATAACAAATTTCCCAGGCAGAAAATAGGCCAGGTTTAAAATTAAAAATGGCAAAGCATTGACATAGGCCAGGGGCATGAGATCAAAACGAAATCCTAAAAAGAAAGCTTTTCTTAACTCTGAAGAATTCTGAGATAAGATATCCCAATCCCCAAAATAAAAAGCAAAAGAAATTCGTGCGACTGTCATCAGAAAAACAAATATCAGAAATAAGAATGCTTGATTTTTAAGCCAGCGCCAGTAGTAGTGCCTGAAAGATAGATTCATACAATTGACCTCAAGTTGAGAGCATCATATCAACCGGAGTTTCAGATTGCAATTTACTCATCTTCATCAGTGTCACCAAACATGAGATTTCTTTCAAAATCTTCAGGACGGGTCGCATTTCCCCGGGCCTCTTCCATTGTTATGACTCCGTCTTTGTAAAGCCTGGTGATATGCTGATCAAAACTTTGGGCACCCGAACCGTTTTTACCTTTTTCGATATAGGTATACATTTCTTTGGTTTTTAAAGGATCAAGTATGGAATCTCTTATTCCTGGATTATTTATCATGATTTCCTGGGCAGCAACCCGCCCTTTGCCGTCTGTGGTTTTTAAAAGACGCTGCGAAATCGTTGCATAAATATTATCGGCAATCCTTGTTCTCACAACGTTTTGCTCCTCTGGAGGAAACATGGAAATAAGTCTTCCAATGGTACTTAATGCATCAGTGGTGTGAACTGTTCCAAATACCAAGTGACCTGTTTCAGCGGCCTTTAAGGCAATTGAAATTGTCTCAGCGTCCCGCATTTCACCGATCAGAATAATATCAGGATCCTGACGAAGGGCCGAACGAAGAGCAGAGTTAAAATCATTTGTATCCTGCCCTATTTCTCTCTGAGTAATCCGTGCTTTTATAGGATTATGTACATACTCGACTGGATCTTCCAATGTGAGAATATGAACAGCAGAATTTTTATTGATGTAATTTATCATCGCGGCCAGAGTAGATGATTTCCCGGAGCCAGTAGCACCTGTTACCAAGATCAAACCTGCATTCGCACTGGCTATTTTATTGATCACAGGAGGCAATTTTAAGTCTTCAGTTGTAGGAATTTTGTCACTGATAATCCGTAAGATAATCCCAAGTTTTCCTTGATAACGAAGGATGTTGTAACGAACCCGACAAACCTTAGGTAGGGAAAAAGAGCCGTCGTATTCCTTCAAAGAACTTAGCTTCTCCTGAACCTCAGGATCCTTAATCATGAGTTGGCAAACCATGATCAAATCTTCGTTGGTGAGGGGTTCGGCCTTGACTTGAATTAAGTCTCCTCTCAATCGAAAATAGGGCTTTTCATCAGTTCTTAAATGGATATCACTGACATTAGATGCCGCGGCCGATTTAATAATGTTGATAAACGTGTCTCTGGTTAACGCCATGAAATTCCCAATGCCTGAAGTATAAAGAGCTTATCGTAATGAAATTAAAAATAATTGAGGTAAAACCTGAGGTATCCCGACCGTTTCGATCTACTTTACTAATTAATTGATTATCCGATGAGACCCTATATGGAATTTTGGGACACCGAAGACATTTTTTTTGATGGTGATGAATACTTTGATCAGATGGTTAAAGATATTGATCAGGCCAAACAATATATCACTGTTGAAATGTATATTTTTAATGATGATATATTGGGAAAAAAGATAGTGGCCCATTTAATAAATGCGCACGCCAGGGGAGTGAAGATACAGATTATTGTTGATGGAGTTGGAAGTTACAGTTTTTTCAGTAAACTCTATGGCATTTTCCAAAAAAAAGGGATTATGGTTAAGATGTATAATCCCCTTCCTTTTTACCATCCATTCTATGGTGAGTTAAGTTTCCTGAAAAAAACAAAAATTTTTGCAACTCGTTTATGGAGAATTAATAAGCGGAACCATCGTAAAATAATCACTATTGATCACTCTATCATGTTCTCGGGTAGTTTTAATCTGGCTTCAGAACATACTCGCTATCATTTTGAAAAACCCTGGAAAGATATGGGTGTCAGAGTAACTGGTGAACATGTTAAATTCGCTATCCTGAACTTTAAAAAGAACTGGAAGCTCAGGGATTATTATCGCTATAAAAAGCAAATACGAAGCTCCAATAATGTAAACTGGCGGCATTCACCATTGCGATTGAATCATACTCTTTTCATGAAGCGCTATTTCTATAAGAATTTTCTACAAAAAATTCATCAAGCGGAAAATAGGATTTGGCTCATGACTCCCTACTTTATACCTAAAAGGAGATTAATCAGGTCTCTGGGAAAGGCAGCAAAGCGAGGTGTAGATGTTCGCCTGCTAATTTCGCTTAAAACTGATGTACATTTCTTCAAATGGCTACAGTATTTTTATTACGCTTATCTGCTAAAATTCGGGGTAAAAGTCTATCAATATTCTGATTCAGTTCTTCATGCAAAAAACTACATTATTGATGACTTTATGACGATTGGTTCCACGAACTTAAATCACCGAAGTTTCATACATGATTTAGAAGTCGACTTGGTTATTCAGGATGAAGATAATAAGAAAAAAATTGAGGAGCACTTTATCGCTTCGACATTATCGCAAAAGTCTATTACTCTGGAAGGTCTAAAGCAAAGACCTTTATGGGATCGTGCGCTTTCCAGATTCTTTTTCTTTTTTAAATATTGGTTTTAACATGAAACTCAGAATTCTTTCTTACAATATCCACAAAGGCTTCACGATCGGCAATCGTGACTTCATTCTGGAACAAATTCGCCTAGCTCTTAGGGAGATGAATGCTGATGTCCTTTTTCTTCAGGAAGTCCTGGGAGATCATCAGGATAAAAAATGTAAAATCCCTGATTGGAAAACGGCCATTCAATTTGAATATCTGGCAGATACCGTCTGGCCTCATTTTGCTTATGGGAAAAATGCTATTTATCCCGAAGGTCACCATGGTAACGCTATTTTAAGTAAATTTCCGATCGTGGACTGGCAGAACCATGTCATATCGACCAATCGTTTTGAACAACGCGGACTTTTAAAATGTAAGGTTCAAATTCCGGAGACAGGGCAGGAAATCCTGCTTGCAAACACTCACCTTGACCTGACCCAAAAAGGAAGAAATCTTCAAACCAACATGCTGGTTAAACATATGGAAAATGAATCTGATCTTCCATGGGTACTAGTGGGCGACTTCAACGATTGGAATAAAAAGATCTCCCCACGAATAGAACATCTTTTGAATGCTAAGGAAGTCTTTAAATCAATTCATGGGAAATATCCGGCGACATTCCCCTCCTTTATGCCAATGCTTTCCCTGGATCGAATTTTTGTCCACAAAGTAAATCCCGTGACGGCGATTGCCTTAACCGATTCTCATTGGAAGAACCTTTCAGATCACTTACCACTCTATGTAGAAATTGATGTTTAGTTAATTGAGAATTTGTGACCATCGGCAAAAGCATAACATTTCCCAACAAATCTTAATTCTTCACCGTTTACCACAATGCCGGCACCATCAGGACAAGCATAGATAATTTTCTGATGAAGTTTGGAGTACTTCTTAAAAACAACATCATAGCGGGTAGAATTTTTAAAATGAGGAAAGAAAAGAAAGTCCACCAGCTTCAAAGCACTTAAATTAGAAATATTAACAGTATTCTCATCTCGATCAAATTCGGGATAAGCGGCCATATCAATATTTTCAGTCATCATGATGGCACCAGCGGACAGACCGGTTAAAACGCCACCTTTTTTAACAAAGGCCCTTAACTGAGGCAATAGTTTGGCCTTACGAAGACTATTGAGGAAATAAAAAGTGTTGCCGCCGCCTAAATGAATGGCGTCACTTCTGATCACTTCTTGAAATAAAATTCTATCAAAAGGAACATCGATAGGAAAATGGATGAAACGAGATATTTTAAATTTGGAGTAGTGTTTAACAAAATACTTAAACTCCTGCTCTGAGAGATAAGAAGAAGACGGGATAAAAGTCACCACAGGATTTTTTTTTCCCAATAACTCGATAAAAATCTTATCCAACTGATAGTTATCTTTATCAATCCCACCGCTATAAAAGACTAATTTCATAGACCTTCACGGCAATCCCTAACAATTGAATAAAATCCTTGCATGATATTCTTGTGCCGTGGTGGAATCTCAGATGAAACCTTCTTCTGATCAGGATTGAGGTTCTGATAAGTCGAAAATTCGCATGCCAACTGATAGAGTTCTTCCGCACCTAACCTAGGACGGAGTTTCTGAACTTTCTGGACAATATAAGTGATAGAGTCACCGGTTACTCTGTCATACTTGTTTATTACAGATGAACGCATCGTGAGTTCCAGTAGAACTTGCGTTCTCGGAGTAACAGTTTCTTTCTCAATGGCATAAACCAGTGCCATGTAAGAAGTTTGAAAACGATTGATCTGTTTTTTTCTAATATCAGTAAGTTTGAGATCCTGCTTCTTAGCATAAGAAGATTTAATAATTTCAGTAAAGTCCTGTGGAGAAAGTGCGGCCTGACGACTGAGATAGATCTGTGGGAATTCCCGCATAATATCTCTCATACAAAAAATAGCATCACGGTTAATCCCGTCAGCAACTTTATGAATGCCTCGCTTGGATTGGGCCCTTTCAAAATAAGTATAGGTTTTTCTGAATTTCGTTACTAAGGGTCGGTGATTCTTAAGTAAAAGATCCTGCTGATTTTTCTTGAAGCCCATTTTCTGGGTAAGATTGCGGTCTTTGCATTCAATGAAGAATTTATCAAAAAACTTCAAGGTTTCATGGCCTCTAAATTGTGAAATGGACTTTTTCTTTCCAGTCGTTAAAAAATCGGCAATCTGAACAAAACACTGAACAATGTAGCGGGCCTTCTGCCTTTGTTCTAAAATAGTCGTGGAATATCTTTGGACATCATCATAGCGGTATTCAGCATGGAAAAGCCCAAACTGTCTGATTGAACCATAGTCAATGATTCCCCCATCCATCAGGATATTGTCCCCATCCCAATCCAACCAGCAGAAGATATATTCATCCTCAAATTTTGCTGAAACTTCTGCAAAAGTTTTTGCCACCTGACGGGCCAGGTAATGATACTTCTCTTTATCATTTTTAAAGTTTGTTTGGGTCCAGACCTTATTATCAATCTGTCTTTGGATATAATAATCTGCCACTTGCTTTAAAGAGGTTACATTCCCCTGCTTTAAATGACCGAAGAAATGACTGGGACGCATTAGGTTTGGATTGGCACGAACATTGATCCCCAGACCTTTTTCAAACTCAATAATGGCAAGGACTCGTTCTGTTTTAAAGCCATTCTTACCCAGGACTTCTGAAAAAAACAATGTCTCTAGGCCTTCACCGACCTCAGACAATCCACAACCATAAGAAATTGATGGATCACCAGTCTGATAAAATTTCTTGTTTATGTTACTGGCAGGAGAAAGTTTTGTTGCTCCTGTACCACAGCTGGAAATATCCCAGGTAATGCCATTGTTTCTGACCGTGCCATTCCATATAGAGCGACCATCTCCGGAAGTCTTACCCGTTTTATCCGGATGCTGGAGCTGGAGATAACGGGTCGCCATAAAGGTATAAGGATAAATATCCTCTTCAGGGATTTTAACCTTATTTATGACGTCAAATTCGTTGATGATGACTAAAGAAAAAGTCCGGAGAATTTCCTGCTCTAATTCAGGATTGAGATGGTTGGGATGAGTTTTGGGAATCAGTCCCATTTCTCGGGCCAGATCAAAGTTAAAAAAAGCGACCTTACCACCTTTTTTATGGCGGGCCTGGTATTCGACCCTCCCACCCGGGACTTGAGTTTTAAAAGGATGTTCGCCATTGATCTTAGCGAAAGTTGAGTAGGAACGTTTGCCGACCTCGTCGATCGGGCTTTTTTTAACTTGATTCATTCTTACTTATCAATCCTTGATAATGTCCTAAACAAAAAGCTATTTAAATTATAGGACCTCTCGCAATGGTTGACAAAAAAATGTATTCGCTAGGCAAAAAGGGCTCCTCACAGAGCAGTTTGATCAATTAAATCCAACAATTGTTGGCGATATATTCCCTTCTCGTGATGATAGGCATCGATGTGTGAGCCATTGGGTAACTTCCATAACCACTTGTCTTTAGTCTTCACACCTTTATAGATCTCTTTTCCGAACTTGGCAGGAACTACGGTGTCCTTCATTCCTACGATCACCAGTGTCGGTTTGGTGATTTTGTCAAAAACTTCGTCGGCGGCATATTCATCAGAAACCAAAACAAACGCCAGTGGGCTAATAGGCCAGAGAAACCAAACTGATTTCAATTTATCAAAAGCAATATCTTTGTAAGATGCAAATGCTGAATCCATAACAATCAAAGAAATATCATTATAATGTTTAGAATCGGGCAATGCCCGAAGAGCGACGGCCCCGCCAGTACTTTGTCCATAAACAATAAATTTTCCTTTTCCATTTAATTCATTGAGTTCATGGCCTATTTCCAATGCTGCGAGTGCATCCTGATACAAACCTGCCTGGGAAGGTTTCCCATCCGACTTTCCATAACCGCGATAATCAAAAGTAAAAAAATTGTAACCATGATCAATTAACCAAATCAGGCTAAAAAAGTGTGTCGAAATATTCTGAGCATTACCGTGAAATTGGATAATAGTGCCTTTGGATTTATTCGTTTTGGAACGAAAAAACCAGCCGTGTAACTGAACACCATCTTTAGATTTAAAAAAGACATTTTCATACTTAAGTTTGAACTGCTTTGGGTCGACAAAGTGCCTGTCCGAAGGGTGATAAAAAAGATGAGAGCAACTTTGGAGAAAAACTAATCCAAAAATGATTAAAAAAAATCTCATCTACTCTCCTTGATCAAATCTTAACTTAGCTAACCTAAACCTCAAGAGACTTTGAGCTCAATCGAGCGATAATTAAGTCCAAAGGAGCCTCATGCAAATACTTATTCGGTTTGGCCTGATTCTCATAAGTCCCTATCTCCTGGTGATTTATTGGAGAAACTCTATGAAAAATGTAGAAGACCTTCACGCTCATTATGAACTTAATTTTGAGTAATTATTCAATGTCAAAATCAAAAGCGTCATGAGGAAATGGTTCTGGTCGAAGAGAAAAATGCCACCATTCCTGAAAAAAGTTCTTAAAGCCTTCACTCTCCATTAAACTCTTTAAAAGCCTTCGATTCTTTATTTGCTCATCAGAAATTGAATCATTATCGGTATGGGAGATCACATCAAAGTAATCAAAGGCACTCCCCATATCCAAATCATGACCCGAATGATGATCACACAAAGTCAGATCGACAGCACTTCCCCTAGAGTGGGAAGACTGCTTAGCGATAAAGCCTTGTTCGAATAAATCAATTCGTGAAAAGCCAGGGTAATAAATGGCCTTAAGAGCAGGATTAGTTTCTGGCAACTGGGCCCAGTCCTGGAAAAATGAAACTGCTTTCACCGGACGGTAAGCATCAAAAATTTTAAGTGAGAGGCCAAGTTCCAAAGCTTTCTTCTGAACTCTCCCCAGTGCTTCCGCCGAAGGTTTTGCCATATAAGCTTTTTGCGCTTTATAGCCAGGAACAACTTGACCGGTAAAATTATGAATGGAACTGTAGTCCATCTGAATTCGGATGCCCTGGCAAGCTTCACTTAGGGAAATAAATTCGGGATGAATCTTATTCATAGAAGTACTGTATTCCAAACTCTCCAAATGTGAACCACTCTCTTTCTCTTTCAATACCTCCCCCTTTTAAGGAAAGGGATACTTTATCATTAAGGTGATGGCGCAATTCCAACTCATTCCACCATTCATAATCCTGAAAGAGTTTTTTATGCTCATAAGTATTGAAATGATAAAAAGTATTTAAACCGGTCACCCATTTATCCGAGAATTTAAAACGGGCAAATACTTTCGGTCCCAATCCGATGCGGTAATTATTTTCAAACTGGGACTGAAGATCTACCTCACCATTTAGTAAAAATGCTAATAGTACCTTTTGGCGGGCCAATTGAAGGCTATTGCCGACCGATCCATTGACAAAACCGGCAGGGCAATCGAAGCAGTTTAATCTTCTGAGCTGTTTGGCACCAAGATCAATCTCCCAGGAAATAGGTGAAGCCCAGAAGTTTTGTTCAGCATAATTTTTAATGTTAAAGATCGAAAAATTATCCAGAATCAGTTTACCGTCCTGATAATTTCTCTCTTGCAGTTCAAAAGAGATTTTACCAATTTCAAGTTGAGCTTCTTTTAAAGATCCGGCAGGTGGCTCTAACAAATCATGCAGGGCCGCTCGAAATTCCACCCGGGTGCTTTTTCCAATTTTATCGTAATAGTTTTCTGATAGAACCCATCTGGTTGGAGAATGGCCATAAGCGGGAGAATCCTGCGCTGTTTTCTTTGGATCAATAATATCATGGGAAATAACAGGATTCTTCGCCCGAGCTGTTAAAATATGAGATTTCAGTTCTTTGGTGGCCGGGTCATCTTTTAAGATTTTTTCGAAATGAAAGTAATCAAAAGCTTCCATGGAAACATCCAGAACTTCCGCTGCTTTCTGATCACTTTTCCCTTTTAACAGAACAAGAGTATCAACCGGTTTCTGTGCAATGTTTTTAGCTATCTTTAATTCCTCGTGATTTAAATTCTCAGACAGTCTGGTGAGTTTGGAATACGTTGACTCGCGTCTTTTCCCTTCCTCAATCAAGCCTTCATGATGAAGCAAACGAACGGTATCCGCCGGAATGGTATAGTGACTGTACCTGTCAGTAAGATTGAGATCTGGGCGAGCAACATCGATAATACTTAGTAAATGATAAGAACAATTTTCATGGAAATAAAAATAATCAAAATAAGTGTTACCCAGCTCCCAGATATGATCCACCATCTCAAGCACTTCCGGCATGGTAAGCTTTAAGTCATAAGACCATAAATCACGAAATTCGAAGTTACTGTATTCACGAATTTTATAATAATAAGGAATTGCTGCAAATTCCCCATGAAAGCCGCCGAACAAACCTTTTACTGCATAAAGGAAGGGATTATTTTCCTTCGCCTGGGCGGCATAATTGATCCCATAATCCAACATCTCGGTTTCATTTTTATCATCATAGCGACTAAGTCTTAGCAAGGTATGCCCAAAAGCTGAGTTCGGATTGGTCAAATAATAAGAAGAAAACACAATGCTTGCACGTTTGGCCGCAAGCTTTGAAAAAAAGCTTATATACTTGGTGCATCCTGAGAAGTCGGCCTTCCAGGGCATACCCAGTTCCTGATTAAGCCATTTGTAGCGAAGAGGAAATTTACAAATGGCATGATCATCATTAGGTTTATTCGTCTGACCAAAAATATCTATGGATTTTTTGAGTTCGAGCGAAGGATTGGTTTTACCCTCTTGATGCAAGAAGAAGCTCTTTGCATCAGCTTCGCTGACATAATTACCTAAGAGTGTTTTCTTATAATGAAGAAGCTTCAGCCATTTAGGAGACTTAGCAAGATCAGCTAAATCATTACCGGCGAAAGTTGGAAGAGAAAAAAAAATCAATAAGAGAATGATATGCATGGGACCTGCTATTTTGTAACAGGTCCCATTATAGAAATTAGATCTGAGTGTTGCAAGTAGTAGAAGCAACAGTATTAATGTTGTGAGTGATCTCAGTTGAAGAAGCGTTAGCTGTTGTAAAGATTGAAGAATAGTTAGACTTCAAAGCTTGGCCGAACTCAGTTGAGTTAGCACAGCCGTAAACCTTAGAAAGACCAACAATAGTTTCACCATTACCACGAGCGATATCATTAGCAAGAGCTACTTTATTAGCTTCAACATATGCTTCTGCCTGACCTACTTTAAGAGGAGCTGGAGAATCACAGTTAGAAGTACCTAGAGTGATAGCGATAGTTTGGAAACCAGTACCGTTTGTAGTAGCAGCAAGAACTTGCTTCCACCAAGTTTGGTCACCTTCAAACACCATAGAACCAAGACCGCAGCCAGCAGAGCCGTATTTAGCAGCAAAAGCAGACGAAGTCATAAGGGCAGCAGCAGCAACAACAAGTAATAGTTTTTTCATACCTAACTCCAATGTGAAGGTTTAATTGTTAACAAAAACATTACTATCCATTATGTGGCGTTATGTTTTTAGTTCAATAGGAAAAATCTAAAGAATACCTTTCCCGACTTTTCCGCTTCGCAAATAAAGGGAGTTTTAAAAATCTTTAAAATGATTAATGGTGAGATAAGTGAGTCGAAGCCGCTTCTCTATTGTTTCATCCAGCATCAAAAGAAGTTCTTCCAGTTCAAAAGTCAGACCTAAGTCACAAACAAACTTATCTGCTGACACTTCGGCCATTAAAGGATCTTCCTTCATTCCTTCGAGCTCATACAAGACAAAGGCCACTTCATGGGCCAGATAGGCCACTGCACTTTTCTTTTCAGATTGAAGAAGCTTTTGAAACTCAGGGAAAACAACTATCGTATTGTTCAAAACCCTGCCTGGCCCATTCTTTTTAAGCTCCTGACTAGGAACGAAGATAACCGGATACTTTGTCATCATCGCTTCCAGAACTCCTGAAGGCAGATGAGAAAATAATTTATCGAAGTGAGCTTTGTTGCTGGATTCAAGAATCCACTGGTGTTCAGGAAGACTATAGAAGAAGACGCTGAAGTTCTTTCGAAGCTGCGATTTATTAGTTCGATCTTTTGAAAGAAATTTTTGAATTAGATTCATCATAGCGTCACCTCTTACCTTCTTTTCGGAAAGAGATGACGTCTCTTAAGGATTTTATACCTTATTGAAATGGCTGGTCGTCGAGATCCCCTATCAAATTGATCGGTCCCTGATACTTTTCTCCGATAGTATTCAACAAATCGTCAGGTATTTTTGAGGCCCGGTACTTCTTGCCATTAGTGGTTCGGATCCAGAACCCATTTAAAAGTTTATCCGCTCGTGAGATACGAATGGGCTTGATTGAAATGATATGATCAAGATTAAATAACAATTCTATCTCTTCCGCTTCCTGGCCAGGTGCCGGTTTTGCTTGAAAGACAGTGAACTTACGAAACTTCATACAAGACTCCTTAAAACATTGGAGTTATTTTATAGTGGATCGAAGAGCTTTGGGTTTTAAGGATAACTTTGTGAAAATTTTACAGGAAACTTCAGAAGAAAGATGGCAATTCACCTCCTTTGCCCAGATGGAAGGAGTGACCAGAAGGCCACAAAATGGTCATAGAGAGGTCATCCTGCTCCTGCATGGATTAGGAGAAAGAGGTAAACGTATCTTTCGTAAGCTCCTGCCGTTCCTGCCTCAAGAGGCCCTGATTATTGCTCCGAATGCCCCATTTCCTCTCCCAAGGAATAAAGCGGGTCGGATGGACTTTGGTCACTCCTGGTACTTTTATGATAAGTCTGAACAAAAATATTTCATCAATCAAGATCTAGCTAAATTCTGGTTGAGGGATCTTTTGAAATTAGAAAATCCTCAGGCCCTCCCCGTAACTATTATAGGATTTTCTCAAGGGGGTTACCTTGCCCCTCTCGCCGGGCTTGAAATAAAAGAAACTCGTCTTATTATTGGTCTGGGTTGTGAATTCAGAACAACCCTCATTCATAAAAAGCTCCCCTTTCCTATGCATGCCGTCCATGGCGAAAAGGATGAGATCATCTCGATGGCCTCAGCTCAAAAAGAAATAGCACAATTAAAAAGCTTAGATATTCATGTAAACTGGCATCCAGTTCCCGATACAGGACACGAAATAACCACTGCCATGGGAAATGTGGTTCGTTCTATTATGGAGAAATATTCAGATGGAAAATGAAGTTTATAAGGGTCAAATTATTCGAGTGACGGAAGAGAAAATTGATAACATTGTCTGGGAGCGCGCGTATCTTCCTGATGGAGTTATTATCTTTCCTATTACTTCGGAAGGTAAAATTATTCTTATTAAAGAGAAGCGGCCTCATGAAAATCCACCCGTCAGGATTAAACCTGTTTCAGGAATTCTTGAACCTTCAAAAGGTAGTCCCGAAGAAAATGCTCAAAGAGAGATGCAGGAAGAAATTGGCCTTAAGGCACAAAACATGGAACTTCTTTGGTC
>DFXY01000033.1 GCA_002381945.1 Bacteriovoracaceae bacterium UBA4096
CATCTGAGGCCACATGAAGCCCCATTGACTTCATGGCAACTAAAACATTTTGCCCCGCCATTTTTGCACCGGAGGCCATCGCCGCAGCATTTGCTTCTGAGTTTGCAATAACAACTCTGATGCCTTTTTNNGTATAGAGGTTAAAGCCTGCTTCCAACGCGCCTTGGATGAGTAATTCGTTGCCATTGAGAATCTTATAGTTCATTGTTTAGTCTCGAGGGTAAATAAACCCTTTTGTTATACCCTCCCTCAGACATTTGAGCAATTAACAAAAAGTAAATTCAAGGACTTAAACGATGGAAGAAACCATTCTTATTTCCCAATCAGTGGCCATACTGGTCGATGGGAATAATATTGAACGATCTTTAGAAAATGAAAATAAAGATCAAAACATGATGATTAATTTTGATGCACTTATTCCACGACTTTTAGGTGGTCGTGGCCTCAATCGTTTAATCTATTTTCGGGAAGGAAAAAATATTTCTTCCAAGTTAGCTGAAAGACTTCATACCAAATATCATGGCTCAGTCAGGCCCTGCCATAAATCTGCGGACATTCCTTTAAGTATTAAGGCCACTCAGCTCTCNNATTATTATTTTATCTGGCGATTCAGATTATGTGGAACTCGTCAGGCATTTAAAATCAGAAGGTGTAAGGGTTGAAATTTGCGCAGTTGAATCAACCACTGCCCAGGTATTAAGAGAAGAAGCAGATTATTTTCACCCCATTCTCAAAGGGGATTGTTTCTCATTAAGCCAGGGTGCAACTAAGAAGAAAACCAGACGTTGATCTTCTCTTTCTTTTTGAATTAAGATGATGAAAACGCATNNAATTTACTGTTGATTCTCTTCAGTCACCTACGGTTAAGCTTTTCACGACAATGGGTTTTTCTCAAACGGCCCAGAATGAGGATTCTCAACTTTATACACAGGGACAAGTGCGTTTTTTAGTTAAAGCATCCAATGATGAAAATAGCCTGGCCCGTAAATATTATAAGGGTCATGGCGAAGGCGTCAGTAAAATTGCTTTTCAAGTTGAGAGCGTTGAGAAGGCACTTGAGATCACATTAAAAAATGGCGCCAAGCTTATTCATGACTTAAAAGTCGAAGAAACTGCTCATGGGGTAACTAAGACAGCTTCTATTCAGGGTTTTGGAGATGTGATCAATGAGTTTGTTGAAAGACCAACACAGGAATTCAGACCAGGTTTTAAAAATTTGGATAATGATCCCGCGGCTCAACCACTTAAAACCAGAGTTTCAAGAATTGATCACCTGACAAACAATGTTCCTAAAGGTCAAATGGACCATTGGGTGGAATTCTATAAGAAGACCTATGGTTTTGTTGAAACCCGTTACTTTGATATCAAAGGTTCAAANNGTTCAGCTCGCTGATAATTCAATCATCATTCCAATCAATGAACCTGAAAGAGAAGGCGGAAAATCACAAATCCAGGAATTCCTGGATGTCCATAAAGGTCCTGGTGTTCAGCATATCGCTCTTATGACTCCAGATATTATCTCTACCGTTGGCGAGCTGAGAGAACGTGATGTGCGTTTCTTGAATGTCCCTTCGACTTATTATGAGGGCATTCCTAACAGACCATTTAAAGTGACCGAAGATCTTAAAACTCTGGAAGCTTTAAATCTTTTGGTCGATGGTGATTCAGAAGGCTATTTGTTACAAATCTTTTCTGACACTTATATTGGTCCTCTTTTCTTTGAATACATTCAGAGAAAGAATCATTGGGGATTTGGAAATGGAAACTTTCAGGCACTCTTTGATGCCATCGAAAGAGATCAAATGAAGCGTGGTTACCTTTAAAGAAGATAATCCTTAAAAATATCGAAAGCTAATTTTAAAATTGTTAAGAAGACTATCCCTCTTAAAAGCAGCCGGACAAATTCGTTGCCTTTTAAGAGGGCCAATTTCACACCAAGTAAAGCTCCTCCCACATTAAATAGCATCATCGGCAGAGCATACGAGAAAAGAAATTTTCCCTTGAGAACAAAGAGCAGAAGTGCAGCAAGGTTAGTTGTAAGATTAATCATTTTTGCATAGGCCGAGCCCTGAACGAAGGTCATGCCCAGAAGCCCCACAAAAGCAATAATCAGAAAACTGCCTGTGCCCGGTCCGAAAAAACCATCATAAAAACCAACGACTGTTCCTATTACTATTGGTTTCCATGCAGGTATAGGAATGTCCGGATTATGATCAACTATTCCAAAAGTTTTATTTCTAATAGTTAAAACAAAGACCATAAACAATAAGACCATAAATAGCGGCTTAAGAAATGCACTACTGACAATGGAAACCGTATAGGCCCCTAAAAATGAAAACAAAAAAGCACTTAAGATAGCTGGAATGATAATCGTTTTCACATAAGGAATATGTCTGGAAAATCGATAGGTTGAAACGGCCGTACCCGTAACCGAAACCAATTTGTTAGTTCCCAGAAGGGTCACGACATTGACTCCTGGGAGAATCATCATTAAGGCCGGTAGTTGGATTAAACCTCCCCCCCCAACGATTGAATCAATGAATCCGGCACCAAAAGCAGTAAGGCAAAGAATCAGCAGTTCGGTTGTAACCATATAAATTTCATGAATCCCTGAAAAATTGATTGAGAAATATTAATACAATATTAAGACTAGGTTAAGAATTCTTAAAGCATAGAAAGTTTATTTTTTAATCATTATGATCTCGCTCATTAAGATTTTATAAAGAGGAAAATTATGAAAACAGCTTTTTTGCTTTTGTTTATTCTTATGAGTTGTTCTCGACGTGAGCATAAACTTATCCAAAACAAGGGTTCTGATACAATCGTGAATCTAGCTCAGGCCTGGGCGGAAGAATACAAAAAGATCAAACCAGAAGTGGCGATTGCTGTCTCCGGTGGCGGTTCAGGCACGGGTATTGCGGCCTTGATTAACGGAACGGTTGATATTGCCAACTCATCCAGGGCCATAAAAGAAGAAGAAAAAGCTCAAGCTCAAAAAAATACCGGTAAAACTGTTCAGGAATTTATTGTTGGTCTGGATGCCTTAGCGGTTTTTGTTCACCCTTCTAACCCTCTGACTGGTTTAAGTCTTGAGGAAATTGCCTGCATCTATGGCGAAGGTGGTAAATGTGAAAGCTGGAGTGATGTCAGAGCGGGAACAGTTGTTCCAGGCTGTAAAGAAAATAAAATCATTCGAATTTCAAGACAATCCAATTCAGGAACCTATCAATATTTCCGTGAGGCCATTTTAGGGGAAAATACAGATTTCAAAATGGGATCTATGGACCTTAATGGTTCAAGGGAGGCCATTGATTTAGTCGAGAAAACTCCATGCGCTATTGGTTATTCAGGAATGGGTTACATCACGAAAAATGTTAAGGCTCTTTGTATTTCCGGGAAAGCTGGTAGCGATTGTGTGAGTCCATCACTAGAGACAGCAACAGATAAAACTTATCCCATTGCTCGTGAGCTTTATATGTACACTTCCGGGGAACCTTCACTCGAAGTTAAGGCCTATATGGAATGGACCCAAAGTGACGCTGCCAAAGAAATTATTATTAAATCAGGTTATGTACCTGTTCCTAAAAAATAATATATGGAAGTAAAACTGACAGAAGCGCCAGTTCTGGCAATGGAATGGCGTAAAAAGAAGAGTAATAAACTTAAATCAGAAATTGCCATTGAGTTTATCATCAAGGTTGGTGGATATAGCTCGATTGTACTTATCCTGGCGATTTTGTTTTTCATTCTGAAAGAGTCTTATCCCTTTCTCATGAATAACTTTAAGTTCGACGAATTTTTCTTATCCACAAATTGGAATCCAGCCTCCGTCTCTAAAATTAATTATGGGATACTCGCCCTCTTCGTAGGAACTTTGGTGGTTACTTGTCTTTCAATGTTACTGGCAGTTCCACTGGGGCTTGCCTGTGCCTTTTACATCTCGGAATTTTGTAATCCCAAAAGCAGAGAAATTTATAAGATATTAATTGAGTTTCTGGCCGCCATTCCTTCTGTAGTCTGGGGTTTCGTTGCGATTATGATGATTAATCCACTGATCATAAATACTTTTAATGTGCCGATTGGACTAAATGTTTTGAATGCCTCAATTATTTTGGCATTGATGTCCCTTCCTCTCATTGTTTCAGTAGGTGAAGACGCTTTAAGAGCGGTGCCGGAGACTTATCGCGAAGCTGCTGAGGCCATGGGTGCCACCAAGTGGGAAGTGGCCACAAGAGTTCTGCTACCGGCAGCTAAAAATGGCCTGATGGCGGCGGCCCTCCTGGGAGTGGGTCGTGCTCTGGGTGAAACCATGGCAGTGTTAATGGCAACGGGTCACTCCATTCAGATTCCTCAAAGCGTATTTGATCCTGCCCGAACATTAACGGCAACCATTGCAGCTGAATTAGGAGAATCACCTAAAGGCGGAGAACACTATCAGGCGCTTTTTGCTATCGGCTTAGTCCTCTTCATACTCTCTTTTATAGTTAACTTATCTGCTGATTATCTTATTCGAGGCAGAAGGAAATAACGATGTTTCACCCTACTCAGCACCTCTTAAATAAAGAGATTAAGGAAAAGAGATTTAAAAATCTTTTAAGCACGCTTACTTTCTTTTTATTCTTACCGGCACTGATCATCATGTTTTGGTTATTCCTTAAAGGCTTTCCTGCTCTTTCTTGGGATTTCCTGACCCAAGATCCAATCCAAGGGATGACGGCAGGCGGGATTTTCCCAACCATCGTAGGAACTTTTTGGTTAGTGATCATAAGTGTTTTGGTTTCATGTCCTCTGGGAGTTTTGGCCGCTATCTACTTATCTGAATATGCGGCCGACAACAGAATTACTCGTATCATTCGACTGGCGATCTTAAATTTGGCCGGTGTACCAAGTATTGTTCATGCTCTTTTTGGCCTGGGCGCCTTCGTACTTTTTTTACAGATGGGAACAAGTATTCTGGCCGCTTCATTTACTCTGGCCGTTATGAACCTTCCGGTCATTATCACTTCGACCTTGGAATCTTTAAAGGCCGTGCCGCATTCATTCAGAGAAGCATCATGGAATGTGGGGGCCAGTAAACTTCAGACAATTCGCCATATTGTATTACCCAACTCAATTCCAGGAATCCTTACCGGTCTGGTCTTTTCAGTTGGACGTTCGGCAGGAGAAACCGCAGCTATTCTCTTTACCGGTGTGGCCTTTTATCTTCCTTACTTACCCCAGAGTGTTTTTGATCAATGCATGTCTTTATCCATGCATCTTTTCACCATCTCAACCCAAGTGGTAGGTGTGCCGGAAGCTTATCCTTTTGCTACCGCCTTAGTTCTCATCATGTTGATTTTGTCAGTGAATTCAATTTCAGTAGTTCTGAGAAGTTACTTCAGGACAAAGAGAAAGTGGTAAATATGAAGAAGAAGAAAATTGAGATTAAAGATTTAACAGTCGCATATCTAAAAGAGCCAGTCATTGATAAATTGAATCTGGATATTTATGAAAATGAAGTATTGGCCATTATTGGTCCTGCCAATTCGGGGAAGAGTTCACTATTAAGATGTCTCAACCGAATGCTGGATTATAATCCAGCGGCAAGGATTAAGGGTGACATTCTTCTGGATGGAGAAAGTATTTATAAGGACCAAGACTCTACTTTCCTTCGTCGTCGAATAGGCATGGTGTCTCCATTGCCGGTTGGTTTACCTATGACGATTAAAGAAAATGTAACCTACGCTCCAAGAATGGCCGGTTGCAAGGATTCAAGTGAATTAGATTTCATTGTGGAAGACTGCTTGAAAAAGGCTGCCCTCTGGGACGAAGTTAAAGATCGACTGGATGGTCTGGCCACCAAACTTTCTGGAGGTCAGCAACAAAGGCTGACGATAGCCCGCGCACTTTCCCATCATCCTGAAGTCCTTTGTCTGGATGAATTCTCAATCGCCATTGATCCAGTTACCACCATGAAAATTGAAGCGGTCCTGAATGAACTCAAAAAAAATATGACCATTGTTATGGTCACCAATGTCATTAACCAGGCCAGACGTCTAGGTGATAGAACGGCCATGATGTTACATGGTAAGATTTTAGATTTGGATCAAAACGAAAACATCTTTGGCGGCAAGGCCAAAGATATTAAAACCCAAGAATATATTGAAGGCTTATTCGGTTAAATTATGAATATCAATCATGCTGTTAATACAAATGAGTTTAGCTTTTGGTATGGCCAGTTCCAGGCCTTAAATAAACTTACCTTTACAATTGCCGCTCACAAAATCACCTCTTTAATCGGCCCCTCTGGATGTGGAAAGAGTACTTATCTCAAGTGTCTGAACCGCATAAATGAGCGAGGCACTGAGGTCTCACATGAAGGCAGTATTCAAATATTTGGCGAAGATATTTATCATCCCCAAGTGGCCTTGCCGGAACTAAGAAAGCAAGTAGGAATGGTTTTTCAGAAACCAAATCCGCTTCCCTTAAGCATCTATGAAAATATCATTTTTGGTGCCAGGACTCATTTGAAAAATGTTAAAAATTCGGTTCTGGATGAAATGGTTGAGACTTCTCTTCACAGGGTGGGTCTTTGGAATGATTTAAAAGGCCAACTCAATCGTCCGGCCCTTTCTCTGAGTTTAGAAAAACAACAACGCCTTTGCATCGCCCGCCTCTTACCTCTTAAACCAAAACTGCTCCTTTTAGATGAGCCTTGCTCTGCTCTGGATCCGGCGGGGATTGAAGCGATTGAGATTCTGATCAAAGACCTTAAAAAGGATTATTCTATTTTGATCGTGACACACTCGATGAATCAAGCAAAGCGGGTTTCAGATGAGACTATCTTTATGTATATGGGTGAATTGGTAGAAATGGGTGAGACTGCGTCTTTATTTAATTCTCCTAAAGTCCCAAGGACCGCGGCCTATATTGAAGGCAGATTCGGCTAATATTTTGACATCTCCCCCTGAGAGTAGCTATCGTTCTAGCATAAATTTTCGTTTACACAACGCAAGGGGTTATTATGTTCAAAGTCATCGCTGTCTACCGTGTCCCTCAAGACGATAATGCTAAAGCTGCTTTTGAAGAGCACTACAAGAACATTCACACTCCCATTTGCTTACGCATTCCTGGAATTCAAGAATTAAGAACTAATAAAATTTTCGGCGGGCCGACAGGCGCTTCAAATCTTTATATGATCGCTGAAATGTGTTTTGAAAATAAAGATGCCTGGAAGACAGCGATGAAAACTCCTGAGATGATGGAGTCTGGAAAAGATGCCATGAAATTTGCTGGTGATCTGGTTTCAGTTCACTTTGCTGAAGAACAAATCATTAAAGCTTAAACCATGAAGTCTTATGAAAACATCCTGGTTACAAAAAATTTCCAGGAACATCAGCATATAGCTCTGATTCAATTAAATCGTCCTAAAGTTTTGAATGCTCTTTCCACTGACCTGATGAAGGAGTTGATCGAAGCAATGTTCCTTTTAGAAGATGATAAAGACGTCCGGGTGATTATTCTGACCGGCAGTGATCGCGCTTTCGCTGCCGGAGCGGATATCGGTCAAATGGCCGAAGCCACTCCCATTGATCAGATCAATGACAATCGATTCAGAACCTGGAGACAAATGTCTCTTATCACAAAGCCTATTATAGCTGCCGTGAATGGTTTTGCCTTAGGTGGTGGGTGTGAGCTCGCCATGTCTTGTGATTTTATCATCGCTGGAGATACCGCTCGCTTCGGTCAGCCTGAAATAAAAATCGGTACTATTCCAGGCGGTGGCGGAACTCAACGTCTAACTCATGCTATTGGAAAATCCAAGGCCATGCTTGCAATCTTAACTGGTGACATGATGGATGCCAATGAAGCTGAGCGATCAGGACTTGTGGCCAAAGTAGTTCCGGCCGAAACACTGATTCAAGAAACTTTTGAAATTGCCAAAACCATTTCTGACCGTGCACCAGTAGCAGTGAAGCTTGCCAAGGAAGCGGTTAATATTGCTTTTGAAGCAGGGTTAAGAGATGGCATGGAGTATGAGAGAAGAAATTTCTACCTCACCTTCTCTTCAAAAGACCAAAAAGAAGGTATGAAGGCCTTTATGGAAAAAAGAGAACCGAAGTACCAAGGCAATTAAGATGAAAACATTTGAAACCGCAAAATTTGAAATTCAAGATGGCACGGCCATCATCACCATAAATCGTCCGCAGGTTTATAATGCCCTGAACGTTCAGGGCAAACTCGATATTATTTCGGCCATCCGTTTGGCCAATAAAGAAGATTCTGTTCGTTCTATCGTTTTGACGGCAGAAGGAAAAGCTTTCTGCTCAGGTCAGGATTTAAATGATCGCACGGTGGATGCTTCCAAAGGACCGGTAGATATTGGCCGCACCATTGAAACAGAATGGAATCCCTTGATTGATGCCATTCGGTCTTCTGATAAATTAGTCATTGGTGCCATTCAAGGTGTTTGTGCTGGTGCAGGCCTATCCGTTGCACTTGCTTGCGACATGAAAATTGCCGCTCCTGGGGTGCGCTTTATTTCCGGATTTAGTCAGATTGGACTTGCACCTGATGCGGGCATGAGCTTCATGCTGGTGAGACAAATGGGTTATACCAAGGCCTTAGAATTCGCCTTGTTAGGTAAGCCCCTTCTCGCAGAGGCGATGCTGGAGTATAATTTCATCAATTCCATAGCTGAAAATCCTCTTCAGGAAGCTTTGAAGCTGGCCGGGGAAATCAATAACTTGGCCCCTTTGTCAGTGAAGATGGTGAAGAAGAACTTTCAATATGCTAATGAGAAAGAGCTAGGAGAAGTCTTAGACCGTGAGAAATATGTACAGCGGTATCTTGGCTTTTCGCAGGATTACAAGGAAGGTGTAAGTGCTTTCCTCGAAAAAAGAAAACCACAATTTAAAGGTCTTTGAGAATAGGAGAATAATCCATGCGTCAGAACACTAACGACGATTTAAAGTTATTTGAAGAAATTAAAAATGGCCGCACCTTTGATGCGAATTCAGAGATGCCGGAAATTTACCGCAAAAACCTTATGAACCTTCTATGGATGCAGGCAGATTCAGAATATGCCGGCGGTCTTGGCTATATGCCTTGGATTGCGAAAGCTCCTAATGCTCATGAGCGCGTACTGGTTGCTCAAATTGTAAAAGATGAAATGAGACATGCTCATGTTATTTATAAAATCCTGGATGATTTAGGTGAGAAGACCCATGAACATATGCTGGCCCATGAGTTTGACTGGAGAATTCCAGATGATCTGGCCAACATTGGTTTTTCTCGTGCCAAAAAAGATAAACGCGTAAACATCTTTTACTACAATATTACATACTGGGAAGATTTTTGCCTGTTCAATTTCTTAATGGATAGAGCTGCTGGACATGTTCTGGAAGACACTCTTAACTCTTCTTATCTTCCATGGAAAAATGCCATCGGCACGATCTGCAAGGAAGAAAACATGCACCTGGCCCATGGAGATAAAACTGTTAAGCAGATGGCAGAGAATCCAGAAACCAGAGCTTTCCTGCAAGAGCGGTTAAACCTTTGGTGGCCACGAGTGATGAATACTTTCGGAAAATCGACTGGTTCAGGAAATGACATCTATCAAAAGCTTGGTCTTAAAAACCGATCAAATGCAGATGTTCGTGATGCTTTCGTAAAAGAAATCACTGACAAGTGTAAAGAATGGGGACTTGTCGTTCCTGAGTATAAAGAAGAAGTTCAGCCTCTCGAATACACGCTTTCTTAATGATGAATTTACAAAAAATCGTTATTATAGGTGCCGGAACCATGGGTTCTGGCATCGCTCAATGGTTTGCTCAGCAGATGTGTACTGTGGAGCTAGTGGATAATTCCCATGAACAATTAGATAAAGCTCTAAAATCTATCCATGCGTCCTGGGACATGCTAACTCAGAAAAACAAAATTGGAATGGACGATGCTCTACGAATGAAAGAGCTTCTTTCTATTAAATCACTTGATCAGGTTTCCGCTGATGCAGATCTAGTCATTGAAGCGATCATTGAAAACCTAGAAATAAAAAAAGATCTTTTCAAAAAACTCGATCAAACTTTTTCGGCCCATACGATTCTCGCTTCAAACACTTCCAGTTTTCCGATTGAACTCATGGCCGAAGCTGTATCACTTGAAAGAAAGCCGCGTTTTTTAGGTCTACATTTTTTTAACCCGGCCACTATCATGAAACTAGTGGAAGTCATCAAGGGCAAGGATTCCAGTGTCGAACTTTGTCGTGACCTCTATGCGTGGTTTGACTCTAAAGATAAAAAGCCGGCCATGTGCAAGGATTCACCGGGTTTTATTGTCAACCGGGTAGCACGCAACTTTTATGGTGAACCACTTCGCATTGTGGAAGACGATGATGAAAATAAAATGAGAGAAGTTGATCGTGTTTTAAAAGAAGTCGGTGGTTTTAGAATGGGCCCATTTGAATTGATGGATCTGATTGGTATCGATATTAACTACTCAGTGACCTGTTCTGTCTGGGAAGCTTATAAGAGAGAGTCGCGCTTTGCTCCCCATAAACTTCAGAAGCAAATGGTTGATGAAAAACGCTTCGGTAGAAAAAGTAAGCGTGGGTTTTATAAGTATGACTAATGTATTGTTTGATGATGTGCTGATTAATTTTGGTTTCGGGACGAAGGAAGAGAAAAAAAATATTCTTCGGACCAGTGGAGACAAGAATGTCTTTATGGATCTGACTTGTTTTGATCCAGCCGAGTTTTATAGTGAATTTCCCAATCTTCATGGAACATTTGCCGCCTTGTTTTGTGACGAAACGAAAAAAATAGAAATTCATTTTAAAGAAAAGAATGAAATCGTGCTTTTGAAATTGCAGGAACTGGGCTTTACTCCGGTTGAAACCTCTATCATCTCTTGTGGTTTTGTCTTTCCTCGCACCATCGTTCAGATCATTAATGAAGCGTACTTTGCCTTAGATGAAGGTGTTGCTTCTAAAGAAGATATTAATCGCGCTATGAAATTTGGGGTGAATTATCCCAAGGGACCGTTTGAGTGGAGCGAGGGACGGGAGCTTTTTGTCAAAACTCTTTTGAAAGAACTCTTAGAGAAGACTGGTGATCAACGTTACCTTGCTTCCAAATCACTTTAAGCGGCGCTGGTTGCAGGAAAAGCAGAGAAGCCTGAGATTCTTGAGGCTCGACTCCCCTCCCATGGCGTAGGGTTTGATATGATCATATTCCAGCTTATATGAACCATTACATTTCGTGCACTTTCCACCATCTCTTTCATAGACTTGTTTTTTAATAATATTCGGAACATATCTGGTAATGCTCGGCGACGCCGCCGGTGTAGTGAACTTAGCGTTAAGCTTAAACTTTTTGTTCTTAATGATCGGTAAAGCGATTTTAAAAATTCTGTTCATCATTTCGTCGTTACTTAAGCGATTATGGGAGAGGACTGATTTTATTTCATTGAAGAGATTAACGGTTTCTTCTTTTAAGTTAAGCTTCATCACATGGAGATCAGTATTTAACTGCCTGATATTTTCTTTTGGAGGAGGAGTATTTTGAGTGTGCTTTAGGAGTTCTTTTTCACATTCACGCTTAGTGGTGTTCTCGATTTTTTCTAAAATCCCAATTTTCTCTTTTTTGTCCTGGATGTTTTCACTCTTAAATAATTGCCCGATTAAAGATAAGTTCGTTAAGTTTAAACTACCATTAGCAATTTTCTCTTCGATCTGGGGCAAATCTTTGAGCAGGCGACATGCATGAAGCCTGCGGTTCGCGGCCGGTTCAGAGTAGCCCAAACCTTTAACCAAGTACTCAAACATAGATCCATACTTAAGTTCAGAAAAAAGCCTTCGCCGTTCGATTTCTTTTAAATGATGAAGAAGCTTAAGGGTGATATCCCTTTCTCGGGAAACAAGATGTTTGGTGTCTAGAATCAGAGTTTTATCCGTCAGGTGTTTTAAATTCATCCGGCCCATTTACCTTAAAATAAATGGGCCGAGAAAAAGTTATGAAGCTTAAAGGATTATTTTTTAGAAGTGGAACAAAGTTTTGGATTAATTTTCAAATAAAACCGCTTCTTAGCTATCGGTTTGCGTGAACCTTCATTATAAACCTGAAGATAAGCGTAGTCGCTACAGCTGCCGTCAGGTTGATTGATAAAATCGCATTCCAGTTCTGCCTGAACCGGCAAGGTTAGAATATCACTCTCAGACTTAACGGTATAAATTTGAGGGTTGGTTTCTTCTCCAATCCACTTGATAGCACCTTGAAGAGCACCTTTTTGATACTCCACTTTCACCGTTGCAGGGAAAGTGATGAAATGAGCATCCCCGGAAGTTAATAAAATTTTCAGCTCATAAGAAGCATGACAATCAGTAAGTGGATCTCCACGGCTTCCTTTGGACTGGTTGGTTAACTCTGTCTCACCAAACTTAACTTGCATCTGGGCCGGCCTGAAATCCTTAGCAAAAGAAAAGTTCCGTGATTTTAAAGCTGTTTCAATTAAGTCTTTATATTGGCCAGGTGCTCGGACAGAACTTCCTAACTCATCAGAATAAAGCATGTGTTCAAACCAGCTAGCGGCCGTAAGACGAGGATGATTGCGAGTTAATCTCATGGCCTCTAAGGTCAGATCAGTAAAGGCAGAAAGGCCTTCCTCACCTTGGTATGAAATGACAGTTGAGAGCATATCATTCATCGCTCCACCGTAAGCTTCACCTTCATCATGGAATTCGTTGGTTAGGTCAAAACCAATGTCATTGATGATTCTAAAATTGGCCTTACCGGGAAAAGACTTACCTCCCGTTTGATGTTCCACCACAATTTGGGCAATAAAATCTGCCATGCCTTCAGAGAGGCCACCGTAACCGCCCTGCGAATCAAAGTTCAGATGAACACCCATTAGTCGTTCCATAATGGCGTGACCAAGTTCGTGCCAAATGGTGGGGTTATCACGAGCAAGATTAGGAGTACCTGGGTTATAAGTCGTGAAGTTAATGGTGTTATCAAAGTAGTAAGCATTGTCTTTCATGCTGATGTCAGGATCAAATAAGAAAGCGTGAAAAGGCTTTTCTGAAAGCTCAGGATCAGTGAAGCCCATGCTAACCAATGATTCCATTAACGCTGTTACACCGTAATAAACCTGAACTTCATCAAATCCGGAATTGATATACGAGACAGTGTCATGCTCTGGATGACGAAACGGGACTCTATTTAAAAGTTCTTCCTGAGAAAAAATCACCCGGCCTTGATGACCGCTGACGGCCTTGGCATTGTAACCCGAGGTAAATTCCCATTTAAGCAAATGGTGAATAGATGGCTTCACTTCAAAATCAATCTCTTTGAAAGCTTCTTTTACATCTGGATGGAGATTAATGGTGGCGTACTTCCCTTGCAGGAGCACTCCATTTTCAAAAGCATTGGTACGAAGTGGAAGTTGTTTTACATACTCTTCAATTTTTTGCCTGATTGAAAATTCTGACCAAAGTCCAAACTCTTCACCTAAAGGAGTTCCTGCGAGTAATACCGAATACTGAGTTTCTTGAAACTCAGTATTCCCAAGAGGACCAAGAGGATTCTCTCCTCCATCGTAAATATGAGTATCAAGGTATTTTAACTCTTTAAGTTCATAATTTAGTCTTTCACCTGAGCTTTCAACTTCTTCATAGATAGGAAAAACATTGGCCTTCAGGGAGAAATTCTCACTCTGGAGAAATTCTCTGTAGCTGGTCTTGAGAACTTTGTTTTTTAGCAAAGAAATTAAAATGTGATGAACTCCCCTACGTCCTCGCACTTCAACGACTCTTACTAAATCACCTTTCTGCCACTCATCCTTAAATTTCATGCCCAGAATTTTTGAATCTGTATCGTGACGGGCCACAACTTTTTTAACGAGATCAGAAATTGAATCCGAGAGCTGCTTGGATTTAAGGGCCTTGGATGAGAATTTGGCCTCCATATAACGATTAATCAGGTGATTTTTTTGAACCTGACTTTTTTCATCAAGGTGCATTTCTGCCAGGATCAATTCATTGGTTTTTAAGTCGCTCCAGATTCTGACTGCCGTCCCATTCACCGGAACCATTGAATTGGACTGAACAAACATCGTAAATTTACTAGTCGCGAGGTTCCTCTCCTCAATCAAAAGAAAATCAGATGATTTAAAGTCAATACCTGACTCCGTACTTGCCTTTTCTAGAAGAACTTCAAGCTCGGGCGATAGCTGCCCTTTGGTAATTCTGGCTTCATAGGCAAAGGCTGGACTTATCAGAAAAATCAGGCCCAAGAGAGTAATAAAATTCATAGATCTTATTCCTTAGTCTGCAGGGAATTGGGGAAAAGAAGTTTTATGATATTTTTAAATATCAGCCAAGCTTTAAAGGCCCAAATCATGGAACTTTAGGTTACCTTTTACACAAAGCACCATCTAAGTGCTTTTTTTTCTCAATTCATGGATTTCTTGCTAGCATGAACCCTGTTTAAAGAAGGAAGTTTTATGCCTACAAGTTCTTATATTGTTCATGCCAAGCGTACTGCAATTGGTTCTTTTGGAGGGGTTTTATCTTCCGTAAGAATTGATGATCTCTTAAGTGAGTTGTTCAAAGACTACGCTAAATCCGCCCAGCACGATTTAAAAGAAATCAGCGATACCATCATTGGTTGCGCCAATCAGGCCGGTGAAGATAATCGGAATCTGGCACGCATGAGCTTACTTTTGGCGGACTACCCTTATGAAGTACCTGGTACAACCATAAACCGCCTCTGTGGTTCATCTTTAGATGCTGTCATAGATGCTCACGCCAGAATCGCTGCAGGATTGGGAGATTGTTTTATCGCTGGTGGCGGAGAAAGCATGTCCCGTGCCCCTTATGTTCTTTCCAAGGCCGGAAATGGATTTGATCGCTCTCAAAAGATGTGGGACACCTCGATTGGATGGCGCTTTGAAAATCCTAAGATGGCAGAAAAGTTTCCATTGTTAGGCATGGGTGAAACTGCTGAAGAAGTTCAAAATCTTCATCACATTTCCCGGGAAGATCAGGATAAATTCGCACTTTCTTCACATCAAAAGGCCATTAAGGCACAGACGGAAGGTAAATTCAAAGATGAGATTGTTCCTATCACTGTTCAAAATAAAAAAGGCTCAGTGGTTGTTGATACTGATGAAGGACCTAGATCTGATACCTCTTTAGAAAAACTGGCAAAGCTTCGACCGGCCTTCCGAAAAGATGGGACAGTGACGGCAGGAAATAGTTCTTCTATTAATGATGGGGCCAGCATGGTCGTGGTCTGCTCGGAAGAATTTGTGAAACGGCATAATCTGAAACCTCTGGCACGCATCACAGGTGGTGCCGTCCATGGACTTCATCCCAATGTCATGGGTCTGGGTCCAGTCGGTGCTATTAGAAAGTTGTGTGAGCGCTTTAATCGTAAGCTCACAGAATTTGATATCATTGAACTAAACGAAGCTTTCGCTGTTCAGGCCTTAGGATGCATCAAAGAACTTGAACTGGATCCTTCACGCATTAATAAAAATGGCGGATCCATCGCTATCGGCCACCCTTTGGGTGCATCAGGCACCCGAATTCTCACTACTCTTCTTCATCAAATGAAAAATGATCCTGCACTTAAGCAAGGTCTTGCATCGATGTGTATTGGGGTAGGTCAGGGAATCGCTGTTTCGGTGGAGCGATGTTAAAAAAACTTTTTTTAATTTCCCTGATTCTTATAAGCTTCAACGCCCTGGCATGTTGGAAGGTAGAAGTCGCCTTAGCAATTGACGGTGAGAGCTGGAAAATCAACCAGAAGTTCGATCATAATAAAGAATATTCATTCCCCATGGGGACTTTCATTCTCAACATGAGTTTACTACCCGGGGGTAAAAACAAACATAAGTTGAAGTACTCTTTAATTGAAAAGAAAAGACTTACCCATACCCTGGTGACAAAAGGCGAAGACATCATTAAAGAGAAAGCGACAAAAGAAATCTTTGCCAAAGGTGAAGAAGGTCAGCCTCACTCAATTATCACAATTAAGATCACACATATTTAAGGAGCTTTTATGAAAGAAATTAAGTTGTTCATTAATGGCGAGTTCAGAACATCTGAGAAAAGCTTTAATTCAGAAAATCCTGCAACTGGTGAAGCCGTGGCCAAAGTTTACCTGCCTTCACAAAAAGATATTGATGATGCCGTAGATGCAGCAGACGTCGCTTTTTATTCACCTGAGTGGCGAGGAATGGATCAGAATAAACGAGCTGAGATATTAGAAAAAATTTCTGAAAAATTAAAAGAGCGCCGAAATGAATTAACCGAGCTTGAAATTGCTGACTCAGGATCATGTGTCAGGAAGGCCAAGGCCGATGTCCACAATGCCGCTTCTTATTTTAAAGTTCTGGCAGGCCAGCTCCGTAAATTTCAATTCGAGGTGAAGGATGAAAGCGCTTCCCGAGCTGGTTTCTCACATAATTATAAAGTTTATGAGCCAGTGGGTGTTTGCGCTCAGATTATTCCATGGAACTTCCCTCTGGTTATGGCCGCCTGGAAAATTGGCCCGGTGATCGCTTCTGGTTGCACAACGGTTCTTAAAAGTGCTCAGGAAACTCCGATCACGGCCAGCATTCTGGCAGAAATTCTTAATGAAGCTGGATTACCTAAGGGAGTGGTCAATATCATCACTGGCGGTGCTACAGAAGGCGAATACCTGCTTAAAAATTCCAAAGTCAGGAAAGTGGCCTTCACGGGATCAACTGGAGTGGGCCGTAAAATTATGGAAGCAGCAGGTCCTAGACTGCAAAACCTCTCTCTCGAATTAGGCGGAAAATCAGCGAATATCGTCCTGGATGATGCCGATTTATCCATTGCTGTGGATGGGGCCCTTTACGCTTTTCTTTATCACTCAGGTCAGGCCTGTGATTCAGGCACAAGACTCTTTGTTGAAGAAAAAATTTATCCCGTTTTCAAAGATGCTCTGGTTAAACGTGTAGCAGACGTTAAAGTGGGATCTCCCAATGATCCAAATACCGGTTACGGCCCTGTTATCAATAAAAAGCAATTTGATACCATCATGAATTATATTGAAACTACTAAGAAAGAAGGCGGAAAGCTTCTCTTCGGTGGTGCAAGGCAAACCGGTGACGGACTGGACAAGGGTTACTTTATTCAACCGACACTGTTTGAAGTCACACCAGATCAGACGATTTTTAATGAAGAAATTTTCGGGCCGGTTTTGGCCATTACTCCAGTTAAGAATGAAGCCGAAGCAATTAAACTTGCCAATAAATCTATCTATGGTCTGGCCGGTGCTGTCTGGTCAAAGAATCAAGAACGGGCAATGAAAGTTGCAAGACAACTTGAAACCGGAACAGTTTGGATTAATGAGTATCATCTACTTAATCCAGGGATGCCTTTTGGTGGTTATAAGCAATCAGGCTTGGGAAGAGAGATGGGTGAAGAAGGTCTTAAGGCCTATCTTGAAGTCAAACATCTTTGGGTATCGGATTGTGATGAAAGAGCTAAGAAGCCCTGGTTTGATGCTATCTTTTAAAGTCGTATGAGGGGGAGGATATCCTCCCCCGTTTTAAAATTGAATTGAATTCGCAATATCTTCCAGCTTCAAGTAATTCAGCCCTTCCCGACTCAGCTTTTTTTCCGTCTCTCTTAAATTCTGTTTAAATTTAGTCACTGATTTTTGCAGCTCAGGATCTTTAAAATCATAATGAGCATCAATCAGCCTGGTCAGTACAGTCGGGCCAAAAAACAGTTTCATTGCCAGCTTATATCTCATTAAATCCACCGGACTTTGCAACTTTTTAAGTGGTCGCATTTTAGTTGCTTTGGTAGGCGGCTCCTGTCTGATTCGAAGAGGAACTTTACGCAGATCCATTTGCCCGTAGTTATGATGATCAATCGTGTGTCCCACCGTCACATCCCAGATATAGTAACTCACGACTTCAGTCAGGGTTTTTCCTTTCCAAATATCTTCGCTGTCAGGGAAACCGGGAATCCAGGCATTAATGTAGTCTGCCCAGTTATTAACGTGAATATCATTTTTAGGAATCGTCATGAGAACTTCATTCACAAACTGATAAATCGTCTCATAATATGCATCTAAAAAAACTCCGTATCCAGAATAAATTTTAGGTGGCCTGCGAGGATAAGTATAAGGAGGGTAAGAATCATTATTCCTGATTCCCCGGTAACCTTCAACTAAAAGATCCCGGATACCATTATAGGGCCCTGGAAAAGGAGCATAAGTTTTCCACCATTTATCATTGTGAAGAAGAGACATTTTGAAATTCAGCACGGCATTTTCAAGAGGTAAAGTGAACTGCATATGCTCATGCAGTAGTTTAAACAGGACGTGTTCTTTGGGGAGAGCAGTTTTAGTAATAGCATTAATGCTATCAAGAGGAAAATGTTGGAGTGGATGAACCACCATAGTGGCACAGAGGGCCCCTCCTTGCAGAACAAAATATTTGGCCAGTTTCCAGGCGTCCCCATCAGTCGGTTCAATAATCGAAGCGGACTTTTCCATCCAGATACAAAGAACTTTGAAATTCCCGGGAGAAGATTCTTCCAGCAAAGTTTTAGTGGGTGAAACCCAGATGCCTTTAAAAGTTTCAACCACTCTAACCGGATCCAGATCAACCACAAAATATTTTTTTCCAGTTTCCATGTAAGGAGAAAATATTTTTTTATCCAATTCATCAAGATTTGGTGTGATGAATCTGGCCATCATTGAGTTGGTTAAATATTCGTGAAATTCATCATCAGATACTTCTTTTAGGCCAGGTCTAAACAGACTTAATAAAAAGTAGATGGGAGTCAGTAGAGGCCAAAGGATAACAAAACGCGCTCCGATTCTTAACCACCATTCAATCCATTCTCTTATGGGAAGATGGATAACTCCTGGAGCTTCATCATAAGGGTGATCAGGACACGGTTGCGGCCAGGGGCCTTTCCTTCCATACAGAAAATCATTGGGATTCATCAAGCACCTCAATTTAAAAAAGGAAGACCCACCTTTCGGTGGGTCCCCTTTGTTCACTTAAATGCAGGTAGAGAGTATAAATTAACCAATAAGTTTAAGAGCATTCTGGCCACTCATGTTTGCCTGAGCTAGAACTGAAGTACCAGCAGCACTTAGAATGTCGTTTTTCGCTTTAGTAGCAGTTGCATCAGCATAATCCACATCACGGATTCGAGAGTTAGCTGCTGACAAGTTTTCAACGTTAGTCTGCAAGTTGTTAGATGTAGAGACTAAACGGTTCTGAATACCACCGAGGAAAGCTCGCTGACCAGAAACTTTCTCAATCGCTGAATCAAGAGCGCTTAGAGAATCCTGTGAACCAGATTTAGTAGAAACATCCAGTTCATTTACACCAAGACTATCAAGACGAGAGTTCACCTGACTTGCATCATATGAAATTCTATCCTGGAAAGCATCGTTGTTTGCACCGATCTGGAAGTCATACATGTCGCCTTCACCGTTAAGTAGCTTCTTACCGTTGAATTCTGTAACTTGTGAAATACGCTCAAGTTCAAGCTTAAGGTTTTGGTATTCCATGTTTGTCATACCACGCTCGACATCACCAACAGTATCAGAAGCTGTTTGTACTGCAAGTTCACGCATACGAGTTAAGATTGAAGATACTTCATTCAAACCACCTTCAGCAGTTTGAACCATTGAAATACCGTCGTTGGCGTTACGATCAGCTTGTTTCAATGAACGAATGTTAGATTTTAGTTTTTCAGAAATCGCGAGACCGGCTGCATCGTCAGCGGCTTTTGTGATCCGCGTACCTGATGATAGTTTTGCCAGGTTGCTTTCTGATTCTCTGTTGTTGATACCCAAAGTTCTTTGAGCAGCAATTGAAGAAACGTTTGTGTTAATACGGAAACCCATGAAATCCTCCTTGGTTTATACCCTCATCCATTCCGTGATGATCAGTTCTCAAACCTTGAGAGACTAGATAAGCTTCCTGCTTAAAAGTGAAATTTTTAGTCTACACATTTGTGATAGACAGAGGTCTTTTCGGAGTACGCAATCCTAACTTAAGAGCAATTTTAAAATTATTTCAAGTATTTATCCCGACTAGTTTAATCCGCTGTTACAACTAAAATCATATCTTTCAAGAGCTTATACGTTTTCAGATTAATGCCCGACTGCTATCATTGATTAATGAACTACTCCAATCCCATCCTGATTTGTGATGATAACCAAGAATTTCGGGCCTTAGTCCGGGACATGCTGACTAAAAACGGATTTTTCCATGTTATGGAAGCAGCATCCGGTGAAGAAGCGATTGAGATTTTAAGAGTGAAAAAAGATTATTTTGTTCTGATGAATTCCAGACAAGTGACTCCTGAGATCACCGATTACTTACTCGGTCAAAATAATTATATTGTTTTTGCAGATAATGCAGATCCGCTCACACTTTCACTCTCAGCAAGGTTAGGTGTCAACCACATCATGTCTTATCCATTTCATTCAAAGAAACTCATGGATAAGATTCACTCCCTGCTTTAATGATATTCTGAATATGGCAGATTATTAATTCCCATCCAGTACTTAAGATCAACTTCGACATTCTTATCAAAGTCCTCGATTTCGTAATCAAGTTTTTTAACCAGGATCTTAGCATAGGTAAGCGCATTACCGTTATTCCACTGACCAAGATCCAGATTCACCATTCTTGTCCACGTACCGGTATTGATAAAAATAGTTCCATCATTGAATATTCTTAAAGTGGGATTATGAGTATGACCTACGATCAACACCCTGGATTCAGTATTCTTCTCAAAGAACTGCCTTGTTAGTGATTCATAGTCCTGAAATAGTTCCAGCTCACGAAAAAGATCTTCCAACACTTGTCGCAAACTACGTTTTACCATGTAGAAATGCCAAAACCTGACCATGACAAAATAATAAAAATTAGAAAGCATAAAACGAACAGTGAAGAAAGTATCAAAAAGAATCCCATGAATCATGAAATGCTTAATTGGCCTTACGGCATTGATGAAGCTTCTTTCTTGCTTATATTTATTAATGACATTCGTGACATAGTAAGAACCCCATGGCGGAATGAAGTACTTTTCACCGTTTAACGTTTCCACCACTGCATTTTCCTGATCAAACTGGTGGGCCCGTTCATATTGGTGACCATGCTGAATACAAACTCCCTTGGTAGGAATGTGAGTTGAAATAGAGTTGGACAATATGAAATTCTTACGTAATTCCCCAAAGTAAGACAGGAACTTTTCTTTCATAGAATCAAAGACAAATTCAGCATCGTGATTGCCGATTATATAAACAATGCGCTTGTTGGGCTTAGATAAAAAATTCTTAAGGGCTTCCAGCACTCCTGAGTGAGCTTTCATGATCATCTTAAGCTTTGCAAGTGCGGCCGTCTCACTCCAGAATTCATCATCATAAAATTCGACATAAGGTACGGCCAGGAAATCCAGGAAATCGCCGTTTATCACCAGCTCGACTTCAATCTCCTGATAATCCCCCATCGAGTAATAATTCAAAAAATCAATCAGCTCATTATCATAATGAAAATCTTCGAGAAGATTTCTCTTCCCCTTCATCATCTTGCCGGCCGAAAGGTGCAGGTCGGAAATGACTAGAATGACTTTTTGAACATTATTTTTTTGATGGGATTTCATAAGCCTTTTTGCCAAACATCAATGGAACTTCCTGAAAAGCAGGGCTAACAGGTATAAATACGACTGGTTCTGAAGTTTTATTCTCTATTTCAATTGCTTCATTTTTTCCTGACTTAACGGCCACAAACTTTAAGATTTTACTACCAACGACAAACTTACCAACCTGATCAGAAAGGGAACGGTTCTCAATCAAGACTGAGAATAGGGCCTTTTTCTTCACTGGTGAGAGTACTGACATGCTTCGGTCATTGATCTGGATGATAAAACCTTCTGTCTTGACTTGAGCAAAACTCAAAACAGGAAGTAATAATAAGAACCAGAACCTCATAGCATAAACCTTAGTTCAGAAAGTTTTTTTATCTCATCCCGGAGCTTGGCCGCTTCCTCAAACTGGAGTCCCGTCGCCGCTTCCTTCATGAGTTGTTTTAGCTCTTTAATTTTAGCATCAATTGCTTCAGGGGAAAGCTTTTGCTCGGAAATTTCTTTAACTCGCCCTTTCTTGTCGGACTTTTTCGTTCCTCTCAGGATCTCGATCACCCCGCCACTGACCTTTTTATTAACCGTCGTAGGAGTCAGGCCATGTTTTTGGTTGTATTCGGTTTGTTTGATCCTGCGTTCTGCAGTCACTTTCATTGCTTCGTTTATGCTGGGAGTTCTCTTGAACCCATATAGGATGACTCTGCCTTCTGAATTGCGGGCGGCCCGGCCAATCGTCTGAACGAGTGAGCGAGTTGATCGCAAGAAACCTTCCTTATCAGCATCCAGAATTCCTACTAAGGCCACTTCTGGAATATCCAGACCCTCTCTTAAAAGGTTAATCCCCACCAGAATGTCAAATTCCCCTAAACGCAAGTCCCGCAGAATCTCCATCCTCTCCAGTGTATCAATGTCTGAATGCAGGTATTTAATCCGCATTCCCACGCCCCTATAGAAAGATGTTAATTCCTCTGCTAGTCGCTTTGTGAGAGTGGTAATCAGGACTCGATACCCCTGAGCAATAACTTTCTTGGCCTCAATGAGCATGTCATCGACTTGATTTTTAGCATCTTTAAATTCGATAACTGGATCTAGAAGACCAGTAGGGCGGATAATCTGCTCAGCATACTCTCCACCCGTCTTTTGAAGTTCATAATCGGCCGGTGTGGCCGAAACAAAAAGCACCTGATCAAGCTTAGATTCAAATTCAGGGAAATTAAGAGGCCTGTTATCCAATGCACTCGGTAATCTGAAACCATAATTGACCAGATTCATTTTTCGGGCACGATCCCCTTTATACATTCCACCCACTTGAGGAATAGAAACATGGGACTCATCCACAATCAGGAGAAAATCTTTTTTAAAATAATCCAATAGAGTAAAAGGTGGCTCCCCTGCTTTATTGCCTGCCAAATGCCGTGAGTAATTTTCAATCCCCGGACAAAAACCCATCTCTTCCATCATCTCAAGGTCCAGCAAAGTTCTTTGCTGCAAACGCTGCTCTTCCACCAGCTTATTTTCATCTTTAAGTTGAGAGAGTCTTTCACGGAGTTCTAACTTGATATTTTCAATGGCAGATTTCATCTTATCTTTACCGACCACATAATGGCTCTTAGGATAAATATCAACCCGGTTTAATGCTTGAATGACTTTCCCACGCAGTGGATCCACAATAAAAAGTCCATCAATGACATCATCAAAGAATTCAATTCGTACTACCTGAGAGTCTTCATAAGCAGGAAAGACCTCAACAATATCTCCTCTCACCCGAAAAGTGCCTCGATGAAAATCCATATCATTTCTTTGATATTGAATTTCCACTAAACGTTTAAGGAGCTCATCCCTTTCCATCTTATCTTGAGTGAACAGCATGATCCTCTGATTGAAATACTCATCAGGAGCACCGATACCATAGATACAACTGACAGACGCCACAACGATGACATCCTCTCTGGCAAATAATGACCGAGTAGTTGAATGCCTGAGTTTCTCTATTTCATCATTAATGGCCGAATCTTTTTCAATATAAGTATCTGATCCCGGAACATAGGCTTCAGGCTGGTAATAATCATAATAAGAGACAAAATACTCAACAGCATTATGAGGAAAGAATTCCTTAAATTCAGCGAATAACTGAGCTGCCAGGGTTTTATTGGGTGCCAGAATAAGAGTCTTTTTACCAAGGCTCTGGATCACGTTTGCCATGGCAAAGGTTTTTCCCGAACCTGTTACCCCTAAAAGGGTTTGAAAATTCTTCTTACTTTTAAAGCCAGTTGTCAGTTGATCGATGGCAACTGGTTGATCTCCGGTAGGTTTAAAAAGAGACTCTAGGTTGAATTTTGCTGTCATAATTTAACTCTTGCCAAAAGGCCGCGGTTCTTGAGAGATTAGTTCAAAGTTTTTCACGCTAGGACTGAATTTATGGGTATGATGCCTCTCTGCATCAAGACATTTTTCCACGCCTTCCCCTCATTAGTCTATTCTATTCTCTTTAATTCATATTCAACTACTTTCAATCCCTGGGAGGAGAATGATCAAGCATTTTTTGGCGCTCTCTAGTTTTTCCTGTATTGATATCCAGGCCCTCATTGATAGGGCCCACTATTTTTCCCTCCAAAAGCAACCTGACAAAATTCATAACCTCTTAAAATATAAAATTTTCGCTAACGTTTTTTATGAACCAAGTACACGTACCCGGTGTTCATTTGAAGTGGCAGCTAAAAGATTAGGTGCAGAGGTTGTCAATTTTGTTCCCGAAAATTCCAGCGTAAAAAAAGGAGAAACTGTATATGACACTCTCAAAACACTTGAAAGCCTTGGGGTTGACAGCATTATCCTTAGACACGCTGATGATAATGTCTTTGATAGTCTCCATGGTAGGTTTGATCTTCCTCTCGTAAATGCCGGTGCTGGTAAACTTGAACATCCGTCTCAGGGCTTACTTGATTTGTTAACTCTTCATCAGGAATTTGGAAAACTCGCAGGTTTAAAAATTGCTGTCTGTGGAGATATCAAACATTCACGGGTAGCAGGCTCTTTAATGGTGGCGGCCGAAAAATTTGGAATGGAGATTTATCTTTGTGGACCAGAAAGCTTACTGCCATCACAAACTCGGCCCTTTATTCATAGAGCAAATTTTGACGAGATCCTTCCTTCTGTTGATGCTGTTATGATGCTCAGAATTCAGTTAGAGCGGCATGAAAATCTTGAATTAAATGCTAAGTCTTATCATGCTCAGTTTGGACTGACAGAAGCGAGAGTTCACACAATGAAAAAAGAAGCGATTATTCTCCATCCGGGACCATTTAACCGTGGGGTTGAGATTGCAGATGAAGTTGTTGAGCATAAGCAGTCTCGGATTTTTAAACAAATGGCCAACGGTGTTTATAGCAGGATGGCCATCCTGGAATGGGTTACAAGCGGAGAAAATTCATGAAGAAAATTAAACTCGTGCTGGAAACAGGAGATACTTATCTCGGTGAATCCATTGGTTACGATCTGGACAATATGCACTCTCTGGGAGAATTGGTTTTTAATACCAGCATGACAGGGTATCAGGAAATTCTCTCTGACCCCTCTTACTGTGATCAGATGGTAGTGATGACCTACCCCTTAATTGGAAATTATGGCGTCAATAAAGATGATTTCGAATCTCTTACTCCCGCCCTTAAAGGTATGGTTGTTAGAGAATGTCCTATGGAAGGCTCTAATTGGAGGAATGAATACTCTTTAAGAGAGCTGCTAAAAAGATTTAAGATTCCGGGAATTGCCGGAATAGATACCAGGGAACTTACCAAGAAGATACGCGACAAAGGTGTGATGAAGGCATTACTCATTCCCGAGAATTATCCAGAGACTAACGTAAAATCAATTTTTTCCGGCCCTATGCCGAATGACCAGATTGCCCGGGTTTCTACTAAAAGTCCGATTCATTTTCCTGGCTCTGGTAAAAGAATTGTGCTGATGGATTTTGGTTATAAAAAAAATATTCTTCGCTCACTTATGATTAGAAACTGCGACGTCGTAGTTGTGCCTTACAACGCAACTTTCGAACAAATTCAAAGTTATCGTCCAGAAGGCGTACTTCTTTCCAACGGCCCCGGCGATCCTAAAGATATTCCGGAAGTCCTGCCAGTGATCAAGAAACTTCAGAAACTTCATCCTATGTTCTCTATTTGTATGGGACATCAATTATTCGCTCTCGCAAACGGGGCCAATACCGAAAAATTAAAGTTTGGACACAGAGGTGCCAATCATCCGGTTAAAGATCTTGCTCTGGGGAAAGTCTTCATGAGTTCTCAGAATCATGGCTACTCAGTCACCACGGAATCAGTGAATAATACGGAACTGGAAATTTCCCAGATTAATATTAATGATTCAACAGTTGAAGGACTTAAACATAAAACTCTGCCGGCCTTCTCGGTACAGTATCATCCTGAGGCCTGCCCGGGACCAGAAGATACCGGATGGCTGTTTGATAATTTTCTAGCCTTGATAAGGAATTAAGATGCCTGTTCATTCTCATTTAAAAAAAGTACTTGTGATTGGTTCGGGTCCGATCGTTATCGGCCAAGCAGCTGAGTTTGATTACTCAGGAACTCAGGCCGTAAAATCTTTGATTGAAGAAGGTCTGGAAGTTGTGCTGGTAAACTCCAACCCTGCCACCATCATGACGGACAAGGAAACGGCACATAAAGTTTATATTGAACCCCTGACTACAGAATTCCTTTTAAAAATCCTTCATAAAGAAAGACCAGATGGAATTGTTCCAACACTGGGAGGACAGACCGCTCTGAATCTTGCGGTGAAGCTGGAAGAAGAAGGACACTTAAAACGTTTGGGTGTTGAGCTTTTAGGCTGTCAGGTTGATACCATCCGTAAGGCAGAAGACCGTAAGCTCTTTAAGAATCTTATGCAGGAAATCGGTGAACCTGTCCCCGAAAGCAGCATCGTCTCTACGGTTGAAGAGTCATTGGAATTTGCCGCCAAGATTGGTTACCCTTTGATCGTACGACCGGCCTACACTTTGGGGGGAACAGGCGGAGGTATTGCCCGGACTGAAGCGGAACTCATTAGCACTGCTACTTCCGGACTGGCCGCTTCCCCAATCCAACAGTGCTTAATTGAAAGATCCATTGCTGGATTTAAAGAAATTGAATATGAAGTCATCCGTGATGGAAATGATAACTGTATCATTGTCTGTAACATGGAAAATATTGATCCGGTGGGAGTTCATACTGGTGACTCAATTGTAGTCGCTCCCAGCCAGACATTAAGCGATAAAGAATATCAGCTTTTAAGATCATCAGCACTTAAGATCATCCGTTCACTAAAAATTGAAGGGGGTTGTAACGTTCAGTATGCCCTCGACCCGCACTCCTTTAAATATTATGTCATTGAAGTCAATCCAAGAGTCTCCCGCTCCTCTGCCCTGGCCTCTAAGGCAACAGGTTATCCAATTGCTAAGATTGCCGCCAAAATCGCAGTAGGTAAAACTCTGGATGAAATCATTAATCCCGTCACTAAAAAAACTTATGCTTGTTTTGAACCAGCACTCGATTATGTAGTGACTAAAATTCCTCGCTGGCCGTTTGATAAATTCATCACCGCCAATCGCCGTCTCGGGACTCAAATGAAGGCCACAGGCGAAGTTATGGCCCTAGGACGAACCTTAGAAGAATCACTGCTAAAAGCTGTTCGTTCATTGGAAGTCGGTTTGTACCATCTAGAACTCCCAGAGTGGAAAGGTCGATCAGCAGCGGAGCTACTCGAGAAGATTGGCAAACAAGATGATGAGCGTCTCTTTGCTATCGCTGAGGCCCTGCGAGTAGGTGTGACGGCCAAAGAGATTCATGATCTGACACAAATTGATTATTTCTTCCTTTCAAAAATTCAAAATATTATTGAGATGGAAAAGAAGCTTGAAACTGACAAGTCTCCGGAAAGAATTCTTGAGGCCAAACGACTTGGTTTTTCTGATCGTTATTTATCCCGTATCTGGAAAATCTCGGAGAACGAAGTTTATAAGTTTAGAAAAAATCACAAAATCCTTCCTGTCTTTAAAATGGTAGATACGTGCGCGGGAGAATTTGAATCTTTCACGCCTTACTATTACTCTACTTTTGAAAGTCAGGATGAGGTGATAGAATCAACCAAAAAGAAAGTGATTGTCCTTGGATCAGGCCCGATCAGAATTGGTCAGGGTATCGAGTTTGACTATGCCACAGTCCATGCCATCGAGGCGATCAGAAGCATGGGCCACGAAGCGATCATCATCAATAACAATCCTGAAACGGTTTCCACTGATTTTAATATTTCAGACAGGCTTTATTTTGAACCACTCACTCTGGAAGATGTCTTTAATGTGGTTGAAAGAGAAAAACCAATTGGAGTCATCGTCCAATTTGGCGGCCAAACGGCGATTAACCTGGCCGAGCCATTGGCAGAGCGTGGAGTGACAATTCTTGGAACTTCAACTGATGACATTGATCGTGCTGAAGACAGGCGCCGCTTTGAAGAACTGTTAAGAGGACTTGAGATTGCTCAGCCTCTGGGTTGTACTGTGACTTCAATTGATGAAGCCGTTGAAAAGTCGGCCCATCTGGGATTTCCAGTGATCGTCAGACCTTCGTACGTCCTGGGCGGGCGAGCGATGGAAATTGTCTATAACGAACATGAACTCCTGGATTATATGAAACGGGCAGTTCAAATTAATCCTGAACACCCGGTACTAATTGACCGTTACATGATCGGGCGAGAAATGGAAGTCGACGCTATTTCAGATGGAGAAACGGTCTTCATTCCTGGAATTATGGAACACATTGAAAAGGCCGGCGTTCATTCAGGAGATTCCATTGCAGTCTACCCTCCTCAAAGTGTATCGCAGGATATTCTGGATAAACTTTCTGAAACAACCCTTTCCATCACTAAGGCCCTCAACATTAAAGGTCTGATTAATCTTCAGTTCGTGATCTACAAAGGTGAAGTCTTTGTTCTGGAAGTTAATCCCCGGGCATCCCGAACAGTTCCCTTCTTATCTAAGGTCACTGGTGTGGCCATGGCCAAGATTGCCACCAAAGCTATTTTAGGAGAATCACTTTTAAAGCAAGGACTCTTCCACGGAACACTTCCACCAAAAGACACTGTCGCGGTTAAGGCCCCGGTTTTTTCGTTCGCCAAACTCTCTGAAGTTGAAATTGCTCTCGGACCCGAGATGAAATCGACCGGTGAAGTCATGGGTAAAGATAAAATATTTGAAAAGGCGCTACATAAAGCTTTCGTAGCGGCGGGAGTGATCATTCCAGACTCCGGAACAATTCTCGCAACCATTAACGATGTTGAAAAAGATGAGGCGATAAAACTTTTTAAACGTTTTCATCAAGTGGGCTTTGATTTTGTGGCAACCCAAGGCACTGCCCGGGCGCTGGCCGCTGCTGGTATACCAGTGCGAACCATTGCCAGAATCGGTCAGGCCGAAAATGACATTATAAAAGAAATCAAATCCGGAAGAATCTCACTGATTGTAAATACCATCTCGAAAGGCAAAAACGTTGAATCAGATGGGTTCAAGATGAGACGAGTGGCAGTTGAAAGAGGACTTCTTTGTCTGACTTCCTTGGACACAACTGAAGCTCTCTTAAAAACTATTGAAAGAAATTCTTATTCCATGGAACCTTTGTCATGAGCCCTGCTGAAAAAATCATTGTCGCTCTGGACTTTTCTGAAGAGAAGCGAGTGCTGCCTTTGCTTAATGATCTTAAAGGTCATCCGGTTTGGGTTAAAATTGGCATGGAGCTTTTTTATTCACTAGGCCCTCAGATTATCCACGCGGCCAAGGAACGTGGTTTTAAAATTTTTCTGGACCTAAAGCTTCACGATATTCCTAATACCGTAGGCCAGAGTCTCAAATCTTTATCCCGACTGCCGATTGATATGATCAATGTCCACGCAGCAGGTGGATCGGAAATGATGAAACGGGCAGCAGAAGCTGTTAAATCCGGAAGCTCCAATCCGCTACTAATTGCTGTCACCCAACTTACCAGTACCTCCCAAGAACAAATGAATCATGAACAACGGATTCCCGGAGATATTCTGGAAAGTGTCACTCATTACGCTAAACTTGCAAAAACCTCTGGTTGTGATGGGGTGGTTTCTTCTCCCCACGAAGTTCAGGCGATAAAGCTCATCTGTGGATCGTCTTTTATTACCGTCACTCCTGGTATCAGGCCTCTTGGCAGTGAAGTTCAGGATCAAAAACGTATTACGACCCCTCAAGAGGCCTTGCTTCTTGGGACGGATTATATGGTTATTGGACGGCCCATTACCCAGTCTCCCAACCCTAAAGCTGCCCTTGAATCCATTCTTAAAGGTTTTTAAATATGAGTATCGCTGAATCTATCGCCCAAATCCTTTTGAAAGAAAAGGCCGTCTTCCTTCGTCCAGATGAACCTTTTACCTGGACCTCAGGAATAAAATCCCCAGTTTACTGCGATAATCGACTGCTTATCTCAACCGTGGAATCCAGAGATTTGGTCATTAAGGCCTTTGCAGAAGCTGTTCATAAATTAAAAGTTGATGTCATTGCAGGTACCGCCACGGCCGGGATTCCCTGGGCCGCCTGGATTGCCTATGAATTAAAACTTCCCATGATTTACGTCAGAAGCACCAGCAAAGACCATGGTCGGCAAAATGCTATCGAAGGTGCTGCCATGCCAGGAAAGACTGCGGTTTTAATTGAAGACTTGATTTCAACCGGAAAAAGCTCCATTGCTGCTTCCAAAAAAGTAGAGGAAGCGGGCATGAAGGTTGAATCAGTCATGAGTATCTTCACCTACGATTTCCCTCAAGCTCAGGACATCTTCCAAGCAAATGGCCTTAAATATCTTTCTCTATCAAACTTTGAAGTCCTGGCAAAAGTCGCCTATGATAATAAGATGCTTGATGAACAAGCATTAAATCAGGTCCTCGAATGGAGAAAGAGCGTCGTATTCCCATGAAACACGTAGACTACAAAAATAAAAAACTTCAATTCTCAAAAATTGATATCCACACCATTGCCAAAAAACACAAAACCCCATTTTTTCTTTATTCAGAAGAAATTCTGACGACGAACTATCTGGATTTTTATCAGGGGGCGCTTAAGGCGGGCCTGCCTGATCCCCTGGTTTGTTTTGCTCTCAAATCAAACCCGAACCGCGAACTTCTGAAAGTGCTGGCAGCTCTTGGCTCTGGAGCAGATATCGTTTCAGGTGGTGAATTAAAACGCGCCATTGAGGCCGGAATCTCCCCGGATAAAATAGTTTTTTCAGGTGTCGGTAAAACGGAAGAAGAAATACTCTATGCTTTAAAAGCATCTGCCACTGGCATCTTTTCTTTCAATGTCGAATCACTGGAAGAACTGGAACTCATCAATTTGTGTGCGAAGAAAACAAAAAGAATTGCCCGAATTTGTTTTAGGTTAAATCCAGTTGTTCAGCCCAAGACTCATAAACATATTTCAACCGGAAACAAGACTCACAAGTTTGGTCTCCTTCAAAAAGATATATTAGGTTCACTTGGTCAAAAGAAGTACTGGAGTCATAGTAAGTTTGTAGGTCTATCCATTCATATTGGAAGTCAGCTGCTGGATCTTAAGGCAACCAAACGAGCATTGGTTAAGTTGTGTGATGTGGCCCTAAAGACCAACGCCCCCTTGGAATTTCTTGATGTGGGCGGCGGACTGGGAGTGGACTATCATCCGGATGAATCCCCGACTCTCCCTCATATTTCACAGTATATGGCGATTGTATCCGAGGCCCTTCAAAAGAACTTTTATGCAAAATCAGACTTAAAACCGAGAGTTGTCTTTGAGCCCGGTCGCCGAATCGTGGCCAAGGCCGGAATCTTCGTCATGAAGGTTTTGAGAAATAAAATTTCAGAAGAGAATCATTTTGTGATCGTTGACGGTGGGATGAATGATTTTATGCGCCCATCACTTTATGGCGCTTACCATGGTCTTTTACCTGTCGCCCAAGGCAAGGCCACTAAATCCTGTCACATTGTCGGCCCGATTTGTGAGACTACCGATTGTTTCGGATCCAACCGCCTCATGCCCAGTCTTAAAACCGGTGATCTATTGGTATTAATGGACACAGGAGCTTATGGCTTTAGTATGGGATCCAATTATAATTTGCGTGGAAGACCGCTTGAGCTGCTTATTTTGAGAAATAAAAAAATAAAGATTGTGAATAAAGCGCAGGACTATTCGGAATTGCTCTAATAAAAAAGGGCCCCTTCTAGGGGCCCTTTTTATTGAATCTTATCTAACTTTATAAACGAGTTTTTTAGAAGCTGATAAACCACTAAACTGTGAGCTATTTAGAATCGGACCGTCAAAGCGAACAAATGAAGTGGCAATAATCTCATACTTACCTTTCAATAATTCAAAGCCTAAACGGAGAAAATTCACCTCAGCTTCAGAACCATTCACGGCGACTTCTTCTTCAGTAAGTTCACGAGAAAAAATCATCTCATCACCAAAAAGTTTCTTTTTTTCTACTGAAAGAGAGAGACCAATGTTTTTAAGCTTATTAGTAGAAAACTTTAATAAATTTCCAGAGACTGACAAATCATCCATTTTAAGTGCGCTAATAAGAGGAGCCGCTTCAACCAGTTCAACGGCCAGTAGAGCATCGATCATTTTGACCTGACCATTAAAACCAGTTTGGATATCAGATTTCTTAGTAGCGATTAAAAACTTCTTTGAACCAATGGCACTAAAAGATAAATGATCGCCGTCTAAAGTAACTTTAATGGTTTCACCTGGTGTAACAGCTTCAGATAGTTTTGTTACGTCCACAATTACACGAGCATCCACAAAATAATCATGGACTTCATAGGGAACTGTCACTCGTTCAGAACAGGGATAGGGAACCGTCTGATAAACGGGATAGCTGGTACAGTATCTTGGAGAATTACCACCACCCGTACATGTCGTTCTATTACCCATGTATTGTTCACGGTAACAAATCGTCTGGCGGTTTTCATAACGATATTCAGTATGAGTTTTCTCACCTTGAAATAAAAGTTCTACCGAATTTCGGGAACCGTCATAAAAGAAAGTTTTAGTCTCAACAGAGCTGGCAAGAGCTCCTAAAGACATGGCCACAGACAATAAGCTGATGAGCATTTTCATATAATCTCCTCACAATTTTAATTATTTCATTCATACCATGAGTAAGTTTGTTTACCCCTGACTATGAAAATCTTACAAAATAGAAAGGGACCCAAAGGGTCCCTATCTTAAGAAAATTTAAGAATTAACTAGCGAATTTTATAAATAAGGGTACGAGAGGCTTCTACTTGCTCAAACTGATCCTTATTAATAAGTGTTCCTTCGTGTTTGAAGAAAGTCTTAGCGGTTAAAGTGTAACGTCCACCAGTTAAGTTAACGCCAAGGTCTTTGATATTGATGTTGGCCGAAGCGCTTTCTGCTTCACTGGCAATCATGATCTCAGATGACTTCAACTCACGATTAAAAAGAACAGTATCTGATCCAAGAATCGGACTTTTCTTAACTTCTAATGAGAAGCCAATCAGGTCACGAACTTCAACAGGTCCCATTTTAAAATTAAGAACAGAATTTTTAAGAGAGATATCAGTCATCTCAAGGGCCTTAACGACTGGAGCTGCTTCAACCAGATTAAGTGCATATGAGGCATCAATGAATTTAACTGAACCATTCATTTGAGATGTCATGGCAGTTTCTTGAGAAAGAATAAAGAAGTTTTTAGATCCATTGGCCGAAAGTGAAAGCCTGTCTCCCCACAATGTAACTTTAATTGTTTCTCCTACAGGAAGAGCTACTGGAAGTTTTGCTATTTTTAAATCAACATTGGCCTCAACATCATAATCCCAAACTTCATAAGGAACTCTGACAGTTTCCATACATGGATAAGAAATAGTTCTATAGACAGGGACCTGATGGCAGCTCATTGGACGGCCATAACATCTCACTTCATAATGAACTTCCTGACGGTAGCAAACCGACCGTCTCTGCTCATAACGATATTCAGTATGGGTCTTTTCAGCGCGAAGAGACATGTTAACTGAATCTTGAGTCCCATCATAAAAAAAAGTTTTTGTTTGAGAAGAGGCAAATGAGCTGGCAGCGAGAACCAGCATCACAATAGCTGAGAACA
>DFXY01000005.1 GCA_002381945.1 Bacteriovoracaceae bacterium UBA4096
CATTCAGCTTTTTTGAATAAAGATTATTTTGAAAAAATGCAAAATGATACTGCTGGTGAGTTTGGCGGTTTGGGTCTTGAAGTGACTCAGAAAGAAGGCGTGATCTATATCATTACACCCATAGATGATACTCCGGCCTTTCGGGCAGGGATTAAACCAAAAGATAAGATGGTTGAAATTAATCATGAGCCAATTGTTGGCATGACCCTTGAGCAGGCAATTGAAAGAATGCGTGGCAAAGTCGGGGATAAGATCCATCTGGGCATTATTCGTGAAGGTGAAGACGGAATTAAACATTTTAATCTTAAGCGAGAAATCATTAAAATTAAGCCTGTGAAGTCAGAACTAATACAGGATAAGTATGCCTATATTCGTTTAACTCAATTCCAAAAGCGCTCTGCTGAATCGATTGAAGAAGCCTTGAAAAAAATCAAGGTCAGGACAAAAGGAAATCTTTCGGGAATTGTTCTGGATCTTCGTTCTAATCCAGGGGGGCTTCTGGATCAGGCAGTTGATGTTTCCTCACTGTTTCTAAAAGAAGGTATCGTAGTTACTACTGAGGCCCGTGATCCTCAAAATAAAGATATCCGTTATGTTAAGAAGTCAGGCTATAAAGATCTAACAACTCCGATGGTGATTTTAATTAATGGTGCCTCTGCTTCAGCTTCAGAGATTGTTGCAGGTGCACTTCAGGACTATGAACGTGCCGTAATCATGGGCTCCCAGTCTTTCGGAAAAGGTTCAGTTCAGACGGTCGCTCAGTTAGATAAGAGTACTGGTGTAAAACTAACGATTGCTCAATACATGACTCCGAAAAATAGAAAGATTCAGGCAGTTGGAATTAAGCCGGATGTCCAGATTGAAGAAATGAATCAAGCAGATTTCGAAAAAGGCTTGAAGGAAGACCGTTATATCCGTGAAAAAGATCTTAAGGGTCACCTGACGGCAACCATTGAAACTCCGGAAGAGAAAGTCATCCGGGAAGCAAACGAGCGAAAAGAAAGAGCAGAAAGAGTTAAGGCGATGGAGGCCCGAAGAAACGAGAGAAAGAAATCTTCAAAAGAAAAAGAGGATGAACTTTTCAAGGCCTATGCTCCAGCTGAAGACTATCAAGTGCTTCAGGCCATCCGCTATCTTCAGGGCTTTAATGTTTTTGAATCTTTTCTTAAAACGACAAATAAGTAATGATGGGATTTGATGCGGCCACGGTCTCAGATCTTGTTGGCTCAATTAAAGAAGTATTAGAAGAGCAGTTCCAGGAAGTGATGGTACAGGGAGAGGTGACAAACCTTTCTCTCTCAGGTGCCGGTCACTGGTACTTTACGCTGTCTGATGCTAATGCCTGCATTTCCTGCGCTCTCTTTAAAGGAGATGCTCTTCGTAATCCACTTATTCGAAATCTTAAAGATGGCGATAAAATCGTCATCGTGGGTCCCTTGAGTGTCTATCAAAAACGCGGCTCTTTTCAATTGCTGGCAAAAAGAATTTTTCCTGCAGGTGAAGGTCAGCTGAAACTTCAGTATGAAAGATTAAAGGCCAGGCTTTCCCAGGAAGGACTCTTTGATATTGAAAAGAAAAAGCCCTTACCTTTGTTTCCCAAAAGAGTTGCCGTTATCACTGCCGAACATGGCGCCGCTCTTCAGGATTTTCTGAATGTTATGAAGCGCAGGTCCTTATGGTTAGATATCCTGATTATTCCTGCCCTCGTTCAGGGTGATGGGGCTCCTAAGTCTCTTTATAATGCTCTTAAAAAAGCCGAAGCTCAGAATGGCATTGATGTCATCGTTCTCACCCGTGGGGGAGGAAGCCTTGAGGATCTCTGGGCCTTTAATGATGAGAATCTTGTACGTGCAATTTATGAATGCCCTATCCCGGTGATAAGTGCCGTAGGTCATCAGGTTGATTATACTCTTTGTGACTATGTTTCTGATCACCGTTCCGAAACTCCTACGGCCGCAGCCGAAACTCTATCTCAGCCGCAAACGGAACTTAAATCTCGCCTCATTTTTTGTCAGAGCCATTTAAAATCTGATCTTTTTAAACTGTATCAGCATGTGCAACTCATGACCCAAAAGTTTCATCCTCGTGAACTTTTAAACCTCATGAAACAAAAAATTCATGATGGAGAAAAACGTTTGAGTGCCATTCATTTAAAAGAAAGGGCCGGTGAATTAATCGGTCTACCTGAGGCCAGTCAAAGGGTAGATGAAAGCATTCTTAAACTTCGCCACGTTACAGAAAAAAATACGACCCAGTTATCTGAGAAACTTCTCCGTTTTGAACAAGTCCTTGGCGCCTTAAGCCCGCTTAAAGTGTTAGGTCGAGGATACTCTTATGTGACCCTTACAAATGGCGACGTTATCACTTCTAAAAATGATTTTGATCTGCGAGATCAAGGTACCAAGATAGAAATCCAGTTCCATGATGGCAAGGGTTTAGCGATAAAGGGATAATATGAAATACACTATTCTTACTCTTCTTTTTCCTGCTTTATTAAGCTGTGCGATGGCAAAAAATCCTGTTCAGAAAGAACTGAGCATCAGGCCAGGAGAAGTCCGTTTCCTGGAATTCAATATTCCTCATGATAAAGTTCGACTTTTCTGCCGGGATCAGGAAGTGAAATTGCAAAAAAGCGGCAAGAAGGGCCAGGCAGTAGTGATTGAGAGTTATTTCTCGGAACTTAAGCCTTTCACTTGTTACCTAAAAGACAATGATCAAAATCTGGAAGAGCTGTTCTTTAAGGTTGAGAACCGCGAATACAAAGCTGAACAGTTAAGAGTGAATCCGAAAAGAATTAAGTTATCACCAAAAGATCAGAAGCGCGCCAATGAGGAACAGTTAGTCCTGAATAAAATTTACGCTTCATCATTGAATACTTTTCAGTTTAAAACTGCTTTCAAAGAACCTATGGAGAGTCATGTCACTAGTCTTTATGGAACACGACGGGTTTATAACAAAAAGAAAAAAGGGCAGCATTTAGGTATCGATTTTCGCGCTGCAATTGGGGATAAAGTTCCTTCAACCAATGCAGGTAAAGTCGTTTTTGCCGGAGATCTTTTTTACACAGGCTGGACGGTGATTATTGACCACGGCCTGGATATTTTTTCGGTCTACGGACATCTATCTAAACCGATGGTGGAGGCGGGAGAAATGGTTGAGCGTGGACAGATTATTGGACTTTCCGGAAACACCGGAAGAACTTCTGGACCACATCTTCATTGGGGTGTTAAAGTTCAGGGCCAATATATTGATGGTTTCGTTCTGATAGAAGAAACCAAAAAAGCCTTCAAGGAATAATGCAGCAATACGCAGGACTTCTCCAGTTTCGAATTGATCCACTTCTTTCACCAGATTTAAGGAAAGATTTGGATTCCGTTCTCTCAACTTTAAAAGATGCGGAAAAAGCTGATAGCCTGAGTGTTCCTAAAACTCCTCATAAACTTACCATCGATTTTATTTCTGAAAGTACGCTTCATTTGTTGAAGGCAGGACCGGAGTTTAGGATTTGCCTTCTGGACAAAAATCAAGGCCTCTTTAGTTTTGGTCAGAATATTAATGAATCTCTGGCAGATGCTGTTCTGGATGACGGTCTTGATATTAAGCAAATAAAACGCCTGATTTATCCCAAACTTCAATTGTTAATCAAAAACAAAGAAGAATTTTTCACAACTCTGGGATTAAAGAATTTAAGGAAGTTTGAGAATAAGGCCAGGCAAGTAGGACAAAAAAAATCTGAAGATTCTTTTACTTCAGATTCTTTACTTCGTTATGCTCAGGCACTGGTGGATCTGGAAAAGGATTTAATCCAAACGGATGATTTGGCGAGGCTTGAAAAAGTTTTAAAGCAGTTCACAAAAAATAACATTGAGAAGTCTAAATTCCTATTCTTGTCCGCGTGCGAGTTGGCCGAACTGACGCCCACTGAGAATTTTCTTCTACTTCCTCCTTTTAAAGGTGAGTTCATCGGAATTGAGATGAACTGGAATGATGATGATTCCTTTAAACTGATTAAACGGCTTTTCTTTTTTTATACTTTGGTAAGCTTCTTTAAATCTCAGCAAGAAATTGAAGATCCTTTCTTTGATGAAAACCTTTGGGAAAGTGTGCTGGATAGTATTCCTTTCCCGGTGGCGCTCCTGTCACACACAGCGGAGGTTCATCAGCACAATACTCTCTTTTCAAAGCTAGGGTTTCCACCCAGTGATTGCCTGAAGCTTCAGCTTCGGGAAAAGATCATGATTAATGACATTCCTTACAACATATTCAGAAAGGACGTTAATCATCTGGATCAGAAGAAAATTCTTTTCGTCTTTTTTACTGAAAGTTTTTTTCTGAAAGGAGATGGTAACTTGACGCCTTCAGGCCAGGAGTTAGGAATTATCAGCTCGAGTATCGCTCACGAGTTGAACAATCCGATCGCCGGAATTCAGGCCGCCTTAAGTCTGTTGTTGCTGGATGAATCCTTGAATCAGGAAGCCCAGCAAACCCTTTTGGAAATGAAAAACGGCGCTCTTCGCTGCAAGCAATTAATCGAGACATTTCTTGGATTTTCCCGGGCGAATCCGCGTAATCTTCAGACCTTTGAAACAAGTTTGAGTCCGATTGAAATATGTTACCAGCAAGCACAGAATCTATTGCGCTTTCGGACTGTTGAAAGCGGTATCAGGTTTAATTTTGAGTCCATTAAGCATGCCAATTTTCGGGCAGAGGTTAATCTAAGCCTTCTGACGATGACGTTTTATCTGATCCTTGGTGAAATCATGACTCTTTATTCTCATCAGCTCTTAGTGGCCAATAAAAATCAGATTGAGAAAGTTATTCGGGGGGAGATTATTGAATCTTCTCAGGAGATTCTGATCCAGTTACATGAACTTAATATTTCAACACTTAGTCTCTCTAAGTTGATCCAAAATCTTCTTACAATCGAAAATCTCGTCCTTCAGGTCTCAGACTATTCTTTACGCTTTATTTATAGCCAATCTAAAGGTGTTTAGTAGGAAACTGATAACGATCCACCTGACTTTCGGCCAGATGTTCGATCTTATCCAGATAGGCCTTCTTTTCATCTTTGATATCACTCGCTCGGAGAGTCAGATAAAGTTCAGGTTGTTTAATAAGCGAATCATGAAAGAGGCTTAAGAAAATATCTTTGATATCATTCTGAATAAAAATTTTCTTTTTTCCCTTTTGTTGAGTCTCAAACCGGAGCACCTGATTCGAAAGGAACTGATGGAGTTTCTTTTTATGAGATGGGAATTTAAAAATCAGCTGAGAGTAGGGAGAGAAATTTAAAAATGAATAAACGATATACTGGCCACTGATTAAGTGAGGGGTGACGACAAAGTCATGTTCATCCATCAGGCGTGGGGCCGGTGGCAGGATATGTTTTGCCTTTAAGTAATCAATGCTCTTTTTACGATAGCTTTCCGGGATTTTTACAAAATTCGCATTCATGAAAAAAAGTCCTTCTATAAAAGGACCGCATAAACGAATGTGAATCTGACTCCAGCGAAATTCTGTCAAATAAGTCTTAAGATCCTCCACTTCATCTTTAGGTGATTTCAAAGGGAGGATCGTGAGGATCACGCCGTTATCACCTTTGATAGTTAACACACAAGGATTCTCAATCTTCTCAAGAATCTCATACACTCGTGGGAGTCCGTCTTGAGTTTCTACAATGGCCCGATCCAGTTCAAACTTATTTCGTGGATAATAGAGCTGATTTACTTTGCGGATATTCTTACTCTCAAAAATTTCCATATACTTTAATAACAACATACCTGTGGCACGAGCATCTTCAATTGCCCGATGTGCCTGAGAGTGATGGATGTTAAATATTTGGGACATGTAGTTCAAATTGGAACTCATAATGTCCGGGATCATGTATTTGGTCATGATATTAGTACAGATAACTTTATTCTCCAGCGTCGGTCGCTGAAGCTTTTTTAGAACCCCGTTTAGAAAAGGAATATCGAAAGAGGTGTTATGGGCAACCAGAATAGCATCACCAATGAACTGGATGATTTCATCTATGACTTCTTCAATCTTAGGGGAATGCTCAACATCAGCCTTTCGAATGCCAGTCAGCTTTTGCACAAAATCAGGAATCTCTTTTAAAGGATTCACCAGGAAGGATCGTTCTTCTGTGATTTTCCGGTTCTCGATCTTAACCATTCCAATTTCAATGATTTTTTCTGTTTCGGGATTTCCCCCGGTTGTCTCGAGATCGATGACACAAAATTTTAGAGAACGTAATAACTCACTGGAGGAGTCGAAAGCTTTTTCTTTTTCTTGCATGTGATAAATGAGACATTCGCCTCATCC
>DFXY01000009.1 GCA_002381945.1 Bacteriovoracaceae bacterium UBA4096
TATTCTTCTAATTCTGAAGCCTTGATGAGATTAACCAGGAGTTTCCCTTTCCATCTCGATGGGGCCGGGAAATTAATCACTTTTCGATTGGTCAGGGTGTACTGAAGAGAACTGAATGTAGAGTTCATCTTCGCACCGGGAATATTCGGCGCTGATTTTAAAAGAGTTCCATATCTTTCAACGTGAACACCTTCCTGGGCCATAAGGCTCAAGGAAATAGGGTGCCCACCGGCCTTTTCATTTTTGTGGCGAAGCTCATCGAATTTTAAAAGCAGACTCGCCGTATGATGGCAGGGCTTCTCTGCGTTCCAAAGTTTACATGTACACTGAGTGGTCAGGTTACCTTGTTTGTAACTGACCTTAGATTCGTAATTGGTATTATTCTCCGCCAGAATCCCACTTACAATAAAGTAGGTTTCAAAGGTTCCTTTCATGAATGAAAGTGAAACCCGGCCTTGTTCGACCATTTTTTGCGCGAGAAAAACCACTGAAGGTTCGAAACTCTTCTGTAATAAATCCTGAATCGGGGACTCGATATGCGTATATTCCATTAAGCTCAATTTTCCAAAAGTTTAGTATAGACCGATTTTTTCTAAATGGCAGGTTAATTAAGAGGTAAAAAAAAAGGGCCGGAGAACCGGCCCTTCATTTTTAGTTATCGAGGTACGATTTAAGAAGCTTAGCTCGGCTTGGATGGCGAAGCTTACGAAGTGCCTTGGCCTCAATCTGACGAATACGTTCACGTGTAACGAAGAAATCCTGACCAACTTCTTCAAGAGTATGATCTGATTTTTCACCGATACCAAAACGCATACGAAGGACTTTTTCCTCTCTTGGAGTCAGAGTCGAAAGTACTGAACGAGTTTGTTCAGAAAGCGTCACACTCATCACAGCATCAGCAGGAGAGATGATCTTTTTATCTTCAATAAAGTCACCCAAAGATGAATCCTCTTCTTCTCCGATTGGAGTTTCAAGAGAGATTGGCTCTTTCGAGATTTTGAAAACTTTTTTCACTTTATCTACTGATAGTTCCATCTTCTCTGCAATTTCTTCCGGAGTTGGTTCACGACCAAGTTCCTGGATTAGTTGACGAGAAGTCCGGGCCAGTTTGTTGATCGTTTCAATCATGTGAACCGGAATACGGATAGTACGGCCCTGATCGGCAATCGCACGAGTGATGGCCTGACGAATCCACCAGGTAGCATAAGTTGAGAACTTATATCCACGACGGTATTCAAACTTATCAACAGCTTTCATCAGACCAATGTTTCCTTCCTGAATCAAATCCAGGAACTGAAGACCACGGTTAGTGTATTTCTTAGAAATAGAAACCACGAGACGAAGGTTGGCCTCAACCAGCTGAGATTTGGCTTTATCGGCTTTTTCTTCACCAGTGATGATGATGTTATAAACTGAAAGGATATCTTCGAACGCCATACCAGCGTCAATGGCCAGACGACGAAGTTTACGAAGAATATCTTCCTGAGTCCTTACCATCTGTTCAATTTTTGCGTCTGTTGTGAAAAGGTTACGTGCTAGCTCACGCTTGAACGCATCATCTTCCAATAAACGGTCGTAAAGAACCTTGTACTCATCATCGTTATTTACTTCAAGAAATTTATAAATACGTTCTTGTTGCTCATACAATTCACGGAATTGAAGGAAGTAACTTTTCACTGGTTCAGTGAAAGAGTTGATGATCTTACGGTTAAAAGTCAGGTCAACGAGTTCGTTACCAACTTCATCCATAACTTTCTGTTCATCTTTTTCCATTTTCTTCAGAGTTCCGTCTTCATTCACAATTTGTGTCAGAAGGTCCTTAACGTGTTCAACCACGCCAAAGATACGATCTCTGGTTTCATGAATTTCTTTTTCAGTTGATTCATCATCCAGACCACGAACCAGATCTTTCACATACTCATTTTGCTCTTCAGCTTGAACGACTTTGTTCTTAAGTTTAACAATCTCTTCAAGAGCATGTTTTGACTTAAGACAAGAAAGGACGATTTCTTTTTCACCTTCTTCAATCTCTTTAGCGATTTTAACTTCGCCTTCTCGAGTAAGGAGGGCAACTGATCCCATCTTTTTAAGATATAGTTTAACCGGGTCACTTGATGAGGCACGAAGCTCGGCTTCTTCATCAATAGTGAGAGGGTCTTCCGCAACTTCAGTGCTGGACTTCTCAGAGTCTTCTTCATCAACTTCCGGTGATTTTACCAGAATGCGGGCTTCTTCAATCTTGTCCATGATCTGATCAAGCGAAGCAGGATCAACGATGTTCGCCGGGATGGCGTCATTGATTTCTTCCGGAGTAAGATAAGATTGATCTTTCCCCTTCATGACAAGACGAGAAAATTCCCGTGAGTTTAAAAAGGCAACGACGACTGACATAGTATCTCCTAGGGGCCTGTATTTTTGAGATTCAAAATCTCTTTATCCAGTTTTGAGATTTCGGACAAAATTAAATCAACTTCAATCTGCGTAGGTGAGGACTTTTGTTTTATGACCAGGTCTTTGCGCCTGGTCTTTAACTGGTCCATCCTTAGCATCAAGTGGTAGTCCTTCAACATCCTTTGAATGACCTTCTCATTATATTTATTTCCATACTGGAATAAAGCTTCAGTTCCAACATCTACAATCTCTTTGCTGTAGCCGCCGTACTGAAGTTCTTCCTGAACGATGGAAACGTATTCCGCATCGTCGATTTCCAAATAAATTTTAACGAGCCACTGAATTAGCTTTTTTACCTCATCATGCCCAATAGTGGCAAGAAATTCATCTGGTTTCAAGTGCGTCAAGAACTCAGGATGACAGAGGATTTCCTTAATAAACACCCTCTCACTTTTAGTGGGAGGCGGGAGTACTTGACTTGTAATTTGGTTATGCAAGTTCTGGGCCTCTTCGGCCTCTGTTGCCAGAATTTCTTCTGTTACTTCCAGTTTTGGTCTTTCAATTACCGTATGAGTCTTTTCTTTCTGACGACTTAGGAACTCTTTATAATTTTCTAAAATTGCAGTGGCATCGGACTTCATTCCCAGAATTTTGGCCGCATTGACCACTCTTTCTGTGGCAGAAAGGTTCTCCTTCAAAGGAGAGACCAATTCTTCCACCTTTCGCAGAAGATCAATCTTTTGATCAGTCGTGTCAGGGATTTTTTCTGTAAACAACTCCTGAATCAGGACATCAAGATAGATGGGGGCCTTCTCTATTCGCTCTATCAAGGCGAGTCGGCCTTCGTTCAGAAGAAATTCGTCTGGATCCTTATGAGGCTCAAAACTAAGATAACGAGGAAGGATTCCGCCTGCCATGAAGTCAGCGTTAATTCGATGCATGGCCTTCTTTCCGGCCGCATCTGAGTCAAGGGCGAGATAAACATTCTTGGTCATGTTAGAAAGGAGGCGAACAGATTGCTCTGACAAGGCAGTACCCATGGTTCCAACTGTCTGTTGAAGACCATACTGATGCATAGTAATGACGTCGATATTTCCTTCGACCAGAATCACCTGATCATTTTGTCTGATAGCGTTTTTACCAAAGGCGTATCCGAACAGGATCGAGCCTTTATTGAAAATAAATGAATCAAATGAGTTGATGTATTTAGCAACATGTCCTGTTACCGTTCTGGCGCTGTATCCACGAACCTGTCCTGAGTGATCATGAATCGGAAACATAACTCTGTCTCTGAATTGATCAAAGATGCTATTTTTTTCTTCATTAAATCTGATGATTCCAATTTCCTTAGCGGTTTGCCGGGCCAAATCTCCATCAGCGCCTGGAAGGGAATCAAGATAATGAAAGAGAGCGTTACTCCCGGGAGCGTAACCTATTTGCCACTTCTCAACAGTCTCCTGATCAAGTTGTCTTTTTTTAATGAACTCAGAAAAAAGCGGGGGATTTTGAGAGGCGACTTTTTTATAGAGTTTAACGGAAGCGTTCAAAACCCGGAAGGCCATTTCCACCTTTGGGTTTTTTTTCTTCTCTTTTAATTCTTCAAAGGGGAATCCCAGGATGCCGGCGATTTCTCGAAGGGCATCTACGAATTCAACTTTTTTATATTCTTTAACAAAGGTAATGGCGTCACCGCCGGCACCGCAGGCAAAACATTTGTACATGCCTTTGGTATCGTTGACCTTGAGAGAGGGTTTGGTATCAGAGTGAAAGGGACAAATAGCTTCGAGGGTAGCGCCTCTCTTATTGAGAGTGATGTAGTGGCCAATCACCGTGGAAACCGGCGATTCCTTGATCCGATCTTTCAACTCTTCAAAGGCCATCAACTATCCTTTCAGATTACGAAGCACGATGGATTTGATCAATGTTCCCTGGGATAAAAATATTTTTTCAAACTTTGTCGTAAATTGCGAGAGGAAATGTTCAGGAAACTCCTGACGTAAATCTTTTGACTGCAATAATACCTCAAAACGGTCATCACCTTTAAGGTGCTCGAGCATCCATTCAAAGTAACCATCGTGATCGGTTTTTACAAACAAGGTGCCGCCTGGTTTGAGTACTTTGTGGCAGGCATTTAAAAAAGGCTTTTGGAATAAGCGCTTCTTATTATGTCGGGTCTTGGGCCATGGATCAGGAAAAAAATAAAAGACAGATTGAACTTCACTTTCATCGAACATGAATTCTAAACGCTCACCACGGGCACGCAGATAACGAAAGTTTTTATGTTCCAGCTTATTAAGTTTCTGGGCCACGCTGTAGCTGCGCTTAAAGCGATGATCGAGACCAATGAAATTGACTTCCGGATACTTTTGGCAATATTCCATCATGAATTCGCCGTAACCGGTGCCGATTTCAACTTCAATTGGTTTTTCATTGGCAAAAATATTTTTCCATTTACCAACATTGGACTCGGCTTCTTCGTCCCGTAAAACAAACGAATCAAAAACCTCGAGTTTATCGTGGTAGGGATTGTCGTGAGTGTATTTAAAATCGGCCCGATAACAAAAATTGTCATCGATAGTTTTCTTTAATTTGTCTGTTGTCATAGAGGGGAAATAACAAAAAAACACGTTGCAGTAAAACAAAAAAGGCCTTTCCCAAGAGGGAAAGGCCAGGTTTTTCAGATTCTAGTGTCTTAGCCGATCAACTTAAGGGCATTTTGACCACTTACGTTGGCCTGAGCAAGTACCGAAGTACCGGCCGCAGTGATGATCTGGTTACGAGCTTGCTTAGCAGTTTCCTCAGCATAATCCACATCGCGGATTCGGCTGTTAGCAGCACTCATATTCTCAGTGTAAGTCTGCAAGTTGTTCGAAGTTGAAGTCAGGCGGTTTTGGAGTGAACCAAGAACGGCACGTTGACCCGAAACTTTTTCAATTGCAGCATCGATATTTGCCAAAGAATCTTGAGAGCCTTCCTTAGTCGAAATATCAAGTGAACTCACACCCAGAGATTCGTTTGAAGCATCCAACTGGTTTGCTTCAAAGCCGATTCGGTTTTCAAAGGCATCGCCTTTTGTACCTACCTGGAACTCATACTGATCACCTTGACCGTTGAGGAGTTTTTTCCCGTTATATTCAGTAACCTGGGAAATACGATCCATCTCCGATTTCAGCTGTTGATATTCCAAGTTCGACATTCCTCTCTCAACATCACCCACGGTATCAGAAGATGATTGAATGGCGAGCTCTCGCATACGAGTCAAAATATTTGACGTCTCGTTTAGACCACCCTCAGCTACCTGAACCATGGAAATACCATCGTTCGCGTTTCTGTTTGCCTGTTGAGACGAACGAATTTCAGCTTTCATTTTCTCTGAAATCGCGAGTCCCGCCGCATCGTCTGCTGACTTGGTGATTCGAGAACCCGAAGAAAGTTTTGAAAAACTTTCTTGTGATTCTTTGTTCACTTTGCCTACTGATGTCTGCGCCTGAAGTGAAGCAACGTTTGTGTTAATTCTGAAACCCATAGACTATCCTCCGGTTAAAATCATACCCAACCTCCAAGTCAGTTGATGGATTGTTCAAATTCCATCATTAGGCAACCGTGCCATTTCTGTTTTTTTGACCTCATCACCATGATGAAGTCGTTGTTGACCTAGCGTTTCGGTGCGTTTTTCGGGGAACATGAGGAATTTTTTTCCACTTTTTTGCGGTCGTCTTAAGAAAGAGAAGTGTCTGAATTGTCAAGAAAGTCTGATTAGTTAAGTCTGATATATTTTAGGATTTTTTTAGTTATTCAAGGACGTTTTCTGGAAAGTTAAGTAAAATGACCAAAAATTCTTACAGAGAGAGTGATTATGAAAGTTAACTTCATCGATATTCTTCGTTACGAAAATAATTTTTTAGAAACCGTTACTGCAAAAACAGCAGAGCTTCTCAAGAATGGCCACTTTGTAGGCGGTCCGATCGTGGGTCAATTCGAAGCTGCTATCAAAGACTATACAAAAACCGCTTTCGCTCTGGGATGCGCTAATGGAACAGATGCCATCCAATTAGCACTTCGTGCGGCGGGTGTAGAAAAAAATGATAAGGTTCTTCTTCCCGATATGACTTTCTGGGCAACTTTCGAATCGATTGTGAATGTTGGTGCCATTCCTTGCACGATTGATGTTTCTAAAGAAACTCTTCACCTCACTCTGGCTTCAGTTAAAGAAGGTGTAGAGAAATTTAAACCAAAAGCACTCTTGCTGGTTCATCTCTATGGATGGGCCTGTCCTGAAACAATGGAAATTCGTAAATACTGTCATGAAAATAATGTCATTCTGGTGGAAGACTGTGCTCAGGCAATTGGTGTTAAAATCAATGGTGAAGACATTCTGACAAATGCTCTGGTGGCCACTACCAGTTATTATCCGGCAAAAGTTTTGGGAGCGAGTGGGGATGCCGGTGGTATCTTTACGACTGATCAAAAAATTGCAGAGACGACTAAAATTTTATTAAATCACGGCCGCACTGGTCACTATGATCATGGCATGATTGGATGGAATTCACGTCTGGGTGCCTATGAGGCGAACTTCCTGGTTGAATCTTTAAAATATCTGGATGCACGTCTGGAAAGTCGTCGTCATGTTTGTAATGAGTACCGTGCTAAAATAAAAAATCCTGCCTTAAACTTTTTGAAGCCATCTGATGATGTGGTTGAAAATGGATATCTTTCAGTTGCTCTTATGACTCCTGAAACTCGTCCGGCCTTCATTGAATACTTAAAGAAAAATGAAATTGGTTATGGAACTGTTTATCCGGGGGCCATGAGCGCTCAGCCGGGGGCGACTGCTCATATTGGTGGGAAAATTTCTCATGGTCATGCAGAGTGGATCGCTAAGTCGATTATTAATCTTCCATGTTTTGCTTACATGAAACAAGAAGAGATCGATTATGTTATTGAGACAGTGAATAATTTTAAGGCCTAGACTTCTTCAGCCAGTTCTCTATGATGAGAGCGGCCTTCTTTGAAACTTCCGGATCTTTTTGAATTTTATCGTTGAGTCGTTTTATAAGCGACTCAACGATTTGTTTGTCCTGATGATAAAGCTTCGGCATTTCTGTAGGCTTTATTTTAAAGGCAGACATAATGACCTAGGCAACAGCTTCTGGAGCGCGACGCTTGTGAGAAGCAACTTTCGTCAGATGCTCTTCGATGATTTCATAAAGCTCAAGCTTTGTTGATTTTGGATCCATACCGTGTGGCATGACTGAATAAACCACTTCATTGTTAACTTCTGAAAAGATGAACCAGGTATTTCCAATTTTCTGGAAAAGTACATCTTTAACAGTGTTTTTAGCAGTGTTTGAATTTTTAGAATTAGTAGTTGTTGTTGTCATAAACCCTCCGTGGTTTCTCTTTCGTGGACTCACATCCTGTAAGTCCCTTTGATTATCTTTTCGGAGGGGATTGTTTAAACTTTAGACATATTTAAAAAAGATTGCAGATTTTTTTTGCATCTTACCTGAGCAAATTAGTAAGCAGACTGGATTCCGATATATCCACCTAAATTGAAAGTAGTTCTGGTGGTAAATTTATCATTGCCCAGATGTTGCCACCAGCCAGTCTGGCCTCCGGCATTCTTGGCGCGATATGTGGCGGCAGTACTGACCTCCAGAGCGGTACCTAAGACGAAATCGATATCAGGCAAGACCTGCTTCCGGTGGTACTGCAGACTTAAGCGGGGAGCGACAGTGTAAGCATTGTAGGTTCTGGCCTCACTGGTCTGATCCAGAGTCTGGGTAATATTAAGTTGGTCAAAGAAGTTGATCATTATAGTTGCTGCTAGATTGACCCGATTCTTTTCCCCTTTGAAGGCATCATAACTAATGGTGGGCCCTAAACCCAACTTCATGCCTTCTTCTTCTGAAAAGCGTCGGTCATGAAATGTATAGGAATTCTCATAAAAACGAAAATTCAAGGTGCCACCAATGAAGAGTCGTTCATGGTAGTTCCCGGGGGCCTGTCTCAGTAAAGTTAGATTTAAATCAATCGGACTGGTATAGCCCTTGGTCTTAAAGTTATCTCGATAGGGATAACTTTCAAAATGAGGCTGAGTCACTCCTAGAAGAAATTGTCCCCGATATCCGCTAATACTTTTTAGAGGATAATTTTTCGGAAGCGGTTCTTCAAGGCGATAGTCTGTTGGATCTTTATGAGTGATGGTTTGATTGAATTCACGTGAGTCCCCGAAATAGACATAGATGTGTTCTGAGAGGACGTAAACAGTATTTCCCTGACGATCCAGAGTAGGAATGAATTCATCTTCAATATAGTAGGTGTTTTCGGCTTCGCCCCGAAAGAGAGGATCCTGATTATACTCAGGACTGTTTTTCATTCGTTTCTGCAAGAGTGCCAGTTTCTTGGGATCTGGTGCGTGTTGATCAAACTTCCGGTCATTACCGACAGATGGATGAATTTTTATGACATCACCTTTTCTTAAATGTTGCACTACCGGGGATTCGTAACTGCGGTATTTAAAAAGGGGAGTTTCCAGAACGGTGACGACCGCCTCTAACGCAAAAGCTTCAAAACTGAGAATGAGAAATAAGAATAAGAACTTTTTCATTCAAATACCTGGGCAAAAGATAAACCTAAACTCTTATTGGTTTTATTTGAAGCTTCGACATTAACAGAACCAGATTGATCTTTTAGATTGAGCCATTGAGACTGGAAATAAAGACCTAAGACAAATTCTCCCCAGCGGTTTTTAATGGGACGTTCAATTGATGTTAAAAGATCGGCCGAGTTGAATTTATAAGTAGTGGACTCGGCACTTGCTCGGGCAAAAGGACTCACTCGGAATTGGGTTTGAAATCTAACCGGATGATCGAAGATTTCAAACTCACGGGTTTTAAACTGTGGTCCAAAAGAAGGTGAGGAATAGATAACTTGCTCGCCACTACTGAGTTTAAACAAGGCCTTTTCATAATGAAGAACAGCACCCGCCTTAATGGGAAGTTTCCACTGAGTGAAAAAATGAATCCCGTACTGATTACTAGTTCCACTTCGGGCCTTGCTATCGTTAAAGAGGTCTTGCATAAAGTCGCCTCTAACCATTCCGGCGAGCAATGTGAATTCTGGCGGGATGGATAACTTTTTGTCATATTCAGCGCGCACGATGTTATTAGGGGCCGGAGTGTATTTTAAAGGTGGAACATAGAGAGCAAGCTCTTCTTTAATGGGTTCAACAAAGCGGCTTAAAATTCTCCAGCTGACGGTTCCGTCTTTATTCTGGATGTATTTGAAACCATTTTCATCTTCATAACTAAAATATCTGACGAAAGTCTGTTTGGTGAGTTTGTAGTTTTTGTTATCCTGCAGATTTCGAACAGGAACACCAGCATTGATGGAACCCATTTGAGTGCCACTCTTCATAATTTCTTCTAGTGGGATGACTCGAACTGGGGGGATGAATTTGCGGTCCTGACGATTAATATTTATTTCTTCATCGGATTCTTTAAACTGATCAAAAGTAGGAAGTTCATTGCTTAGTTTCTGAATGGCAGAGACATCAACCTGAGCAAAGGCCGGCACCATGAAGAAAAGAAGCGGCCAGATCATTTAGTGACCCCAATGCTTCAGAAGATTTACTGATTTTGCTAAAGTCTCATAATTGGATTCATGTTTAACCGACTCCCGGTTAATTTCATCCATCGCTACCCATTTAAAATCCTGGTGTTCATGCTCATCAATTTTAACCTCCCACTTTTGATCCAAGATAATCAGGAAGGATTCTTCGTGAACTTTGCGCTTTCTTTGATCAATAAAATCATAGGAGAGTCTTAAGTCCACAATATCCACAATGGACTCAAGCGAGAGATTGGTTTCTTCGATGGCCTCGCGTAGTCCACCTTCTTCAAAAGTTTCACCATCTTCGAGCTTACCTGTTACGTTTTGCCAAAAAGCTCCACGGCGCTCATTGGTCTTAAGCAGAAGAAAAGAAAATGAATGACTAGCGGGGTCAAGAACGGCTAGTACGATCTGAGCTTTTTTTGTTTGGTCGGCCATAATTTATTATGAGCGACTAGATCAAGAATGTCCAAAAACAAGAGTGAGATTTTAGAGGCTTTGCTGCGCGTAACTGACCTTAAGACTCAACTTATAAATTGCGTCATATGTCTCAATTTGATATGTAAGAAGCATGAACGATTTGAATACGGTCCTATTTAATATAGCGCAGTCTCTACCTGGCTTCCTTTTGGCGATTGTCGTCCATGAAGCGGCCCACGCCTGGATGGCCAACCGTTTTGGGGACCCGACTGCTAAAAATGCGGGCCGCCTGACTTTAAATCCGGCCGCTCATTATGATCCATGGGGAACGATTTTTTTTCCACTCATGGCCGCTTTCACTAATTTTGCCATGATCGGTTGGGCCCGCCCCGTACCAATTGAAGTCAGAAATTTTAAAAATTACCGCTCAGGCATTTTCTGGGTGAGTTTTGCAGGTCCACTTTCTAATCTCATTTTAGGGACGTTGTCTGCTTTGATTTTGGCCATGGTGGCCACTCTGGTTTCTCCGGGCTGGGAGTTTTACTCTATCTCAATCCAGATGCTTCGCTATTCGGTCTTTATTAATTTCATCCTGGCCTTCTTTAATCTGATTCCTTTGCCACCCCTGGATGGTTCAAAGATGGTTTCTTCTTTCCTGAAAGGTCCGGCCCTTTATAAGTATGAGAGCTTTGCTCGTTATACTCCGGTTATTTTCATCATGGTAATGGTGCTGAGTTTTATGGGAATCCATACTATCGGCTATATCCTGATGCCGGCCCAGGCCTTGGCCAATTATATCATGTTCTCTTTTCTTGGACTCTTCGGAGGTTTCGCATGAGCGAGAATGAAATCTTAGTTAAAGTCGATCGTTTTGACGGTCCATTAGCACTTCTCCTTCATCTGGTTCAGAAAGAAGAAATGCGTATTCAGGAATTAGAACTCAATACCATCACTAATCAGTATCTGGATTATCTGCAGAAGATGCAGGATCTGAATTTTGATGTTGCCGGCGAATACCTCTACATGGCCGCAACTCTCTTATTCCTAAAATCTCAAACCATTGCTGATGAGTCGCAAGACCAGAACATGATCAAGATTACCGCCGGAGAAATGGGTCTGGAGATTCAAACTCGCGGGGACTTGATTAAGCGCTTGGAAGAGCTGGAGCGGTTCCAGCGTCTAGGTCAGAGACTTTGGGGACTCCCTAAAAAAGGTCATGAGATATTTGTTAAGGCCAAAGTTGATCGTAAAGCGATTGAAAATTCAATCCTGACTCCGCTGGATCTTCAACAATTAACAGAAACCATGATGGATTTGATCCGTCGTGAAAAAAGAAAATATACTGTCGTTAAGCGTGACCGTTTGTCCATCAAGGAAAAACTCATTCGTCTTAAGTCGATGCTCAAACTTGGGGAGACAACCCAGTTTGATAAACTTCTGGATGTAAACGAAACAGGAATTATTGATAAAGTGATTACCTTTATCTCGGTTCTGGAGCTTGCTCGTTTGAAAAAATTACAAATTTATCAAAATGAGGATATGGGCGCCATTTACATCGAGGTTAAGGAAAGCTTAGAGTCATTTGACCCTGAAACGGCCAATGGCTTTGAACCTGAAGATGAGACTAAAGACGAAGCTCCTGCACTGGCAGAAGCTCCGATCCAATAAGGAAGTGTTATGGATTCAATGAATGACATCAACTATGAGTGGGATCTCTCTGTCGAGGAAGTCGCCAAAGAAGAGATCTCTGTTGTTGCTCCTGATGTAGGAGAATTCATCCTCGATCTTAATCACTATGATGAGAAAGAACAGGAAGATATGTTATGGCAGGCAAGGACTGGATTAAATCCAGAGACTCTTTGTGGTGCTATTGAAACCATTATCTTTATGTCTGATCGCCCGATTTCTATCCAGAAAATCAAGGCCCAAATTGATAATGAGCTCCCTTTGCGTGTGATTCATGAGTCCCTTTCAAAACTGCAAGCGGGCTACGAAGAAAAACACCACGGTATCCGTCTGGTTGAAGTGGCCGATGGGTATCAATTCCGTACTAAAGCTACTTATTCTAAATTCGTTCAAAACTTATTTAAGATTAATTCTCTGGTTCTGACTCCAACCGCTTTAGAAGTTCTGGCAATCATTGCTTACAAGCAGCCGGTCTCTAAAACAGAAGTGGAAAAAATCCGTGGGGTTGATTCTTCTCACATTATCCGTGCCCTGATGGATAAGCGTCTGGTGAAGATCACTGGTCGTTCTGAGGAGCTAGGTCGTCCTTCACTTTATGGGACAACTGAAGAGTTCCTGGAAGTCTTTAACCTTGCAAATGTTTCAGATCTTCCACCTGAGTATGAACTCGAAGAAATGGCAACTAAGAACACGATTGGAACCATCGCTGACATCAAGTCTGTTGTCTTCCGTAGTGAAACTTCTAAGAAATTCAGTGTGGATGAAACTGAAGAGCTGGATAAGCTTTCAGAAGATATTCAACTTATTGCGGCCGATACGAACTTCACTATGCTCCTTAAATCAGAAGAGAAGAGAAAAACTGATGGCGAGACTTTTGTCCGTAAATCAGCTTTTGATATCCTGGAAGATTTTGTTAATCGTGAAGAATCAGTTCGTCAGAATCAATCTGCCATTACTTCAGAAACCCTGATGAACGTGGTTGATCCTAAGGTTGTCGATATCTCTTTAGAAGGTGTGATTTTTAATGCACCGGAAATTGATGAAGAATTTGAAGCTCTAAGAGCTAAAGATATAGCTGACATTGAAGAGACCGAGACTATGGATCTCCAAAAAGAAGCTGAGGAATTAGAGAAGGCCCTGGACTTTGCTTTTGAGCAATTGACTGGTGAAAAAATTACAGAAGGCGAGATGGAGTTCGAAGTTGATGCAGATATCAATAACTTAGACCTATCAATCGACGAAGCTATTCTGAAGGGTAAAGATTTTGATCTTGACCTGGCGTTCCTTAACGAAGTATCAGTTACTACTACAGAGACAAGCGACGACAACTAAAATCGTCGCTTTCTTTTTCAACATTTAAACTGCCGGGAGGCAGATTGGGAGTAAAGATGTCAAAGTCTAATCAACACCTATCTATTCGTTTACAAAAAGTTATCGCAGATTGCGGAATCACTTCAAGAAGAAAAGCTGAAGGCTACATCCTTGATGGACGTGTGACCGTTAATGACCGCGTGGTGACTGAACTTGGGACTAAAGTTAATCCTCATTCAGACACGATTCAAGTTGATGGCGTGAACCTTGAGCTTGCAGCGGTCGATAAAATCTATATCGTGATGAACAAGCCTCGTGCATATATCACCACTCTTTCAGACCCTGAAGGTCGCCCGACAGTCATGGAACTTATCTATGGTGTTAAGGAAAGAATCTTCCCGGTAGGTCGTCTGGATTATCTCTCTGAAGGTCTTTTGATCCTGACTAATGATGGTGATCTGGCCAACATGATCATGCACCCTAAGTATGAAGTAGAGAAAGTGTACGAAGTAAAAGTCTTTGGTCATGTTAATGAGGCCCTTCTTTCTAAAATTAAGCGCGGAGTGATGACTGAGGATGGTCTACTTAAGCCAAAATCAGTTCGTGTCATCGAGCAGCTGCCTAATAAGACATGGCTTGAGTTCCGCCTGAATGAAGGTAAGAACAGAGAGATCCGTAAGATTTGTGACGCTGTTGACCTGACAGTTGATAAGCTTCGCCGTGTGGCGATTGAAGGATTGAACATTCAGTCTCTTCCGGTTGGGCAGTATATGTTCACCACCAGAAAAGAGCTTTTAAAGTCTCTGGGTCTTAATGAGCATGGTGAGAAGGTTGCTCTTCGTAAGTTTGTTTCTGCTAAGAAAACCCTCAATACCGCTAAAGTTGCCAAAATTGTTTCAGAAACTGCACGCCCTGCTAACGATAAAAAGTTTCAAGCTTTCAGAAAAGAGAGCTATTATGAGACAGTTGCTTCAATCAAAGAATTAAAAATGCGGCAGGCAGAAGAAGAAGCAACCAAGGTAGCCGAAACTGAAGCTCAAGAAAAAGCTGCACGTTTTGCTAAGACCATGAAGCCTGCTCCAAAGGCAAAGGGTTATGGAAGTCAGAGTTAAGAAAGGGAAAATCTTAGTTTACCGAGTTTTTGATATCGGTTCTGAAATTGACCTGGAAAAAGTTGAAGCGCTCTTTGAAGACAAAAAACTTAAAGAGCGTTTTAAGTTAGATCGTAAACACAATATGGCCCTCATTATTTCGAACTCACCAGTCTCCATTCAGTTGGGGACTGTCGAAATAAATCTTCTGGATGATATTATCCAGGCCGAACTGGTCGCAAAAGTCTGGCATTTCGGTACCGTCTCCCTTTGTTTTCAAATCCCCATTCCTGAGAATACATCATGGACTCAGTTAGTTGAGATCGCTGCTTGGATTGAGAAGCGGGATGAGAAGATTGAACTTCTGGCCCGGGAAAAATCCAAAGAATTCCAAAACGACATCAAGTATGCCATACCCACTCTGAATGATTGGGTCATGAATGAAGATTACGTGACGTACTTTATTCAGGAAATGGAAGGCTTTGATGGACCACTCTCTACTCTGGTAGACAAAGTGGATATCACGGCCCTGATCCTGGCCGAATCAAAAGAGATTCTTTCCGAAACTCTTAAGAAGTCGACCTTAGAAAAAATCTATCAGTACTCTAAAGATGACCTGGTCATCATGGACTGGAACTCGGCCTTAGTAGTTGAGCCAAGTGGTTCGATGGATGTGCCTTTAGTAATCGAGTTTGCCCTGAACCAACTCTTAGAGATGCGCTACTACGATGATCTCTTGGATCAGCGTTTGAACACTCTTTATAATGAAGTCGTGGGCCGCAAGAAGGGCCTTCTCTCCAATAAGTACTCGATGCTTGCCGAAGAAGCGGGTCAGATCTATTTAGAAATTTCCGAGATCGTTGAGAACGTAGAGAACTCTTTCAAAGCGGTGGGAGATTTTTATCTCGCAACTATCTTTCGAGCGACTTCTAAAAAATTCCGATTTGATGATTGGCAAAAAAGCATTAACGAGAAACTGAATAACCTGGCCGAAGTCTCAAAACTTCTTCACTCAGAAGTGAATGAATCGAGAAATCATTTCTTAGAAATCATTATCATTCTACTTATTACGATTGAAGTTGTGCCGTTTGTTTACGGTCTCTTCAAGTAACTAGTTGTCCATGTTTTGAATTTTGTTTTCATCGATGACTTCATTTAAGTAATCGACAGCAAATTCCACCGCCTGATCACCGTATGACATCTGTTTGTTCTGAGCCGAGAAATTAGCGTGCTTAATCAGCTCGGCCGTCTTCTTTAAGAGCTCAGCACTAGATTCAAAGTATTCCGCTTCTTCATCAGACACCAGTACGTGAGCTAGTAGGGCATGAATATTCTTAACTAGGCGGACTTGAGTAGTAGAGAGACCTTCTGTATCCAATTTCAATACAACTTCTGTTTCTTTCTTGCTCAAGCTTTGCATAATTTTATCCTTTATGTAGTGCAATCAAAGACCATATCGGGATATTTCCTAGGAAATTTAGCTATTTATGCTGGACTAAAAGATTACGGGTTTTCCCTTTACAAGGTGGGTTAGGGAGAGTATAACTACTTTAATTTCCAAGAGTTTTCTTTCAGTCGCGGGATGGAGCAGTCTGGTAGCTCGTCGGGCTCATAACCCGAAGGTCATAGGTTCAAATCCTATTCCCGCAACCATTTTAAATCAAACACATACATAAGACACAGACACCTCGGCTCAAGCTGGAGCGTGAATAGAGCGTGAATCCATTCCATCATACAGACAATGAGACATCATCATCCTGACCCCTTTCGGATTTTTGGGGAGGATGACTTGCGCCCAAATTTAAGACTTCTGCTTTCGATCCAATATTAGGTTTAATAATGTCTCTAACACTCGCAAGGTGATCTGAACTCAAGTGCGCATACTTCTCAGTTGTCTTCACATCAACGTGACCCAAAACCTTTTTGAGGTCATAGATACTTCCACCCGACATCACAAATAGACTCGCATACGTGTGACGAGCATCATGAATTCTTAGCTTCCTAATCCCAGCAGCTTTAAGATCTTTCTCCCAATTTCTACTTCTGAAGTTTTTTGGATCAATTGGTCTACCAACAACATCACTAAATAGGAATGAACCCTTAGTATGATTCTTCATTGCTCCAAGTTCTTTTTTTAGAAGTGAATTCAGTGGAACAATCCGATCCTTTTTACCCTTAGTCGTGTAAATAACCTTGTTGGAGATCGCACACCACATCTGTCCTATTAGGATGACGTTGTTTGTGAATTGAATACGATGCCATTCAAGTCCTAAAACCTCTCCAAGTCTTGCACCAGTCAAAAACAGAGTTAGATATAGAACATGTTTCCAACGATCCTCTCCAACGTACCGGTGGTGGAATTTTCTATTTAATGAAATCCAATAGTGAAGATATTCGCCTCAGCCGGTTCAAGCAGTATCAATATTGTCTTGATGAAGAAGCGATCCAGAGCACCAGAAATGTGTCATGTGATCGTTATTTAATTGGCAAAGGCAATACTCATCCCAGTGAACTGACAGATAGTGAGATGGAAGGTCTTAAAAGGCATATCACTAGAGACCGCCAAAAATTAGGGTTGCGATTTAGTATGGAGAGTTCTCAGAGAAAATATCTTGAATCTCTTATTTACCAGGATAAGCAAGACATAGAGAAAGAGCTTCAGGTATTTAATGCATGGAAGGCGGGCGAATAGCCCGCTTTCTAACTTTACCAGGAGAGTTTATGAGAAAATCATCTCTACTCCTGATCTCGTTATTGGCTCAGACTACTGCTCATGCAGGATCTTGTCTGGATACGGAGATAGTAGGAAAAGATATAAAGGTTATAACTGGTGAAGGGATTTCATATGAAGATGCGCGAATAGACCTGTACAGAAAACTGCCCCAGATAGGAGTCCTCCAATCCATAAATTTAAAGACTACAAAGGTCTCAAGTGATTCTTCTTTTAGTGAAAACTCGATTCTTTCTAAGAGTATTAATGCAACTTTTGATCATATCTCTATTCAGAACTGTAGGCTTCCAGATGGTCGGTATGCCTCATCAGCGGCATTTCCATTAGATGGAGTATCATATCTGCCGAAAGGGCGACTGAGGGGAGTATTTGAGGAACCAATCTTTAAAAAAGAATTTGCGACTTTTAAATATGCAAACCGAGTTTGCGGTGGAGAAATTTACACTGTCCTGATAACAATGAATCGACATTACAGCATCAGTGGAGGACGCACAGTGCTTGAAAAGAATGTTAATGGAATTCACCAAGTAGTGATCTGTGGAACATTTAAACTAAAGAGCAGATGGTTTAATCACGGATGGACTGATGATTATCGAGAAGTATTCGCAAATCGGTATAATCTGATTTATCTAGGGTCATATAGGCAGAAGGATATTCGGGATCTTTCAATCGATTTGGGCCTTGAGATGATTAAGAATGCGATGAAGCCTGAATGAATAAACTAGAATGTTTTTGAATAATAAGTGACGTTTACGACCTGGTACCGTAATGAAAAAATAGAGACAAATCTTTTTAATATCAGCAACTTAAAGCAGTGGCTAATGTTGGTACCAGTAACTTCAAAAGTTTTTAAAATAATATTCAATAAATTTTAAAAAGCCCTGATTTTAGCTTGTTACGATAAAGTAAATAGCACCCTCCTTGTTCACACAAGTGATAATGAAGAGGGCGACGCGTTAAAGCAATTAGAAACAATGACTTAGCCAGTACATTTGATTACTATTTTCATTAACCTGTGAGAAAATTTATGAGTGAAAATTTGAATCTTAGTGCAAATGCCCAGTACGTGCCTTTTAGTGTTCACCCAAGAGCCATTAAAGAACTTGGTGAAAGACTAGTTACGGATGACTTCGTTGCAATTTCAGAGTTGGTTAAGAATTCCTATGATGCAATGGCAACAGAGGTAATCATTCGATTTGGATCTAATACAGCAGGCAGTTTCATTGAAATCGAAGATGATGGAGATGGAATGTCGCTTGAGATTCTGAAAAATGTTTGGACACAGCTTTTTACACCATACAAAAAAATCCTCAAATTACAGAATCGAAAGAGAAAAAGAAGTTTGTCAGGTGATAAAGGTATTGGGCGCCTATCTGCTGCAAGATTGGGTGGAGAACTAGAAGTTTATACTCAGATAAAGAATGAAGATTGTTACGCCTTACTTCTAGATTGGAGCAAATTCACTTCTATTGATGAGAATGATTCGATAGATGATTTGGTTTTTGATGACTTTACTGTTGCAATCGATCACTGGTCAAACACTCCTTTCACTAAGAAACATGGTGCGTTGATAAGGATTAGCAACTTAAAGAAGAAAGATTGGTTAGTGGATCAGGATTCTGTTGATCAGTTAAAGAAAGAGTTAGCAAGAATAAAACCCCCTCTTCGAAAATCAGATGATTTCGTAATCAAGCTAGAACATCCGTTGTTTAACAACGGAGAGATCACAAATGTTGCATCTTCTTATCCAAAATTCTTGGATTACCCTCATTATCTTTACAAAGGCAAAGTTTCAAAACAAGGTCTCGCTGCCCAAATTAGTATAAATAAGAGATACGTTCAGAAGAGTGAAGGCATAAAAAAAACAATGTCGGATTTGCTTGGTGAGGATGAGCAATTTATTTGTGGAGAATTTGAATTTGAATTCAGAGTTTGGGATTTGGATTCAAATTCCGTTGGAGATATTAGCGACCAGTTTGATCTTCAAAAAAGAGAAATAAGAGAATGGATCAAGCTTAATCGAGGAGTTTCTTTATATCGAGATGAGATACTGGTTTTGCCAAAAACATCTGGCATTGATTGGTTAAATCTTGAGCAGCGTCGAGTAAGTAGAATTGGTGATCGAATTTCAACAAATAATATTATTTCGTTTATTGATATTTCAAGCAAAGAAAATCCGGATCTCGTCGATACAGCAGATAGAGAAATGTTAGAGCGTAATAGTGCAAGTGAACAGTTTCACCAATTGCTCCTAGAGGCTATTTCGTTATTAGAAGTAATTAGAAAGAAATACAAATCTACGAAAGAAGATGCTTATTCATTTAGATTTTTATTGGAAAATGAGCAGGTGGAAAATTCAATTCAAAGTATTAGAGATTCTATATCAACAGAAGGCACATCAGATTCAGTTTTAAAACTTGTGGATAAATTAGGTGTGGACCTAAAGAAAAGAGATGACCTGATAAAAGATAGACTTGGGTATTACAGTCGTCTTGCATCAGTCGGTACTATTGCATCTTACGTAGTGCACGAAGTAAGAAATTCAAGTGTTGCTATTGGTGCTTGTAATCGCGATGGAAGGACTCTATTAGAGGGCTGTAACAGCGAAAAGAAGGGTTTAGTTGAAAAAAGATTAGAAACTTCAGATAAAGCTTTGGCCTCCTTGGAAACACTTGCTAATGCGGTCTTGCCTCTTTCAGGAGCTAAATTTCAACTTAAAACAAATGAGTTTGTAAGCTTGAATGGGATATTTGCGAGCTGCTTAGAGGCTAACAGTAAACTGATATCCAAACGTGAAATTAGAATAGTGAATGAAACAAAGAATGATGAGGTCGGAGTTTCTGAAGGAGAGTTATTTATTTTGCTCCAAAACCTTCTCCAAAATGCGATCTATTGGGTTAGTAAAAAGAAAAATTCTGAAAGAATAATTAAATTAGGTAGCTTAAAACGACAAAAGGAAAGCTTGGTCTTCATATTTGAAGATAATGGACCAGGAATTAATCAGGAATACTCAGATCTTATCTTGTTGCCTGGAGTAAGTGCCAAGCCCGATGGGACAGGCATGGGTCTCACTGTAGTTGCTGAAATATGTGAGAAATACCGTGGCCGCATAGAAGTCGTTGAAAGCTCACTTGGCGGTGCCGCTTTTGAAATCACACTACCAAGGAAAGTTTGATATGTTTATTTGCTGGGTGGAAGATGATGATGCTCCTTATGATACATTCATAGCAACTCTTGAATCTGCAGGAAAAAAAGATCTGTTTAAGATACAACGGTTTAATGACTTTGATGAAGCTAGTCAGAGTTTACAGTATTATAATTACTCCCTCCTGATACTAGATCTTCGAGATGGTGATGACGGTGAAAGAAAGGGTGATAACGTACTTAGAGAAATTTTTGAAAACTCTTTTAAGCCGACAATAATATATAGTGCTGTTGAACCAAACGAAGTTGGAAATGATGACCCAAGAAAACATCCTTTAGTAAACTACATTCAAAAAAAAGCAGGCTCAGATCTTGTCTTGTTAGAAGAACTTGAAAAATTGAAAGATAAAATTTCTTTCTTGGAAAATGTTAAATCTACTATAGATAACATCAATTTTCAGTTGCTGAAAAATACATTTCCTGTCGTTGTAGAAGACGATTTGCCTTTAGACGTAATGGAGAGATTGTTCGCAAGGCGAATTGCTGCTTCTTTGGATTTTGCTTTTCATCTTGCGGAGGGGACTTTAATCGACCCCTGTGAGATGTACTTATATCCTCCTTTGCCAGGTACTGATCTTCTGACCGGCGACATTATTAAAAATAAAAATGATGGAACTTATTTTGTTATTCTTTCTCCTTCATGCGATATGGCTCAGTTAGGTGGCAGAAATCCTAAAATTCCGAATGTTCTCGTGGCTCAACTAGATGAAATAAAGCCTATCCTTGAGGAGACGGATTTTTTTAGAGGAAAAACGGATCATAAAAAACTTGGAGATGAGATAAAAAAACAAAGAGACAAGGAACCAAGAGAAGGTCGAATCTATCTACCAAGACTTAATAAGACCCTTCCAGGATTTAGAGTAAATCTCAAGAAATTAAGCCTAATTGCCATTAAGCAAGTTAGCCTTGAAGAAAAAATAGTAGATAAAGATTTTTATCGTATTTCTTCTCTAGATTCTCCATTTCGAGAGAGCTTTAGTACATTGGCAGGACAAGAAATGGGGAGGTTTGGTTTACCAGACTTTGATTATGAAAAATGGGGCTCGGGCTATTGGCAAGTACATCCAAAAAAACCAGATGATGCAGTTGTTACTGCTCAAGAGGTTACAAGTAATTTAAAAAAAGAAGCAGTTAAGGATAATAAGAAATGAATAGAGTTATAGGGGTAGACTTCTTTTCTGGGTGTGGAGGAACTTCACTGGGTCTTAAACAGGCAGGAATAAATATTGTAAGAGGAATTGATTTTGATGCTTCTTGCAAGGAAGTGTATGAAAATAATATTAAAGGGGCTGACTTTCTAAATGAAGATATTAGTAAGTTGAATCCAGCTGATGTTTTAAAAGGCATCAAAAAAGGTAAGAAAGATTTTTTATTGTTTTCTGCATGTGCCCCTTGCCAACCATTTTCTGCAAGGAATCCAAGTAAAGGTAGTAAAGGTGACGACAGGAAAAACTTATTGCTTTCATTCTCTAGGTTTGTAGATTTTCATAGACCAGACTTTGTCTTTATTGAAAATGTACCTGGAATTCAAAATGTTAAAGGAAATAGTGGGGTCTTTTCTAAGTTTCTAAAGAAATTGAAAGCATATGGTTATCAATATGCCTTTGATGTAGTTGATGCTAAGGATTTTGGAGTTCCACAATCAAGAAAAAGACTGATACTTTTAGCTTCGAATCTTCCAAATATTGAGTTGTCCCTGCCCTCTTTAACTCACGGTCCTGGTAAGCGTCCGTATGTGACTGTTAGAAAAGCAATTGCAGATTTTCCTTTAATAAAGCATGGAGAAGAACATTCACTAAATGGTCACAGAGCAAGAGGATTATCAGATATAAATTTAAAACGTATTAAAACTACGCCTAAAGATGGTGGTAGTAGAATGTCTTGGCCAAAAAATCTTTCTTTAGAATGTCATAAATCTACAAAAGGGCATTCTGACGTTTATGGAAGAATGAGTTGGAGTAAGCCAGCTCCAACATTAACATGCAAATGCACCTCCATATCAAATGGAAGATATGGTCATCCTACTCAGGATCGCGCTATCACACCTAGGGAGGCAGCATCTTTACAAACTTTTCCTAAGAGTTTCAAACTATTTGGCGGTATAGACCAGATGACCCGTCATATAGGTAATGCTGTCCCACCTTTGTTAGCAAAAAACGTCGGAAAGAAGATTTTGCAAATTATTACTAAGTGAAGGTTGCTTTGAGTGCAATCTCTTAATAAGTTTCCAGATATCTTATTCTTCCAGAATAGTTCATTGGGTTTTTATGGATTTGAAGCGTGAATTGAGCGTGATGATAGATAGAAAAGGGTAGAAATTGGAAGTAGTCCTGAGCATGAGCAAAATAGAAATTTGTTAATAATTAGTATTAGTTACGATTAAAATTGCTAACTTGCTTAAATTAAAGGACCAGCTCATAACCCGAAGGTCATAGGTTCAAATCCTATTCCCGCAACCAAATCTTTTTAGACATTTAAATCAGATCTGACTTTGACTCTCATCCCTCCAGAGCGATGCCTTTAGTCATAGCATCCCATTAATCTAAGTTTGCCCTTCTCTTAAGGGTTCACTCGAAAAGAAATTCTAATTTATGCTTGATAGCTTTAAGAATGACCTTCGTTTTGGAGGTGTTAATGTCCATGCTACAATAAAGGCAAGATCTTAATTATCGGAAGAAATAATGAAATCAGTAATTGCTCTATTGGGAAGTAAAAAAATATTTCATGTCACATTCGTTTTAATAAAATCATGGTTCTTTTTCTGGCTCGCCATATCCATCACGAGCATTGTAGCAGGTGTTTATTTATATCTTGTTCAAGATATTTACAAAGCAATAGGCGTATTACTTCCAAGTTTTATCTTATTAATAAAGTCTATTCTCTATATATATGTATTAAAGAAAGCGGTTAAGCTATTCACCGAAATGGAATCTTATTCTTCTTCATTAGAAGTAATAAGTTTCAATCTTTTAATGTTGTTTTTTATTGATGCTTCTTCACTGTTCCTAGGAAGCACTAACGGCGATAGTATAAAAAAAACGAGTATTCTCTTTCTTGATGTTCTGAATAAGGACAGTACCTTCTATGAATTTTATTCAAATGTTTACATCTATATTCCGGCAGCATTCCACTTCATAAGGCCCGAATTAGAAGGTGTAAGCTTGTTAGTTTTAAGTGTGATAACAGCTTTTGCTAGTCGAAGAAAATAGTCTTATATCGTCTTATTAAGAAAATTATCGCTTAACTTGCCCACGCTCAAAAATTTATGAATAATTTTTCTTAAAAATGATGGTGCTCCCTTTGCTATTTCAGGTAGTTAGATGATCCAAAATAAAAATTAAGTGTTTTAGAACTGCTGAGCTTCCGATGAAACTTCATTAATAACCTTCATCATTGGTGAAAAATGAAAACTACTGCTCTTCTAATCATTACTCTGCTTCTTGTTAGTTGTAATAATAGTGAGAAAAATAAATTGAGCAAAGATGTTATAACTGACCTTCAGTATTCCGTGTATGAAGTGGTTGTGCCTAAGATAGAAGATCCCAATATTAAATACGAAAAAGAGCTACCATTTGATACTCTTCCTTTTCAAGAAAGGAGCGATAAGTTCCATAGCATAGGTACTGCTTTTTTTATTTCAGAGAAGGAAGTTGCATCAGCTGCACACGTATTTAATGTTCCATTTTTTTCGTTATACAAGGACTACTTCCTTCGAAATAGTAAGGGGGAGCTTTTTGAAGTTGGGAATGTTACTAAATATTCTCAACACAAAGATCTGATCATCTTTACTTTGAAAAAGTATCCATCAAAAATAATACCTCTTGAATTTAAAGAAGATTCGGAAGTAGGAGATAATGTGTTCACCGTCGGGAATGCACAAGGAGAAGGTATCTCATTTAGGGAAGGTCAGATAGCCTCATATACTCCGGAAGTGATTGATGGAGAGTGGAAAGATATACGGTTCAGTTCTCCGGCATCTCCAGGAAACAGTGGCGGTCCTCTGATTACGAGTAGTGGAAAAGTAATTGGAGTGATCGTTAAGAAGAATGTTACTGAAAATTATAATTATGCAGTCCCAGTGAATTTGCTTAATAAGTTATCATCTAAAAAAGCAGAGTTTTTGATGAAAAATGAAGGTTTTGCCATTTTTCATGCAAGCAATATTGTTTTAAAAGACTGGCGAGAGACAATTGATTTGCCCAGATCTCTTCAATCTCTCAAAGATTTGTCACAGGACTCTATGGATAGTTTTATGAACAATGTCTTTAAGTTGGCCGATAAGAAATTTGAAAATCAAAATGTTCCTAAGGGTAAAGCATTCAATCTTTATAGCAGAAATCCAACATATATAAGAGGTTTTGGGGCACTAAGGACAGATGTGAATTTCTCCAGTTGGCAAATTAGTAGCTACGAATACAGGGAGGTCGTACTATCGGAAACCAGTAAAGGATGGTTCAGTAAGAGCGACGTGGCACAAGTTCATGCTTTAATTCAAAAACCCGCATCAATGAAACATTTAGATTTCCTTCGAAATCAAAAAGTCTTCATGGAAGAAATGATTAAAGTGGTCCCTTTAACAAGACAGATGTCAAATCAGGGTATTAAAATTACCAGTTTGGGTGAGCCGTTCTCCACTGAAATTATTACAGATAATTTAGGTAGACCATGGATCACTTCAACGTGGTTTCTACCATGGGCGGATCACCATGTTGTGACTTATTGTCTTCCCCATCCTGGTGGAGCGATCTGTAATTTAGATTCAAAAAGTAACCTTCTTCTTAAAAGAGGAAGGCTGGATCCTATAAAAAGTAACTTGTCAGAAATCACAGTTGGTTATGAAGGAAGTATAAAGGACTGGGTTGAATATTTCTCTTTACCTAAAGAGATGCTTCCAAAATACTTGGCCACTACTAACGTTTCGTTTGTGGATCACAAAATCATTTTCACTTCAGATGACTTTAAAATTAAGTATAAAGATAAGAATCTGTCACTGAGTTCAGATATCCATCTCCACATGGGGTATTCAACTAATGGAGAATGGGGTGAGCAACTTCTCATGGCCGAAATCTTTCCAGAGAAAGGAGCGAAGGAAATGCATTTTAGAGTGAATAAACTTTTTGCGGCACAAGAAGGAAATACAACTGAGTACAAAAATCAGTGGTCTGAAATGATCAGGAATGACGGTCTGTATTCTGGTAAACTCATGCTTGATAGTGGTTCTCTAAAAGCAAGGCATGTTAAAAGAGGCCTCAAGAGAAATATGGCATCTCAGTCAGAAGAAGAAATATTTGTGATTGGATGTAATTTTGCGAGTCATGCAAATAAAACGAAATCAACGTTACGATGTGAGCAGTTTAAGAAGTCAGTTGAATTTTGATTTGGGAACATATAGTGTTCCCAGATTTTCCCTGCTCAACTATAGATCGACTTTGGATCGAGTACTCCAGTAGTTTGTACCGTAATAAACAGTGAGTTCTTGATCCGGCAAAATTGATTTATTTGTAATATATAGTGTTCTCCATCTATTTTTATATGGGACATGAACCGTATCACAATTTGGATTTTCGGAGTGATTCACAAAACGGCCAACATTCCCTTTGGCCCTTCCATCCACTTTTAACATGATTTCATTGCCGTTTGAATCTTTCGGACTTGAATAATAGATCCATGCATAGTCAGTATTGGGGAATTTGTTAGTGATGACTCCGGTATATTCAGCAATGATTGTCCATGCCGGTATGTAAACATTAGCGAATACTCCAAAACCCATTTCGGGGGAAGAGTACGCCACATATACCCGACGGTCTTCTGGAAAACCTCCTCTTTCAAGGTAGTGGCCATGAAGATCAATACGTCTTTGTACATTCATTTGCGCGTATTGTGGGTCTTGAGTAATGTCGTGCTGTTCAAGTAAGGGTAGCACCTGTGGATCAATGATTGTATGTTGGAGATACTCCACTCCGAAATATTTGGGAAAATCTTCCTGGAAATATTTTTTACGAGGCTCTTTTTTCTCAGATAGGAAGTATTCGGCACCAAAATATCTTGAAGTATTTTCCGAAAAATGATTTTTAGTCTGTCCGCTCATCTTAATGCCCCTTTCATAAGTTTAAAACGAACGATTAGATATCGGTGATTCTAGGATGTTGTCATCTTCATAAAACCCAAAGAAAAAGACGATGCTTAGGATGAGAATAGGTAAAGCTTTTTTTAGATGAGTTGTGATTCATACTGCACTGTCATTGAATCTTTCATGATCTGGATCATCTTTGCGTTTGACGGGTAAACCCTTAAGTAAAAATTAAATTTGAATCAATTATCCAAGGCAGGTCATGTAGTGGCCAAGTAAGTCGGAGTTTTTTCCATTCACGTTAACTCCTATAAACTCACTTGCTTAACATGGGATTCAATTTTTTTTAAAAAATATTTTCAAACTCCAATGCACATTTCTATCTCACTCCTTTAAAAAATTTTTTAAAAAAGTCATCCTTGACGAGAATTTTATAATCAACGTAGTTATTCCTCCGTTAGTTTAATTTTAACAACAAAAGGAAGTAAAAAATGAAGAGTTTTAAAAAGAGTACAGGGGTTTTACTGGCAGTTTTATCAGTCACCTCAACCACGATTCCTCAAAATTTGCAGGCCCAGACTTTGAAGAATTACAAAGCAGAATTGAGAGTGACGAACAAAAAAATTGCTCACGTTTTTGACAAGTTTCGCTATGACATGACGGTTGAGTGGGATCAGCAAGATCCTTATTTCCGTGAACATGCTCAGAAAGAATTGGAAGAAGCTCTATTGAGACTTAAAGATGAAGGTGTTTCTAATAAAGAAATTATGACCTACATGCAGTCTAATATTTTGGATGGTGCTGC
>DFXY01000008.1 GCA_002381945.1 Bacteriovoracaceae bacterium UBA4096
TTATCTTTTTTAGTAATTCCTGATGACCAATGTGGACTCCGTCAAAATTTCCAATTGTTAAACCGATTGCCGGCCAGTCACCATGGGCATCTTTGGGGATATCAAGCAGGTTGTGAAGAATTTTCATTTCTAACACTCTCTATATAACGCCCAAGTTCTTTGAAGTGATTTGGTTGATACTTAAAAACCATTTCAGATTTCTGGGTCGAGTAAAACTTGTAGTCATTTGCATCTAATAAATCAATAAAATAGCGTTTTGATTCGTCTGGCAGTGGAGATTCTTTAATAATAACCACTGGAGATTTTCCTGTTTCTTTAATCAATGGGGTCATCCATTGGACAAAATCACTCATCTCAAAGGTGCCCTTCTTAAAAACAGGAGGTACGTCATGTTTAAGTTTGATACCAGTGAAAGTTTTGTGTTTTAGGATCCAGCCAAAGGAAAGTAGAATCGCCACAATACCTAGGCCCAGATTTATATATGGTAACCAGAACTTCCACTGCCATTCATCTACCGTTATGGGAGCAGAAAATTCAGTTGGTGATACATCAGGCTTGGGGATCGTTTTTTTAATATCATTTTTTACGACTGGGCCTGTCCCTTTATTAGGGACTTCTGGTTGACCACCGGCCACAACAATTTCCGGCAGATTAAGTTGAATTGGCACATACTTTTCAGTGCTGGCATCAAAATAGCTTAAAATAACTTCTTTTGCCGGAAGATTCAGGTTCTCTTTAGCAAGATAAGTGTAATCAAAGACCTTAGTGGCCTTATCAGCATCAGCAATTTTCAAATCACCGTTGGTTTCAAATTCTTCAAGCCCGGGATGCTTAATTAATGCGGGGGCCTCGAGGTTCTCCAATGCTCCGGAACCAGTCACGGTTAATTTAACCTCAAGTGGTTCATTAACGATCAGCTTATTTGGACCCAGCTGCAATTGAAAATCGTGCTGGCCAATGAGTCCGGTAAAATGAGGAGGCACTGGTTGAGGCAGAGGAACGACATCAAGCTTAATTACTTCACTGGTGACCGTTTTTGTTTTGAAATCACGATTTAATCCGAAAGCTCCAAATGGATCACCTAACTGGGCACTCGGATAGGTTGCAGATAATTGAAGTGAATCAATTTTTTGGACTCCCGTTTTTTCAGGAAATAGTTTAGCGGCATAAATCTGTGTTCGCATATAAAGCTGTCCATCAACTGATACACGATCAGTTCTTTCCGGTTCCTGAATATACCTTTTTAAAAAGTTGTTAAGCTTGGGATACTTCTTTACATCCAGATTGCTGACAGGAACTTTCGTATATAAGTAATACCGAATAACAATGCCTTCACCTAAATAAAGCGTTTTTTTAGGAACATCGGCCATCACAAAGACGTCGGGTTGAACTTCAGGCTCTTTAAGGACACTGAAAGTTATCAAAGGATGTTTTATTGTTTGATTACCCAATTGGATCCGAATATCTCTTAAATATCCCGTACCGGTTTTCGAGGAAACCAGATCATAAACAATGGTAACTTCTCTGGTTATAGTTAATTTACCATTGGCATAGACAGTCCTGGTTGAAACTCCTTGATTTGATTTACCGACAACTTCCACATTACTAGGACTAAAATTGATGGCCGGGTCTTCATCTGAATCAGTAAAGATTCTGAAATAGGCCTGAAAAACTTCTCCAGCGACAGGACGCTTGGGATTCAGTTCAATTTTAACTTCATTACCTAGAGTGCTCATACTGGTTAGAAGCATAAGCAAAAGTATTATTAACTTCATTTACCAATCCTTACTTTTTCGAGACTTTCTTTTATTGAGATCCCTCGTGCCGTTCTCAATCATTTTCATCTGTAACTGCCTGTCATCTGACATCAGTTGTTTTAATTTTGCAGGTAGTTTTTGAGGGGGAGTAGGCTTTGGCTGTTCATCCTGATCTTTTTCTTCATCTTTAGGCTTATCAGATTTTTCTTTCTCATCTTTTTTTTGATCTTCATTTTTATCATCTTTTTTCTGGTCACCCGAATCCTGTTTCTGATCTTTTTTGTCTTCTTTTCCAGATTGTCCTTCTTGAGGATTAGATTTGCCTTGCGAACCAGACTGGTCCTTGTTTTGATCTTCCTTGTTCTTATCTTTTTTCTCTTTTTGTTCTTTTTTCTTTTGTTCTTGTTGCTGAAATATGGAGACAACGTTCTTATCCATAGTTTCCTGAATTTTACGTGACTCCGGGGAGTCATCCAGGCTTTCATTTAGTTTTTGATAAAGATTGATACCTTTTGAAATTTCACCTTTTTCAAGTAAGGCCGTACCATAGTTCATGTAGGCTTCTGCAGGAATGGTTTTATCAATACTTCCCTTAAGGTTTTCCTGATAAAGGGCCAATGCTTCTTCCTTAGCACCGGCCTTGTGTAAATCGTCTGCTAGCTTAATTCTCTCTAACCGATTTAAGTTCCCTTCCTTTAGTTCATCTAAGCGCGAAATGACTTCCGGTGATAAAACAGGTGCCTCTTCTTCTTGAGCACGAATGGGAGTTATGATTAGCAGGAGACCGAGAGAGAATATGCGAATGGATTTGAAAAAATAGGATAATATGAGCAAAACGAGTGAAGGTACAACGATCCACTCCATGAGCACTGGCTTGATCACCATATCTTGCTGGTTCATTCCTTTCGATTTCTCGGCTTGAAAGAAGTTTAAGATTTCCTCAGAGGGTAAAGAATAGGTATTGGCCAACCAGTATTTAGCCGAAGGGATATCGGCCGTTACCACCTTGAAAAACTTTTCATTTAGTTTTGTAATTACATCCTGGCCGCGATCTTTTTTATAGCCAAAACGAAAACCTCTGCCATCATCCAGGGGAATTCTCCCCCCTCTCTCTGTACCAACTCCCACCAAAGCAATGTGAACACTGGCAGGAACTTTAAGGTCTATGCTTTCTGCCGTCTCCTCACCATCGGTAAAAACTATGATATTTCCACGGGCTTCACCGTCGGACTCACGAAAGTATTGAATACTTTCTTGTATTGCGACTGATAAAGCTGACGATCCATACTGATTACGGAGATTTTTTAAACTATCAAGTCTTGCATCAATTAGATCGATATCATTAGTAAAGGGAACAATTTTTTTCTGAATTTCAGCAAAAGCGACAATGGAAAGTTGATGACCGGTAGCCTTCCGTGCAAAGTGTTTAGCAACCAATACGGCTTTTTGCAGACGACTAGGTTTTACGTCTTCTGCCAGCATACTGGCAGAAGTATCAATCAATATAATCGTACGATCGTGTGGAACCTCAGCCTTTATTCTCTTTTCCGGACCTCTTATATCCAGAAGACTAAATAGTAATCCGCCCAGGCCTAACAGAAATAAAAGAGTCGATAAATAGCTAAAAAAGCTTCTTTGATAGAACCAGTAGGTTTTAATGAACCCAAAGAATCTTTTCTCAAGAACCAGCACTATGAATAAAAAAACTGCGAAGGCCAAAAGTAAAGCTGGCCAATAACTTAACTGATTGAAGTTCATGCGACATCCTTTAAGAGAAGTCTTCTTAAAACTTCCACTCCAAACAATATGGCAACTCCTAACAATAGGTAATAATAAAACTGTTCATCATAAACAATCTGATGATTAACTTTGATTTCAGTTTTTTCAAGTTTTTGAATATCATTAAGAATATCTTTCAGAGCTTCTTCACTTTTGGCCGGATAAAACTTCCCACCAGTCAGATCACTGATTTCTTTTAATGTTTTGTAATCAATGGATCCACCGGGAATAAGCTGATACTGAGTTCCAAACACTCCTGGACCCACCGGAATCTTGGCATCTCCATCTGTTCCCAGGCCAATGGTATAAACTTTAATGCCATACTTTTTGGCTTCTTCAGCAGCTTGAATAGGGGTTAGAGTTCCGACATTTGCAACACCATCTGTTAATAGGATGATGACTTTATTTTTAGTGTCACTATTTACTGCCCTTGCCACACTAAGAGCAAGACCATCACCTATATTGGTACCACTTCCCAAGTAGCCTATTGATATTTCTGAAAGCACTTTATCAACCAGTGTTGGATCTGTTGTTAAAGGTAAAAGGGTGAACACTTTCTCAGAAAAAATAACCACGGAAATTCTATCCGTTGGCCGTAGGCGGGTAAACTCCCGGATTTTTTCTTTGGCAACTTCCAAACGATTTGGTTTAAGATCTTCTGCAAGCATGGAACGTGACACATCAATAGTAATTACGATGTCATTGATTTCAATGTTACTTGGCGAATATTTCTGAGGCTTTCTGGGCTGCATGAGTGAATAACTTAAATAGACCCATCCAAGAGCTCCGGCAGTAAACAAAACAATTCTCAGTGTTTTTTTCCACCAGGAAAAAGGACTCTGGCCTTGTGGAAAGTATAGCTGGGCCCTTTGAAAAACTTTCCAATAATCCAGGGCCCACATAATACCAGCAACAACACCCAACCAAAGAAGATGAGGATATTTAAATTCCACTCAAACCTCCCTGGATGTTGGCCATAAAAGCACGATAAGCTTCTTGAACTTCAGCTTTTTCAGATTCCGATTGGGACGGTTTGAATTGGTATTTAAACAAAGTTGCTTCAAATTTTTTGAATGCTTCATGTATTTCCGGAAACTCTTTCAAATAAACATCTCGTTGCATCCAGATATGCACAATTTGTGAATATTCCTTGGCTTCCATTAATTCTGCTTTGTGCTTTTTTCTTCTAATTAAAATATTCTTTTTTTCCTGAAGACGACGCTGATACTTGAAGAAAAAGGCTATACCGACAATCAGAAGGATAAGGCTTATAAACCAAATGAGAATCTTTTTTCTGGATGGGATTTCAAATTGCCCAAAGATTAGCTTTTGAGTTACTTCAGTTGGAATGATCTCAACCTTTGACCATGTGATCGCAATGTCAACTCCAGAGAGTTTATGCAACAACACCTGAGCCTCGGGTTGTTTAAGAAAGATAACTTTAGCTTCAGCTTCGAATTTACTGCCCCCATCTTTCTTAACTAATGGACTAACATCCAGCAGATAAATGACGTCAGCGAGTGATTGTCCCTTCAATTGTTGAAGCTCGATTTTTTGAACCGAATTTTCATCCATCCGAACAATAGTATCCGCGACTTTGCCTTGCTTTAATGTCTTTTGAGTAAAATCCAGATGCAGGCCAACCGCAGAGAATGCGGCATGACTTAATAAGATAAACAGAATGGAAATTATTCTTTTCACACCAGCTCTTTTACAAATTTTTCTAAATAACGCTCATGAACACCAATTTCTTTAAATCTTTCTTTTAGAAATAAAGGGTCATCTTTAATACCTTTAAGATCTCGGACCATGCCTTTACCACTTATAGGATTTTTGACTTTCATTAAGAAAGGCAATTCCGTATGTTTATCAACGGGAGAAAATACTCGGAAACAATGCATATTCTTTTTATCGATTATCTTTCCCCAGGTTTCTTTATTCTTCACTAGACTAAGATCACCCAGATAAATAACTTCTTTTCTCCTGGCCAGGAAACTTTTAATCTGTGCGATTTTATTGTCTTCTGAGTGAGAATTTAAAACCCGGTCTTGCTTTAGAATAACTTTTCCGTCCTTATCCAAAAGTCCAAACTTCTCCAGGATGGAAATAAAAAGTGTTAAGCCTTCACGGCCTTTTTTAGGAGGTAAATTAATGGTTTTATCTCCCCAGACAATGACTCTGACTAAATCATGAGTTTCTCCTGCCAAGAGATACAAGAGTCCCACTATTTCAATCATGGCCTGAAGCTTAGAAACTCCTTCAAAACCGTAAAGTAGGGTATGGGACAAATCAAAAAAAACAACTATTTCAACGTTTCGTTCTTCTTCAAAAGTCTTTATATATATATTAGATGAACGTGCCGAGAGCTTCCAATCAATGAACCTTACATCATCACCGGGGACATAAACCTGATGTTCACGAAACTGCAGTCCAGAACCTCTAAAATGAGATTTCAACATGCCTGCAGAATAGGCATTAGAGTTTCTGAAAATGTGAGTCTGAATCATCCCTACGACTCGTTCAATTTCTTTCAGGTTCATTTCAGACAACACTCGCAGCTATTGTGGCCACCAGGTTCCTCGTATTAAGCTTATCAATTTGGGCTTCATAAGAAGGAATCACACGATGCCCTAAAACTGAAGGAACAATTGAGAGTAGGTGATCAGGAGAAACGAAATCTTTGCCTTCCATGAAAGCTTTAAATTTTGCAATTTTGAATAACCATATTGAAGCTCTGGGCGAAGCACCGGCCGTGATAGCTCCATCATATTTCTTAAGGAAGTACTTACTTCCCGGACGTGTGGCATGCACGATACGAATAATCATGTCTTTGATCTTTTCATCAACATAGATTGCTTCAACTTTTTCCTTCATTTCAAAAAGATCATTCTGACCAATAATAGGACTCAGATCCATTTGTGAAGATTTAAGACCGAGAATACTTTTCTCAGCTTCAAAATCTGGATAATCAACAGATATTTTCATCATAAAACGATCTAGCTGAGCTTCCGGAAGATTATAGGTTCCTTCCTGCTCGATTGGATTTTGAGTTGCAAGAACAACAAAAGGAGATGGCAGCTTATGAGTCTTATCCCCAATGGTAACTTGCTTTTCTGCCATAGCCTCTAGCAGTGCTGCCTGGACCTTTGCAGGAGAACGGTTAATTTCATCTGCAAGTACTAACTGAGTAAAGATTGGACCAAACTTTGTGGTAAACTCTTGCTTCTGCTGGTTGTACATCATGGTACCGATTAAGTCTGACGGCAATAGATCTGGCGTAAACTGAATGCGTTGAAAGTGAAGATCACAAAGTTTACTCATGATTGATACACTCAAAGTCTTACCAAGACCTGGAAGCCCCTCAATCAAAAGATGTCCCTCACAGACCAAAGCTGCGACGATGGATTCAAGGAGTTCATCCTGACCAAAAATAATACTTTTGGCCTGATTAATGACACCGTGAACTTTTTCCTGCAAAATCATAATTTACTCCACTATATAAAAATAACTCTTAATGTAATTAGCACGATCATCTAGTGACTTCACTGGATGATCAAGACCCTGAATCCCGCTATAAATCAGTTGAAGCTTTTTATTTTCTTTAAATGCTGCATCCTGAATATTCTTTTGAAATTCTTCATGACTAACGTAATGAGTACAAGAGGAAAAAGCTACAAGCCCACCACTTTCAAGGGTCTTAAACACTTTCCGATGAAGCTTGCTGTAGCCTTCTAATGCCTGTGGTTTCTGTAGCGCACTTTTCGCAAATGCTGGCGGGTCGCAGAGAATCAAATCAAACTTTTTACTTTTTGAGATAGATTCATCCAAAAACTTGAAGACATCGCCTCGGTGAAAGGCACCTCGATCAGCATAACCATTTAATTTCAAAGCTTCGTTAACTTCAAAAGAAAAGTCACCTTGATCAACAAACTGAACCTCTGCAACTCCTGCCTTTAAGGCACTCATTCCCCAGGCACCAGCGTAAGAAAAGAGATCGAGACCTGTTTTGAGTTTCTTATTTAAGCGCGAAAGTAAGGCCATTAGCTGATAACGATTCTCTCTATGATCATAATAAAAACCTACCTTCTGTAGGACTTCGGAACGAATAGCGTACCGAAGTTCATTTTCAACAACTTGTAGATCAGGAAGTTTTTCGTTTTCATAGGTTGGAAGAGATTCTTTCTCACGGTACTTTGAGTTATCCAATAAATAAGAATTAGTCTGCATCAATTCACTAACTGTTTTTTTGATCAAATCCCGATAACGATCAATACCCGAAGTATTAATTTGAATGATTGAAGCATTTTCAAACTGATCAATAATCAGACCCGGTAAGCCATCACTAACTCCATAAAAGATTCGGGCATTTTTCTCATAACCGTGAAAGCGGCTTCTTTTCGCCTGGGCCGATTTGATTTTATCAATGATAAAATTTTCTACAACCAAGTTCTTCTGATTTTCGGGCGACATCTTTGCAACGATCTGAGCGCAGGAATACTTTTCTTCGATCAATGGATTTACAAACCCTAACCAGATTTCCTGAGGACTTGCCTGCATATAACACCATTCTCCCGGAGGAATGGATTTAATTGAATCTTCGAAGTCTGAAGCTTTAAGTTCAAGCTGGTGACTGCGAATTTTATTGATTCCGCTTTTCGATAAAGATATTGAGCGCACGTTACACCTACAAAGTTATTTAATTATTATAACTTGTAACTGAGACCACTCAAGAAAGAAGGAGGATTTGGAACAAATAAACTATAATGATCGGATACTAATTTTTTACCGGTGCAGCTTTTGACTCCCCAAGGAAATATTTAAAGGCATCACCCGAGTTAATTTTATAGTTCTTAAAAGTTATGGTCTCTTTAGTAGTCATTGGCCTAGATTCTGCTTGTGAAGCCTTATGCTCAGTACTAGCTTCCACTTCTGTCAACACCCCAATTCCTTGAGAATTCCCATATTCCAACTCTTTTGTCATGATAAGGGTTTGGCCATTTTCTGAGGTCATAGTTGTCTGTTCTTTTAAGACTAACTTTCCATCAGAGAAGGATTCTTTTTCATATTTTGGTTTAACTATCAGAGTGCCAATTGGTTTGACCCCACGGACTTCTACCAATTTATCCTGATCGTCGAACATTAAAATGAAAGATGGCACAGGAGCAATTCCCGTTGTGTCCTGGGCGATAACTTCACGAGCATTCGCGCCTGGCACAAACTTATAACCGTTAAATTTCTTTTCCATTGATTGAGGGATTAAATTTTCAACAACACCCATAATTCCCATTTTAAGATCTTCTTTAACTTCTTTAAAGCCTTGTGGTAAACCAACGACCTCAATGGCAAGACGCTCTGGATTTGCGGTCCAGTACACTCTAAAAACAAGTTCTTCAACTTTTCCAAACAGCTGTTGATCATTAAGATTTTTAGTTAGTTTCTCATTTTCAATATCAACTACAAAATCCTTCACTCCCTTACTTTTAAGCGAATAGATTTTGGCGTCAAAGCTTTTCAAATAAGCTGAGGGGTCCTGAGCGTAAGCAGAAGAAAGGAGTAGCAAAAAGCAAAGTAGGGCCTTCATTTTATTCCTTGATCAAATGGTCCAAATTCACTTTAGGACATTTGAGATGTTTTTCTTTTTTGTATATTACCATACCAGCTGCTCCGGAAACACCTTTCAAATTTTTCACTTGGGTGTAGATGATAGGTATCCAATCAGCATTAAAATGAGAAAAATGGGCAACTATTGATGCCCCCAAATTTAAGATCTCTGAGCTTATCGTCTGAGCAGTATTTAACTTTATAATCCCATGGGTGCTTTTTAGACCTTCCAGATGAATCCAATGATCTTCCTTGGAGGCCCAACGATTTCTAAGTTGGTCATTTCCTTGAGCATTCAATCCAATCCCAATTTGAAATCCATCCAAAATAAATACCTTATACTCATCTTCTGACTTTTTAGGGGCCATTATCTGGGCCCTTTTTTCTTCTCCCCAGATGGGTTTAATGATGGGGATCTGCGATTGGCGTGGCTTAGTCAGGTTTTTCCCTGCCAATTGCTCCACCACATTACCTAAACGTTCTTTAAGAATCGTTTCACCACGTTTTAGTTTTTTTATCTTTTGAAAGAGAAGATTTCTTCTCTCATAAGGATTTAATTCTCCTTCAAATTTAATTTTATGATCACCTACTTTAAGCTCGTAGATATGATCCAGTGTCTCATCCTTATCCAAAATAGATTGCAGCTTTTCCCATTGCAGGGTTTTTCTTAAATCATCTTCAATATTCTCCTTTTTCCGTTGTAGAAAGGTAGGAGTCGAAGTGACATCTTTTAACAAAGAGGCATTAAGCTCATCCTGAAGTAATTTATCCATTGAATATAATTCAGGAGAAGAAATATCGTGGTTCATATCATGATGCCGACCAATTTCATCAAAGTACTCGTATAAGTCAGACAACTCTTCTCCGGGAACAAAAGCTTTTCCCCGCCAACTTAAAAGTAACTTAAAAGGCGTTTCAGGCTGATCTTGATAGTGATGCAGAAAATAAAGTTTACGTCCTCGCCAAAACCATAAGAAAGACTGCACTTCACCAAATTTTTGATAAGTCAGCTTCACTATCCGATCGTACTTATCCAGACTCACATCCAGAAAACTGCATGAAGATAAATGCCTCCTTAAATACTCCAGAAAACTATCTTTTCTTCTTAAGGCCGCTGGCGGAGGTGAATCGTGTAACCATAAACCTTCATAACTAGAACCTCTGCCAAAAAAAAGATGCCAGGTCTTACCGGGCGCACGAACAGAAAGAGATATGTAGTAAGCAGTACTATAAAGTTTCTGGATTTGCCCTTGGGAGAGCGAATTTTCTTTGATATTTTTGACCTGTGTTTCTAAATCAAGATAATATTGGATCATATGACGATTAATCTTATTACCACTCAACATTCTGTGCACCACACACAGGTCGAATGGGATGTCCTTTCAGGTATTATAGCTCAGTTTGCTTATTTTGAGAGTAATAAGAAAGAGCTTACAGAACACCTTTTTCTGGGACGCTGGGACGACCTTGCCGCAGAACTCATTCGTACCAGGACTTACTTACAGGAGTTCAAGGATGACTATCGACAGGTGTTTACCCAACTTATAAGTAAATTGCCTGAAGATAATTCTTTGGATAGGCATATTAATCATATGGTGAAAGAGGGCGTCCTCTCTTTTAGTGAATTAAATAAAGTAACTCTCCTGGTGGAAAGTACCTTATTCATTAAACAAGACTTACCTGCATTTAAACTACCTGAATTTCAAACAATCGCTTCTCTTGATTTTCAACCTGTGCAACGTAAGTTTTTAAGAGAATTCCGACATCTGGTTGATAGTTCCGGTGAAGTTCATTACGACCGTCACCCCCAACTCGCCGAACTCAATCAAAGATTAAGGGAACTTGAAGATCGAATTCGTAAAACCGTTCAGGACTGGATCAATCAACCGGCACATCAAAAGCTACTTCAATATAATAGCTATGATGTTCATTATGATCGGTTTGTTGTTCCTGTCAGATCTGACTCCTATCGGTCAGACATAGGACTTATTGTTTCAAGATCGGAATCTGGTCAGACGTTATTTGTTGAACCATTTGAAGTCCGGGATGCATGTAATCGCAGACTTGAGTTAATTGCTAAAATTGATGAATTAATCAATCAACTGGCCATAAAGTTTTCTCGCCAGCTCAATGAATTTTCACCTCTCATCCGTGATTCACTGGCCATAATTAGGAGAATCGATTTTTATCTCGCTAAGACCGACTTCTCTCAGCGTTACGGTCTGGAATGTCCTTCTATTCGGTCAAACCCCGGCTTCAAATTTACCCAATTGTTCCATCCCTTGATAAAGAATCCCGTGAAGAACAATGTCGATTGTCAGTCGCGGGATCATGGAATTGTTATTTCCGGACCGAATACCGGAGGAAAGACAGTCTTCCTTAAGTCAGTTACTCTGGCCTATTTACTTTTTTATCATGGTTTTTTTGTGCCTGCTGCTGAAGCAGAAATGTTCCCTTATGAAGGCCTGTTCTATTTTGGAAACGATCTTCAGGATTTAAAGACCGGTCTAAGTTCATTCTCTGGAGAAGTTAAAAACTACATTGAACTCATGGAGAATATTCTCCCTTCAAACCTTATTTTGATTGATGAAATTTTCAATTCAACCTCATCTGATGAAGCATCAGCTTTATCTCTAGCTTATTTTGATGAACTACATAAAAGGTCTATTTCTCACATTGTAGTTTCCACTCACCATCAAATGTTCAAAACATTGATTCATCAAGACCGAAATTACATTTCATGTCATGTAGGTTTTGATACCACCAGTATGAGGCCAACCTATAAGATTCAGTGGGGCACACCTGGGGCTTCGATGGCGATTGATATTTTCAAAATAATATCTCAAGGTCATCCAGAAGTTCATGATGTACCGTCGAAGGCCCTTTCGCATTTGAGTGATAAGAATGTGAGTTATGAAACCTTACTGCAAAAAGTGTCCCAGAAACAAATCGAACTCGACAAGGTTCTCCAATCCAACCAAAAGTTGGAAATTGAATTAAAGAATCAAAAAGGTGCAATGGAAGGAATCCTGAATCTGAGGATGAATGAAGAAATCAACCGTGCTCGCCAAGAAGTAGATAAGATTTTGAATGAAGCCCGTTCATTGGTGGAAGAGGCCAGGAGGAACGAAATCCAGAAAGTTAAACGTATCGATGAAAGATCTCATCAGTATAAAACTCAGCTGGATAAATTAAGAGGAGTTCAACCTGTTCAGGAAGAAGTTGTTCCGGCAGGAGATCTAGATATTGAGCAAGTGAAACCAGGGGATATTGTTTATTCTCATCTGTTGAAAAAAGAATTTACTGTTCAGGTAGTAGATGCTCGCAGGAAAGAAATTACCATCGCCAAGGGGCCGATCAAAATGACGGTTCCCGTTCACACCCTTGGTCGTTCTAAACGTTCACCAGTGAGAGCAAATGTTTCGGTAAGCTTTGCAAAAACCTCTAACAGCCAACTAGAGTTTGATGTCCGAGGGATGCGCTTATCCGAATTCCAAAACTTAATCGAAAAAGCCTTGGGAGATCTTCTGTCCGGAGATGTTCCCTACCTAAGTATTATTCATGGGCATGGGGATGGAGTATTAAAAAACTGGCTGAGAGATTATTTAAAGCGTTCCAGAGATTTTCAGGCAGGCGCACCTGAGAGCGGAAATGATGGAGAAACTAAAATTACCTTAAAATAAAAAAGGCTCCCAAAGGAGCCTTTTTTACTAATCAATTAATTTACCAATACGCCACGGCCTGAATTTCCAGGACTCCTGTTCATCCTCGCTCCAAGGCCAAGGCACGGAAAGCGAGAACCAAATCATAATCGCCTTACCCTTAATATGGCCAAATGGAACCGTACCCCAACGACGTGAATCAGCTGAGAAGTCACGATTATCACCCATCACAAAATAATTATCCTTAGGAACCGTGAACTTATAGTAATTGGCAAAATAATCATTCCCCATATCGACCTGAGTCACATGGGTTTGATTTCCAGTTTTAGTTTCCATAAATTTAAACTGGTAAGCCTTATAGCGATCATCCATATCTTCCAGAATCTTTTTGCCATCAATTTCTTTCGTTTCAATAGGCTTATTGTTGACGTAAACAACTTTATCGATCACTTCGATTGTGTCACCTGGCAAACCGATAACTCGTTTAATATAATTAAGGTTAGTGTCTTTGGGATACTTAAAAACAACAACATCACCTCTTTCAGGCTGCTCTGGTCCTGTTAAATATACTGGATCAGTAAACCAGTCACTAAAAGGTACTTTGAACCCATAGGAAAATTTATTTACCAAAATAAAATCACCAATGAGCAAAGTTGGAATCATTGACCCGGAAGGAATCTTAAAGGGTTCGAACAGCACTGATCTAAACACCAATACCGAAAGAATGATCAGCGTGAATGACTTTACTTCCTTTATGAACTTATCTTTTTTTGAGATTAAAGGAGCAGCTGCACCGGCAGTCTCCTGAGGATTAACAGTTTGCACTGCCTCAGGATTTGAATTTTCTTCCATCGAGTCCACCTTTTATTTTTTTTGCGGAAAAAGGGTTGAGTAATAGTATTCCATGATGTTTTTAGCTAAGAGNNGCGTAACTGACAAACCAATCCCGCTTACCATAAGGCTCACCACCGGTAAGACTACCAGTTTTGCCACCAATTTCCAATTTCTCAAGTAAGTACTTACTTCTTCTAAAAGAAGATCGTGCAGTACCCTCAGTGATGGTTCCCATAAACAAGGTTCGAAGATCTTCACTGGTTCGAGGAGTGAGTACTACCTCATCTTTATTTAAAGGAGGAAAAATAGTTTTTTTATCATTTAAACCTACCAGTGATTTTATTACGATCGGATGCCGGAGGACTCCACCATTAGCAACCACAGAGGCTATAACCGCTCCATGAACTGGACTCATGAGAGTATGACGATTTAGACCAGAAGAGAACTCGGCCAGATTATATTGATCCTGGGCCAGATTAAAAACAGAGGGAGCTAAATTAACACCTTCAACAAGCTTTTTGTTAAAACCAAACTTTTCTGCCATTTTCTTCAAACCAGCTGGAGTCAAATTCTCAATAGCCGTTCGACCGAAAATAACATTGTTAGAAGTAGCAAATGCCTTTTTCAAATCAAGACTTCTAATCCATCTTTGACGGCCAACTGGTTCTTTAAGCTGATGCTTATACAAAGTGGTTGAACGACCAGTGAAGTGAAATTCAGTATCAGTATTTATATGAGTATTTTCTAAAAGGTCAGCGGCAGTAATGACTTTAAAGATACTGGCGGCAGGATGTGTGTTAGTAAAGGCCAGATCCCGGCCAAATACCTGTTTTTTACGAGAGTAGTCAACCGCTGCCAGTATATGGCCGGTTTCATTATCCATCACCACCACGGAAGTATAATCAGGGCGATAAAGCGAAAGTTGTTTTTTTATGAATTCTTCAAGTTCGGAGTTGAATGTATATTGCACATCATACTTAGAACTATCGTAATCAATTTGCTCATTCCAATCTTGATGATCAGAAAGAATCTTCTGAAAATCATCAGATTCTTGAACTGGCTTTTCGGAAGTAACAGTTGGCGCTGAAAAAAGAGTATTATCCTTAATAAAATTGAGATTCCCCCAAGCAGGGAAAGTAGACAATACTAAGAGGCAAAGCACTAGCCATGCTTTGCGGTTTAAATCCTTAAAAACCATGAAAGCATTATGCCTTAAAGTTCTTTCCAATGACAAAAAATTCTTTACTGATACTTCTGGTAGATTTGGGCTTTAAATATTGGAACTCTTTGAACAGGTTCTTCTGATCCTTGAGGAAGTTCTGAGCATGTTGTGAATCAAATACCTTAATGACGAAATTTCCACCTGGTTTTAAAAACTTTGGAAGTAAGCCAAAGACTGATTCCACTAAGTTGAGACTGCGGTCCTGATCCAAGGACTTAATCCCCGTAGTGTTTGGCGCCATGTCAGACAAAACTACATCAAACTGCCCAGTGACCCCCAACTGGGTAAGATCGTGAATATCAAAGATGTCTTTTTCATACACTCGAACGTTTTTGATCCCGGCAAGCTTCTTATTAAGTTCACGGATATCGATACCAACTACCAATCCATCATCCCCAATAACCCGACTAGTGTACTGTATCCATGAGCCTGGGTGATAACCGAAGTCAACCACTTGCATTCCGGGCCTTAAGATCTTGTATTTTTCATCTATCTCTTCAAGCTTATAAACACTTCGGGCAAGGAAGTTCTCACTCTTGGCCTTATTAAAATAGTGGTCTTTAACTTTAAAATTGCTCATGTTGCCTTAATAGCAAGCTTTGATGAAATAGGCCAACTTTGCTAGAATTGGCCTATGAAAAAGACTGAATTAGCTGCCATCGTTTATGAAAGACTGAAAAAAGTTCACCCTGATGCCCATTGTGAGTTGAACCACTCCAATCCCTATGAACTCTTGTTAGCAACCATTCTCTCTGCTCAATGTACAGATGTCAGAGTAAATATGGTTACTCCAGCTTTATTTAAAAAGTATCCAACTCCCCAAAAACTCGCACGTGCCGAATTAGAAGATGTAGAAGAAGTTATTAAATCCATAAATTTTTTTCGGAACAAGAGTAAGAGCCTCATTGGTTGCGCTCAAATGCTAATGAATAAACATCAAGGAGAAATTCCCCGAAGCGTAGAGGCACTTAGTGAATTACCAGGAGTGGGACGCAAGACGGCCAATGTTGTGTTAGGTAATGCCTTTAACATCAATACTGGCATTGTAGTTGACACCCATGTAAAAAGAACGGCCCATCTTTTAGGTCTGACTAAACAGACTGATCCCGTAAAAGTTGAAATTGATCTGATGAAGCTTTTCCCTAATGAACAATGGACTGATTTGTCTCATCTCTTGATCTTTTTAGGGAGAAGGACATGTATTGCTCGCAGGCCTCAATGTGACTTGTGCAATCTTAAAGATGTCTGCGCAGCTAAGGATAAATTTCTGAAAGCTCCAAAAAAAGTTCCTCGTGACACCAAATTAAAGGTGGTTGGTAAAGCTTCTGCACGGAAGTGACCTCTCTACCTTGGGAATAGAACTTAAAACCAGCTTTTTGGCAAAGTATGGTTCCACCAGCTATATCCCAGATATTTTTTGGACGAAGGCTCACTACAAAATCACTTTTTCCTGCTGAAAGTCTTCCCAATTTATAAGCAATACTTCCAACGGCGGTAAGATTAAATTTTTCCGTCACTTTCTTTTTAAATAATCCATTTTTCCACTCTGAGCGCGAGACCTCTCCACAGTAGGTACTCTTATCGATGAAATCCAGTTTTTGAACTTCACTAAAACATTCCCCCGTTTTGGGATTGTAGACCCAACCATCACCCTGAAACTTCTCACTTGGAAAAACCCCAATGGATATGGCCCAATCATCCCGTCCCTCAATATATTCGCGGGTACCATCCAATGGATCTAGCGCCAACAAGGGAAAGTTCCAGTTCGAGAACTTTTCTTCGGAATAAAAAGTGGTGTCAGGAAAATGCTCTTCCATTAAAAGTTCAATTTGTGCCGAAAGGGCCAGATCCAATTCTGTGACCGGAGAGCCATCAGATTTCTGAGTGATGTTGGGGTGAGAATAACGGCTCACCAAGTCATTCAGTGTAGCAATTTCTTCAATCATAATTTTGGCCAAAGAATTTCTCAATAATACTTTTTTATCCACAAATAGTTCCTAGTTTTCCACAATCTTTTTTGTTGTAAATTTCTAAACCCTTCTTACATTGCTCTGGTTCATAATAGTAATTTTAACTAGATAAAAAAAGGGAACCCTGAGGTTCCCTTACATTCTTTTTCACAACAATTGTTGACTAATTTAGTTTTCCCCAAAATTAGTTAACTAGCTTCATACATGGCCAGCATCTCCACATAACCGTCCTGGGCCATCGAAAGCGCAAATACTCCATCGGAGGCAGTATTATTCTCTCCGACAACACTGGTAACGAGTTTAACCCCTGAGGCATCGACATAGACAAAAGGCTGTTCTGGGTTAAGGGAAGTTTGGGACGTGAAGTGAGAATAACAAGAAGAAAAATCTTTAAAAACAGTAGCGGTTAAGGGTGCCTTGTACAAAAGTCCTCCTTGATCGCGTGAAGAGATCCATTCTCTTCTCGATTCTTACATTCATTGTAGCAAGCGCTCGTCGAACGGTGCAAAAGAAATATAGAGAAAGTAAGTAAATCTAAGATCTTAACTTATTTCTCACGATTGATTAGCTCAACTATATCAGGAGGAGATTGATAGAAATTAAATAGAATTCGGATCCGACCTTCAAAGTGGGAATCTAATAAGCAGACGATCACATAAATCATGTAAATGAAATTACGGCGTGAACGCAGACGCGAAATTGATTGAAAAATCCACTCCAAAGGCAGAATACATAAGAACACTACAAACCATAATAAACCAAAGCTATGTGCCAGATCTTTTTCAACCGTCATTGATAGAACGATGAGACAAACAATTAAAATGGTAAATTCTCTTAGTCTTTTCACATCCAGAGTAAGAGCTGTTAACGTCTTTCGCTGAGGTTTAAAGTTCATAATAAGCAAGGTAATAAGCCCAAGCACAGATAATGAATAGAAAGCTTTGCGCTTCAAAACCACCATTAAATACGAATTAAACTGTTTCCAGGTATAAGCATCTTCAAAAAAACGCAGATCAATATGAGTGATCATAGTTATGAGGATTAAAAACATCCCCAGTGAAGTGTATTTAACGAACTGTCCTCGATACCAGTCAGTATTTTCATTTAGAAAATAGAAATAGAGCAACGCCAGCCCCACCGGAAACAGAAACACGTAATTAAAATTTAAAACGACGCCGGTATAGCAGAGGAGTCCAAACATCAAACCTGAGCGATAGGTAGAACTTTTAATACACCAAAGAATTGACCAAACCCAAAGAACTGAAAAGCAAGTAGTGGCAGATAAGAAAGGATCTTTCTTAAGAAATAAAGAAAAGGACCAGGTTGATATCAGCGCGAATAATCCCAGAATTGATAGTCTGCGGGACATGAAAAAGCGCATGATGCCATAGAAGGCCAGTAGGTAGAGTCCAAAACTAATGAAATAAAAATGCATACTCCAACCCAAATTCACCAGATGTGGGAATCGACGAAATGGGTAGAAATTCATATGGAGATAGTTCCATAACTGACCATGCATCTTCTCTTCTGGATCAACAATCAGCTTGAGAGTTTCAAGGTTACTCAGAAAAGGGAAGCTAGGCATACTCGTAATAAACATGGCGAGGGTGAGAAATAAAACTGTCTTCTCAAAAGCATCGAGATATTTATATTCCGTGAACTGGGTGGAAACAGATTCTTCAATGATTTTCCCACGGGTCGGCCATGAATAGAACAAACCAACCACAACAAAGAAACCCCAGAAAAAATGGCGAACGATACTTTCAGGAATGAAAGACATCACGTTGAAAACTAACATCATGGTGGCGTTACCAATAATTACCCGGTACAAAACCCGATCAATACTGGAGTTGGCCCTAAAATAAATCTTTAAACGGTGATCAATCTCTTTTCCCAGCAAATACCACTGTCCGGCCATAAACATAAGATAGGCGAGCATTAAGAGGGATTGGACAAAGATGTTAATTTCCAGGGTTTTTTGGATCCAAACTGGTAATAGTAAAAATGAAAAATAGATAAGCAGCCGATTTACAAAGAATTTCGACTTGGCCCAGATAATATTTGAGTTTTTCGCTAAAGCTTTTTCCATAATATCCGATCAGAACAGTGGGACTTTCAAAAGGTCCCAGACCCTAGACTAGATTCGAAAAAGAGAGAGGGAGTTGTTCACCTTCTCTCTTTTTCTCATTTCCAAGCAATAATCGTAGCTCACTTTCTTCCCACTTGCGACAACAATGTCCCATGTTACTCTTATATTGGGTTAACAAGATGTAAACCCGACTCCAATCGTCCGCTAACTTTCATGGAGGAAAGATTTGGGGATTTCATTCGGATCCATTAATTCAGGTCTGCCTAAGGACATTGTTCAGCAAATCATTGAAGCTGAAAAAATTCCTATTCAGCAAATGGAAGCGCGCAAAGGGAAAATAAGTGATAAGAAAGCGCTGGTGCAACAGCTTACGAGCTTAGTTGAAAACATGCGTGGAGAAGTTCTAAAAAATAAAAATGCCCGAAGCTTACGAGAACTGGCCATTAATACTGGCGATAATAACAATGTTGCAGTTACGGCCGATAAAAACGTCGCAGATCCTGGCAAGTATCAATTGGAAGTTGTTCAACTGGCCCAAAAATCCTCGGCCATCAGTAATGGTGTAGAAGATAAAGATAAAACATATGTAGGTGTTGGTTATATTCGTGCTGTTCTTCCTAACGGCGAAGAAAAAGAAATATATGTTGATGAACACAGTGCCACTCTCACCGGAATTGCCAAACTGATTAACGGCGATAGTGAGTTGGGTATGAGGGCCACTGTTGTCAATGATGGTAAAGATTCCGATGAACCATGGCGCATTATGATTTCCATGGCAGATACGGGAGATAATAATAAAGTTGAATTCCCTTATCTCTATTTAGTTGATGGTGAGGTCGATCTTTTCTTTGAACAGGAAAGACCGGCCCAGGATGCCAAAGTGAAGCTCGATGGATTTGAAATTGAAGTGCCGAATAATAAAGTCACTGATCTTATCCCGGGTGTAACTATTGATCTCAAGAAAGCCAAACCCGGTGAAGAAATCAACATTGAAATCACCGAAGATATTCAAAAGATCGGCGGTAAAGTTAGTAGTCTCATTGATAATATTAATAATGTGCTAAAGTTCATTAAAGACCAGAACACTCTCGATGAGAAGACGGATACCTCACGAACCCTGGGTGGTGACTTAACCCTTACCACTATTGAAAGCAGAATTCGTTCGGCCATCTTCACTTCTATCCCAACAGATGCTGGGCCAATGAGAATGGGTGACCTGGGTGTAACCTTCCAGAGGGATGGTTTATTAAAATTAGATCAGGCCAAGTTCGAAGCGGCATTGGCCAAAGATTATAAATCCGTCACACAAACACTCACTGGAAAATATACACTGGAAGGCGGTAAAACCAACGGTTTCATTGATCTTCTGGACGATACGGCAAAAGGTTTACTGAGTCAGCCCAGTGGTGTTTTAACTACCCGAAAAAGCGGATTACAGAGTCAGGTAAATCAAATTGATCGCCAGATTGTTAATAGACAACGACACATCCAACAGAAAGAAGAAGTTCTTAAAGCTAAATTTGCCCGACTGGAAGAGACCATCTCTAAAATTCAGGGTCAAGGCGCCGGGTTAGCAGGTTTTGCCGCTACTCCTGGAGTTACACAGTTATGATAAAATACAAGCGACATAGGAGGAGGGTCCCATGAGCTACGGTTTAGGTGCATACAAAAAAACTTCAGTTGAAACAGCAAGTAAGGAGCAAATCTTACTCATGCTTTATCAAGCTGCGATCAAGAACTGCAAGAAGGCGATTGAAGCCATTGAGCAGAAAAACCTCGCCAAGAAAGGCGAATACATCGGGAAGATGCAAGACATTGTTGTGGAGCTTTCAAACAGCCTCGACTTTGAAGTAGGTGGAGATGTTGCCAAGGAATTGGCTTCACTTTACGACTACATCCTCTACTCGAGCACCCAAGCAAATATCAAGATTGATAAGACCCATCTTGAAGGTTGTTTAAAAGTGTTAAATACGCTTTATGACGGATGGACTGAGGCAATTAAGAATTTAAAAACTCAAAACACACCAAGTAAGAGCGCTTAATGGAAAAGTTCACCCTCCTTTTCGAAGAATTCTTAATGAAGGCAATCACCATGACTGAATCCATGATTGCCAAAGATTTTTCTCAAGATGTGCATTTTGAGAATTTCACTTCCAATCGTGAAAGACTCTTTTTGGTGATCGATCAGATATCAAAACAGATTAACTGGACAGAAGTCGACGACGAAAAGCGCACTGAGCTTAATCGTCAGATTGATTATATTAAAAAGCTTGATGAGAAGCTGGTAGTAAAGCTCCAGGAGTATCAAGCTGAAGTCAAAAACGACATCGAGAAGACCGTCAGACAAAAAGAAAACATTAAGGGTTACAATTTAAGTGATGTGAAATAAGTGAAAAAGCTTTTAATCATTCAACAAGATGAAGCTTATTTTCTTTTTGAAACTCTGCAGGTTCTTGAGAAACACTCAAGCGCCTTCAAGGATTTCGAACTCACTCTTTTGGTAGAAGAAAAATCTCTTAAAGAAGTCTATGATCATTCAAGCCCTATTATCACAGGGATCAGCTGGAATAAAGATCTCGTAAAAAGCACGCATTTTGATGTCTCGGTTAATTTATCCCTGAATGAAGAAAGCTGGGATTTTCACTCTGAAATCGCCTCAAAAACCAAAATTGGACCATACCGAACAGCAGGTCAAATTTACGTTAAGGATCTATGGTCTTCTTATTTGATGACCTTAAAGGCCAAGGCTCCCTTTTTAACCTTTCATCTCCACGATGTTTATAAAAACATTTTAGGTATAAAAAGTGTTCAGCACAAAGAGCTTAAAAAAACTGGCATCAGACAAATCGCTTTAGGCGCTACCGCGACTCATCTTTTCTCGGCTGACGAGCAAGAAGCGTTACTACACGAACTCTCTCTTAGTTATCCCTATATCCCACTTAAGGATTTAAGTGAAATAGACCTCATCTCTGATCTCTCACAAACCTTATATATTGGACCAGCGACGTTACAGGCCTTGAAATTTTGTGCCGCTGGAGGAAGAGGACTATTTCTTTCAAGTAGCTTTCAAGGTTTCAATCTTTTGCCTCACGGCGGTGGTCACCTGTTGGTGAGTTCTCGGCATCAAAAGTTTAAGGCAGCTGAACTTTTAAAAATGATTGAGAAAGCTGTTCGTTCAGAAAGAATAATTGAAGCCCCATATTCTATATATCAAGTCGAGCAAGAGAATATTTTTGGAGCTTATTTAAAAGGGCTCAATACCAGCGATGAGAATTATCCATTTTATCAGTCTCATGTTGTACTCTGGAACTTTTTATTGAATCTATTTGATGTCAATCTTGAGATAACGAAGTGTAATCTACCGCAATTGAATCTTTTGAAAAATCATCAGGAAGTCCTGAGGAAGTACATAAGACTCCATGATTACGCCATGGTTTCTATCGATACTGTTTATCAAGAATCAAGATCCAAAACAGCCGACGGTTCCAAGATTGATGGCCATTTAAAAAATCTCATTGAAATTGATAAAATCAGCGATCAGATTGCCCAATCTCATTCCTTTTTAAGACCCTTTCTGGATTTTTATCGTATCAGACGAGGTCAAAATCAAGGATCAACCCTTTTAGAGCAAGCCCAGTCCAGCTTTTTAACATACTCGGAAGAGCATCAGGCCCTGGAAGCTCTACAAGAATTATTTTCTGTGACTTTAAAACAAAACGAAGTTAACATTTGATTATACATATCAAGGATGAATTGTATGTCAGTGGTGGCTTCTCCTTCTTGTAATCAAGATTTTCTACTTCAAACGATTGGTTTAACCTTAGAGTTCTTATCGGATATTATTATCGACATTCAGGTTATCGGTGAATTTACTCCAGAGCGGGAATTCTTCTGGAACCGTCGGGTGACAAAACTAACCTCTGACATAAGCCAGTATGTGGAACTAACTACCCTTATGTCTAAAACCTTGATGGTAAGATCTAAGCGCACTATCCCGGGGATAAAAGAATCCCATATTCACTTACTTTTTATCCTTAAGGCCATGAACCAGGCCCAATTGAAACATGACTATGTAGCGCTGGAAGAATTGATTAAGTATGAATTAAAAGATAACTTAACCCAGTGGAAAATAGATCTTATCCCCCAGACCAAGAAACTNNCTGTTGCCGGAGCCTGATGCTAAAATAGCTCTTTTAAAGAAAGGCGATCGTCTCTGGGTTAATTTTTCTGACGGGGAGTACTGCGATTTTCCTTATTATCATAAAAATGTTCAAACTATTCTTAATGGCATGCAATCCAAAGGTCCGTTCAAAACCTCGATCGCTGAATCTTTTGATGGTTTTATCAAAACCACTCAAAGTATAGAGAAAAAGATATTTTCAAGGGTTTCACTAAATCCCGGTGAGAATGTTAAAGATTTATGGGATGAAATCATTAAAAAAGTTAATTTAATCTCTAATGAGTCTCATAGTCTGCGAAGCTTAATGGAAAAGCTTTTAGATGTTCCCTTTCTCCAGAAATTCGAAAGCTCTTTAATTATTCTCCACCTTAAGGGTCAGACCAGGGCAGAACTCCTTGGAATTATCTGGCGAGACGAAAAAACACAGGGTCAGATCGAAGTTAAGGAGTTTAATACTTTTTTTAATTCAATCAAAAAATCGAAAATTAAATCTTTTTCTTCCGAGGCATTTCCCAAAATGAATCTTCCCTTCAATGGAAGTTTTCTGGCNNAGTAAAGATGAAATTGAATTATTTGAAACCTGTATAGATCTTCTGCAGCCCCATTTTGAAAGACTCATTGATCAGGAGTTTTCAGATAAACGAATATCTGAGCTAAGAGTATGTCTTCAGGATTTCCCTCTACCTCTTAGGATTAGAGATGGCATTTCGGGTGCATCTTTCATGAATGACCTTTATACCGGAGAGCTCCAGGACAAAGACATTTTCTTTAACAAGAAAGTTCAAGGGCCTTTTACGATTGATCTTTATGACAGTGATGAACTTCGTCACTATGCTTTCGATCTTTTTCACTTTCAAAGGATCTCCTTACTAGGTGAACTATTGAATACTTTAAGACATGAACTCAGTAATCCACTATTTGGATTAAAACTTGGTTCACAACTATTTTCAATTATGGAAGTTAACCTTGATAGCAAAGAGCTCATGCAGGAAATTGAAAAAAACGTTAATCGCTGCCAGGTTATTATCGAAAACTTCTCTAATCTTTATCAGGTTCAAACTGAAAGCAAACCGGTTTTGATTAAGAAAATCATTGATGAATCCATTGTACTTTCTAAAAGTGAAGTTCGTGAATCCCGCAAGTCTATTGTTTTTGAAAATGATACTGAAAACCTACTCCTCGACGTTCCCTTGATCTTCGTGGTTCAAATTCTTTTTAACCTGATAGTTAATGCCGCCCAAGCGATGAAGAATCAGCCCCAGCCACGGGAAATAAAACTCATCATAAATACTAATGATCAGGTTGTTACCATTGATGTGATTGATAATGGTCCGGGAATACCTCAAGATAAAGTTTCCCAGCTGTTTAAACCTTTCTTTACCACTAAAACCCAAGGTACAGGTCTGGGATTGGTACTATCTAGAAATCTTGCCTTAAAAATGGGTGGAAATTTGGAATATTTAGTTAATAATGTCGAAAAAGGGGCCTTTTTCAGGCTTACACTACCAAAATCATGAACCATATTCTTATTATTGAAGACGAAATTCTGATCCAACAGTCACTCAAAAAGCTTTTTGAACGTAAGGGTTTAAAAGTTGATGTCTCGGCCAGTGGAAAACTCGCTATCGATCTCATTCTTAACAATCATTACGATCGAATTATCTGTGACCTTATGTTGCAGGACATTTCCGGATTTGATGTAATTGAAGAGTCTAAGAAGAAGTTTTCTCCTGAAGAGATAGGCCAGAAATTTGTGATAATGACTGCCTATAATTCTCCCCAGGTGCTTTCGCGAGCGAATGCTTATCAGTGCCGACTTCTCAATAAACCTTTTGATGACCTGGAACAGGCCATGCGTATCATGACGGAATGAATATGAAAAAGAACAGTATAAAAATCATTGGAATCACTCTTAAACCAAATTCCACACCTGAGTTTTATAGTATTCTACCAAATCTTTGCGCCTGGCTATTAAGAAGAAAAAAACAAGTCGTCTTTCGGGAAGAAGACCGAGAAAGAGTCATTAAATTCTTTAAGCAAAAATCCACAGACCATTTATTGTTCTGGAACTCTAAAAACTTTCACAATGAAGTAGATATGATGCTCTCGCTTGGCGGGGATGGTACGCTCATTGGTGTTTGTCGCCGGATAAAATCTAAAATACCGGTTCTTGGTATAAATCTCGGTCGCCTGGGCTTTATTACTGAGTTTAACAAAAATGAATATTTTGATCGTTTGGGGGATATTCTCGACGGGAAATTCGAAGTTACTTTAAAGCCTCTTTGCCATGTAAATGTCATGAGAAAGGGTAAGTTGCATTTCAAAGATTACTTCTTTAACGATGCCGTACTGGCCAAAAATGATATTGCCCGGATGATTTATCTTAGGGCCGAACTCGGTAAAGAGCACATCTACAATCTTGCTGGCGACGGTATTATCATTTCAACACCAATGGGCTCAACCGCCTATTCAATGGCCGCGGGTGGACCGATCGTCCACCCAGATGTGAAGGGACTGGTTCTGACTCCTATTTGTCCTCATTCCTTGATTCACAGACCGTTTGTTATCCCCGACTCCTCACCCATCACTCTAAGAATTCTGCCCCCACATCATTCTGTGACACTCACCCTGGATGGGCAAGTGGCGTTAAATATCGATGAGCAGGACGTTGTCACCATTAACAGTTCCAAGGTTAAGAAAGTCTCCTTAATAAAAAATCCGGACCGCTTCTACTTTGAAACGATTCGTGAAAAGTTCATCAATTCTAAAAAAGATTAAGCTTAATACGGAAAAAATACGTATTCACTTGATTGTCCGTAAATTATCCGTAAGATTAAAATGCGGAGGGTTTTATGGATGCAAATTTTTATCTAAAAGATCTTATAATACAAAATTTTGCGACTTTTAAGAATCAATCAATTCGGTTCAAGCCTGGCTTTAATGCCATTATTGGAGAAACCGGCTCCGGCAAAAGCTTGGTTCTAGATGCCTTACAACTCATTCTAGGGGGAAGGGCCGATAAAAAAGTTGTCCGTAGAGAAACCGAGTATTCACTTATCGAGGCATCCTTTTTCTGCAAAGATGAAAAGGTTCAGGCCTTTTTAGAAGCAGAAGGATTTCCAGTTGAAGGACAGGAAATCATCATAAAACGGTTAATCTATAAAAATGGCTCAACTAAAAATTATATCAACCATTTGTCATGTACAGTTACTTTTCTGGCTTCCTTTGCCCGCAAATATATCGATTTAGTCGGACAGTTTGAAAATCAAAAGCTTTTGTCTGAGAACTATCAATTATACCTTCTGGATCATTTTTCCCGCCAACTCAAAGATGTGGCAAATTACCAGAATCAGTTAAAAGAATATAAGCAGTATAAAAAAGAACAAGATGAATTAATCAAGTCGAAGTCCTTAAGAGAGCAGAGACTTGATTATTTAATTTTTCAACTTCAGGAGATTGAGAAACTCAATCCATCCTCCCAGGACGAAGAAGATCTCCTGAAGAAGAAAAACATCATGATTAATTTGGAGAAAACCCAGAGACTTTGTTATCAGGTAAAAGAAAGTTTTGAAGGTAGTGAGGGTCAACCAGGACTTTCTGGACAAATGAAATTCCTGAATCATCTTTTCAACAAGAACCCTGACCTTTTTAATGAGCAAGTTGATCTCCTCGCTGAAATTGATGATCGCTTACAAACTTTGCAATCTCAAATAGATCAAAAACTCAATTTAGAGGTAGACCCTTCAGATTTAGAAAATGTTCTGGATCGTTTGGATAGCTACCAAAAGCTCAAGAAGAAATTTGGGGGAACTGTTGAAACTATCCTGCAAACTCAAGTGGATTTCCTGAAAGAGAAAAATCAACTGGAGGGCCTTGATATAAATTTAGATGAGCTGGAAAGCAAAATTTCACACTATCAAACAGAGCTGGAAAAGCAGGCCAAGACCCTTCATTCAAATCGCGTAAAACATGCCAAAAAGCTAGGGGAAGAGCTAACTCAAAAAGTTCGTACCTTAAAAATGAATGGTGCCACTTTACGTTTAGAATTAGAAACGCTGGATGAATTAAATGAAACCGGCATTTCCCGAGCTTTTTTTATATCGGAGACAAATCCAGGGGAAGGTTTTTTTAAGATCAAAGATATAGCTTCGGGCGGGGAGCTTTCACGAATACTCCTTAGCTTGCGACAAATTCTTTCGAGTCACGATTCCATCAGCATTTTTCTGTTTGATGAAATTGATACAGGAATCGGTGGAGAAACTGGCACTTGTATTGGTAAGGCCCTCTCGGAAGTTGCTCTCCATGGACAGGTCATCGCCATTACCCATCTTCCTCAAATTGCTCAATTCGCCGAGGTACTTATTATCGTTAATAAAGATATCCAAGCGGAAGAAATGAAGGCCAGAACAGAATCAACCGTTAGGGAAATTTACGGAAAAATGGTCTTGAAAGAAGTTAAGGCCATGGCCCAGCTAACTTAATGGAATAAATTTACTTTGATGGTTATCAATTAGAACAAATGTTCGGGTCTTCAAAGCATAACCATTATTTATATAAACGGAGTTCGATTCCGGAATTTTGTATTCATCTTGAACGTGGCTATGACCACCCAAGACGAAATCATAGCGCCCACTTGTTGTTACACCTACGCCATATCTAAACCGTTCCCGGACTTGTTCTACATTAAAAGTTCGGGAACCTTTCTTACGTGAAATTTTTGAGGCCCGCTCTCCGAAAAAATTTAAAACAGCGTAAGGAATGATATATTCAGCAACAAATTTTAAGGGTTTTGATCTAATAAACTTTATATAACGATGGTAGGAGAGATTATCAACTTCGTGTTCATCGCCGTGGGAGAAGTAGTACCTTTGGCCATCAATTTCTTCAATAATAGGGTCCTGAGTGACCCTCACTTCATTATTAGGCCATAATTTTTTAAATAACTTTTCGAGATGCACGTCATGATTACCTTCAAAAAAGTAGACTTTTTTCCCTGCACTTTGAAGATTGGTTAACAAAGTAAAAATATGCGAATAGGCAGCAAGATATTCTTCATGGGGACCGCACATTAAATCGAATATATCTCCTAACAAAAGAATATAGTCCGATGTCTGGACCTCTGGATGATTTAAAAAAGCCGTTAATAGATTATCCGCTTCATCATGAGCGGATTTTATATGAACGTCTGAAATAGCAGCTATTTTCATGATCATTCATTTATAGCATGAAGCTCATCCTTTATCCGCTCAAAAATAAACTTCTCAAGATACTTTCGGCTAATTTGATCAATTTGTGTAAAACGGCAACTCACTCGCCAGACTTTATAGGTAAAACCATTATGCTCATCTGGTTCGACTTCTCGGATCGTCGTTATTTCAGCAGAAGCCTTGGTTGACCAATCTCCAGCTTTAATTTCAACTTTCTCAATAGGATCATTCAATTGAAAAAACTTTGATTCCATTTTCGATACAAAAAATGAAAAACCACCAGTGCTGACATCAAAACAATCTTTTAAGAAATGCTGACTCATGGGACGGGGACTGGTAACCGATTTTCCAAAACTAATTTTAACTTCAGAAGTGTTGTGAACATTTAACCTGAAACTCTTTCGTCTTTCCACTTGTGCCACGAAGTCAGGCAATTGAAGATAGTATCTGAAGGGAGCGTCTGTTTGTTTAATATTACAACGAAGCAGGAGAGCTGATTGAGGGATATAGAGATCGACATGATTATGACTTCCCATCAAATCCTGAATAAGCCGGTCTTGACCTTCAGCAGGTATAATACAAAANNACTTCGGCATTGTTTTCTTTAGCACCTGATAAAAGGCTTAAGATCGTCGCTTCATCTTTAACTTTTTTAAGCTTGTTATCATTCACAAAAAGATTTCTCCAAAAAAACCTCCCGGGCTTTTAACCCGAGAGGCTTTGGGCTTAAGTAAAACAATACCTAATAAGAGTACGTATATCTTAACCGATTAAACGTAGAGCACTATTCCCAAGCTGATTGGCCTGAGCAAGAGTCGCCGTACCTGCAGCATTCTTGATCTGAGCAGATGCAAGTTTAGCTGTTGAATCCGCAACATCCACATCTTCAATACGTGAGCGTGCCGATTCCTGGTTTACTACCGCTACATCAAGGTTATTGATGGTGCTTTGTAAACGCGATTGGATAGATCCAAAGTTAGCTCTAAACGCACTTACTTTATTAATGGCTGTATCTATTCTTTCAAGGTTATCAATGGCCTCGGCTTTATCCCGGACATTGGTACCCATAATACCTAAACTTTCAGCTGAAGCGTCTGTCGACGATGAATCCAGCTCAATTCTGTTGGCCTCGCCGGAGAAAGCTCCGACTTGAAACTGTAACGTTTCACCTTCTCCATGAAGAAGCTGACGCCCGTTAAATTGAGTCGTTTTAGAAATTCGATCGGCTTCTTGAACAAGTTGTTCATACTCTAATGAGAGATAGCCTCTTTCTGCTTCTCCCACCGTATCTGAACCGGCCTGGATCGATAATTCCCGCAAGCGTGTCAGGATGTTACTCGTTTCATTCAAACCGCCTTCGGCAACTTGAACCATCGAGATAGCATCATTGGCATTTCGAGATGCCACACGCAGACCCTTAGTCTCTGCTTCCAGTTTTTTAGCAATTGCCAAACCGGCAGCATCATCAGCGGATTTGGTAATGCGTTTACCGGATGAGAGTTTTGAAAACTCCGCTTCTTGAGAGGCATTACTCGCCCTCAAGTTCCTTTGTACCTCTTGCGAGGCAATGTTGGTGTTGATTCTTAAGCCCATCAACGTACTCCTTGAAAAAGAATCTAAACTTCACCTGACCACAATAGTCAGGCTCGTATCCTTATCGAAAGACTCGGGTAATATTTGAGTACAAAACGGCATTTCCGAGTAAAAAAATCAGAAATTTGAGGAATTTTAGCTATTTAGACTTATTTAACCAGGTCTTAAAAAGTGGGTAGGTCATTGAATTCTCGGAATGAGCCTCCAAAACAACACTTAAACTTCTCGGAGCAAGCCAGCACCAATGATCACCGGCAATCCATCTTTTAGTAGGATCCCATTGAGGAAAAATGGAAATTTCTTTTTCAAGAATTAAGACGGAATTTTTTCTTCTGAGTGAAGAACAAATCGCCTCAAACCAAAGTTCGTCAGGACAATGTATGGATTGCTTTACACCAAAAAAACAGAAAATATCCAAATGCTCACTCTCTTCAAGTGTGATTTCTTTGGGTTCATTTGAGAGAGAAAAGATCATGTCTCTTGAATTTTATGAATGATCGAAGTTGTTGAGTAGCCATCCACAAAGTTAAGTGAAAATACGTCTCCACCAGACTGAATAACTTCTTTAGCACCAACAATCTGATCAATTTTCCAGTCGCCACCTTTAACTAAAACTTTTGGAGCTACTTTTAGAATTAAATTCAGGGGAGTATCTTCAGTGAAGATTTCTACAAAATCCACTGACTTTAATTGAGAGAGAACATACTGGCGATCGTTTTCATTATTGATGGGACGTTCTGGGCCCTTAAGACGTCTAACGCTTTCATCAGAGTTAAGCCCAATAACTAATAAATCGCCTAACTTTCTAGCTTCGGCCAAATAAGTTACATGCCCGCGATGAAGAATATCAAAACAGCCATTGGTAAAAACAATTCTCTTACCTTGATTTTCTTTTAAGAAAGTTTCTAAAGCTGATGAAAACATTAATCAATCCTGATGACTTTTGAATCTGTCACTTTGTTCTGAAGATCAAAATAAGAAAAAAGTCCCAGGCTGATGAAATTTAAAAGACTGACTACTGAACGTACAAACAAAGCGGCCAGTGAAAGAGATTTGTCACTTGAAGTGACTACTCTTAATCCAAATAAACTTTTCCCTAAAGTTGACTGGCTAGTCTTCTCAAAAACAGAGAAATAAATCAGATAGAATCCGCAGAACAAAGTTAGCACTAATGGAGTAATTTCATTCGGATATTGAGACCATACATCCATTAGATCCATACTAATAGTTCTGGCCATAACCGTTAGGACAATTCCAAGGATTGAAGCGACCAATAGTAAATCCGAGAGATAAGCGAAAACTCTCTGAGACTTACTTGCGAGGCGATAGTATTTTTCTTCCGGCAATTTAATCTCAGGTATGGCATCTGGAGTGGCCTGAGTTTGACCATAAAAAAGAGAAAGATCGTTTTGATAAACGTTCATTTCTTTTTTAGGTGCCTGATGAGTTTGTGGAAGAGGGTTTACTGTCACTGTTCTTTCAGTAAAAACAGGCTTGATATCTGTGGTTTTCTGATGGTGAAATCCCAGACCTGAGGTAATCGGTTTGAATTCAAATTCGATATCGTCTATTACAGGTGGAGTAGTATTCGATTTTTTAACTTGGTCCAGATTCATATTGATTCCTTTTACTTTCCTATCATAGCAAGTCGAAGCTCACTTAAGCAAACTTTCGATCATAAGTCCTGCCCCAACCGGCAATGCCGTTGGCGTCCTGAGAATCGGTGTTGGTAAATTGACGACTCTTATTCTTTCAATTGCATGGAGAAAAGTTACTTCTTTTGGTGAGAAACCACCTTCCGGTCCAATAATCAGAAGTCGAGGAGAAGTTGGTGCAGGATTAGTTTTTTTAGGAGGAATATGGGTTTGCGAATCCATTAACAATGACTCTTCATACAGATTCCAAGGCAGTAGTTCCCAGCTAGCTTCCTTAACCATTGGAAGGAAGGGGGCATTGGACTGCTCTAGAGCAGATACCATAAGCTTCTCCATTCGATCAGGGTCAGGAATACGCATTTGTGAATAATCAGATCGCACGAGATAGATATTTCTAAAGCCCAGTTCCGTAGCTTCTTTCAAGCACAGCTCCAGAGCTTCTCTTTTCGGCATACCGAGTGCCAGATCAAAGATGTAATTTCTCTCATGAAAGGCCTGTCTGATAAATTTCAGTTTCATCTCTTTTTTGGAAATGGTCTCTACATTGGTGACAATCTCAAGACCCGCACCATTAAGTAGCATCAGCTCTTCACCTACTTCAATTCGAATCACATTGACCAAGTGATGGAGAGACTCATCTCTTAAAGCATAAGCTTCCTGAACTTGTAGTTCTTTAACCCAGTGGGCCCTCACGAGTTTGCCTTTTCAAATAAGATTGCCGTCCAATCCCCTTTTTCAACATGACTGATTAGTTTCATGCCGGCACTTGAATAAGCTTCGATGATGCCAGGGGCCTGATGCTTAAGAAGGCCAGAAAGGATCAAGGCTCCACCAGGCTTGGTATGAGCAATTAAGGCCTCTTGTTCTAAAATTAAAATACTTTCTAAGATATTAGCAAAAACCAGATCATATTCTATAAGGAGTTTAGGACGAACCTCAGGTAACAGAAGTCTGAATGAGAATTCTTGTAAATTATTTGTTTCGGCGTTCTGATAACAGTTTTTATTGGCCTCTGGATCGATATCATAGAAATCAACTTTTGCTTCAGGGAAAAATTTAAAAACCGCCAAACCTAAAATTCCAGAGCCGGAACCGAAGTCCAGAACTTTTTCTATCTTTTGGCCAAGGAGATATTCAGTAAAAAGTTTTAGACATAGGAAAGTGGTCTCATGACTACCAGTACCGAAACCCATTCCTGGATAAATATAAATGTGATGTCTACTCTCGGATTTAAAATCCTTGCGCCAGGATGGAATAATTTCTAACTGATCATTTACTTTAATAGGTGAGTAATGCTTTTTCCATTCAGCATTCCAGTCTTGCGCCGGATGTTCTTCAATTTGAGACTCACATAGGAATTCTGTTCTTACTTTATTTAAAAAGTTCATTGCCAAGTCTTTACTGGAAAAGAAAAAACGATAATTAATCGGATTACCTAAAACCCGTGCTTCAACTTCATCGATAACTTCTTGGGGTAAATCTCCGCCAGAATAAGAGCGATCACCCAGGATGGCATCGACTTCAGGTTCGCTTAACGAAAATTCCTCAATTCCCATAGCTTCAAAATCATGCATGGCCAGACTTTCCACAGTTTGCCACTGAGAAGGTGATGGCTGGAAATGAAAAAGTGTGACGACCCAGAATACATCCATAAAAATCCTTTAAAGTCTGAATATATAGCCTAAGAAATGGCTTATGTGAGGATAAAAAAATTACAATACTTCAGGTTTTCTTGGGCAGATGGCAGTTTATTTGTTAGATAAATCAACCCATATGCAGCAAAAAATCTTTCTTATTGGTATCGCAGGCGGTTCTGGCTCTGGCAAAACAACTTTTGCCAAAAAAGTCATGAAGGGCATCAACAGCGCTGATTCCCAGATCCTCCACATGGACTCATATTACCTACCAACTGTTCCCAAAATTAATGGTAAGCCTAATTACGACCATCCAGACGCCTTTGATTGGGTCCTCTTAAGAGAGCACCTGACAGATTTAAAGAAGGGTCACTCGGTACAAGTGCCTATTTATGATTTTGCGACTTCTGGCAGAACTGGCGAATATGAAACCATGGGGCCATGCAAAGTTGTGTTATTTGAAGGGATCTTCTCTTTATACGATCAGGAAATCAGAGATATTCTGGATATTAAGTGCTTTCTTCATGTGGATTCTGATATCAGATTTACCAGACGTCTCCACCGCGATGTTAAAGAGCGTGGAAGATCATTAGAATCAGTTATTGCCCAGTACTATGATTCTGTTCGTCCCATGTACCAAAAATACCTGGACCCTCAAAAACAATATGCTGACTTTACCGTCGGTGAAGAAACTGATGTTGCATCCTTAATTTTAGCTGCTCGAATTAAACAGTTATTGCACAACGAAGCAACAGTTCCGGCCGAACAGCACATCTAATCATTTTAAAGATTCAATTATCTGATACAATTCCTTTAAAGGAATCACGTTTGAAAAATAATTATTTTAGCATTTTACCTATTGGCGGTGTTGAAGAGATCGGATCCAACATGACCTTAATCTCCACGGCTGATGAACAAATCATCATCGACTGTGGAATGCTTTTTCCCTACGAAGAATGTTTTGCCATCAACTACCTGATTCCTGATTTTTCTCTGCTGGATCCAACCAAACTGACTTCCATTATTATCACTCACGGGCATGAGGATCATATCGGCGCTCTGGCCCATTTACTCAGGGCCTTCCCGGATATTACCGTCTATGCATCTCAATTTACTCTTCACCTAATTCAAAAAAAGTTAGAAGAGCACAAATTAAGCCTGAACTATAAACTATATACTCCTGAATCTGAGCTGGCATTCAAGGGTGTTGACATCTCTCCCGTTCATGTCAACCATTCAATTCCCGAAACCTGTGGTCTCATTATTCGTTCTAAAGACAGAAAGTGGGGCGCCCTCTATATATCAGATTTTAAAGTCGATCTTTATTCAAAACATGAAAAGCCCATTGATCTGGGACGTATCCATGAAAAACTATCTGAGTGTACTCAGACTGCTTTCTTCATGGATTCTACTAATATATTAAACGACGGAAAAACAATTTCAGAAGGTGAGCTTAATACCGATCTCCAGTCTTTATTAGAGCGTGATGAAAGCAGAATCTTTATAACTCTTTTTGCTTCCAATGTTCACCGCATGAATACCATCGCCAAGATGGGCATGGCCGCAGGCAGAAAGATTGTTATTATGGGGCGATCTTTAAATACTTATATGGAAGCTGCTTATGAAACCGGGCATAGTGATATTCAACCAGCAGAATTATTCCAAACCGATCAAGTAAAAGGCCAGACGGGAAAAATGCTTATTTTTCTCTCTGGTTGTCAGGGTGATTTCTTATCTGCCCTTCGTCGCTTTAGTTATGGTGAAGACGGAACTTTTAAACCTGGACCTGGTGATTTAGTGATCTTCAGTTCAAAAGTTATTCCCGGAAATGAGAAGAAGATTTATCGCATTTATAATAAACTCACTGAATTTGGTGCAGAAGTCATAACTGCCAGCGACCATCTCATTCATGCTTCTGGACATCCTGGAAAAGAAGATCTGAATATACTGCTGAAAAACTTTTCACCTAATTTCTATTTTCCTATCCATGGTGAATCCTATTTCCTTAAAAAACATTTTGAATTCATTAAAACGAGTTATCCCAAGATTTCCCCTCATCTGATCTATAACTATCAAGAGGTCGTCCTGGGTGAAGGGACAATTAAAATTGAGGAGCATGAATCCAAAGAGCCCCATTTGATTCATGGTAAAAGTCTGGAGATCGAGAAGACTCAGATTGGCCAACGTCGCAAGATGGCGACACAAGGTGCAGTTTTTATCAGCTATCACCGTACAATGGGACACATGGAAATTACGACCTTGGGTTTGCCTCTTATGGCAAATGATCAGGGCGAAGCTTTAAAAAAACGTTTACTGCAACAAATCAAGTCAGATCTAATAAGTCGGGAAGAGAACTATATCAAAGATCAGCTTAAGATTTCCGCCCGCCAATTTTATAATAACCTTCTAGGCTATAAACCCATGACGGAAGTTCATTTATACTAGCTAAACATTTGGGATGATTTACAATAACAATGATGGAAAATACGGCAATTATCCTCATCGGAATCACGCTCTTTCTTTTAGTCATCATTGTGGGACTACTGACACTACTTATTTATAAAGTTTTAAAAAACCAAAACTCCCTCATAAATAATACTCCTATTCGAACTGGTGAGGCCCCTCATCCGGACGTTTCTAAAAGCGAATTTCATCCCGGCATTTTAGAAAGGATGAAAGAGATGGAGAGAGCAAAGCCTAAAAGGTCAGAATTATTTTGTCCAAATCACCGGGAAGAACCCGGCGAAGTATCCTGTGGTATATGTGATAAACTCTTCTGCAAGTCATGCGTAAAGCCTTTTAAGGCTTTGCATTTTTGTAAAGAGCATATTCCACTTATTATGCGACATGAATGGGAAGAAGTCTTGACGGTTAAAACCTCAACCCAAGACCCTGAAGAAGGTGTTATTCTTTATGATGCCAAAAAACGTTTATTCGAGGATAAAGGCATTCCGACCTATATCGAAACTCATTATAAAATAAATGTTGATCAAGATTACATCGAAACATATCTGGTAGTTCTTGCGATTAAAGAAAATGTAGAAATGGTTAGAACTCACTTATCCCAAAATTGATTAAAAAAAGCCCCGCTTAAAGCGGGGCTTAACTTAATAGAATTTTAATATCGATTAGATCTGAGAATCGTGATTACGATCGTTTTTCTTCATGAATGAAGGAGTATCAAACTCGTCTTCATCAAAGTTAAAAAATCCAAGTTTTTCTGCAATCGACTTGATTCGGCTTTCACGAGTCTGAGCGGCCTGTGCTGTCACGTTACCAGCAGGTGTTTCAGCATTATCAAAATGTGAGTATTCCTGGCGCTCAACCATAGCAGGCGCTTTAGGGGCCATCGGTGCTGCATTTACTGAGCTTGTAGTATTTCCTTCAAAGTTCTTTTGAGATTCATACTTTGAAGCGGCGCTTTGTAGTTTTTCGGCCCAGTTAATTTTAGGTTTAGTATTTTCGTTTCTTGATTCATCAAGATCAAAAGTAATTTCTGATTTAACAGCATAGTCTGTATTCTTTGAATGAACCGGAGCTTCCTCACGAATTGGAGCAGCTTCCATTCTTGGAGTTTCAACAACACGTGTAGGAGCAGGAGTTTCCATCCGAACAGGAGCTGCTGCTGGCTGGTGATACATTTCCGTAGCTGGAGGAGCTGTGCGAGTCTGGGACTGAGTCTGAGATCCCATAACTTCTTTACGTGCCGTTTGAAGTCCAGTTGCGATGACTGTTACTTTAACTTCTTCACCCATTGAATCATCAATCACAGTACCAAAAATGATTTCAGCATCTTCATCAGCAGCTTCCATAATTAATGTTACGGCCTGATTCGTTTCATGAGTTGTAAGAGAACTATTTCCGGTAATATTGATAATGATGCCAGTAGCACCTTCAATTGAAACATCTTCCAGTAAAGGAGAGCTGATGGCCTGACGGGCGGCCACAAGGGCACGATCCGTACCTGAAGCTGAGCCTGTTCCCATAAGAGATAGACCTTTATTGGTCATTACTGTAGAAACATCTGCAAAGTCAGCATTGATTAAACCTGTATTATTAATCAAGTCCGAAATACCCTGAACAGCATTTAAAAGAACTTCATCGGCAGCTTTGAAAGTATCGACCAAAGAGAGATTTTCTCCAGCTAATTGAAGTAATCTCTGGTTAGGGATGCAAATTAGGGAATCAACTGATTCTTCTAATGAGCGAATTCCCTCATCGGCCTGGCGAGAACGTTTTTTACCTTCAAACATGAATGGCTTAGTCACAACTCCAACGGTAAGTGCACCCATTTCACGAGCTAACTTAGCAATAACTGGAGCTGCTCCAGTTCCTGTTCCACCACCCATTCCGGCAGTAACAAAAACCATATCTGCACCATCTAACACTTCTGAAAGTCTTTCGTAATCTTCGATGGCAGCTTTACGTCCAACTTCGGGATTGGCACCTGCACCCAGACCTTTTGTTACGTTTCCACCTAATTGGATCTTTGTTCCAGCAAGGTTCGCGGCCAGTGCCTGTGAATCAGTGTTGGCAACAATGTACTCAACTCCGGTCAGACCTGAACGGATCATAGTGTTGACAGCATTACATCCGCCTCCACCTACACCAATGACTTTAATCTTGGCACCAATCGATGGATTTTGGTTGTCAGCAATATCGAACATAAAAACTTCCTCCGGAAATTAAAAAATCTCTTTCCACACGTTTTTTAAAGATTTACCTAGTTTATCAAACATATCTATTTCGTCTTGTACTTTTTCTTCCCGACTCACAGCTTGTGAAGCATGTTGAGATTCTTGAAGCAGTCCAAGCACTGTTGAAAATTTTGGATGTTGCATGGCCGTGGTCATACCACCAAAAGCTGCGGGATATCCGAGCTTGACCGGTTTTTCTAAAATGTATTCCGCCAGTTCCGGCAAATTCTTGATGAGAGCGCCTCCACCGGTCAGAACAAATCCTCCGGTAATCTCTCCTTGCAAGTTCTTCTCCAAAATCAGTTCACGGATGACTTGAAAGAGCTCATCTGCCCTAGCTCCAAGTACTTCCGAGACAAAACTCAATGAAACTTCACGAGGTCTGGTGCCAGAAAGGCCCTGAACAGTCAGATAAGTTTCGTTTAGTTGAGTGTCTTTTAGAACCGTTCCATGGGCCAGTTTGATCCTCTCGGCTTCGTTATGAGGAATTTTTAAGGCCACGGCAAGATCATTGGTGAAATGGTTTCCACCTAAGGGAATTATTTGTGAGTGAAGTAAACTACCTTCTTTCCAGACTGCAACATCAGTCGTTCCGCCACCGATATCAATTAAGACAACACCTAGATCTTTTTCTTCACTTGAAAGAACAGAGCGAGAAGAAGCAATTGGTTGCAATATAACTGAATTGGCCTGAAGGCCTGCTTGTTCAACACACTTGATAAGATTTTGGATAAGAGGAGTTTTACCAGTAACTATGTGTACATTCACTTCCAACCGTGAGCCGCACATACCAATCGGATTTTTAATTCCAACAGTATTATCAACTTTAAATTCCTGAGGAATCACATGAAGAATTTCACGATCAGAAGGAATAAGTACGGCCTTGGCCGCTTCAATCACACGGTCAACATCGGCCTGTTTAATTTCTTTATTTTTTACAGGAACGACTCCGGAAGAGTTGAAACAGTAAATATGATTTCCCGCGATTCCGATGGTAGCAGATTCTAACTCTTCAATGCCCGCCATTAATTTCGCCTCTTCAATTGAAGACCGAATACTTTCTACGGTTTTTTCGATGTTAACAACCGAGCCTTTCTTAAGACCATGGCTGGGATGCGAACCCACTCCAAGAATTTCTAAATTTTTAGCAGATTTTTGCGCAATAAGGGTGCAGACTTTTGTTGTCCCGATATCCAAAGCGACGATAACACTTTTGGTGTTCATGAGATTCCCTTCTCAAAAACTCTTCCGAAGAAGAGGGCAGATTCATTCTGACTAGAAATAAGGCGATCTTCGCCTTTCTAAAATTTTAGATTTTGTCAGAAAACTTGACAACAACCTTTTTCGAATTTACCAGGTTAATACTACTCGGAAAGCGTTTATTCTTTCCTACGTAGCCAACTATCTTCGTGAGCTTACTCAATTTTTCATCCCACAAATCTGTTCCCATAAACACGCTTGTGGCCTTTCCACCTAAAGCAAAGATTATTGTTAACTCATTGTTTTTGCTTATAATAATCTCTGATATTTGGGAGCGAAGATCAACTTCCATTTTTTTTATAAATTGAGCTAAATCTATAGGGGCAGACCCTTCAAGCTGATCCATTGATATCGCAAGCAGGGGTAAATGATGAGTTAATCTTTTTTCGGCCTTCATCAGATTTTCATACTGAGGCTCATACATTTTGGCATTATCACCCAAAATAGCTGAGTAATGTTCTTCGCCATTGGGTTTATAAACCTGTACTTTGGCAAGTGGTTCCGGACATTCCAGATGAACTTTTAAGGTTTTAATTACCGGATTATAAGAAATTCGATAATCCGAAAGAAAGTATTTTTCATCTAGTTTTTCTTGAATGATTTTTTCTTTAACGTCCTTTAATGACTTCGATTTTTCAAACTCTTTCATCAAAATTAATGTCAGCATACCGGAAGACTTGGAGGGACATTCTCCAAAGTAAGTACGGTAGTTGATATTTTTCTGAGTAAATGAATCAGGAACATTTGCTTGTGAAGCAAACGGATGAAGGATCAAGAAAGATACTAAAATTATTCTCAACATAGATTAATGATAGGGGATTTTCACTTCCAATTCAAACTCAATTCCATAGAAGCAGTTCATGTTAGATTTTATGATACTCACTAGGGATTCAAATTGATCCCAATTTGAATTACCCGAGTTTTCTATGAAGTTGGCATGCTTGGCACTAACCTTGAGTCCTCCCAAGGTCAGTCCTTTTAATCCCATTAAATCAATGAGTCGGCCTGCTTGAAGGTCTTTGTGCGGATTCTTGAAGACACAGCCGCAATTTTTGGTGGTAAGTGGTTGAGTCTTCTTACGATATTCCAGATAGTCTTTTATTTTTTGGGAGACTGCCGGCTCGGTTCCTTGATGAATCAATGTTGCCCCTACGATGACTTCACCTTCCCTGAGGAAATGATTGTGACGATAGGAGAAGCTATCCCGAGTGATCATTTCTTCCCGAAGTGAACCATCCCGGGAAACAATTGAAACTTTTTTTACCAGACTTCCGATTTCACCTAAATTCGTTCCGGCATTCATGTAAATAGCACCACCGAGAGATGCAGGTATGCCCGTGAATACTTCCCAGCCTTTAAGTCCATACTTAACGGCGTGAGCAGTCAGATGATTTAAACCGAGAGAAGCCGGTAAAATATATTCTTCTCTTAATTTATCTAAATAAGAAGTATCAAAGGAAAAATCCAGATGAATTATTAAATCATCACAAACGGCAGGAAGAATTTGATTTGCCCCCCAACCCACAACCAGATACTTTTTTTTATGAGTGGTCAGGAGAGGTAATAATTTTTGAAGAGCCTCTACATTCTGAACCTCGACCAAGTCTCCCCGAGAATATAGTTTCATGGTGGTATATTTCGTAAGATCAGCATCCTTAGAAAAGACGCAATCAGGAATGCTCACAATGGCTTCTTCTAGTTTCATAAGCTTTTTATTATTTCTTTAATTTTTTTGGAAATAGCACCAGCTCCTAGTGTCACCATAACGCATGAACTATCTTTTTTTGAATCTATGATTTCTTTCATATGATCCAATGAAGGCAGGAGAATTGCTTTTTTGCCTTTTCCTTTCATGGCATCTACCAGCGCTTCCGAAGTAATCCCAGGTATCGGACTTTCAGAAGCTGCATAAATTGGAGTCATGAATATTTCATCAGCTCCTTCAAAACATTCTTGAAACTCATCCCAAAAGTTTTGAGTTCTGGAATAGCGATGCGGTTCGAAAATTACACATAAAGGTCTCGGATCAACTCTTCTTAAAGTTGAAATAGTTGCCTTGATCTCGGTTGGATGATGGCCATAATCATCAAAGACCAAAAAGGATTCTTTTTCATAAAGTTTTTCTAACCGGCGTCCTACTCCTTGGAAACTTAGCAGACCTTTCTGAATGATGTCCCATTCAAGGCCTGCCTCATGTGAAAGAGAAATAGCGGCAAGAGTATTAGAAACATTATGCATGCCCATAAGGTGAGTTTTAAATCGTGAGACCTTTTCTCCCTTGTAGAAGAGGTCAAACTCGCTTCCCGAAGCTGAAAGTTTAACATCTCGGGCAACATAATCTGAGACTTCATTCTCGACCTCGATTCCATACCAAACTACCGGACGCTTTACTCGAGATTTAACCGCCAAAGATGACGCATCATTGGCATTTAAGGCCACTCTTCCGTAAAAAGGGAGCCTGTTAACAAACTCAACAAAAGCATCCACAATTTTATCTCTGCTTCCATAATGATCAAGATGATCATCATCGATATTTGTCACTGCCGCCATAATTGGATTCAAAAGAAGGAAAGATCCATCTGACTCATCAGCTTCTGCAATTAGATACTGCCCATCGCCCTTTTTAGCATTACCTCCCAAATTTCGGACAATACCTCCGATGATATGGGTGGCATCAAGCCTGGCCTCTTGAAAAATAGTGGCAATCAAACTAGTGGTTGTAGTTTTACCATGGGAGCCGGCAACAGCTATTCCGAATTTTAATCTCATTAGCTCGGCAAGCATCTCGGCCCGCCTAATCATGGGTATTTCTAATTCAGTCGCGCGTACAAATTCAGGATTCTGATGGTCAATAGCGGAACTATAAACAATAAGAGTGGCACCTTCCACATTAGCAGACTTGTGTCCGATATAAACTTCAGCACCTTTATTTTGAAGGTTTTCGATGACGGCCGAAGGATTTAAATCAGAACCGGAAACGTTGTATCCTAAATCCAGCAGTACCTCAGCAATACCACTCATTCCAATGCCACCGATTCCAATAAAATGCAGTTTTGTCGTCTTAAGCCATCCCAACATGTGATTTTATCTCTCTCAAAATAGCATCACAGGTATGATTACCGGTTGATGCGTTTTTCGTGTACTTTAGCTCTTGCTTGGAAGCCTTGACCAGAAATTCCTGAGTCCTTTTTACGCACTCTTCGTGTGAAAGATTAGGGTCAAGAATCTCAACCGTAAAATCCGATTCGGCCTTAAAAATTTGAGCATTATAAACTTGATGATTATCAGTAGCAGCAGGATAAGGAAAAATAAGAACTGGCTTACGAATGATTGCAAGCTCAGATACCGTACTGGCCCCTGAGCGTGAAATGATCACATCGCACCATTCGTACTCTTTCTGCATATTCTCAATGTAATCCAGAGGAACATAGTTGGTAGTTGTTTCAATCTTAGGTGCGGTCTGGTTTCCCCCCAGCTGATGATGAATAGTCATTCGGGAAACTGCCGGCATTTTTAGCACATCAAAGATCACCTGATTGATTTGAAAGGCACCTAAGCTTCCTCCAAACACCAGAACATTTAATTCCTCATTCATCGCTTTAGGAGCGACGGGTTGAATGGACTTCCTGGTAGGATTTCCCACCACGCGGACTTTTTTGGCAAGACTCTTTGACAGACCGCGGGTCTCTGTAAAATGAACAAAGATACGGGTAGAAATCCATCCTAAGATACGGTTGGTTAAACCCATAAAAGCATTTTGTTCAATAATAAAAACTGGAATAAGAAGTAAGTAACCTGCCAGTAATGTTGGACCACATACATATCCACCGGCACCAACAATAAACGCCGGACGATTTTTGGCAAAGGATAGGAAAATTGAAAAAAAACTAATGAGGTTCATGGCAATATTTATTAAGAATTGAATAGGGTTCTTAGTTCTTAATGGTTTTGAATCCAGATGTCTGACATTTTGACCTTTAAACAGTTTATAATCCAGGGGGCGTTTACCAGTCAGATAACTTATTTGCCAACCATCTGAAGCAAAGGCTTCACCTACCGCTAGAGCTGCATTGATATGTCCGCCAGTTCCACCGGCAACGAGTACTGCACGTTTCATTAATTAAATACGCTTTTAAGCGCTCCTAGAGGAGATTGTTTGCCTTTGTTTTTTATATTTTTAGCATCACTTGGCTGGATTTTGAGACAAGCAAACACCAGACCAAGAGCAGCCAGATTTGCTACCATGGAAGAGCCCCCATAGCTTATAAAAGGCAGGTTTAACCCTTTAGTCGGAAGAACACCTAGAACCACACCCATGTTCATGAAGGCCTGAAAACCAATGGTGAAAATAATGGTGGCCACCATGATGCTTCCAACTCTGGACTTAAGGGTAATGGCCATTTTAAAACCAATAAAAATCAGACTTACAAACATCAAAGCTGTAATTAATACACCAATAAAACCCAGCTCTTCTCCTACAACGGAAAAAATAAAATCGTTATACGCTTCTGGAAGATAGAAAAGTTTTTCGTTACTGTTACCTAGGCCCTGGCCAAAAAATGAGCCATTGGCAAAGGCCAGAAAAGATTGAATTACCTGGAAGCCACTGCCGCGTGGGTCTTTCCAAGGGTCAAGAAAAGTTAAAAGTCGTTTTACCCGGTATGGAGCGGAAATCAGAATTCCAAAAGCCGCGATCATTCCCATCACCAGAACGGAGTAAAAATACTTTCTGGGAAAGGAACTTAAAAAAGCAATAAAACCAATAATCAAAGAGGAAATGAAGAAAGTACCAAAATCTGGCTGAAGGACAAAAATCCCCAAAGGATAAACAAGACCAGATAAATAAATGACTCTTTGTTTTGGTGAATAGTGATTGAAATTCTCAAAGTAACGAATCGCTGCCAACATCAAGGTGTACTTTAAAAATTCACCAGGTTGCAAATTCATGAAGCCTAAATTCAACCAGCGCTTAGATCCTTTTATTACAACACTTAGACCTGGTACCAGAGTCAGAGTCACTAACAGACCGAAGAAAGCATTGATCTTGTAGGCCTGCTTATAAAGATAGAGAATTTTAAATTTGGAGAAGACTAAAGCAATAGTTAAACCAAGCGCGATGAAAATCAGTTGTTTAACCAGGAAGAAGTAACTGCTTCCCATGTTTTCGGTGGCGTACATATAACTGGCCGAGAACACCATGATGACACCAAATAGTATCAAAAAGAAGACATTGATAAGGAAGTAATTAGTTAACTTTTCTAGTCTGTTATTTTCGTTCATGAGTTACACCGGAAGAAGGTTTCTTCCAGTGTAACGTATGCAATGCAAGCGGAGCAATAATGATTTAGAGTTGGAAGATGAGTTTCTTGTAGTAGTTACCTTTTTCTTCAAAATCACGGAAAACATCTGTGCCTTCATTTCCAGGACAAAGAAGAATCGTGTCGCCGGTACGGGATTTTTGATAGGCCAGTAATACTGATTCATCAAAAGAACCAACCAGATAAGTTTGAGTTACATCACCCAGAATCCGGTTCATGCTCTCTTTAACTTCTCCCACCAAAACCAGAACTCTAACTTTCTCACGAATAATGTTGGCATATTTATCAAAAGGAATCCCTTCGATTTCTTTACCACCAGCAATTAAGATGACGGGATCTTTAAAGGCTTCCAGAGAGACTTTTAATTCATCCATTGTTTCAGACTTAGAATCGTTATAGAAACGAACGCCATTTTTCTCCACAACAAATTCCAAACGATGAGGAATTCCAGGGAATTTTTCGATACAATGTTGAATGGCCTGATCAGTTACCTTAAGGGCCTTGCAAGCGGTAATGGCGGCCATAAGATTTTCACGATTATTCACTCCCACAATTCTCATGTCAGTCACTTTAAATTCTGAATGAAAATGGATATTGGAATGAATTCGTTTGTCGTGGAAATGGGTTCCCTGAATTTCAGAGATTACGCCCATCGTGACAAAAGATTTACGAGAGTACCAGAATGTCTGGGCCTGAGAACTTCTTAGTACGGAGTTTGAGGCCAACTTATCAAAGTTAACAATCAAATAATCTTCCGGTCCAAGATTTCTTGCCACTTTCAAAGCTGTATCCAGGTATTCGGCTGAAGTTTTAAAGCGACCAAGAAGGTTTTTCTCTTCAAGATTTGGATAAACGGCAAGAACAGGTTTGAAATTATCAACTGTTTGTAACTGTTGAGGAGAAACCTCAATCACACAATAATCAATTTCTTCATTATTAGGGAGAGAAAGAAAGTTGATGAATGGCTCTTCAGAAGTACCACCCACAAAAATATTCTTTTTATCAACCTTTAGAGTGTAACCAATCATATGGGCCGTGATGGTTCGGCCATGACTACCACAAACAGCAACTATTGGCTTAGTGCAGTTTTCATACGCAAAAGCAAAATCAGAATAAACAGCACGCCCATGTTCTCTCGCTACGCGAAGTTGCTGCAAGTTAGGATCAACAGAAGAAGAATAAACGATGATATCGGCTTCAATGAAATCCTCATCCTTGTGCTCACCTAAAGTCATGGTGGGAGTTGGAGTGATTTTTTTTAGTCTTTTGACCTGCTTATTAAGATCAAAAATTGGTTTGATATCAGTTACTTTGATATCGCAGCCCCATTGTGTGAAGAGATTCACCAACGCAAAGCCTGTTTTGCCAAGACCGACAACCAGGACTTTCTTCCCTTTATATTTTTCCATAAAAACTCCTTAAGAATTATCTAAGTTTAAGTGTTGCAAGGGCAAGAATGGCAAATACCAAACTTATAATCCAGAATCTCACAATCACTTTGGTTTCAGGCCAACCCATCAATTCAAAATGATGGTGAATAGGTGCCATTTTAAAAATTCGTTTTCCGCGGGTCTTAAATGAAGCAACCTGGAGAATAACTGAAATCGCTTCAATAACAAAAATCCCTCCGATAAGAACAAAGAGAAATTCATTCTTTGTTAATACCGCAATTGTCCCCAAACATCCGCCAAGTGAGAGAGAGCCAACATCACCCATGAAGATCTCGGCCGGGTAAGCATTATACCAGAGGAAGCCAACGCCTGCCCCGATAATGGCAGAAACTAAAACTAATAATTCTCCGACATCCGGTACATGAGGAATTAAAAGATAGCTGGCAAGCTCAGAGTGACCGGCCAGATAGGCCAAAAACCCTAGAGTGGCGGCAGATATAATAGTTGGTCCAATCGCCAAGCCATCTAAACCATCTGTCAGGTTTAGAGCGTTCGAGGAACCAACGATAACAAAGGCTGCAAAAGGAACATAAAACCATCCGATGTCAATCACAGGATCTTTTACGAAAGGAATGTAAATCTGAGAATCCGTCACACCCCATCTGATCATGACATAACTAGCAATCAAGGCCGTCGAAAACTGCCAAAGAAGCTTTTGGCGGGCACTCACACCTTTTGTATTTTTTTTCAGGACTTTCAAATAATCATCTAGTCCACCTAAGAAGAAATAGGAAATCGTTACAAATAGAGCAATAAGAAAGGGAAAGGAAACAAAGTTACCACAAATAGCACATGCAATGACAGCGCTGCCCAGAATGAAAACACCACCAAAGGTGGGTGTTCCTTTTTTCTTCTTGTGAGATTCTGGGCCCTCATCACGAATAGTTTGTCCAAACTGTCTGAGTTTCATCAAAGCAATAAAACGTTTACCCCATAGAATGGAAACCAAAGTTGCTACAATGAACGCTAGGAAAGAGCGAAAAGTAATATATTTGAAAACATTGAAAAGTTGAAAGTCCTGACTTAGTGGGTAAAGCCAATGATACAGCATGTTTATCCCTTTAAAAAAGATAAACTTAAGTTATATCGAACAAAGACTCCAATTGTAAAGAGCGCGAACCTTTAATAAAGTGAATAGGGTATTTCTTAATACAACTTCCCCTGTACTCATTCTTAAATTCGGCACTCGAAGCTTTAGAGTGTCCTTCAGGATTTCCACTTAAATAGTATTGAGAGAAGCGGCCGATAAAGAATACATTGGGAAATCCCAGCTCCTTCACATATTCACCGACCTCTTTGTGATACTGGGGAGTTGAATCACCTAATTCATTCATGTCTCCCAGCACAATGCAGGTGTCGGCCAATGAAAACCCCTGCTCAAACACACTTTCTTTAAAGCCCATGAGCGCTGCCTTCATAGAGGAAGGGTTGGCATTATAAGCATCCAGATAGACCGAACGATTTTCAAACTCAATCCATTCTGAACGGTTTTTTGTCGGTCGAAAGTTTTTACACGCCTCAATAAATAAGTGCTTATGTTCAGGGTAAAAATGAGAAGCAATAAATAAGCAGGTAATTAAATTAAGCTTATTATGGCGTCCAGTAATATGTTGATTTTGGGCCAATAGAATCTGCCCATTAAAATGGATTTCGGCTCCATTTTCTACATATGAGATGCGGGCCATGGTCTGTTGATTTTCACCGTAAGTTATTGATCCTGAGGTTGGAGGAAGACGTTTTAAGAATTTATCGTCCATATTTATAAGATAAAAGCCTTTGCCGTGAGTAATTTCTTTCACGGCGTGATAAAGAAACCCCTCTTCTTCAAAAACTTTTTCTTCATCACCAAAAAATTCAAGATGAGTCGCTCCAATGTTTGTCGTAAGACCAGCATTAGGTTCAGCGATATCACAAAGAACCTTTATTTCTCCAGGATGATTACTTCCAAGTTCCAGTACCACAATCTCAGTCTCGGCCGAAACTGTTAGAAGAGTCAAAGGAACTCCAAGGTGATTATTGTTATTTTTTTCGGTAGCTATCACTTTACCGGGGAGAACTTCTTTTAAGAGAAATGAGAGCATTTCTTTATGGGTTGTTTTTCCATTAGAACCTGAAATAGCAAATACTGTGTTGCGGATATTTTGGGTTTTCCATTCTTTAATATGCTGATGAGAAAGTTCCTGAAGAAATGTAATACTATCTGCAACTGGAATAAACTCTGTTCTAGGGAAACTGCGTTTAAGATCATTCACCCTTGCTTCATTAATCTCATTGTCCTGATAAAAAACAGCAGGACAACCGGCATTTAAAAGGTTGGTAATTAAATCCAAGGGATTAACTTTCGCTCCTGGGATTGCCACAAATGCCGATGGATGTGAATACTTCCTGCTATCTGTACAAAAATTCAAATATCCAGATAGCGAGCAAGGTTTTTGTATTGATGGACAATTTGTGAGAAGAGATAAATTAATCATACTTTTTTCCTTGCAAGAAATTTTTCAACTTCACCAATATCACTATATGGATGCTTAACTCCATGGATAAGGATGTAATCCTCGTGACCCTTGCCGGCCAGAAGGAGAATTTCGTTTTCTTTTAATTCATTAAAGGCCTGTGCCACAGCTTTCGGTCTTTCAATAATTTTATGGATATGCCGAGAACTCATACCATGGACAATATCCTCAATAATTCTCGCCGGATCTTCTGAGCGAGGATTGTCACTTGTAACATAGATTTCACTTCCCCAGGTCTCGGCAATTTTTCCCATCAAGGGTCGTTTACTACGATCACGATCTCCACCACAGCCAAACAGGATTTTAAGTTTGTGAGTTGGAAAGGCTTCCCGGATTCCCTGGCAAATATTGTCGAGTGCATCCGGAGTGTGAGCAAAATCAACCACGATGTAATTACTACCGTAAGGTTTGATGTAGAAGCGCCCATCCGGAGGAGTTATTCTATCAAACTCTGCTGACACCGATAGTTTAAATGTACTTTCGACTATGGCAACGGCCACTTCCAGGTTATTCCGATTAAAATTAGTTGAAAAAAACAAAGGAAGCTTTTGCTCAAGTGTTCGTGCCTTAACAATTTTTGCGGAAACATGAGCAAGCTTATTGATTAAATGAGTTTCATTCTCCGGCAAATAAACTTTAGCCTCAGGTTTTAAATAGTCAAAGATCAGCATTTTTGCAGCGAAATATTCCTCCATCGTTTGATGATAATCAAGATGATCCAGTGAAAATGACAGCCAACCGGCCATATCAAATTCAAGTCCATATAAACGTTGTTGAATCAAGGCATGTGAACTTGCCTCTATGACACAAAAATCCTTATCTCTACCATAACGAAAGAAAAATTTTCTAAGATCGATTAAGCTTGGAGAAGTCAGGCCAAAATCTAAAAGAGTTTTATGATTTTCTCGAACACCCAACGTTCCAATACTCATGCCTTTTTTACCACTCAACTCCCCTAACTGCAGCACTAAATCTGCTGTCGTGGTTTTTCCGTTAGTTCCTGTCAAAGCAATGAGTTTCATACTTGGTTGAGGGTAAAGGATATCCAATATTAATTTTTGAATCCGTGGCCATTCAATGTCCTGGATAATAGTACTGTTGATTGGTCGGGCAGGATGATCTTGGTTAATTATTAACCAGCCATATTCAGCTTTTCCTATTCTTTCCACAAATAATTTCTGGGAATTTTCATCCTGGCCAATTTTATAGAAGAGTATTGAATCCTTGGTAGATTCCTGGGTTTTCCAATGAATATCCTGAAGGGTCAGTGGTGGAAGCTGGATCTGAAGAATTGGGCCTAATTGTTTCTCAGTCAGCATAGGTAGGAGCTTCAAATTGCAATCTAATGCTTGAATTTCCGACAACCACAGTGCCCGGAACGACTGATTGTTTAGTCACGACACCAAAACCATTGAATTGCAGAGATATATTTCTTTCTTCCGCCAATTGCATGGCACTGGCCTTGTCCAAACCTGTAAAATCCGGCATGTATCCTGGAGCAAAATAACGAGTTTGCTGAGCTTGTTGAGTTGTTACTTCATCAAGGTTCTTGGTATTTGATTTTTCATCATATTTTGCAAACTGAGCAAAATCTTTTTTCTTATAAAGTATATATTGAGTTACTTTCTTAAAGATTGGACCCGCGACAACTCCGCCGTAATAGCCTTTTTCAGTGGGGTGATCCACATAGGCCAGAACCACAAATTTTCTATTCACATTGACTGGAAAGCCAACAAAACTTGCAATATAGCCGGAGTAACCACCAGTAGGGGAGACTCTTTGCGCTGTTCCTGTTTTACCTGCAATCTCGTAATGAGGAATTTTAGCAATTGTCCCTGTCCCGCCTTCTACTGCCTGAACCAACATTTTAGTTACATCATGCGAAGTTTTCTCAGTAATAATTCTGTTTTCAGGAGTAATTTGACTTACATCTGACTTAATCAAGGTTGGCTTGACTAAATATCCTCCATTGGCAATGGCAGCATATGAGCGAAGCATTTGAATGGCAGTTGTGGCAACACCTTGGCCAAAACTGATATTACTTAATGTTAACGGGCGAACTTTATCTTTAGCTTTATGGCCAAGAATTCCTTTTGATTCACCTTTTATTTCAATTCCAGTTTTATGGGCTATTTGAAATTTATCTAACGTCTCTTTAAATTTAGGATACTTTAAACTGAAAGCAATTTTTGTTGTCCCCACGTTGGAGCTGAACTTAAGAATATCAGAGACGCTTAACCATTCAAATTTTTCATGGGACTCAGCTTCAGATACCCAGTGGTTTTGAATTTTAATTTTTCCATACTCACAAAAGAACTTAGTCTCTGGTGTCGCTATCTTATTTTCCAAAGCTGAGGCCACAGGCAGAATCTTAAAGATTGAGCCCGGCTCAAAGGGATCAGTAACAAATGGCAGTTTACGATATTCTTGAGGAAAAGAAGATGCCCTGTTTGGATCAAAAGTAGGATAATTGGCAATAGCTAATATTTCTCCGGTCTCAGCATCCATAACACCGGCACCACCACGAAAAGCTTTATGAGTTATGACAGCTTCTTTTAAATAACTTTCAAGGGCACCCTGAATGTCTTTATCAATTGATAAATGAACATCTGGCGAAGCCACTTCATAAGCCTTCGTTTCATACTTAATCGGCCGCCCTTTAGCATCTCGAATATATTTTACAACCTGAGGCTTGCCTTTTAACTGAGTATTAAGGCTGTTTTCTAAACCCGCCAGACCTGTATTATCGATACCGACATAACCAATAGTTTGAGCGAGTAGCTCACGGTTGGGATATACCCGCTGTGAGTGGGATTCAAAAAAGATCCCTTCCAGCTTTTTGATTTTTTTTAACTGCTCTTCATTAAGGGTGATCTTTCTAGCAAGCCAGGTATACCGATTACGTTTTTGAACCAAATCCCGGAGCTTTTGATAAGGCAGTTCCGGAACAATAGTTGATAGGGCCTTTAATTGCCGATAGAATTCCGCATTCTTATTTTTAGGAATGGTAAAAAGATTATACACATGAACATTGATCGCCAATGGATTGCCATTACGATCAAAGATGTTCCCACGATTTGGATATTCTTTTACTTCGCGAATGAATTGAGATTTTGCATACGCCAGAAGTTTGGCCTTATTAACAACCTGAATATAAAAAGCCTTACTGATAACAACAGCAAATAAAAAACTAAAAACAATAAAGCTAAAAAAAATCCGATTTTTCAACTGGGCACCCTAGGGAATTAGAATAATTTGTTCAGGGCCGGGTTCTTTCAGATCATATTTCGCTGCAAACTCCCGTAGTCGAGGTACCGACATCTCGCGGGCCCGTTGGGCCTTAAGTTCCTTGTTTCTTATAGTCGATTTATAAATGTCCTGTTCTATATTGTTTAAAAGGTAGGCCTGTTCTATTCCCTTCATTCGGAAACCCACAAATAAAACGGCCAAGGTTGTGAAGGTGAGAGTAAAAGGCAAAGCTTTAGGATTGAAAAGAAATTCCAATAATCGATTATTAAATTTGAAAGTGCCTTTTTTTCTTAGCGCCATCAACCCTCCCTAGTTGAGACCCTCGCTGTAATAACCGAAGTTTAGCACTTCGTGAGCGAGAGTTTTGTGACAGCTCTTCTTCCGTGGCTGTTAGTGGCTTCTTAGTTAAAATTGTAGCAGGAAAATCTTCTTTCTCCACTATTTCTTTAAAAGTGTGTTTCACAATTCTGTCTTCCAAAGAATGAAAGCTGATAACTGCGAGCACTCCCCCCTCAGCTAAATATGGCAACAGTTTTGGTAAAGTATTTTCCAAGACGGTTAATTCTTCATTCACAGCAATTCGTAAGGCCTGAAAAGAACGGGTAGCGGGATGAGTTTTACCGTGACGATCTTTTGGTGGATAAGCATGAAAGCAGATATCTTCCAATTCACCGGTAGTTTCAATTTTTTTCTTCTGTCTTAATTCACAAATGCGAGCAGCAATCTTGCGGGAAAGTCTCTCTTCCCCGTAATTAAAAAGAATGTCCGCGATCTCTTTTTCAGAGAGAGAATTCAGTAAATCAGCAGCAGTAGGGGTACTCACATCCCCATAATTCATCCGCATATCCAAAGGGGCATCGGCACGAAAACTAAAACCTCTTTCCATCTTATCGAACTGGTGAGAAGACACTCCCAAGTCCATCAGCATACCGGCGAATTTCCCGTGCATTTGATTATTTTCACACCATGCTGGAAATTCCAGAAAGTTCATTGGAAGTAAATGAACACTGGCTTCCTTGCCCCTACGCTGAACATTCTCCGCACCATTCTTTAAAGCATCCGGATCCTGGTCTACTGAATAAACCGTAGAACCACTTACCTGGTCCGATAGCGCGAAAGTATGGCCACCGGCCCCAAAGGTCAGGTCAGCGAAGATTTTTGAACCTGAAGCCTGGGAGCCAAGCTCCAAAGCATCCAGGCATTCTTTCAGCATGACTGAATAATGAGATAGGTATTCAGTCATTTTTTTAAAACAACTTCCAGAATTTCTTTATGGGAAGTCTGATGAAGAGAGGGATCAGTCATTACTGCATATTCATTTTCAGGAATAAACTTCACAGGATTTTTTACCAGATCAGGAATGGCCTCAACCACAAACTTTTGTGCCGAGACATAGTTTGACTTCATGACATCCATGATTTCCTGAACTGTACAATGCTCTTCTTTCCAGCAATCGTAATCAGTCACCATTGCAACTGTGGCATACGCCATTCCAGCTTCTTTTGCCAGGAAGGCTTCCGGTACGTTAGTCATACCAATTACCGAAGCACCAAAACCCTGATAAATTTTTGACTCAGCTTTTGTCGAGAACTGGGGACCCTCGATACAAATGTAAGTACCACCCAAGTGAGAGGTCACTCCGGCCCTTTGACAAGCTTCAAACAGTCTATGTTGAAGACCGGATTCTATTGGATTAGCAGTTGAAACATGTCCAACAATTCCATTGTCAAAAAAGCTTCTTTTTCTTAATCCTTTGGTCCAGTCGATAAACTGATCAACTAAAACAAAATGGCGGGGAGCATATTCTTCCTGTAGTGACCCCACGGCAGATATACTGACGATCGTATCGACCCCTAATTTCTTTAAGGCAAAAATATTGGCGCGATAGTTAACTTCACTCGGTGTGAAGTGGTGACCATGTCCATGACGAGGAAGAAAGTAAAAAGAATGTCCTTCAACTTCACACTCCATGATTTCCGCGCTGGGATTTCCAAAGGGAGTGCTAACCTTGATTTGATTCTTTACTTTAATGGCATCCAATTTATAGATGCCACTTCCGCCAATGATGGCAACTTTTATATCTGCCATACTTCCCCCTATGCCATCATCCCGGTGAGATCAACCACTTTCCCAAGAGATTTAGACTGTCTGCCAATGAAACTGTTAGATTCATCACGTTCAGCTTCTTCTTTACAAACAATACATTGCTCTGCTGTTGGTCGTGCCATTAAGCGCTCAAATTTAATCCAACATCCACAATCGTTGCAAAGTCCATATTCATTAACTTCGAACTTCTTCAATGCTTTATCAATCTTCTTAGCATAAAAAACTTCTCGGTTTCTGAACCGAAGTTGATGTGAGTTATTATAATCAGTGATTGATTGCTCAACATCATCTCCACCATCTGGTAGAGCAAGGCTTAACTCGTTTGCACTTTCCTTATCGCTAAAAACCATTCCCTGCTTTTCTTCCAGCAGCTTGTTCTTAAGCGTCTCAAGTTGTTTCTTAGTAAGGGCTTTGTTGTTGTTGTCGGCCATGGAAAATAACTCCTAATTCGAAATAAACTATTCCAATCCACCCTTAATATTAAGGAGGACTGACTTAGACACCATTTTTAAAGTTTCAAATACACCCTGTCCGTTTGTGGCGACTGCCTCAAACGCCGGAAAATTTCTTTTATTCAGTTGAAATTGTAAATCTTCCACCGGAACTATATTGGGAAGATCCCTTTTATTCCATTGCATGACCATCGGCACTTTAGAGATGTCATAACCTTGTTCTGCAAGATTTCTCTCAAGGCCCTGATAAGATTCGAGGTTCGCTTCCATTCGTTCAACTTGTGAGTCGGCAACGAAAACCAAACCATCTACACCACGAAGGATGAGCTTGCGGCTGGCCTCATAAAAGACTTGACCAGGAACGGTATAAAGGTGAAATCGGGTTTTAAATCCACGAATTTCTCCCAAATCCAAAGGCAGAAAATCAAAAAATAAAGTACGTTCATTCTCGGTATTGAGAGTGATCATTTGACCCTTATTATTTGAGCTTGTCTTTTGGTAAATATATTGAATATTAGTCGTTTTACCACCGAGGCCTGGGCCGTAGTAGACGATCTTGCAGTTAATTTCTTTTGTATGATAATTTACAAATGACATGTTAATTTCCACCTAATGAGAAGAGACGATCGATTTCTTCGTCTGAAATGTCACTGAAAAGAAAACCTTCCCGGTCACTAGTTCTGATTCTTTTAGGCTGGGCAACAACCTCACTCAAAAATAAACAATCCATTTCTTCCTTGATCAATGCTACCTGGCGCTTCAGTTGACCAGGGTTTAAACAATCATTATAAATGGCGCCTAAAAAGTAGCGCTTTCCTGTTAATGTAAATGGGAAAAGGTAAATACCCTGTGAAGAAGTATCAAACCCCAGTCGAAATTCCATGACGTCCTGATTGGGATGGGCCAGACCCATAAGGGCTTCTGATGCCTGCCAAACACCACTTACCAGTGCAGAGACAGAGGTCGTCGTTTGGTTTTGTACAGAATCAAAGATTGTGATTCCATCTTCCCGGGTAACAAAAAGACGGGCGTTAATTCCGGCCATTTTAGGCTCGAGAATTAGACGCATCCTTTCTGGCACATTCAACTGCTTCATTAAAACCTCTTCCGGTTTTCCAGGGCCTTGGTTATGGTCATAGGATCAAGGTATTCAAGACTCCCACCGATTGGCACACCAAAACCTATGCGTTCTACCTTAATGCTCTCTGGAAGAAGGGTTTTAAAATAAGAGCAAGTTGCATCTCCCTCAACCGAAGGATTAATCGCCAGGATGATTTCCTGAATATCTTTTTCAATAATACGATTTTTTAACTCATCCATTTTAAGCTCATCCGGCCCAACACCTAATAAAGGATTTAGTACGCCGCCGAGAATATGGTATATGCCCCGAAAATTTCCGCTTTTTTCAATTGCCATCAAATCAGAGGCATTTTCCACGACACACAAAGCTTTGATTGACTGCCGAGATTCATCCGAGCAAATAGAACACAAAGATTCATCTGCAAACATGCCACATTCTTCACATAGCCTTAAATTCTTCAGTGATGAGAGTGCTGAGCCAACGCTATTTAATTCCTGCGCTTTCCAATGAGTCATGCTCATAACCATACGAAATGCGGTTTTTTCTCCCACACCTGGTAGTTTAGTTAAGGCCTCAACTGCATTTTTAATCACTTCAGGAAGTTGAATCACTAGAACATGCCCGGAATATTCATGCCGCCAGTGACTTTCGACATTGCCTGCTGAACCATATCTTGTGAGTCTTTCATGGCCTGATTAACGGCAGTGAAAACCAGCTCTTCAAGAGTTGAAACATCATTTGGATCTACACATTCTTTATTAATTGAAATGCTAAGAAGTTGTTGTTTACCGTTTACTTTTACTTTAACCATTCCGCCGCCAGCAGAAGCTTCAACTTCTCTTTCAGCTAATTCATTCTGAAGCATGGCAAGTTTCGCTTGCATTTGTTGAGCTTGCTTCATTAGGTTATTCATATTCATAATCGTCTCCTAGTCTTTTAAAATAATTTTATCAATCTTACTGTTAAACAGTTTCTCCGCTTCTTTCACATACGGATTATTTAAAATTTTCTGACGACGCTCTTCTTCAATATTTACTTTTATCTCGTCGTCAATTTCCACTTTGGTCCTGAAGTTCTTGTCGAGTTTTTCTTCATGGCTTAAAAGTTGAGTTCGAAATTGGATCTTCTCGATATCAGTTTCGAAGAAATCGGCCAAGTGATTTTTTAGTCTGGCATAAACATCTTTCTCATCAACATACTCTTTAAAGACTGCAGCATCTTCTGGAAATGCAATGGAAACAATTAATGGTACGGATACAGTATCTAATTCTTCTAAAAGATTCCCGTGCTCAAGATTAGCAGCGGTGGCCGGAGAGGTTTGTCGCAAATAGCCCAAGAAATCATTCCAACTTTTTTCTGGAACTTGGGGAGCTACTACAACTTCAACCGTTCCGGCTTCAGGCTTTCCCACCTGTGAAACCTCAGAAATTTTTAAATCCTCACCAGTTAAAATCGAGCGACGTAAACTAATTTTCTGTAAGAGAATTAAAACCACTTTGTCTGGATTCATGGTGGATAAGGCCCAGTTAAAGTCCTTCACCAAGGTTTCATAAATCCAAAAAAGCTCTGCCATCGTGATATCTTTCAAGGCACCCGAGGCAAGGACTTCTTCTTTATAAAGAATTTCCTGCTCATCAATTGAATTGATCACCTGATAGAAACCATTGAGAATCTGATCACAAAGTTTCTTCAGATCTATATTTTCGTTGATCAGCTGTTTGTATATTTTTGAAACGCTTTTTGGATTACCAGTTAAGATGCCCGAAAGCAGCTCTTTCATGGCCGATGTTCCCGCAAGTCCCAAGGCCTGCGTCAGCGATTCTTCTGTAACCACATTTGTTCCAGAGAGTCCCAGAACCTGATCGAAAATAGAAAGAGTATCTCTTACTGAACCCTGTCCTAACTCGGCAAGTTTAGTCGCTATCTTAGGATTAGAAAAATCAATGCCTTCTGCTTTAGCAATATGTAGGACATGCTGAGACAGTGTTTCGACTGAAACATTTTTAAAGTCATATCGCTGGCAACGAGAAATAACCGTTCCTAATAATTTATGAGGATCAGTTGTTGCCAGAATGAAAATGGCATGGGCAGGTGGCTCTTCTAAAGTTTTTAAAAGGGCATTAAATGCAGATACCGACAACATGTGAACTTCATCAATGACATATATTTTATGTTTTCCACGAGTCGGGAGATATTGAACATTTTCAATGAGTGAACGAACATCATCAACGCTGTTATTGGAAGCTCCATCAATTTCAGTATAGTCCATAGAGCTACCTGAATCGATGTCACGACATGTTTCGCAAACCAAACAAGGATTGAAGTCAGGCTTACGATTTTCACAGCGTATGGCCTTGGCGAACAACCTTGCGATGGAAGTTTTCCCAACACCACGGGTTCCAGTAAAAAGATAAGCGTGTGCTAGCTTATCTTGCTTAATAGCATTTTGCAGGGTCCGGGTAACGTGGGCCTGTCCAACAACTTCTTCAAATTGCTTGGGTCGCCACTTCCTGGCCAGCACTTGATAGGCCATAACTCTCCAAAAATTTTAGGTTTTGAGAGTCGCAAAATAGGGGAGTAAGGACACTAAGTCATGGCGCAGATGCTAGGGAATTTCAATAAAACTTTGATGTAAGAACTTATCAGAATCGATAAATTTTATCGCCATTCCTTTGGCCTTTTCTCTCTTTTTGAAACTCTCGTTCAAATTCTTACTTCCCAGATAAACCTCGAGTAATTTCGTATTGATTCAAGAATTTAGGGGGATGAAAGAGGTATTAGTAGCAGCCTGAACTTAAACACAACATCCCAAACCGCTACCGTTGCTCCATTCCTGGCCTGGCGGGGTTGACGGCGAAATGCTCATCTAAGACAGACTGCCGAGAGTGATACTAATTGGAAATGGGCCCGTTTGTAAAGAGATGATGGAGAGCACCAAGAGACTTAGTTCTCGGTGCTAAGAATTCTATTTGAAATATCTAACTGTTTTTGAAGATATGACTCAAGCATCGAGTTTTTTTGATCTGGAGTTAAATTATTCAGTAAATGGGAATAACGTTTTTGCCACATTTGAGCATTTGCCCGGAGATCACTATTTTGGGAAGTCATGTACTTCTTTTCATATTTTTCAGGTGTCGAAAGTAATTTAAGTGGTTTTCCAATCCTTGGAGCCGTCAGTACTCCTAAATCAGTTGTTTCAAATTTTTCTCCGCTGGGATAGGCCGGATAATTACTCATAATTGATCCCACTTGAACGGGATGAAAACCTTTGTCGGGTATAACTTTGGATAAAAGTTTATTACTTGGCATTTTTGCCAGGACTGTTTTATCGGCATACATCAAAAAGGTATTGGCAGGTAAAGCGAGATTTAAAATCTTTTTAATAAATTTTTGATTAAGCTTAATCGGTTTATTGATTCCCAGCGCGTTTGAACTATTAATCGAAAGATGTGCGCAGTTATTTGTGAATTTGTCCCATTCATAACCTGGACCATCTTTATATTGAGTATTGGCCTCGTTTAAAAATTTGGCCACTTTCGGTAAGGCTTCCACCGGAGTGGGAACACGCACACAGTGGAGCTCTCGTGCCCAATTAACAGCATATTCCGTTCCTAGAGTAGCCTCAGCTACAGCCTCCAGATACTCCTGAGAATTCAGAGGCAGACTTCTGGCCAGTTCGCCTTTATGGACCACATCTTCAAAGATTTTTAATTCAACAACTTTTTGAATTACTTCCTGAACATCACCGCTTGAAATCGATTTTCTCTCTTTGTTGCCGAAAAAAGTTAAGTCGCGCCCCGGAACCGCAACCCACATAACATTGGAGAAGTTTTTATCAAGGGATATTCCAACTCCTTCATGAGGGTATTGTTCACGATTGACCGAACTAACCTCAGAGCAGGGAATAACCTGAGGATAAGAGGAAGTATAATCCTTGCAAAGGCCATGAATATAGGTGAAACCGTGACCCGGACTTCCACCTTCCGCGCCGTTTTTTAACTTCCATTGAGTACCAGTGCAGTATTCAAAGTAGGCCGGAAAATGATCTTCATAATTGGCATAGCCCCGGGTTGAGGCCAGCAGAAAGGGAAGAATTAACATCAGGTTTTTCATGGGCTGATCTTATAATGACTAGCTGTTTACAACCCATCGATGGGTAGTCTTTTCATATTGTCTAAGTTATCGACATGAAGATTTTACAAGCAGTCACCGCTATCTCTAAGAGTGGGGTAAGTTCATAATATCTAATTATATTTAAGAGGTACTTATGAAAAATCTTTATACTATGATGTTTTTAGCTGTAATCGCCTTCGGATTTAACTCTCATGCTATGGATCCAGAAGCCAGAACCATTGTTAAAAAATTAATAGAACTCAATGGTCGTGAAGGAAAAGTTGCCAGTAATATTGAAAAGGAAAGCACCGGCGTTTGTAGAATCACAGTGGATCAAGATGAAGATGGCATAAGCGTCTCTTTTGAAGGTACCGGCCACTACTTTACCCCAATAGCTCACATTTTCGACGATGTTGAAGTTGAGGATAAGAATACTTTAGTTGTCTCAACTAACTCAAATCGTCCTGGTGGAGATGCCTGTGGGGATTTTGGAGGAGCGGTTGGTTATAAGAAAATGATCTCTCTTAAGAATCGCCAGGTAAAAATCGAAGAAACTTTTAGATGTACCCTTGAAGGTTTTAAAAAGTACAAACTTCACACGACTTGCACTTTATAAAGAAAATGGCGGAGTTGGAGAGATTCGAACTCTCGAATGGCTTTCACCATTACACGCTTTCCAAGCGTGCTCCTTCGACCGCTCGGACACAACTCCAGCTATGACAATGCGATTCGGGGTAAATAGTTTTAACACGTGTTTTGAGATTCAGACAACTAATTCTTGGGCCGGTAGCCAATCCGACGCTCTTTGAAAAATTGTGAAAGCAGACGGGAACATTCAAAGTGCTTGATACCACCCATAATGGAAAATTGGTGGTTGAGTCGCTTATCTTGATGAAGATGATAACCCAAACTAAGTGCACCACCCTTAGCGTCATATGCCCCAAAAATACACTGCTTCACCCTGGACTGAACCAGGGCCGTGAGGCACATGGGACAAGGTTCAAGTGTCACATACAAAGTACAGTCAGATAAACGCCAGTTTTGAAGTTTCTTGGCCCCTTCAGTGACGGCTAGGATTTCGGCATGGGCAGTGGGATTGAAATGGGATTCTTTTAAATTATATTGTTTTGAGAGAACCTCACCAGTCGGGGAGACCAAGACCGCTCCAACTGGCACTTCCTGGGCCCGATAGGCAAGTTCAGCTTGCTCCAGCGCCATGGCCATATACCAAAGATGATCAGAGACAGTGAGTTTTATTGTCATGATTTAAGATTGGAGGCAAATTTGTTACGGATCTTGATCTTCTTACTTTCATTCCAATAATTCGACAAAAATTTCAGTCGTTGTTTTTGTTCCAGATCGGAATTAATAAACTTCACCCCATAAATAATAGAACGTCCAATAATGGGTTCCCGCTTAGAACGGATTTCGGCAAATAATGTGAAATTTTGATTAAGGATTTCCACACTAACCTGAATCGGATGACCTACTGTGATGTTGTTAAAAAGTTCCAAGCAAGCAGCTCCCCGGCGTAGATCGGAGATCCGGCCACGAAACTGCTTCCCATCAACTTCTACCCAGCAACGAATGTCGGCCCTGAAACGAAAATCATATTCCCACCAGTGAAAGCGAGGATAATATAAGGGCGAAGAAACGATATAACAGGCAACCATCAAAAAGAATAAACTTAAGAGGAACAATAAACCGATCATCGGATTTCCGAGCACCAGAAAGTTACGGCTCAAAGAAACCAGATAATAAACCCCAAAGATGAGGGACATGTTCCAATA
>DFXY01000054.1 GCA_002381945.1 Bacteriovoracaceae bacterium UBA4096
TCATCAAGGATTCTCGTCAGGTCTACTTATCCAATATTGTCACTGGGGGCGTTCAGTCTTTAATGGTAGCAACTGGGGTGAGCCTGTTAGGAATTGGTGAGTTTTTCATCGTCTTTTTTGTCACTCTTATTTTATCATTTATTCCGGTTATTGGTGCAGCTCCAGTGGCCTTTGTATTTGCACTTTTGGCCTTCTTTAAAGACAACACCACTGCGGCCATAATTTTGGGGATCCTGGGAATGGTTACAGGAATTGTGGATAATATTCTTAGACCTTGGCTTGCTAGTTTCGGAGAAAGTAAAATTCCTCCGGCCGTAGCCTTCATCTGTGTTATCGGTGGGGCGATATTATTTGGCTTTCCAGGCCTCTTTATAGGGTTATTAGTCGGGTCATATGCCTATGATACTCTGCCTATTTTTTGGGAAGAATTAAAACCCAAGAAAGACACCAATATCACTTAAAGCTTCATCGCGAATTGAATCCTTCTCCATGAGAATCTCGTGATGAGAATCTGGAAATAATTTCAACTGACAATTGGCCTTCTCGCAAAAAGTTTCCTGACGGTTGGGTTTTACAATTAAATCCATTCCTGACTGGAAAAGTAAAATAGGTGTTTTAATTTTGCTTCCTAATAAATCAATCTTTCTTGTGGCATTGATGGCCTGATTTACCCAGCGGGAAGTGGGTCCTCCAACTACTAAATGAGGATATTCCATAAAGAGATACTTGCTGGCCTCAAAGCGCACTAAGCTATGTGTTACTTCATTTCTTTCAAAAGTATCTTCTTCCGGGAGATAGGGACCGCGATCAGGAGCATAATGGGCCCCACGCCCGGCCAGGATAAGAAGTCTTGAAAAATAACGGGCGATTCTCTCTGAATAAGGCTTGGTATTCATTTCAAACATAGGTGCTACAAAGACGGCCTTAAGGAAAAACTCAGGTCTTCTGGCCATGAAATGAGCAGATATGGCAGCTCCCATGGAATGGGCAATGAGGTAATAATCATGCTTGGGAGCAAGCTCCTTAACCTGATCAATAAAAAGCTCAAAGTCATTTACGTAATCTTGAAAGTTAATGATATGACCTTTATGAGGGTCTTTTAAAAGCCGCTGGGATTGACCTTGCCCCTGATGATCGAGAATGAAAATATTAAAATCAGTATAACGTAGGTCATAAAGGAGCTCGGCATATTTTATGGCCGGCTCTGTTCTTCCAGGTACAACCACCAAGTTCCTGTGATTTTCCGGACGGATTTTATAAAAAATTCTTAGATTCAAGCTTTGTTTATTTTTCAAAATTTTATTATGAAAACTTTGAAAATAAGGAAGGGCCTCGTTTTTCCAAAGGGCAGGGAAATCCGCTTCCGGTATCCCCCAGGCAAAAGTTGAAAAACAAAGCATTAAAAGAATAAAGGGCTTCATAAAAATTACCTCTTGATATGACGCTACTTCCAGGTAATGACTTTCGTCAATGTAGACGAAGGGAGTGTGAGGTTTTATTATATTGAGATGCGAATCCTTGTGACTGGTGGCGGTGGCTTTCTTGGAAGCTATATCATCAAAGAACTCCTGAAGAACCCTGGTTATATTGTGACGAACTTCTCTCGTCATGCTTATCCGTCTTTGGAAGACATCGGAGTTCCTACTATTAAGGGGAACTTGCAAAATGTTGGCGATATTAGTCGCGCTTTGGATCAGGGATTTGATGCTATCTTCCATGTGGCGGCCTTGGCCGGTGTTTGGGGAAAATACGAAGATTATTATGGCATCAATTATCTTGGAACCAGGAATCTCCTGGAGGCCGCTAAGAGTAGAGGTATCAAACGATTTGTATACACCTCAACTCCTTCAGTCGTTTTTGATAAAGGTGACCTGATGGGTGTGGCCGAAGAGCAACCCTATGCAGAGAAGTTTTTGAATGCTTATTCAGAAACAAAAACAATGGCAGAAAAATTAGTGCTTGAAATGAATGATAGTGAATCATTCTTAACTTGTGCTTTGAGACCTCATTTGATTTGGGGCCCCGGTGATCCTCATCTATTCCCCCGAGTGATTCAAAAAGGGAAAGAAGGCAAACTTAGGATTGTGGGCGATGGTGAAAATTTAGTAGATATCATTTATGTTGAAAATGCAGCGCGAGCACATGTTCAGGCCTTCGAGCATTTATCTCCTGGTTCCCGAGTGTGTGGGCAGGCCTATTTTCTGGGTCAGGAGCGACCGGTAAAACTATGGGATTTTATTAACCAGGTTTTAAGTATAGTAAAAGTGGAACCGGTGATGAGTTCTATCGACGTATCTACGGCCTACCGCCTGGGATGGTTTCTGGAAAAAATGTTTAAGCTTCTAGGTATTCAAAAACCTGAACCACCTATGACAAGGTTTGTGGCATTAAACCTCGGGAAATCCCATTATTTCTCGCATGAAAAGGCCCGGCGTGATTTTGGATACACTCCTCAGGTTTCAATAGAAGAGGGTCTAAAGAGAACATTCTCTTATCGTGAAAACCTTAAGTAGTTTTGGCAAAAGACTTAACCAGACTCTGGTCAAAGTAGTTAGAACTCATGCCGGCATCCACTAAAAGTGTCGAGGCATTAATACCAGAACTTCTATGAGAGAGAAGAAAACAAACAGTGTTGGCCACTTCTTGAGTTTCGAGGGCCTTCTTTCTTAAAGTTAATTGTTCAGCATAAAGGTAATTATCTATGTAGTCGGGAATACCTGCGGAAGCCGAGGTTTTTAGTGGTCCGGCCCCTACTGCATTGACTCTAACTTTTGAGAATTCTGAAAATGATTTAGCGAGAAAAGGGACTGTCGCATCTAACATGGCCTTAATCGGGCCAAGATAGCCGTATGACGTCGCCTTGGTATTGGAAATAGAGATGGTGACGATACTTGCGTCTGGAGCAAATACATCTTTTAAAGAATTAGATATCTCTACCAGGGAAAAGCTTGAAATCTGAGCGGCCTGAAGGTAATCCTCGCGCCTGGTTTCATGAAAGGGTTTAGGTCCTTCTGAAAAATTAGCAAAGGCCAGGGAATGCAGGAACCCATCGAGTATAGTGGTGTGTTTCTTTATTTGTGGTAGAAGGTTGTCGTCTTTTTCGACATCAAATACAAAAACCGGAGAGTCAGGGAAGAGTTTTTTTAGTGTTTCTAACTGCTCACTCTTTTGAACCGAAAACAGGCATTTGGCGCCATTTTCCATAAGTGTCTTGGCACAAAAATACGCTACACTTTTTTTATTCGCCACACCTGTGATATAGAATGTTTTTCCGGATACTCCTAAAAAATCCATCAAACTTCTCCATTCTCAATAATGGTGGCAGCAAATTCAATCGTCATGATGGTCTTGCCGTCGGCCTTGATCTTACCTTTCATGAAGGAAGCGTTAGCAAGCATTTCAACAAAGTCGACAGTGATCATGAGGAGGTCACCTGGCCTTGCCATGTTTTTAAATTTCGCATTCTGCACCCGAGTTACAAGCGCGGTTTTTGAGTTATCAGCACCTTCACCTTTTAAGGCCATAAGTAGTGCTCCGGTCTGGAAGACCGCTTCACACATAAGGACACCAGGAAAAACCGGACGACCAGGGAAATGACCCCGGAAAAAGTCTTCTTCCCCCGTCAGCTTTTTTGAAGTGGTGATGGAATTCTCAGAACGATCAATGATATTTTCTATAAAAAGAAAAGGTTCACGTTGAGGAATGTTATTAAGTATAGTCTCAAGCATTTAATCCTCCAGCAATATCCAGGGACGTTCCGGTAATGTAAGAAGACTCTTTGGAAGCAAAAAATAAAACCGCATGGGCCACTTCCTGGACTTTTCCAAATCTCTTCATTGGAACCTGAGACTTATATTCCTTGACCTGGTCATCCGGCAAATCAGCTATAAGCTCTGTCTCAATGAAACCAGGGCAGACGTTATTAACGGTGATATTGCGTTTTGCGACCTCTTTAGAGACTGAAAGGGACATGGCAATTTGACCGGCCTTAGAAGCGGCATAATTGGCCTGACCTGGGAGACCTAGTTTTCCGCCAATTGATGACATATTAACAATTCTCCCATAACGATTTTTCATCATGGCGAGGACTGCAAAACGAGTCATGTTGTAAGTGCCTTTTAAATTTGTATCAATCACGGCATCCCAATCTGCTTCATTCATGCTTGGAATGATGGAATCTCTTCGGATACCAGCATTGTTGACCAGAACTTCCAGGCTTGGAAACTCCTGTTCATATTCCTGAAAAAACTTTTCAACTTCTGCTGTTTTAGAAACATCAAACTTTTTCAATCTTAGCTTTTCTCCATAAAGAGAATGCTTTTCTTTAAAGCTATTGGCAGCCTCATCATTACCTGAATAGGTGGCAATAACCGTAGCACCGTTTTTTAAAAAAGCTTCTGTCAGTCCGGCACCAATACCGCGGGTACCACCAGTGACGATGACATGCTGACCATCAAATTGATACATCCTATGCTCCCGTTCCCAGATAACTTTCAATAGCATTGGCCTGAATCACGCCGTAATTTGCGGCGCCTAACCAACCGGACATGATAATCCCAACTGAGCCTGCATGAAATAGACCTGGTAGTGTTTTATGTAAATTCATGGAAATTTCAAGCCCTTCAAACTTCGTTCCAAAGGAAGAACCTTTAGGATGAAGGGTATAACGCTCAACTGTTAAAGGTGTAGCGGCCTCTACAATCTCTAATTTATCCCTGATATCAGGAATGAATGCCTCCAACCCCTTAATGGTCTCTTCGATCATGAAATTCTTTTCAGCTTCATATTCTTCAGCTGAAAGCTTCTTCCAGTCATCATAGTGACAGTTTGTACTTGAAACGATGGCAACCCGAGCATCCGGTACCTGAGGTCTGGCCTCTTTAGGGTAATAAACTGAGAAAGTTCTGGATGAAACTTTAAGATCTAAAAGTCGTGAAGGATCATAAGTAGGATAGCTTGAGGTAAAAACAAGTTCTCCTATGTATGGAATGGTGGCCCCTGCTTTAAGGCCCATATAAACCTGACAGCTGGATGAGTTGAGTCTCACTGCTTTGGTTTTTTCTATGTATTCCCGGGGAAAATGTTCTTCTCCTACCAGGCCAAGAATGGTGGAGCGGATATTTCCATTGGAGAGAACAGCTTTTGAGTAAATGGGTTTACCATTTAATACAACGCCTGTGGCCTTACCATCTTCAATCAGAATTTTATCCACTCGGGACTGAAGTTTGATATCAACATTGTTCTTTAAAAGTTCATCCTTCATTTTACTAATGAGCAGTTCAGTGCCGCCTTTAAAGGTATAAACACCCTTACTCATAAAGTTTGAAAAGACGATACCATAAGTGATAGCTGGATCTTCCAGGGTTGAGCCGTTGGCGTAAGTGATAGGTTCCATCAAAAACCTGGTTACATCATTTCGTCCAGGGAAGAACTTCTCAAAGAGCTCTCCATTGGTGAGCTTTGAGTTGTCATAAAAATTCATTTGTCCCAGATAGTTAAAAAAAGCTTCGACCGTTTCCCTTTGCACCCCAAATTTATCCACCATCACCTGAGTGTAGTGATCTTTAGTGAAATCGGTTTGGATATTGAATTGAGGATTGGCAAACCTGACATCCTTTAGTTGGACTATGGAATTGGCAATTTCCTGACTCCAATACTTTTTACAGGTTTTGATCATTCCTACGGGAAATCCGTGAAGGGAAACATCAAAAATGTGATCGCGATTATCCCCTCGGAAGAACCAGGTGGCAAAGCCTCCCAGTTTATTATGTGATTCCAAGAGCAGGACTGAGTGGCCATGACGACCCATGATGTTAGCAGCAGTCATGCCCGCAAGTCCTGAGCCAATGATGATCACGTCATAGTCTTTGGTGATTTCATCTCGTACTTTATAAAGCATCAGGAACCTTGCGTCGCATTATATGGTGTATCTTCATTCGAGAAAGATTAGACGAAACTCTCGAAAAAGTCATGAATTCCGTTACAATTATAAGAAATGTATAACCAGATAAAGGTTCAGCAATGGCCATTCTTAACTTTATAAAAAAAACTTTTAGCTTTGATGATAGGTCCATGGCCTTCTATCGGGTTTTGATTGGACTAATTGTAATGGCCGATGTGGTTTACCGCTGGCCCGACTTGATGAATTTTTACACTGATGTTGGACTTATTCCGAGAAGCATCTTTACTGGTGAAATGGCCATGCCCTGGTCACTGTCGTTTCATCTGGCCAATGGAAGTTACAATTTCGCAGTCATCTTGTTTTCCCTTCACTTTATTTTCGGTCTCTTGCTTTTTGTTGGTTATAAATCTCGTTGGGCGATAGTAGGGGCCTTTGTTATGACAGTTTCAGTCCATAACCGCAACTGGTTGGTGAATAATGGAGGAGATGACGTCTTAAGAGCGATTTTATTTTTTTCTATCTTCCTGCCCCTTAATCGATGCTTCTCAATAGACTCAGCTCTCCAGAAAGAAAAAAAAAGCACTCAGGATTTTTTTAGTACCTGGACCCTTGCCTTTTTCCTTCAGGCCTTTGTCATTTATTTTGTAAGTTATATTCTAAAGAATCATCCAATTTGGAGGGAAGAGTTTACGGCGGTTCAATTTTCTTCAAGGTTAGATATTTTTGCTACCTCCCTGGGAATCTGGTTGAGAAATTATCCACTCTTGACGAAACTTTCGACTGTTTTTTCCATCTACCTGGAATGGCTGGGACCGTTGCTTTTAATTCTCACTTTTATGTTTGGTAAACGCTGGTGGATTCTTCGTCTTGGGATTGTCCTGAGTTTTTGGGCCTTTCATCTTGGTATCTTTGCCACCATGACTATCGGTTTATTTCCTTTCATTGCCATTACAATGTGGGCCATTTTTATCCCAGGACCTTTCTGGGATAAGCTCTTTAGTATTTTTCAGAAGAGGAAATTTGGAGAGGTTAAGGTCTACTTTGACGGGGAATGTGGTTTTTGCCAGAAAGGTGTCAGGATTATCCGTGAATTTTTCTTACTTCCGGAAGTCACCATAAATGTTGCTCAGGAAACTCCGTCGATCTATTCCGATATGGAAAAAAACCATTCATGGGTGGTGGTTAATGAGAAAAATGAAAGATTTTTTCACTTTCGTGCCTGGATTGAATTGGTAAGGCACTCTCCATTACTCTGGCCGCTTGCCGGGTTTTTTGCCATGAAGCCAGTGCATTGGTTAGGACAAAAAATCTATCTTTGGGTTGCTGGTCATCGAACCCTCATGGGTAAATTATCTCAATTCCTGGAATACTCATCTCCCAAAAAAGACATCATCACTCTGAGATGGCTTATGGAAGCGGCCGGGGCCTTCTTTTTTGTCACACTTTTGATGTGGAATTTAACAACCATTAAGAAATACAACATCAAGGCCCCCTATTTTCAAAAAGTAACAAGGTGGTTTCATCTCTATCAGGAGTGGAACATGTTTGCCCCTTACCCTAAGATGGATAATATCTGGGTAGAGATTCCTGCAGTCTTAGGGGATGGCTCAGAGATTGAGCTTTTAACAGGTGATCGTGATATCTTCAGTGTGAAAGACCAGGCCTTTTATAAGCAGATTCCAAATGAGCATTGGAGAAAGTTTTATTTGAACCTTTCTGAGAGGAATGCCTACGCTCGCTACTATGGTGGTTATCTTTGTCGACTTTGGAATAAAAGAAAAATCAGATCAGTCAAAAATACCACTTTAAAGAAGCTGGAAGTTATTGTTTATTCCCAACCCAATTTACCGGATGGTGATAAAGGTGGAATTACCCGTAAGCTTTCCTGGAAGCACTGGTGTTATGATGAAGATTATAAGCGGGAGAACCCCGCTCGTTAATCTACAAACCTAGTTGCTGAGCAAAGAAGGTATAGAAGGCCGCCACAAATCTTGAACTTTCTCTGTCAGAGCCACTACCGCGTGCATGTCCTCCCCACTCCTTATTATAAAGAAGAATAGGGGCATTTGAAGTATTGAACTCCTGAAGGCGGGCCAGATATTTATAGGAGTGCATCGGCACAACCCTGTCATCAAATTCGGCAGTCATGACCATCGTCGCCGGATAATCTCTTCTATCAATATTATGATAAGGCGAGAGTGGGAAAATTCCCCGAAATCCGTCTTCAGTGAACGGCCGGCCATAATCATCCGTCCAATATTTTCCTGCAGTGAAAAGAGTGAAGTTTAAAAGATCCATCACGCCAACAATGGGGACTGCGGCCTTAAAAGTATCAGAGTGACGTTGAAGAGTTCCGGCCACAAGAGTCCCACCGTTACTTGCTCCCATCATTCCTAAATGATCTTTTGAAGTCTGGCCGCGCTTGATCAGCTCCTTACCGGCCAGTGCAAATGAATCCCATGAGTGGATACGACCACCGACTTGGGCCAATTCATACCAGCTTTGACCATAGTCAAGTGAACCAGGTAGAGTCACAACAGCAAAGGCCCCGCCTTTTTCTATCCATGAGAGACTCTCATACATTCCAAAAAATGGAGTGATTGAAACTTTAAAACCACCATACCCATAAAGGATGGTTGGAGTTGTGGAAGAAAGTGTCGTGCCTTTCTTCCTTAGAACCCATATTGAGGCTTTTTGGCCGTTGGACGCCGTATAGAAGATTTTTTCCGCTTCAACCTCTATCGGGAATTTCTGAGAGGCGAGAAGTTTAAGTTCTTTGGTTTCCAGATTGTAAGAATAAACTTTTTTAGGTTCAGAATAAGTTTCAAAACTCAGTTTAATGATTCCCTCATTTACACTCTCGAAGCTGATCGTTCCATCCTTAAGTTCTTTAATCATTTCAAGATTACCGGCCGGTGTGAGGATGCCGGCAACATGAGAAGCATCTTGCAAGCCTATGATTAAAGTTCCTTTGTCTCCAAGCTTACGAGATGATTCTACAACAAATTCCTGTTCTCTCAGGAATATGCTTCGGGCCCCATCTCTTAGCCGAAGCTTATGAAGTTCTCCATAGTTTGCGTTTTCAAAAGAGCGGATGATTGCGTGAGTTTCAGGAGTATCTGACATCTCAACAATCTCGCCTTGAATTGGGAGACGGTTTGTGAGTTTTCCGGTGCTAATTTGAAGTGTTCCAATCGTTCCATCAAGTTCAGCGAAGAACCGTTTTCCAACTTCGTGGATGGTAAGATCTGACGTAGGAGTTTTTCCGGTGAGAAGAAGTTGGTCTTCACTTTGAATTTCCCCGACAGTGTGACGGAAAAGGGCAGGTCTGCCACCACCTATGCGCTCATCGAGGTCTGAAATGTAGTAGAAACTTTTACCATCTTCGGACCAGCCGATGAAAGTGTAAAATTTTACAAGTAGGATATCCACGACTTTATTGTCTGATTTTTGAGAAACGATGACTCGTCGAAGATCTCCACCATGAACGGCCTGAGATTTAAGTTGATAGTCACTACTTTCATTTATTGTTTGGTTTTCATCAACAGAAGATAAAACTTTATTCGATTTGTGAGAGAGATCTAAAACACGATCCCACTTGATAAAACGGTTTTCATTCACTCCCATAGATCTAAGACTTTCATCTGACCATGGAAGTGGAAGACGTGGAGAGCGTGAAGGCGAGGCCTTCCCAGTGACTACGTTTTGTTCTTTCTGCATTTTCCTGATTTCAAGCACACGAGCTGCCAGTTCATCAGAAAGATTAGAATCCAGGAAACTACTGGTATAGGATTTCTGCTCATCAATCCAGCTCCACAAATCCGGATCAGAGGCATTTTCCATCCACTTATAAGGATCTTCGATAACTGTTCCGAAGCGAACTTCCGTTTGATTAATCTTCTTGGCAACTGGATAACTTTGGGCCAGGGCAGATTGGGTGACGAGAAGAGCAGTAATAAGCCATGATTTCATTGGGTTTCCTCTTGAATAAGGGAGGTTCTATCTTCGAATCTTTAGTAGTGTCAATAGTCGTGATGAAGTACTTAAATTTCGTTTTTAATCAATGTCTTAAGTCTGGGCCTGTACATAGGTAGAAATGCCCTTTTCAAAAGAGGGTATTATGAAAAACAAGCAGTTAAGACTAATCTATACAAAGGTAAGCATGGAGGAAGAAGATGCCCTGGTGCTGGTAGAAAAGAATCCTTCGGAAAAGGTTATTATTGAAGCGACTAATAATCTTCTTCTTACAAAAGAAATGAGACCTCATACGGTTACTTTTAAAACGTGGGAAGGTTCAGGTGGAGCGCTAGCATCTTCATGTTTTGAAAACGGTCAGAGAAACCAAAAATGCTATCCTTTATGTAAGTTGCGATTCTCTAACAATAGATATAATCCTGACTTTTCTAATCCCCTCAAAAATCTTTGGACTTAATTCACTTAAACGACTTCTAGAAATTCGGCTATAAATCCATGTCCTCTTAACTTTAACAAAAAGGATATGTATGACTTTAAGAACCTTTTTTATGGCCCTCGCTCTTTTAATGACGACGAGTGTGGCCTTCGCTACCGGTAACGGTTTTTCGACTACTGATTCATCTGACTCCTTTTATGGTGGTACTACGACTGGTGGTACTACAAATGGTGGTACAACGAACGGTGGCACAAATGGAGGCACTACAAACGGTGGCACGACAGGAGGGGGAGAAATTGGTTGTGTAAGAACTCAAGGTTATTGGGGGAATAGCCCTGCCGGTCAAGCAAGACTAATTGCGCTTCTAGGCGGAGGAACAATGAACTTAGGCAACGTCGCTTATAATGCAGAACAATTGGACAATATTCTTGATGAACCCGCTGCCGGTAACGCTCTGATTAGTCTTGCTCATCAGCTAATTGCAGCAAAACTAAATGTGTTAAATGGTGCGGATGATTCTGAAATTGATGAAGATATAGCACTGGCCGATTCTTTAATCGGCACTCGTGTTGTTCCACCAGTAGGCAATGATAGCGTTGCTCCAAATACTGTTCTTGGACAACAAATGCTTCAGGTAAAAGATCGGCTTGATGCTTACAATATGGGAAATTTGAACGTTCCTTCTTGTAACTAGTTTTACAAGGGAGACTTCTTTGAAGTCTCCCTTCTTGAGGTGCTTATGAAGTATATTGTCACTCTTCTTTTGGCCCAGTTCTTTATGATTGATATCGAGGCTTCTCCTTTAATCTTAAGGCCCTGGGAAAATCATTCAAGTCCTCTCAGAATGAGCAAGAACTTTAAGAAGAAATTTACAAATCTTCCCCTCTTTGGACAGGCAACTGGAGGTAGAAGATACTGGTCCAGCGATTACTGGGCCTTGAATAAAGGCAATATCAATTACCGCTGGAATTCTGTGGAGCCAAATGGTTTTGATTTAAATTCTCCGGATGAGGAAGAAGTAATCCGGATGGAGATAGAAGAGTTAAAATCACTGGCCCCATCAGAGAAATATGATCTGTTCCTGGGAGAATATAAATATCCCTTAAAAAAGCTGGTGAGTAAAAGAACTTCACCAACCAGAAAAGATTGGGAGGGTATCTGTCATGGCTGGGCCCGGGCAACACTGAATCATAATGAACCGAATGCAAAAATAATGCTCAATCCTGATGGAGTCAGAATTCCTTTTGGCTCGTCTGACATCAAAGCTCTCTTAAGTTACTACTATGCATATCATTATACTCCTGCCAGTACTCACCAGATGGGTAGACGATGCAGGGGTGGGAAGTTTTGTTCTGATGACATGAATGCTGGGGCCTTTCATATTGTCCTGGCCAATAAAGTCGGACTAAAAGGAGAGAGTTTTATTGCAGATATTGAGAGGAGTAGGGAGGTTTGGAACCATGTTGTGTATAGCTATCGCTCAGAAATCGTGGATTCTGAATTGTCTCCAACAAGAGATTCGGCCAAAGGGACAGTAAAAGTCATAAGGGTTAAAACCAAAATGAGGGTAGTGTCTAATATTGTTGCGAATAGTTGGTTGCCAGTGAGAGGGACACCTCTTCAAACATTCAGAGATGAAGATTATGAGTACGATCTCGATATTAATAAATATGGAAAAATTATTGGAGGCGATTGGAGGTCAGATAAAAGACCTGATTTTTTATGGCTAGCGAGTCCGGTAAAAAAATTCACCGGACCCTTCTCCAGGTTAAGCGAGTTACTTGATGATTAATTTAATCCGGCCTTATCAAGCCCATAGTGCATATCCAGTGCACCAGGTTCAGCATGGAAAGCAACGCTCAATCTATTCCATACATTGATAACCCCTATCGCAAATGTTAAATCCGATAGCTCTTTTTTAGAAAAGAAAGTGAGCGCTCTTTCATAATCCTGATCGGAAATCCCTCTTGGAGACAATTGGGTGACGATCTCAGTCCATTCCAGGGCCGCACGTTCTTTTTCAGTAAAAAGTTTCGATTCACGCCAAACAGCAACATGATGTAATCGCAGTTCTCTTTCGCCTCTAATCTTGGCCTCCTTGACGTGCATATCAACACAGAAAGTACAGCCATTCATTTGGGAAGCTCGGATTTCAATAAGATTTTTAATGATGGGGTCAACTGATGATTTTGTCAGTCCTACTTCTGCGAGTTTCTTTACAAGTTCTGGGCTCTCAGTGCTGTGGTTTAAACGTGACATAGGTATATCCTTGGTTAATGAATGAAAGTTTGTATTCGCTTTCATACATAAGACGAAATAACGTTTAAAAAAGGGACATGGGGTTAGGCAGCTTGATCTTCGCTTTGGAGAAGACCTCTTCTAATATCTCGAACTACTGGGCCAAAATCATGAATTGCGGCCAGGAGATCTTTACGAGGGAGCTTTAAAATAGCTTCCCATTTTGCAAGAGATTCTTCTGAATTGATGTCAATTACAGCGAGGGGTGAGCTTCTATAATAAGCTCCCGGAGAGAAACCATTTGAATCGCCAGTACCGACTTTGAGTGCCATAGTCTATTATAGCATTTTGCAGAGTTTCATTAAAATACAGGCCTTTAGATGGGACATGTCCCTTTTTAAGACTTAGAATCGTCTTAGCTCTATGGATAAGCAAACGAACTATTTAAATGATTGGGAAAGTCTATTTATTCAATATAGACCCTACTTAATTTCATTCGCTTTCAGGATGACCGGTAGTCTTTCTGAATCGGAAGATATCGTTCAGGATACATTCGTTCAGTGCGCTCAGACAAATCCCAAAGAGGTCATGAATCACAAGTCATGGCTCACCAAGATTTGTTCAAATAAGTCACTAGACTACATGAAGCTTGCTTATAAAAAGCGTGAAATTTATCAAGGTACCTGGCTTCCAGATGCTGTGCCGGATAGTTTTCAGTACTGGGGAAATCTTTTAGAGGATGTGTCCCCTGATAAAAAACTCCTGCATTCAGAAAGTTTATCAACGTCTTTTCTTTTAATGCTTCAAAAACTCAGTCCGGAAGAAAGAGTGATTTATCTTTTAAATGAGGTTTTTGATTATTCTTTTTTTGAAATTGCAGAGTTTATGAGTAAGTCAGTGGATGCATGCAAGAAGACTTGTCAGAGGGCCCGTAAGGCCTTTTCAAATGAGAGGCGTTATAATGCCTATACTGAAAATGATGAGTCTGTGGTGGCCCGCTTCTTCGAGCTGGCAAGGGCCGGCGACAAAGAAGGTCTGTTAGAAATGCTTGCAAAGGATTCCGAATTCTGGGCCGATGGTGGTGGCAAGGTTCCAGTGGCCTCAAAGAGTGTTATGCGTGACCCTAACTTTATTGCAAAATTCATTTCGGCAGTTTGGTCGGCCCCGGTCTTTAATACAGGAAATATTCGCAATGAACTTAAAATTGTGAATGAAAGGCCAGGTCTGGTTGTCTCTCGTCGAGGTGAGGATGGAAAATGGCATTTTGAAACCATCATCACCTTGGAAATAGAGAATGAAAAAGTCTCGAGAATCTATACTCAAAGGAATCCCGATAAACTGAGAACTCTTCTTAAAAATTAATCATTTCTCAGTCATAGTCGTAACATCAAAAGTCTCTGTGACCAGATCCGGATTTTCGACATATTTTTTACAAATTTCATAGTATCTCTTGGATGGTTTATCACCATCATTGGCCATTAAAAGCTGATTGAAGATATTTAGCGCCCCTGAAAAATCTTTAGCTTGAAATAATTTACAGGCCATCAGATAGAATTCCAAAGACTCAGGATCTTTTTCCATCCAATGATGAGGATGCAGAACCTCATGAATCCCTACAGGGGTTGTTTTTCCTTTCACAATCACTTTATCAATTGGGCGAGTCTTAATATGGGTTAAATCAAGTCTTTCCAAAGTCATATCTGAGATAAGAATTTGTGTTCCATAATACTTACACAGGCCTTCCAAACGGGCCCCCAGATTCATGTTATCCCCTAAGGCAGTATAGGAGAAAATTCTTTCAGAACCCATGTTCCCAACGGAACACTCTCCCGAGTTTAAACCCACGCCTACATTAAAGATGGGTCTGCCTAATTTGATGAATTCTTCATTGATCGAAGGAAGAATGGTGATCATTTTAATGGCACCTTCCACGGCGTATTGTGCATGATTGCCAATTTCCAAAGGAGCTCCCCAAATCGCCACAATGGCGTCACCAATATATTTATCGAGAGTTCCTTTGGTATCAAAGACAATATCAGTCATGCTTCCCATGTACATATTCAGCGAATGAGCAAGCTCCGTCGCCGTGAGACCTTCAGAGATTTTTGTAAAGTCACGAACATCAGAAAATAAACAGGTTATATCCATCTTGGTGCCTCCCACATGGAGCTTCTCTGGATTCTTAAGCATTTCATCCACAATAGTAGGAGCAACATAGCGGGCAAATGTTCCACGGATTTGTTTTTTTTCTTTATTCGCTTCATAAAATTTAAGAAAGGTGTTCCATGAATAACAGGCAATAAAGCAAAAGAAACAGTAGAAAAGTTTCAACTCATAGCCATTTGGCAAGAAGTAGGACTGGTCCGCAAAATAGCTTGAAGAAACAATGAGTATAACCACTAAAGCATCCATAAAAGGATTCCCTAGTTTTTGCACCATAAGAAAAATCAACATGCCGGCCAGTAGAAAGAAGAGTGAATATTTTACTGAATCATTCGAGGGCCTATAAAAGAATTTATGAAGAAGCATGTGCCCCATGTTCATGTGGGAATAAACTCCTGGCATTTTAGAATCTATGGGCGAAGATCTTAAGTCATGGGCCCCCAATGCAGTAGAGCCTACAAACACCATTTTCCCCTCAATGAGTTTCTTCATCTTCGAATCATTGTCGGGAGCTTTGATCAGATCATAGAGTGAAATAGAATCAAATTGACTGTCACCACCGATATAGCGGATCTTTACTTCGCCCCCACGGCTGATTTCCATCTTCTGATCATCCAACTCTAATTCACCGGTACCATCAGCAAAAATTTTGATGGTGTTTTTCTTTTCAGTGAAGGCCTCAAAAGCATTAAAGGCAAGAGAGCCATAATAAATAGTATCGACATTAGCGACCAACTGATAGTGCCGAAATATCCCGTCACGGTCCTCGTAGGCCGAAATATTTCCTAGGCCTGCCTCTGTTTCTACTAACTCAGGAATAGGGAAAGTATAGCGGCTGATTTTTTTTGGTTGGAGATCTGCTTCCGGAAAATTACGGGTAAGGATGGCATCATTAAGCATTTCAAGGGGGGCTTCCTTAAGTCCATCTTCTGCGTCAGTTGAAACAGTGTAGGCGAGGAAGACCCGTCTTCCGTCTGTTTGAAAATTTCTAATCGAGTTCGCTAAAATAGTATCTGGTGAGGTTCCTCCATATTGGGGTGATTTCTCCGGGAAAAGAATATCGAGACCAACGACTTTTGCCCCGAATACCCTTAGTTTATCAATCATTTTAGCATGATCAGTACGTGGAATTGGCCATACTCCAAGTTTTTGAAGTGAATAGTCATCGATCTTTACCAGAAGAATTTCTTTACTCTTAAAATGGGGATCCAGATTAGATTTCATTCTGAAATCATAGAATCTATTTTCAAAGGAGATTGTATAGTCGAGAAATTTTCCTAATAGTGTCGTGCTATCGATGTCCCGCACAATAATAGAACCAAAGATGCAGAGTGCAGCGAAGATAAAGATAAGAAACATTCCTAGAGGGCGTAGTGAACTTGTGATAAATTTTGTAAACATACTGTAATTGTAATCCACTCAGGAAAAATTATGAATCTAGAACTTCTTAAGAATAACTTTCATCATCATGTAAAGGACTTACAAGAGAGAATAACTCAGGAAATGAGGAAATTGGATCCAACTCTCATCATTAAAGATGATCCCTGGTCCCGCACTGACCATGCCGGCCATCCGGGCGGTGGTGGCCTTACACGCGCCTTTCAAGGAGAGCTCTTTGAGAATGCCGGGGTGAACACTTCTTGTGTCTTTGGAAAGATAGACCCTCAGTTTGCTAAAAATCTTAAGGGTACTGGTGATGAGATGTGGGCGGCAGGAATTTCTCTTATTATTCACCCAAAAAATCCCAGAGTTCCTACAGTTCATGCTAATTTTCGCATGATCCATCAAGGTGAGACATTTTGGTTTGGAGGTGGTGCTGATCTCACACCTTACTATCCATACGAAGAAGACTTTTCTTATTTCCATAATGTCTGGAAAGAAGCAGCGGGCACTGCTTATGAGGGCATGAAGAAAGAATGCGACCAATACTTCAATAATTCACATCGCGGATTAGAGATGAGAGGGATTGGTGGGATCTTTTTTGACCATATGAATACTGGAAATACCGAAGAGGATGTGAAGCTGGTTTTTCATCTTTCTGAACACTTCATTAAGTCTTACTTTCCTATCGTGACCAAAAGAATGGAAGAGAATTGGACTGAAGAAGATGAAGATTTCATGCTTCATCGTAGAGGTCGTTATGTTGAATTTAATCTTTTGCATGATCGGGGAACTTTGTTTGGGCTTAGAACAAATGGCAGAGTAGACTCAATTCTCATTTCCTTGCCAGCTCGCTGTAAGTTCTCTTATCAATACCGGCCTCAAGCCGGCTCACCTCATGAAAAGATGTGGAGCTACTACAGTCCTAAAGCTTGGTGATTTAATCCTGGAATAGTGAGTAGGCGAGAATTCCGGTTATTACCACAAAGCCAATAATCATCTTGATAGCTTCCGGACTGAAGGTCTGCTTTGTGCCTTCTATTGGGGCCTTCTTTCTAGCGAGCGGTTTAATTTTAGCTTTAACCTTATCCTCTAGCGGTCTTTCAGCTTCAAGTTGAATGGTTACAGTTTCTGCAACAGGTGAGACATCCTTATGTTCAACCAGATCCATTTTAGATCGGATTTCAATCCCCACAGGGTTTACTTTAAATACATATTTATTAGACAAGAGCACTTCTACATCGGATGTGACTTTATAGCGTTTGTGAGGAGAGATCCTGGCGCGGTCAATTGATACACCATTTTTGCTGCCAAGGTCGGTAATGAAAATTTCATTTTGATCCAGCTCTATCAAGCAGTGCTCACGTGATAGATCTTCCTTGGGAACATTGAAGTCACATTTAAGAGAGCGGCCAATAGTAATTGCTTGCTTTGAGCTTGAATGACTAAAGGTTTCTTTAGGAGATGTGAGGCTGAATTTAAAAGAGTTCAGACCCATTTAAACCTACCTGTTCCTGTTGATGGGTTCTTCCAAGGTTAAATCTAAAAGATCTTCCTTGATTGAAGTTCCATCCGGGAGAATGAATTCAAAAAGATTCGCAATAAAAACCCGTGAATTGGTATAAATTGGATAGGCCTGATTTGCCGGGATTTTTCTTCCGTCAATTGTCACACCATTCTTACTGCCAAGGTCTGTAATGAAAGCATAATCACCTTTGAAAGTAACCAGGCAATGTTTACGGGAGAAGTCTTCAAAGGGGACAACAAAGTCATTGTCACTTGAGCGGCCAATTCCAATGCTGTCTTTTTCCGTTTCAAAAGTCAGGACTTCATCTTTATATTTTATTTTGAGCTTCATATACTTATTATGGCCCATTAAAAATAAATAAAAACTAAATATTTATTCAGTCAGCTAACCTAATAGTTTTCTTCTGGTCTGAGGGTAGCTATCGGTCGACAGCCGAATCAAGGTCAAAATGAAAGCCCCTAAAAGAGAGGCACCCCAGCTGGTGAGGTTAAAATCGTCTATCAGCCCAGTGGCCAGATTAAGAATTAAGGCATTGAAAATAAAAGTAAAAAGCCCAATTGTGGCCATATTCAAAGGTATTGCCAGAAGAAGCAGGATTGGCCGGATCAGAAAATTAATGAGTCCTACCATCAGGCAGGAAATAATAGCGGGAGATGGATTATCGATTTCAAATCCTGGCACAAGACGGGCAGTAATGAGAATGGCCAGGGTCGAAATTAAAATGTTGACGAAAAAGATCAGCATAACTTCCCCTTGGTTAAGGGGAGTTTAGCTTATTTTGAGGACAATTTCCTGAGAGGAATTTTAACTGTCTTAATCAGAATGTAGACACAGTTTTAACCGAGACTTAGGACTCAGGAGCAAGATAGACTTCAATTTCTTGATTCACTTCATCTCTTAAAATTGACCGGATGGCCTCTAGGGTTCCGGCGGTAGAACTTGGACAAGTTCCACATGCTCCCTGATATTTAATGATCAGGACATTGTCTTTGAAATTCACAACGACCATATCTCCACCATCCCCCTGAAGACCCGGGCGAATTCTCTTATCAAGGATCTCTTCAATATGTTTAAGTTCCGGTGAAAGATTTGCTCGTCTATCCGCTTCCGGATCATAAACCTTAAAGTCTGGATTATGATCATCAATAAAACTGTCTATGCAGGTTTGCACTGCCGGCTCTAAATTATCCCAGTCTTCAAAGCTGAACTTACTGATGGTGATAACATTCTGGAAGAAGTGTATCTGGTCAACACCACGAAGATCAAACAAGGCCGCGGCCAGAGGAATGTCTTTGCAGTCTTGAGGAGTTTTGAAAGAAACTTTCCCTTCTACTTTAACATCCTTTTCAAGGATGAACTTCAAAGCATTAGGATTCGGGGTAGGTTGAATTGTTATTTCCATAAAATACCTGTTATTCGAAAAATTGTTTAACTTTAACCAGAGCTTCGTAAAGTTGGTCAATGTCTTCTTGGTTATTATAAATAGAGAGCGAAGCACGGCAAGTGGCCGGGACACATAAAAACTTCATTAAAGGTTGAGCGCAGTGGTGCCCAGTGCGGATGGCAACTCCTTCCTTATCTGTCAAAGAAGCTATGTCGTGAGGATGAATACCTTTTAATCCAAATGAAACAACCGATGCTTTCTCTTTGGCCTCTCCGTAAACAATCAGGCCGGGGATACTCTTAAGTTTTTCAGTCGCATAATTTAATAATTCTTCCTCAGCTTCCTGGATATTTTTTAGCCCTACATGATTGATGTAATCCACTGCCATTCCGAGGCCAATGACTGCTGAAATGGAAGGAGTACCCGCTTCAAATTTATGGGGAAGGGTGTTGTAAGTCGTTTTATCAAACGTCACCACATCAATCATATCTCCGCCACCTTGATAGGGAGGCATTTGATTAAGAAGATCTTCTTTGCCGTATAAAACACCCACGCCAGTAGGCCCGAACATTTTATGTCCGGAGAATGCGAAGAAGTCCACATCTAGTTCCTGGAGATCAACTTTTTTATGAGCAATGGCCTGGGCACCATCGATGAACACTTTTGCTCCAACTTTATGAGCGAGTGAGGTCATTTCTTTAACCGGATTGATTGTTCCCAGTGCATTTGAAACATAGACGAATGAGACAAATTTTACGTCCGGAGTAAGTAGTTTTTTGTATTCATCCAGAAGGATCTCACCTTGAGGGTTAATCGGAATAACCTTGATTATAAGGTCTTTTTCTTCCGCAACTAGCTGCCAGGGAACAATATTTGAATGATGCTCCATTTGCGAGAGCAGGATGACGTCACCCTTTTTTAAAAAATTTCTTACATAACTTTGGGCCACAAGATTAACCGATTCTGTGGTGCCCTTCGTGAAAATAATTTGTTTCCTGTCTGGAGAGTTTATAAGATTTGACACTTTATCTCTGGTCAACTCAAACTTATTGGTTGCATTTTCTGATAACCAGTAGAGTCCTCGATGTACGTTGGAAGTTTCAAGACGGTAATACTTGTCTAATTCATCAATCACAACTTTAGGTTTTAACGTCGTGGCAGCACTGTCCAAATAGGCGAGACGTTTACCATTGATATTCTGATCAATGACTGGAAAATCTTTACGGTAAGGATTGTTCTTGAGAACACTCATGACATCCTCCCAATTTCAAATTTTGAACTTAAGTGATCCATCACCATGCCACTAACAAATGAGCGGGCGTCTTTGTTAGAAATTTTCTGAACTATCTCAAGCCCAAAGCCGTGGGCGAGAATTGTTCTGGCCTTATCGGCGGGAATACCTCTGGCCTGGAAATAAAAGACCTCATCATCTGATAGCTGACCTGTAGTTGATCCATGGGAACATTTTACGTCATCTGCGAAAATTTCAAGCTGAGGTTGTGAATGAACCTGCGCCTTTTTTGAAAGGAGTAAATTTTTATTGAGCTGACTAGAGGCCACTCTTTGGGCCTTAGGGAAAATATGAATGAGTCCTGTGAAGACCCCCTTGGAATTACCATCCAGAATACCCTTGGCTATCTGGTCGGAAGTGGTATCGGCCGCTTTATGGTTAATAACAGTACTGATATCACTGTGTTCATTCCCGTGAGTCAAAAATAACGAATAAGATTCTCCGCGTGCTCCTGGAGCATTTAAATTTAAGGTAAGATTCTTACGGTTGAGCTTGCCTGTTACATGAAGAATAAGACTTCTGACAGTGGCGTCTTTGGCGACTTCCGCAAAGACCGATCCGTGGTTTAATCCTTGAACACTTTCCTGATCTAGATGAATGTGCTCAATTTGAGCTCCTTCATCTGCTACGATATAAGTTTCATTGATCAATGCGTGGGAAACATCGCCACCGGTGGTTTCTTCCAAAATAGTGAATTTGGAAAAGGGCTTAGCTACGATCAAATGAGTAGGAGCTATGACTTTATTCGTTGTCAGGATATTTAAAATCCGAATGGGTTTGGTGATTTCCTTGTTTTTTTCAATCTGAAGAAATACACCTTCATTTAATAAACTATGGTGAAGATGAGAAAGGGCATTGGCGTGGGTTAATTTGTCCTTAATCTCTTCAAAATGATCTTTAATCATCCGTAACTCAACACCAGCAGGAAGAGTGTCAGAGTGATCTAATTGACCATCGATAAACGTAATAGTTGGGAATTCTGTTTTCTGAAAAATCGGGCCCGTGACTTTTTCTTCTTGAGATAGAGAGTCAAAAAAAGTTTCAAGAGGAGTGAATTTATACCCATCAATAACTGGAGAAGTTAAGCCCTTGTCTTTGAAATGAATGAAGTGATCTTCCCTGAAGCCTTTAATGGGTCCAGTACTCTCATTTAAGTTTTTTGCCGCCAGAGCGGTTAATTTATCTATATTCATTGTTTAACCTTTAATCAGCCAGTCATAGCCTTTTTCTTCCAATTCAAGGGCCAAAGTCTTATCTCCTGACTTAATGATCTGTCCTTTATAAAGGACATGGACAAAATCCGGCACTACATAATCAAGCAGGCGTTGATAGTGAGTCACAAGTATCGTGGCATTAAAACGGCTCTTAAGCGCATTAACTCCACCTGAGACAATCTTTAGTGCATCAATATCCAGTCCTGAATCAGTTTCATCCAGTAGTGATAATCTAGGATTTAAGATGGCCATCTGAAGAATTTCATTCTTCTTCTTCTCACCGCCTGAGAAGCCTTCATTTACTGAACGATCGAGAAAGGATTCATTCATCTCAAGGATTTTTAGTTTCCCACGTAGATGCTTAAGAAAGGCCTCATCGTCCATCTTATCCAGACCCTGGTGCTCACAGATTTGGTTAAAGGACTCTTTTAAAAAAGTAAAATTCGAAACACCCGGTACTTCAATGGGGTACTGAAAACCCAGAAATATGCCTTCTTTGGCCCTGTCAGCCGGATCCAGCTCGAGAAGATTTTTCATCTTCCCGTTAATTTCATAATTAATTTCACCACCGGTCACTTCGTATGCCGGATGACCAGCAATGATCTTGGAGAGAGTTGATTTACCCGAACCGTTTGGCCCCATGATGGCATGAACTTCGCCTTTTTTAACCACGAGGTTGATCCCTTTAAGGATTTCGTTGCCATCTACTTTTGCTGAGAGATTTTTAATTTCAATCATGTTTTTACCCTACACTATTTTCTAATTTCATTTCAATTAACTTAACTGCTTCCACTGAAAACTCTAGAGGGAGAGTTTTGAAGACATCTTTACAAAAACCATTAACGATTAAAGAAACTGCTTTCTCGGCCGTGAACCCCCGAGATTGTAAGTAGAAGATTTGATCTGCACTGATTTTTGAAGTCGTGGCTTCATGTTCCACTATGGCAGTATTATTTTTTACATCGATATACGGGAAAGTATTGGCCGCGCACTGATCACCAATTAGCATGGAATCACATTGGGAATAGTTCCTGGCACCAGTTGCACTTGGCATGATCTTTACCAGACCACGGTAAACGTTCTGGGATTTTTCAGCGGAAATGCCCTTCGAGACAATAGTCGATTTAGTGTTCTTCCCAACATGAACCATCTTGGTTCCAGTATCCGCTTGCATAAAGTGATTAGTCAGCGCCACCGAGTAAAAAGAGCCTTGAGAATTATCTCCTAGCAAAATACAAGAAGGATATTTCCAGGTAATCGCAGAACCGGCCTCTACTTGAGTCCAGGAAATCTTTGAATTCTTCCCGCGGCATTGGCCACGTTTAGTTACAAAATTGTAAATCCCGCCTTTGCCTTCTTTGTCTCCGGCATACCAGTTCTGTACGGTTGAATATTTAATTTCAGCGTTATCCAATGTGACAAGTTCCACAATGGCCGCGTGAAGTTGATTTTCATCCCGCTGAGGGGCAGTACAGCCTTCCAGGTAATTCACATAACTGCCTTCATCGGCAATGATAAGGGTTCTTTCAAACTGACCTGATTCTTTGGCATTTATTCTGAAGTAAGTCGATAAATCTAACGGGCATTTAACACCCTTAGGGATGTAAACAAAGGAGCCGTCAGAAAATACGGCCGAATTTAAGGCAGCATAGAAGTTATCTGAATAAGGAACGACAGTTCCAAAATATGTTTTTACCAGATCAGGATATTTCTCAATAGCTTCACTGATAGAACAGAAAATGACTCCGACTTTTTCAAGCTCTTCCTGATGGGTTGTACCAACCGAAACAGAATCAAAGACAGCGTCCACGGCCACACCCATAAGACGTTTTTGTTCCGTTAATGGAATGCCTAATTTTTCGAAAGTATCCAGAAGTTCTGAATCCACATCATCTAGTGACTTATAGACATCTTTTTTGGTTTTAGGTTTTGAGTAGTAATAAAGATCCTGGAAATCAACCGGCGGGATTTTACAATACTGCCATTCCGGATGTTCTAAAGTTAACCAGTGACGATAAGCTTTTATACGATAATCAAGTAACCATTCTGGCTCATTCTTCCTTTGAGATATCAGTCTTACGATCTCTTCAGAAAGCCCTTTGGGAAACTCTTCAGTCTCAATGTCTGTGACAAATCCATACTTGTAGTTGTCCTGTAATTTATCTTCAATCTTCATATATTCACCTTGCTCACAATTGGGCAGTCATCGACTTTTCTTTCGGGGAGTTTTTTTAGTGCCAGAAGATTATCTTCTGCCAGAAGTTCGTTTAAGGAGAGTGCGTTAAAAATATTAATGAGGTAGTCATTAAGTCGTCTGATCGGCTGAGTAATGTTGCAAGAGTGGAGTAATTCACAAGGACCTTCGTGGCAATCCATCATGAAGCTCTTGCCCTCAATTAATTCCACTAACTGCATATAACTTACCTGGGAGAGATCCACGGCAATCGTATAGCCGCCTTTTACACCTTTTTGAGAATGAAGTATGCCAGCTGTATTCATCAACTGCATAACTTTGGCGGTAGTATCAAATGGCGTATCAAAGGTGTCACAAACTTCACGAGCAGTAGTTAGCTCATTAACATCTTTATCTTTCATGAGTTTTAGCACCATTAGTGCATACTCAGTCTTTCTATTAATTTTAATCATAGAAATACGTCTTTTTTTAGCTTATTTATGTCTATAATTGATCTTAGCTTAAATAGGGCGAAATAGCACCTATTTCTTTAGGTAAATGGGACTTCTTGAATTTATTAGGCTTTAGAAGGAATAGAGATAACCGATAAGAATACTAATGATGAAAAAATACGCTTTTTTGTTGCTTCTTTTAACTCAGTTGTCCTGGTCTGATGATGGGAATAAGTCCCTGGCCGGTTTTGATCCTAAAGTTGACATTATTGCTGATAATTATGAGGCAGGCCCCTTTCTGATTTATAACTGTGAAGAAAAACATTGGGTCTGTGTGACCCTCCCGTATTTTAAAGAATGTGAAGAAAAACGTTTTAAGGAAACGGTCCGGCCGGCAACTCATCACTCATGTGCAGCAGTGGGTGAGTTTCCTACTAAAAAATCCTGCTTTCAAAGGCAGTTGTTTATGACAACTCATCAGCACGGTTCAAGGTTTTGTATTAAAGATGAATGGAAAGGCAAGGCAGTTAATTAGCCTTACTCATACATTTCTTCTGGGCTCAGGGGCATCTCTTGATTTTTTTGATCTTGATAGTAGAGATATCCCGCGATTGCTAAAACCATAATGGTGGCAACCAAAAGTAAAACATTCTTTTTTGATGAAGCGGGCGCTGGCCCTTTTTTTAGCTGCTCATGTTTACCAGTCTTAGAAGCTGGTCTTTTTAAATTTGGATTTGTTTTATTGAGCGGATTCTGTAAATTTTTTGTTTGTTGTTCAATCTTATAATTCAAGTTTTCTTCCTGCTCAATTCTCAAGCTTTGAACTGCACCAAACGACAGATTCAAATACTCCGGAACTGCTGTTGGGGTGCTGGGCGCAATTCTTTTATCATCAATAAAAACCCCATTAGCACTCTCTAGATCAGTAATAAAAAACTGACCGTTTTTATTTTCTATTAGACAATGTTTTCGTGACATTCCTTCATGAGGAATCACCACATCTGCCTGAGTGGACCTACCTATAACAAAACTTGGCTTGGAGATTTCAAATACTAACTCTTCACCATCTATCAACTTACAAATCAGCCGCATAATTTCAAGAAAGGGGTCTGGTAGAGACCAGACCCCTGGTTACCTTATTCTAGTGGGGATAGCCAAATATCTAAGACTTCTCCCTGTTTAACTTTTCCATCTTTAACAAACGTAAACTGACTTCTTTCACGGGCCCGGGCCCGATCACCAAACTTAGTTACATCACGACTAGTATACTTAAGAGATATGGCCGTGACACCTTTAGATTTTAAAGTTGATAGCTCTGAGGATTCAGATACGCCATCTCCGTTTGCATCATTCCAAAGTCTAAGCTCTTTAAAAATAGCATCCTTCGAATCAATCACATTGTCACCATTCTTATCATGAATTTTAAGGGTCAAAAACCCGTTTTCATGATCAGCATTTTTTCCGAAAAGTTGAGCATCAGATGTGATGGATTCTTCTCCCTTCAGGTGGGCAAGGAAGTATCCAGGGGCCTTCTCTTCAGGCCAGTTCACACGAGTGCCTTCTTTTACACCGTAAAGAGAGAAAAGGGAGACTCCTGAAAACTGAGGAAGTTTTTGATCAAAGAACAACATAAGAGGAGAGTAGTAACCACCACAGAAGCCTTCCATACCAGGGAATTTAACCTGGGCCGTGAAAGTCTGGTAGGCGGTGGCCTCATCAAAGGATTCAAGCTCTCTTTGCGCCGCTAACACTCTGGTCGAACCATTATTGCCGGGCTGAGTGAAACTGATACTGTGGCGAGGTGGTTTATCAATTAGGATTTTACCATGTTTAATTGCATTGTTACCAATAATGGCATTCATTGGATCTTTGTATCGGATCTTAATGTTATTGGTGTGGGCCTCAACTTCAACATTTGTCAGTTCTTTACCTTCCTTGTAGACCTTAACTAAGTGACTTAGGTCAGGTAAGCGGGAAGGATAGTAGCAGCTTACCGCCGAAGTAATCATCTTCCCATGTTTATTATCCACAGTGAACTTGTACAAACAAGTTACTTGGCTATCAACTTCTTCATCCGGTGTGCCAATGAGAGTAGCGTAAAGTGGAACACCACCATACTTGGCAAACTCAGCTCCGAGATAAGGATTTCCTTGTGGGTTAGTTTTTTCCAACCAGCCAGCTAATTTATAATCATAATTAGCTTTCTTCCAAGGGACATAACAAGTCATGTCTTTATAGCCAGACTTGGACATGTCCTGACCTTCTTTAAACATACAGTCAGTGCGAACACCGGCCGAGCCCCAAGTCATCCGTGCCGGAAAGACTACTTTGAGTTCGTCTTTCTTAGTAGGGGTTTTTGGATCTGCCATGTTAAGAGTCATGGTGATGTCTTGTGAAGGATTCATCTGACGGTCATAAGAGAATGCCCGTAGGTTGGTCCCAAAACAGTAAGGCTTCACATTCAACTCAAAACTACAGGCACCACTGCCGCAGTTATTCTTTCTGCTTTGACCGATAGGTGGAATCCCACCTCCGGAAGCTCCGAAAGGTGCAACGCTAAACTGAGCGAATGCATCCAAATTCAAAAACAGAGAGAGAGATAAGACTAAAATCTTCATACGTACCTCTTTTTAGAAGAAAACTACTTGAGACTTTTCTTCATTCTGACCTTTCTTAACTTATATTCGACAACAGGGTTCGAAACATTCTTTCTTGAGAACACTATTGACTTAATCCCCGACATTAACGTCAGCGGCTTTTCAAACTTTATACTGCCATTGCTAAAAGATGCTTTTGCCCGTTTAAGTAGCACTTGATGATCCAGGGCCTCTTTTGTTGGTTTTTCAAGGTAATACTCAACCACTTCCACCGGGGTTAGTACGGTTCGATCATCAGTCCCCGGAATAAAAGGTAGTTTTTCATAAAACGTTTTGGTTGACTTGATCCCGTTAGGAATATCCACAACACCCATACATTTAAAATCTTTGTCCGGTCTGCAAACCCGGTAGTTAGTTTTTAAGAGACTTTCTTTGCCATTGATCGGGTAGTAGGATAAATCGGCCGATGGGCTCTTATTCACTACACCCAGCATTTTAAACGGTCTTTTGACCGCATAATCACATGTTCCTGAGATCGAACAAGTAACACGGCAAGTACCCGTGTTATTCATCTGCATGACAGAGGTGTAACAATCAAAGAATTCCACTTCAGAAGTCAGCATCATGATTCTGTTTTCAATCCAGGGAGATTCCGGAAGATTACTTTTGGAAATTGAATACTGCTCAGAGGTATGCTGCCAGTTGACTCCACCAAAACTTTTATCAGGTTTAAACACTGATCTGGGATGAACAGAAAGCCGTTGAATTTCTTTACCGAGGCTTTTCTTAACTATGAAATACATGGATCTTGACTTCATTTCACCGGCCTTGATTTCAAGAGTTAACTGGCGGGAGCATTTTTCTTGCCGGCAGTATTCATTTTTAGCAAAAGTATAAAACGGTAATCCGGTATCATCGGCAAGGTTTAAATAATTAAAGCTTGGTTCTGCACCACTCAAGTCACGAGTAATCACTTTTGAGGCACCAAAACGAGCAATGGTGACCATGATGTCTTCACTTAAAGTATTAGTTTCTTTGGTCGCAAACAGATAAAGATTATACCCAATCGTGGCCAGAAAGCCTGACAGGCCGATTGCGATAGTCATCTCTAATAAAGAAAATCCTCGATTATTTCTCATGGGTCCTTCACTATGAAATCATATTGTTTAAATTGTCCTGGAAACAGTTCCTTATGGGTCAATCTTACCGTGACCTTATAAAGTCCTCTGAATTCCATGTTACCGGCCTTCATAGGCGCCACGACATATCCCAGTTTTCCCGGGCATCCCGGATATTCCTCTACCGGAATAATGCCATCATTTACCCAGCATAATTTTAAGCTATTCTCTACAGCTTCATACGTGGTGTGATTTAGAAAGTTCTCAGATTGAAAGTCGACTTTTTCCATAGCAATGTTTGAGCGGACAGATTCCATAAGGCCTGTCATGAGATTTTCCATGGTGGCGCTTTTATCAACAATGGCCTTCTTTTCACCCAGAAAATCCACAGCATTTAGGATGATGAAGGCCCCTACGCCTGCGAGAGCGAAGCCCATCAGGACTTCAACCATACCGAAACCTTTTTGCGTTTTGATAAGTGTCTTCATCTGATCATATCCACTCTGGATTCTTCACGGATTACCCATTTCTGAATCCTGTTTGTTTTTTGTGAAGTCATAACATCCCCGGGATTGGCAATCCCAATATCCGGATCTACAGTTGTCCAGCTAAAGTTATTCGGTCCATTTGTAACTAGATCCAGAGGACTACATGATTGGATGGATGAGCTCACTTGAGAATTATTGATAATATCAACCCATGTTTTATTCATAAGGTTTTTTGATAAGTCACAAGCAGGCTTGTGGCCATTGAGGTCGGACATAATTAAATCTGATGCTTTTGTATCCCATACGCTGTGCCAGTAAACTGGTACATTCATGGCAGGAGGCTGAATTAATTCATGCACAATAAAGGTACCAATCATATAAAGTGGCGTTGACCTGTCTTGAATGATGAGTTTATTACACACATAGAATCCGTAAACATGAGTTCTGTTCGCAGGGATAGTACATTCCTCGACAACTGATTTGGTTGTTGAGGGAGCGTGACCTTCAAAGGGCGGATTATGCTCATCACCTGGATAAAATACGATAGGTGTTGCAGGTGAGTGATCACTTGAATCAACCTGGGCCCCGGGAGGAGTATTGGCGTAATTCCAGGCAAAGTTCGTACTGCCAGACATGTCGAGATCCCAGTCTGCGACACCCATACCATCAGGGCAGTCCAATTCTACCAATGGGGTGGGATCATCTTCCAGAACAGCATTGTTATAAGTGTTCATCCATCTGCTGGTGCGGAAGTTTTCAGAGGATTTTCCAAAAGAACGATTTAAGAAATCGACTTCTCCACCTTCGGCCCCTTTAACATCAATATCAATATAAAGATTTGAGTATGGGCCATAGTGATAAGGGGTGAATGAAAAGCGCATAGTCTCTGAGATCTTACTTCTTACCATGTTAAAAAATGGTTTCCATTCTGGTGTATAGGTGAAGTCCAGGTATCTTTGATTTAAAACTTCTTTACTTAGATGAGGCTCCACATGATTAAGTGTTACTGTCATCGTGGCAGGCTTGTTACTATCAATTAAGAGTTTAATTTCTTCAAGTTTACTTTTTAGTTTATCTTTGGCCTGGTTATAATCACTGATTTCTCGATTGTAATCACACGTTTTATCTTTTTGACTGTCGCAGCTTGCAAATTTATAACCAAAGAATTCACATTGCTCAGAAGTTCTTCTGTTACATTGATAATCCAGATCATCCCCGGCCTTTCTGAACTCCTGGGCTTCAGGTATGTTGTAAAGGACATGGCCCCAATCAATAACACTCTTATAATTGGAGCGATCACGATTTGAAGTGTTGTTAACAAATGTTCCCAGTTTGCTGCTGGTTAAATCAAAATGGGGAAGGTTTAATGAAATTTGAACCTTGGTTCCTACACCCATTGTTCCGTAATAACTTTCAATTGGGCTATTCCAATTAGATTCTCCGTATCTGAAACCGACTGAACCCAATGCGCGATTTCCTTCAGGTGAGCTGATATCAAATAAAAATTTCCGCTGATTGAGACTTGGGAGTGAAGGTTCATCTTCATCACCGCCCCATTCCCACCATTTTTTCTTTGGTTTCTCTACCGGTGCCTGATTATAGTCTTTGCTGGCCTGACCGGCCTCATTGGAGGGTTTAAAACGGTTCCTCTTGGTAAAAGACAGTTTTAGGCGTAAGGATTCCTGAGCAGGGGAATACCCACTGTAGGCCAAAAGAGTATCATAATTAACACTTGGTTTTAGAAGAGCATTATTTTCTTCAATACAGGCTTCCAGAGTCCCAACATCTCCGGATGAGACAGATGAGTAATCAAAAAGATTATGGAATCCTTTGTCTTCAGATGAGTCCAAATGAACGCCAGCTAAAAAACCTCGAAAGTTATCATAATAATCTTGTTTTGAACGATATGGGTGTCCTCTGTCATCAAAGGTGTACTTACTCTTATCGGAATTGGCGATCAGGCCCGCATGAAAAATCCCGCCGTTATTTTTTCCTGAGTTAAAAATACCGAGTGTAAGAGTGTTGTAGAAAACGCTCGAAACATTTTTGTCAGCACTTGGAGGGGGTAGGATAAAGTCCCCGGCCACATATACAGGGCCATGATATTCGTTATGAAGTTTTCCATCCAGATTTCCATACTTAATTAAACTGAAAGTATGAAGCCTGCGTGGATAAAAAGTATAGTAACTGGTAGAATCGGCCTGTTTTAAGATTAAGCAACTGAAACGGGTTTTAATGATATCGGATTTAATGTGAATGCCGATCTTGCGTTCATCGCCGCCACCGATATTGTTGAAATCATTTACCTGGAAAATTTCGATATCTATTTGATTAACACAATCCTTGATTTTATTGGCCATCACATACAGTGGATGCTCTGAAGTCATGTCTTTTAGAACTGCTTGAGTAATCTTGAAAGTAAGTTTTCCATTAGGGGGTCTTACGTCTTCGTATTTCAGCAAACGACTTGTTTTTTGTGGATTGGAGTTATAGCGCAAGTAATTGAGTGCCAGAATTTTATTTGATTCTTCCTGGGACGGGGCCGCTGTAAAAGTTTTCCCAATGTTTTCTGCACTCCATAAAATCCTTTCAAGATTTCCTGGGTAAGTGACTATGTCTTCCATTGCTTTAGTGGAACCGCAGGCATTAGACATCAGCATGTCTGACACGCCGTTTGTATGATTGAGACACCACTTCTCGCGAATTCCATGAACCAGATAATCGTTTAAGCTTCCAATAAAGACCCGGTAAGAAATAATGGCCTCTGCTTTTTTCTTTTCACTTTGAAGTTTTGGGATCATGTCAGTAGCAACGTAACCAATACCACCTACTGCCAGGGCGAGGATCATCACCATAAAGAGCATGGACATGCCTAGTTGGTTTGATGAGATTTTGCGTAAAGACTTCATATACTTATTAACCGTTATAACTAACTGCAATACAAGAGGTCTTGCTAGTGAGTAAGTGTTTTTTATTTGTTTTTGCATTTTTATTCATTATTTAACTCAACTATTCCAGTAAGATACCGATGCTATATCTAGTTAATCCAAATTCGCATCCTGTTATTGTTTGAATAACTAAACAATTTAAGGATGATCGAAATGTTGGCAGTTCTGATTAAATATCGGAAATATCATGGATTTCTTGAATTTTTTTAAGAAGTTTAAACCTGATCTGGGGCAAGAAACCAAGCTGCGATCAGGATCAACGCTGCTATGACAAGTAAGAGTAATCTTCCATACTCTTTTTTAGGCTTAGGTGCGGGTCTTCGTTTTTCCGTAATGGGATTTCTTGGCCCTTTAACTATTGGCTTCTTTTCAAGCTCCAAAGTGATTGAAGGCCTGTTAAGTTCAATCCGGGAAATTCTCATAGTGGCCGTGAAGTCACCAGTATCGGCAACGGTGGAGCTGATAACTTTTGGAGAGTTTTGCTCCACTTTGGCCGATTGACTGAGCTCACATTCAAGCTTGCCCAATGAAACTTGAGAGGTGGCAGTTAGTGGGACTTTCGTTTTAGGGGGAATCCTCTGTCCATTAACAGTCACCCCGTTAGAACTTCCTAAATCAGTTATATAAAAAAGATCTTTGATGATTTCAATCTGGCAATGATTGCGTGAGATTGATTCATGAGGAATGACCAGGTCACACTTTGGTGAACGCCCTACGATGACTGACTTTTTGTGAGTCACGAGATCCAATGTTTTATCAAACTCAATTTGAACTGATAGTCTCATTACATTCTCGAAGGTGCTTCAATACCCAAAAGTGCTAATCCTTGTTTTAGTATGTCTGCAGTTGCCCGTGAAAGCATTAACCTTGATGAACGGGTTGGTTCAATGGCCGAACCTACGGGGCATTCAGCGTAGAAGCTATTATAGGCCCGAGAAAGGTCATAAAGGTAAGCAGTAAGTGCAGAAGGTTTATATTGTTCGGTCGCTTGTTGTACAACATGGTGAAAATTCATCATCTGGGCGATTAATTCTTTTTCCTGAGGAGCTTCAATTTCAATATCCAAGGCTTTGGGGGCGCCAAGTTTATTAAGCATAGAATTAATTCGTGCATAAGCGTATTGAATATAGGGACCGGATTCGCCATCGAGCTTTAGCCACTCCTGCATATCAAAAACTATTTTTTTAGTTGGATCAATGCGGGTCATTCCATACTTAATGGCCCCTTTGGCAACAATCTGGGCCGTTTCTTCTATTTGCTCAGGAGTCCATTCAGTGATGTATCGGTTAAGGTATTGTTCCTTGATCATCTTCACCATATTTTCGATCAGACTTTGGAGAGGAACGATATTGCCCTTACGGGAACTCATGGCCCCATCAGGAAGTTCTACGAAATCATATTGAAGGTGATAACATTTCTTGGCATTTTCAAATCCCATGAGCTCAAGCACTTTGAAAACTTGCTTAAAGTGATGTTCCTGGCGCTTGTCTACCACATAAATATTTTTTTCAATGTGATAATCCTGGAATTTTCGTCGAGCAAGTTCAATATCTTTAGTAGCGTAAAGCCCATTTCCATCAGTTTTAAGAAGCATGCAGAAGCCAAGCTTGTAGGGCGTAAGATCCACGCCAATACAGCCCTTATCCTCTATGAAAAGACCCTTCTCATAATACTCACGGGCCAATTTAACTGAATCAGAGTCTACCTCTGATTCCCAATACCAGACGTCAAATTTAACGCCGGCCCACTTATAAACCTCGTTCATAAGTTCAATTGACCACTCACGGGTGGTCTTCCAGAGATCATAGAATTCACCGGATTTTTGTTCCAGCTGTTTAAGGATCAGAGTTAATTGTTCCCGGTTTTTCTCTTCAGTCGGCGTTCCCCGTTCCTCTTCCAGTTTATTATGGGCAGTGGAATACATAGAGCCTAACCACGCCCCACGTTTTTGAGTTGGAATCTCGCCCTTGTAATGAAACTTCAGGTACCACAAGCATTTTGCTACGTGGGTTCCGACATCGCCCGGAAAAGTGGAAGAGACAATATCAAAACCAGAATAACGGTGAAGGCGAATGAGAGCATCACCCAGACAGAGATTTCTCATATGACCCACATGCATTTCTTTATGGGTGTTAGGCTGAGAGTATTCAATCATTGTTTTAGGAGTATTCTCAGTGAGGCTTTGTTTGAAAGTCTCACCTGATAAAATTTCCGGAATTAATTTTTTAGCAATCCGGTTAAAATCAAAATAGAAATTAAGATATGGGCCCGTTGGTTTTTTATTAATTACAAAACCCGGTAAGGTCGTTAGGGCCTCATCAAGTGTTTTCGCTGCTTGAGCTGGATTTGTTTTGCCCTCTTTGGCCACCAGAAAAAGTGGGAAAGCAATATCTCCCGCTTCCTTTGAAGGAGTCGCTCCAAAGAGTTCATAAACTTTTTCTGCCGAGAAAGTGCAGTTGAAGGTTTTTTCAATAACTGGACTTAAAATTTCGGCCAGCTCCCGACGAAAATAATCGTGATGTGTGAACACAATATTCCTTAACGTTCAAAGTGATGATGTAAAGCAATTATCTAATCAATCTTAATAGACATCAAGACATGTTTTCCCACGTGCGGGATAGAAAAGTGATCACCAGTCGCCGTGAATCCGACTTTGGAGTAGAATCCCATGGCCTTTTCACGGGCATTACACCACAGAAGGGTGCATTGGTTTTGCTTTATAACAGGAAAGGCGGTTCTTAAAAGGGC